>CAYOOD010000005.1:0-127541 GCA_964405435.1 uncultured bacterium
GGGCGAAGCATTCGCACTAACAATCCCCAACTCTCCACTACCATCTTCATTGGCGTTAGCGACAGCCATGCCCGAAGGGCTATATGCTTCGCCCGCCCCCACGGAAAAGACGAATCCTTCCCCCTGCCCTATCCGAGCGGCGAATTCTTCCGATAAAGGCAGAGCGTGCAACGGGAAAAGATGCAAGTAGCGGTGGGGAATCAGCACCACTTGCCGGCAGGTTGAAGGAATGCGGGCAATAATATCGTCGAGACGCAATATCTGGCTGAGGCGCTGCAGTCGCTCTGACAGCAAATTTTTCCACGCATCCTCGCCGTAGGTGCCCAGATACTCGTCTTTCCAGGTTTCCAGCTCCGAGAGGGCGGCGGCGTCGAATTCCTCTACCGCTAACGTGTCGCGCGTAACGATGAAAGTTTGGAAACCTGACGAGGCTCCTTCCCCCCAGGAGCGCGGCTCCGTGTTGACGTGCCATTGCACCAGGGCGGTGTCGGCGTCGAGCAGGCGGCGGATTTCCTCAAAACTGATAGATTCGACTCGCTGGGTGAGGGTGAAGTCTTTGTCGAGGGTTTGCTTGATGTCGGTGAGGAGGGCGTCGAGCTGCTGCTGCGACTGCTGGAGGATTTGGCGCTGCTGCGAGAGGTACTCGCTGCTGACGGGGGCTGTTTCGCTGCGGCGCTGCGACTCGCCCGCTCCCCCACTGTCGGGATTTTGTACGTTTCCCTCGACTGCTTCTAAGAGTTGCTCGGCGCTGGAGATGCGGCGGCGCAGCTCCGTTAATTGCTGCTTGATTTCCTCCGATGCGCCTTTGGGGAAGAGCTCGGCATTGGCGAGCAGCTCGACTAAATGGCGGGATTTGCTGCGCTCCACGGTTTCCAGGGCTTTGTCGAGCTGTCGGGCATTGATGCAGGCTTGCACCATTTTTTCGTAAATATCCAGCGCCTCTGCAACTATCTCCCGCTTGCGCCGCTGCGAGGCAGCCCATTCCCGACTTTGTTCGACGGCGAGGATGGCTTTTTCGTAAGCGTTGATGGCAGTTTCCCACAATCCATTTGAAAAGGCAGTATTGCCGAGGTTGCGCCCTGCCTTGAGACAGTTAATCGGGAAGTCAGTAGGAGTGAGAATTTCTAGAGCTAACTCGAAACATTGAATTTCTTCGTCAAGCTTCCCTAGCTCGCGATAAACATAGGCTAAATTTTCCTGCGTCAGTGCCCAAAGATAAGAATCTGCTTCCGGGGTGTAAACTTTCAGAGCATCCAAGTAACAGGCGATCGCTTTTTCCAGATTCTGAGCCCTATCTCCCCTGATTCTATCACGGTAAGCATTCCCCAGATTATTTTGCGTCGTCGCCCAATTCACGGGAAATGCTTCCGGGGTGCGAACTTTCAGAGCATCCGAGTAACAGGCGATCGCATTTTCCAGATTCTGAGCCCTATCTCCCCTGATTCTATCACGGTAAGCAATCCCCAGATTATTTTGCGTCGTCGCCCAATCCACGGGAAAAGCTTCCGGGGTGCAAACTTTCAGAGCTTCCGAGTAACAGGCGATCGCATTTTCCAGATTCTGTGCCCTATCTCCCCTGATTCTATCAGAATACTTAATCCCTAAACTGTTTTGAAGCATCGCCCAATCTTCACGATGGGCATCGCGAGTCCAAACAGTGAGCGCTAGTTCACAACAAACAATAGCAATCTCTATATTATCGGCTCGACTACCTAACGAGAAACCTCCCATCAGGATATTGAAAGAATAAATCTCCGATGCAAAACTGTACGCTTCCCTTCTCCCCACTTGCGCCAGTCTTTCCCTTCCCCACTGACGCAACACCTCAGCAAAATTCTCATCCAGCTTATCCAGATTCGCTTGCAGCAGCGGATACACCACTTGCGCGTCGCCGCCACTTTTTTGTACCGCCTGCAACACCTCGATTAAAAACTGGCGCTGCTCCTCACTCCCCGCACCCGCATTCAACATCCCCCTGACGCGCCGCGCCAAATTTCTCAACCAATTAAAAAGCCCCACTTTCATCCCCCCGCTGCACCATCATCGCCGCCACAGATTCCATCACCTGCACCAACCCGGCGTCAATCAAATCCGGGCGCGCCTGCAAGAGGGCGGTTTCCTCGCCGCTGTCGCACGCGAGCAGCTCCGCTGTGAATTTGACATACTCTTGCAGGCGTCGTTCGTCCATTTTTCCATGCCCCTCACATCGCACTTGCGGTTTCGCTCCAGGGTTCCTGCTCGCCGCCCTACCTCAGCAATTGTAACATGGAATAGGCTAGGGTTAGGGTATTTGGACATTATTCGTTGTGTCAGGGCGAAGCATTCGGTTATGAAGGTTTCGGGTTTTCCCGATAAATTGTCGCCCGTTAGCGCAGCCATGCCCGAAGGGCTATATGCTATCGCCCCTACAGGGTTTGTGAGATGGGTGATGGGTGGGAGAATGTGAGATTTATCTGGATTATACAATGATGCGTGTAGGGGCGATAGCATTCGCGTGAATAATGTTTCTATCTCATCCGAAATCTCTATTCGCGAATGCTTCGCCCTGCCCCCGCGATTAAGGTAAATATTTGTTATGTCTCGTAGGGGGTTAGGGTATTTAAATATTATTCGTTGTGGCAGGGCGAAGCATTCGGTTATGAAGGTTTCTGGTTTTCCCGATAAATAGTCGCCCGAATGCTATCGCCCCTACAGCCCCTACCGCGTTTGTGTGGTTGGTTGTTGGCGCGGTGTCGGAAACATCAGGTATTTAAACATTATTCGTTGTGACAGGGCGAAGCATTCGGTTATGAAGGTTTCTGGTTTTCCCGATAAATAGTCGCCCGAATGCTATCGCCCCTACAGCGTTTGTGAGATGGGTGATAGGCGGTAAAATGTGAGATTTATTGGGATTATACAATCATGTGTGTAGGGGCGATAGCATATAGCCCTTCGGGCATGGCTTCGCTAACGCGCGAATAATCTTTCTATCTCATCCGAAATCCCCATTCGCGAATGCTTCGCCCTCCGCATTGACGTAATTATGAGGGTATTTGAACATTATTCGTTGTGTCAGGGCGAAGCATTCGGTTATGAAGGTTTCGGGTTTTCCCGATGAATAGTCGCCCGAATGCTATCGCCCCTACAGCCCTTACCGCGTTTGTGTGGTTGGTGGTTGTTGGCGCGGTGTCGGAAACATAAGGTATTTGAACATTATTCGTTGTGTCAGGGCGAAGCATTCGGTTATGAAGGTTTCGGGTTTTCCCGATAAATTGTCGCCCGTTAGCGCAGCCATGCCCGAAGGGCTATATGCTATCGCCCCTACAAAATTTGTGAGATGGGTGATGGGCGGTAAAATGTGAGATTTATTCGGATTATACAATCAGGTGTGTAGGGGCGATAGCATTCGCGCCATTAATGTTTCTATCTCATCCGAAATCCCCATTCGCGAATGCTTCGCCCTGCCCCCGCGTTAACGTAATTATTTCTAATGTGTCGCGCAGGAGGAGCGCGTAACATTTATTCGTTGTGGCAGGGCGAAGCATTCGGTTATGAAGGTTTCTGGTTTTCCCGATGAATTGTCGCCCGAATGCTATCGCCCCTACAACCCTGCCCTCGCGATTAACGTAATTATGAGGGTATTTGAACATTATTTGTTGTGGCAGGGCGAAGCATTCGGTTATGAAGATTTCTGGTTTTCCCGATAAATTGTCGCCCGTTAGCGCAGCCATGCCCGAAGGGCTATATGCTATCGCCCCTACAAAATTTGTGAGATGGGTGATGGGCGGTAAAATGTGAGATTTATTCGGATTATACAATGATGCGTGTAGGGGCGATAGCATTCGCGCGAATAATCTTTCCATCTCATCCGATATCTCCATTCGCGAATGCTTCGCCCTGTCACAACGATTAACGTAATTATGACGGTAGATGTTTCGGATTTCCCCGATGAATTGTCGCCCGAATGCTATCGCCCCTACAGCCCCCAGGTAAAAATTGCACCTATTTTATAGGTTTAGAATTGACGGGATTCTCTTCATCTTCCTGCCATCTCAGCGGATTCTCTAAAATGTACCGCCTGATATTCTCATAATGTCTTTCACTTTCAATGACGCGGATAATATGCTCGTGAAAGCCTCGCTGCCAAATTGTTCCTTTATTCCGGGTGAGGCGATTGACTCTGCGCGTCGCTATGGATTTGAAGTTTTGAATAATCGCCGATAAAGAACCCGATAAGGTTCCGTTGGGCATCGATGAATCTGAAGGCGTTTGTATGTGAGTTTCGCTTGTATAAATCTCACGTTCTTCTATGATGATTATACCGTGTATGTGATTGGGCATCAAAACAAACGCATCTAAATCAATAAAGGGAAAATGACTGGGCAAGCTATCCCATATTGCCGCTACTGTCATGCCCGAAATGTTCGGCTGCATTACTCCGTCTTGAATTTCTCCGAACAAGCAGCGCCTTTCGTGGCAGCAGATTGTGATAAAATATGCGCCAGCTTTTCTGTAATCATATCCTTTTAACCGGATCGATCGCCTGTGATGTCTTTCAGGATTGTAATTCACCTGCTGCAAGCACGCTGCCGGCTAGTCGGCGGTGACGGTGATGCTGCCTGTCATCCCCGCTTCTGTATGCCCCGGTATCGGGCAGCGCAGTGAATAAGTCCCCGCTTTGGCTGGCACGAATACCCACTCGGCAACGGCTCCGGGTTTTAACTCCAATTCGCGTATATTTCCCTTAATCTCTACTTTACCCGCTTCTACTTTTTGCGTCCAACTTGCATCGGCAAAGTCTTTCGCTGTAAAATAATGTTTTTGCGGGCTGGGATTGTCGAGGATGAGTTTGTAGCGTCTCCCCGCGACAAATTCCAGCTTATCTGGATAAAATTTTAACTCGTTGGCGGCGCTGCCCAAACTAACTTTAACTTCCGTTAGGGGTTGGCGGGCGAGATCGACAGTTGCGGCGATCGCATTCGGTGAAGCCCAGAACCCCAAACAGAGCAAAATTCCCAGCACTGCTGTCAAAAATTTGTTATAATACGAACGCACCTGCATGATTTTATAAGTAGGTATTTGTTTGTACAACTCGCGGCTATCTCGTTCCCATAACTCGGATAAATTCTAGGGGCAAGCCATCGGTATCGGCAATAAAGGCAACTTCGTAAATGCGATCGCCGATAATTTGCTGCGCGGGTTCTAGCAGCACTTTTAGAGGTTGGAACTGCTCCGGCTGTTCGGCGGCTGCCTTGGCAAAGCGATCGCGCATTTCAGCCAGCCAACTGGGCAAATCCACAGCGCGATCGCTCAAATCAAACGACAAGTGATAGTAACCCGTATAGTGCTCGTCCCCAAACGCATCCGGTGCCGGTTGCGGCTGGGGAATTTGAATCAACTCTACGCGCCCGCCCAGCCCTTCCATCCAGCAAGCCAGGGTGATGCCCGCTGTAAAGCGCTCGCAGACAGTAAAGCCGAGCTGCTCGTAAAAAGCGATCGCCCGGTGGATATTCGCAGTCCGAATCGAAGCGTGGTGCATATTTTTTATCTTTTGTCAAGTAACCTCTGCCCTTTGGCGATTCGCTGACACTCTGGGGCGGGCACTCTCCACTACGCGCCCCTACTTCAAACCCGATCGCGATCGCCGACAAAGGACTGGGGACATTTGACCCGTTACCCTACTCAAACAGCCGGAAATAGGGATATCTAATCGGCACGCCCGGTTCTTTTTCCAACTCGAAATTAATCACTTCCCAGCAAGGATCTTCCGAGGGATCGGGGCTGAACTCGACCGGCAAACCGTACAGACGCGGTTTTGGAGACTCTGACTGCCCTCTCCAAGGCGTGCTGCGCTCCAAATAAGCCCCGATCAACTCCATATAGCGGCGGGCGATAATCACCCGCGTTGCCCGGAAACCTTGAGTATAAAGTCGATCCAGCGCCTCGTGGATTTCAAAGCGAATCCCGTCGGGATGAGTGTGCTGCCGATACCACTCATTATTCCACCTGCGCCAGTGACGCCCCGACTGGAGATGAATCAGTTCCCCCGTATTCGGATTCGCCTCAAACGCACCGTGCCGCTGGCACAAATAGGTATCAGTCAGCGTCAGCGCCGGGATCGTTTGGCGGCAGTGGGGACACTGAATCTCCGAGCCAAAAATTGGGTATTGCAAGCTTGTCTCAATCATTGAGTGCATACCAGCATGTTCATCATGCGCCAGTTTAGTGCTTTTATTATATTTCAGCCTCTGAAAGGGATTAAAAGTTGCGTGCTGGCCGATTGCCTTTAATTATACCATCCCGCCCAGAGGCTCGGCTGCGCATCCTCCAAATCTCAAGGCTTGTAAGTCCCCCTACTCTGCCTCTGGCAGGATTTCTTAATGTAATCTTCCACTGCTGATGTTTAAATGATGACAAATTCCGATCGCCCATTCTCGACACCGCCCTCTTTTTGGCCCCCTCCCGACCTTTCGCCAGCAGCTTTCGTCGCTGCCAACGCCACGGTTATCGGTTGGGTACGGGTAGCACCGGGCGCTAGCATTTGGTACAACGCCGTGCTGCGCGGGGATGTGGAACGGATTGAAATCGGTGCCAGCACGAATATTCAAGATGGGGCCATTTTACACGGCGACCCCGGTCAGCCGACAATTTTAGAAGATTTCGTCACCGTGGGGCACCGAGCCGTCGTTCACTCCGCCCATATCGAACGCGGCTGCTTGGTGGGGATCGGCGCGATCGTCATGGATGGGGTGCGCGTCGGCGCGGGCAGCATTATCGGAGCGGGTGCCGTAGTGACAAAAGACGTGCCGCCCCTGTCTCTGGTGGTTGGGGTGCCCGCCAAACGCCTGCGGGATGTCTCAGAAGCGGAGGCGGCAGAGCTGATCGAACACGCCCGCCGCTACGAGCAACTGGCTCTGGTTCACGCCGGCAAGGGCACGAATCTGGGGTTTGAGGTGGCCCACTGATCCCCGCCGCGTCCCCTCAAAAAAACAGATCTGGAAAATTTACCCCCTTGCGCGCAAAATATAAAAAATGAAAACGACGTAACGATCTTTTAAGAGGGGGTTCGAGTATGGATTTTGATTGGCGCATTTTGGTGGTTGTAGGGCCATTGGCGATCGCAGCCGGTTGGGCACTGTTTAACATTGCTCCCGCTGCCCTGCGGCAAATTCAAGGGTTTCTCAGCCGATAAATCTCTCTTAAAAATTTGTTTAAAGTGAGACTGCTAAAGTCATTTTTCAGCTCACTTTACCATTCTGCCGTGTAGGGGCGAAGCATTCGCGCAGGCAATCTCTCAGTGAGTAGTAGATGCTGATTCGCGAATGCTTCGCCCTTAACCTACTATCTACAGGTATCGGCATCCTCCCCTAACGCAGCGCCTCCGTCAGGCGAACTGGCACGACTTCGCCGGGATCGAGAACGAGCAGGTGCCGCAAACGCTCCGATCGCGCAGAGACAGGAACGTTGCGCCCGTAGAGAGCAAGCGCCTTGACGACAAAGCGACTGCCCTTGCCATCGGTTTCAAAACGCCCGATCGCCGGGGTATCGGCAGGAATAATCACATTGCCCGCGCCATCGCGAATCGCCTCATTCAACAGCAAAACTTCCTGGCGATCGACATTCCGTTCTAGAGCCACAATCTCATTTCCCGAATAGCGCAGGTTCAGCACCGTGCCCTTCGGCAGCAAGACACCGGGCTCGGAGCTGCGGCGAGGAGCGATCGGCGGCACGACGACAGAGGGAGAAACCGTGCGGCTGGGAATGCCAGACATATCCGCAGGCAGCCCCGGCAGAGCACTGCTGGGAGGAATGCCTCGGAAGGGCGTACCGACGGGAGGAGGAGGCGGCGGCGGCACCGAGATGGCAACACTGCTGCCCGGAGAAGCAGCCGGAAAAGGAGCCGCCCCCTCGACAAAAGCGGGACGCACCACCCAGCGATCGCGAAAAGCGCCGACATCTACTTGCGACGCCAGCTTTTGCAGTTGCACCCGCGCCGGATCTAAAACCAGATTCGGCTGGAATTCCAAAACAATGCGACTGCCCCCCGCAGGCAACTGCTCGATTTGAATTCGCCGCACCTCACCTTCGTAATACTCGTTAATCGGCTTGACGGCTAGTTTCGTATTGGGCAAATCGATCGCAATGCGCGGCGGCTGGTTGAGTACCGAGAGGCGCGGTTGCGTTTCCTGCTCCACGAGCAGTTCGAGCTGATTCGTATTCGGGTCGAGTCCCCAATCCGCCAAGACAGCAGCCAAAAGCGGCGCGGGCAGACTTTCGCGGACTGCCAGGGTGACGGCTCCTAGCAAGCTGAGAATGAACAATCGCCGCCAACCGGCGATCGCTGGAGGGGACATTCGCGTTTTGAGAGGAAGAGTTTGCCTGAATTTTTCTACAGTCATGGCTTTTCGCGAAGGCGATCGCGTTGCGCTATCAAAAAATTGTCAAAAAATAAAGAAATTTTCAGAAAAAAAGTTAAATGCGCCCCTTCAAACCCATACCTGCTATTGTCTCTCTCTCCTCCCCCGATCGCCCACTCCTGCTCCCCCGCCCCCTCTCCCCCAACCCCTCTCCCAGATCTATTGCCTGAGCGTCCTCAGATCGAAGGTTCTGCCGTCGGGCATCGTCGCTCCAGTCAAAACGACACTCGTCAAATCCACGCCATCGAGAAAAGCTTCGCGAAGATTGGCGCGAATCAGATAGGCTCCGCTCAAGTCCGCTTGACGCAAATCTGCCTCGATGAGCGTGGCAAAATTCATCGTCGTCTGCCGGAGATCGGCATTTCTCAAGTTAGCGTTTTTCAAAGAAGCAGCCTGGAGATCGGCTTCTAGCAACTTGGCTTCGCGCAAAATGGCATCGGTCAAATCAGCCCGAGTCAGCCTTGCTCCCGACAGGTCGGCTTTTTGCAAGTTCGCGCCTGCCAGGTAAGCCCCTCGCAGGTCAGCATTGCTGAGGTCGGCCCCTGTCAGGTCGGCTTTGCTCAGGTTGCACTTGCGGCATTCCTTGTAGTTGAGCAATCGCCTGACGTGTTCCGGGTTGGCCGCTGATGCTGGCCTGTCCAACCAGAGGGCAGCCAACAGCGCGCAGGTGACAAGGATGGTGAGTTTCATAGTTCTCAATGCTTGCGAGTAGATCGGTCGGTTGGCAGAGATCGAGGTTTTCGGGTGAATGAACGTCACCGAGGAGCGCCCCGAGTGAGATTCTGCGGGGACTGGCGGTGGGGTAGGTGCCGGAATCCTTTTTAGGGATTGAGGGACCCAAAACCCGTCTCTTTTTTTTCTAGTCCGCAGTCCCTCGCCTCCGGTTCCTGGGAGGTGGATGGTTTCAGGTGAACTTTGAGCCGCCGGAAAAGTGCGGGTTGGGGCTGAACAAGCCATCTCAGAAAGCGACGCGCCAGCCTGATAACTTTTTCTATCCTTTTATATCCCATGTTTTGGCCGTTACACTCTGCAATCTCAAATCTCAAAGCGTCCTGTTGACCCCGTGCGGGCAGGGGGAACGGTGCGGCTACTGCCCACAAGCGCTGTCGGGGATCGCAGCAGGGCCATTCAGAGGAACAGTCAGAGGCCCTAACGGCTGCTCATTTCATGCAGTAAAATAGGAAGAGTCCAGCAACTTCCCAGGCGGCAGAGCGCTGCCGTTCGGCCAAACCAGCCCTCCCGTGCCACAAAGCCCGATCGCCTGATTTTTCTCAATCCCATCTTGCCGGCTGCCTCACCGTGACTGTCAGTGCCGAAATTCGTTCGGAATTGTTACAAATTGCAACAAATTTGCAGTTCTTTCTTTTCAAATCTGACAGCAGTGCCCGGAACGCCGCAGGTAGAGCCAAGAGGCTTTGGCCACGGTTTGTGAGCGCCCGCCTCCACATCACAGTAAAATGACAAATAGATCGAAATTCCCTCGGGCTGATTAGAATAGCAAGTACAAGCGATCGCCAGATCGCCGAAACGAGTGCCAGCTAGTCGAGTCGCTGTCCCACCGTCAATTCAGCCCTTCCTTCCTGCACAGGAAGCAACAAACTGTTCACGAGATAACCCACTACCAACTGTTAACAAATTGCCAGCATTACCTAAAACGCCTGTGATTGAAAAGAAACGCAATCGCGACTTACCCCAAATTAACGAAAGAATTCGCTTCCCCAAGATCCGAGTCATCGATACGGACGGAGGGCAGCTCGGCATCCTGACACCCCAGGAAGCTTTGCGGCTAGCAGAGCAAAAAGAGCTGGATCTCGTCCTCGTCAGTGACAAGGCGGACCCGCCGGTGTGCCGCATCATGGACTACGGCAAGTTTAAATTTGAACAAGAGAAAAAAGCCCGCGAAGTCAAGAAGAAGCAGCACACGGCTGAAGTCAAAGAAGTGAAGATGCGCTACAAGATTGAAGAACACGACTATCAGGTGCGCATCAATCAGGCGCAGCGCTTTCTCAAGGACGGCGATAAGGTTAAAGCTACGATTATGTTCCGAGGGCGGGAAATTCAGCATACCGATCTGGCCGAGGAGTTGTTGAAACGAATGGCCACAGACCTGCAAGAAGTGGCAGAAGTTCAGCAAGCTCCCAAAAAAGAAGGCCGCAGCATGATGATGCTGCTCTCCCCGAGAAAATAAAGGCATTGGCTGACGCCGGAGGGCGCGATTTCCGCATTCCCTCTCCTGGCGTCCGTGCTGGAAAAATTCCCCCGAGTCAAGGCTGTGAGCTGCCACTCGCTGGCTCTACGTCTTGAGCGGCGCGGGATTGAAGAATCAGAGAGCGTGCGATTCGAGCAGATGGGAAAGCGCGCTCTCTATATTTTTGGCGGCATTAGCCCCTCTGGCAGTCGCCCTTTGCCGATGCCAATCTTTTTATATCGGCGATCGCTCCCGACCTATTTTGCTTGTTTATCGCAAATTTTTTTTTAAGTCTATAAAAATTCTGAAATATCGGAATATTTATGGCAGTTTTATAAATATTATTTTTGACCTGCAATAAAGATCGGTCTGGCGGCGGTCGATCGGAAACAGGCGCGCGGGCGTGAAGGGAAATTTAAAACACAAAATATAAAATTGTAAAATTGCCGCGATCGGGAGAAAAATCCGTTTAATCAAACATTGTAATTTTTCGATTTGCTCGATCGCTGTGGTACAAATAAAACTGTAATAGAGAGCCACAATAGCAGGGGGTGGGCACGGGGAAAGCGGCAGCGATGGCAAAGCAGTGGAGAGAAACCTCAAGCGCGCCGCGATACAGGTGAAAATGGAACGGTTGGCAGCGAATAAGGGTTGGCAAGAACTTGCGGAAAGCTTTGTGCCGTGCAATTCAAGGCCGAATAACCAGCCAGAACGGTTTGCGATCGGAGAAAAATCGGCGTCGAGACAGCAAAAAGTTTTAAATCTTGCCAGGGAAACAGCGTCTAGTTGCAGCAGCAGCGCCCCGATACGGGATCTTCCGCCAAAATTGAAAGGGGGCAGCGCTCTTGCATCCAGCCGCAGCCGAGCAGATGGCGCGGCAGAGAAACGCCTACGGGGTTGTCAAGCGCGGCAAAAGTGAACAGCCAGTAAAATAAAACGAGCTTGAAGGCGATCGAGGACAATATAGAACAGGGGAAATCAAGGCGGCATGGAACTGAGAGATCGGCAGTTTGGAGGGAAATGGGTACAGATACTGCTGCAGTGGCTGAACCTGCGTCCGGAGGAAGCGGAGCGAACCTTTCTGATGTTCGCATTCTACACAGCCACCTCTGTAGGCGTACTCTGGCTGGAAGCCAGCACCGTCGGTTTATTTTTGGACGAATACGGAGCCGAGCAGTTGCCCTGGATTTACATTTCCGGGGCGGCGATCGGCTCGGCATTGGGGGTGATGTATTCCTGGCTGCAAAGTATGCTGCCCCTGCGGCGGGTGCTGGTACTCATCGCCTTGATCATGGCGGCTCCGCTGCTGCTATTTCGCATCGGTTTGGGGTTGAAGGCAGCCTGGATAGCCGGCGCGACGGTATTTCTGATGCGACTGTGGCTCGACGGCATCTACACCCTCAACGACCTCAACACGTCGATCGCCGCGAACCAACTCTTCAACATCCGCGAAATCAAGCGCGCCTATCCGATTGTCAGCAGCGGCATTTTGGTGGCAGATGTCATTAGCGGCTTTTCCCTGCCCTCAGTCCTCAACGCCATCGGGCTGAAAAACACCATCGTCATGTCCTGCATAATGATGGTGGTGGGAGCCGGGATTCTCTACTATCTCTGCGAAGCTTACCGACAGGCATTTCCCGATTCTCCCCTGCAAGAAGATGACGAACAAGCGGATTTCACCAACCGGCGGATGCGGGGGCCGATTCAGCGCTACGTCTGGCCCCTGATCGCTTTTTTCGTCCTGGCGGAGCTGCTGAATATCTTGGTTGACTTCCAATTTCTCAGCGAGTTGGAACAGCAGGATTTAGGGGAGCAAAGTCTGGGGATCGCCGCGTTTATTGGGATATTCAACGGATTTCTCGGCATCTTTGAACTGGTGACGCAGTGGTTTCTTTCCAATCGCATCGTCGAATGGCTGGGCGTGTTTGTATCGGCGATGATCTTGCCCGCCGGACTGGCGGCGATCGGCCTCGCTTCGCTGTTCGGGTCTTTTACCGGTCTGTTTCCGTTCTTTTACGGGTTGGTATTCCTGAAGTTTTTAGAGGAATTGCTGCACTACACCTTATTTGAGGGGGTCAGTCCGGTGCTGTTTCAGCCGATTCCCGAGGCGAATCGCGACGAGGTGCAGGCGTGGGTGAATGGGATTGCCGAGCCGCTCTCGGATGGGGTGATCGGCTTGTTGATTTTCGCGACGATTTGGCTGTGCTCTTTGCTGCCGATCTCCCACGAGAACAGGTATTTGCAGCAGGTGGAGGGCTGGATTTTCGTCGCGCAGATCGTGGTGCTAGCGGCGATTTGGTTGGTGAATGTCTGGATGCTGCGATCGCGCTATGTGGGGCTGTTAGTCTCCAGTGCCGAACGCGGGCGGTTGGGAGTGTCCGACGTGGACATGCGGGGACTGAAGCGGGCAGTGGTGGAAACGTTGGAACAGCCCGGGACGGAAGCCGACAAGCGCTCCTGTATCGAACTGCTCATCCAAATTGACCCGAATAATGTCGGCGAGGTGCTCGCGCCGCTGCTTGCCAACCTGCCGCCGTCTTTGCAGCGCCAGAGTCTCGAGGCGATGCTGAACCATCCCAATCCGGCGTATCTGGAGCAGGTGAAGGCGATCGTCGATCGACCCCTGCCTCCCGACGTGTTGGCCTTGGCCCTGCGCTACGTCTGGCTGACGGAAAAAGCCCCGAATATCGAAGCGCTCAGACCTTATTTGCGATCGGAGGTCGATCCGGTGGTGCGGGGAACGGCTGCCGCCCTGATCATGCGCCGGGGCAACCGCGACCAAAAAGCGGAAGCCACTAACGCCCTGCGGCGGATGCTCACCCACAAACAGGAACGGGAACGGGTGATGGGCTGTCGGGCGCTGGGAGAAGCAGATTACTTGCAGGGGCTGCGCCTGTACATCCCCAATCTCTTGCAAGATGAATCGCTGCGGGTGCGCTGCGCCCTGCTGGACGTGATTGCTTCGACGCATTTAGAGGAATACTATCCCTCTTTGTTGCGGGGACTTTACTACAAGTCCACCCGAGAAGCAGCCCTGCGGGCTTTGGTACGGTTGAATAACGAAGTGATCGACAAAATCGTGGATCTGGCAGAAGACATTCACAAGCCGGATTTGGTGCGCATGTATGCCTGGAGCGCCCTCGGTCAGATCGGCACCCTGGAAGCCAAACAGGCGCTGGTGAATCACTTGATGACGGCTTGGGGCACGACGCGCCGCAATATTTTGCGCATTCTGCTGAAAATGCCGCAAGAAGCGGGGATTGAAGCAGTGCTCGATCGCTACGGGCGCAGCGGCGTAGAAATGTTAATCGACCAAGAGCTGATGTTCCTGGGCCAAATTTACGGGGCTTTACTCGATTTGAGCCCCAACCGGGCGGATGGCCCAGAAGCGGACATGCTGCGGTCGGCCCTGGAGGACTTGCAGGCGGATGCCCTGGAGCGGCTGTTCTTGCTGTTTAAATTGCTTTACCCGCACACGAGCATTCAGGCAGCGGCGTTTAATTTGAAATCGGGTTCGCGATCGAATATGGCGCGGGGGTTGGAAATTTTGGACAATACCCTGGATATTCCCAGCAAGCGCGCCCTGCTGACGATACTCGATCGCCGCTCGGAGCAGGAAAAACTGCAAAGCCTGTCGGAACTGGTGGCGTATCAGCCGATGCAGCCGAGCGATCGCGTGCGGCGGTTGCTGGAGTTGCGCCACTTCCTCACGGACTGGCCATTGGCTTGCTGTTTTCACCTGGCACGCGCGAGCCGGTGGAGTTTGACGCCGGAACAAACGCTCGCTTGCCTGCGCCATCCCAAAGGCTTCGTGCGGGAAGCCGTGCTGGCTTACCTGAAAGTGGCATCGCCCCGCGCCTTGGTAGAATTGCTACCAATGCTGCGCAACGATCCGGATCGCCTCGTTGCTGCCCAAGTCAAGCAAATGATGGCTGAATTTGGCGTCAGCGATGCGAGTCCCGCCCCGCATTCAACTGGAAGCGGCAACCCAGCTTCTAGTTATTCGGGGATGGCCGGATTTGAGCCTACCTATGAAGGGTGAAGGGTGAAGGGTGAACGGTGAAAAGTAAAGAATCATTACTCACTTCACAATTCTGACTTCACACTTCTGACTTCACACTTCGCGCTTCACACTTCAGACGAAGAATAACTCAAATGCTAACTTCTGTTGACCGTTTACTTTTTGTCAGGGGTGTACCCATTTTCAAGGAGCTGCGAGATGATTTTCTCGTCCGGCTGGCTTCTGTGATGGATGAGCTGTCATTTCCAGTGCAGCACACGATTTTTACCCAAGGGCAGGAGGGGCGATCGCTGTATATCGTCGTCTCTGGCAAGGTGCGGGTTCACATCGGCGAGCAGGAGCTAGCGCAACTGGAGCAGGGAGCCTGTTTTGGCGAAATGTCCCTGTTCGACGCCGAACCGCGATCGGCTTCTGTCACCACCCTCGAACCCTGCGAGTGTTTGATGCTCACGCAGCAGCAACTCTACGACGCGATCGAGGAGACGCCGGGAATTGCGGTGAATATCATCCGCCTGCTCTCCCGCCGCATCCGCGAGTTCAACCGCAAGCTGAATGCCAAGGAGTCCGAGACTCCGCCCCAAGCCTTGCAAGGAGCTGGGCGAACGGCGGGAGGATAGGGAGTGCGCGGCGCGCGAAGCGTGGATTGTGGAATTAAAGAGGAGCGCTGAAGCGCCTCGCGACGAACGGGGAGCGCCTACAGCTTGTACAGCGCTCCGTACTTCTGCCGGATGTAGCGGATGAAGGGCTCGATGCTCAAAGGGGCACCGGTGGCGCGCTCGATTAATTCTGAGGCGGTATACTTGCAGCCGTGCTGGTAGATATTTTCTTTCAGCCAATCGTGCAGGGTGTTGAAATTCCCGCGTTCGATATCGACGGGGATTTCGGGATTGGCACTGACGGCGGCTTCGTAAAATTGCGCGCTCATCAAATTTCCCAGGGTGTATCCTTGAAACATGCCGCCAATAATCTCGGCGTACCAGTGAACGTCTTGCAAGACTCCTGCTTTGTCGCTGTTGGGAACGATGCCAAAATCGGAGCGATAGCGCTCTCGCCAAGCGTCGGGGAGTTCGCGAATGGAGAGTTTGCCTTCGAGCATGGCGAGTTCTAAGTCGAAGCGGATGGCAACGTGGAGGTTGTAGGTTACTTCGTCGGCGTCGGTGCGCACGAGCGATCGCTCGACTTTATTAATGGCGCGATAGAAAGTTTTAATGGAAACATTCCCCAATTGTCTGAGGAAAACCCCCTGCAATTGCGGATAGAAACACTCCCAAAATCCGCGACTGCGCCCGACGAGATTTTCCCAGAGGCGAGACTGGCTTTCGTGAACGCCTGAAGATGAGCCGCCCGCGAGGGGGGTGCCTTCTAGCTCGGGGGCGATGCCTTGTTCGTAGAGGGCGTGCCCCATTTCGTGGATGCTGCTAAACAGCGCCTGGGTGATGTCGTTCGGGTAGGCGCGGGTGGTGACGCGCACGTCGCCGATGGAGAAGCTGGTGGTAAAGGGGTGCAGGGTTTTGTCGCAGCGTCCCCGCTGGAAGTCGTAGCCCAGCCTGTCGAGGAGGGTGCGGCAGAATTCTAGCTGCTGTTCTTCGGGAAAGTGCTGGTGCAAGCAGGAGTCATCTGCCGGGGGTTGGGAGGCGATCGCCTCGACAATGGGCACCAGTTCTTTTCTCAAAGCCGCGAAAATTACCTGCAGGGCAGAGGCTTTCATGCCAAAATCCGCAAAATCAATCAGCGGATCGGCGACGTGTGCGCTGTTGGGAAAACAACTGGCGAGTTCCTGGCTCAAGTCGAGCATTTTTTCCAGGTAGGGGCGGGCGATCGCGAAATCGTCTCCCTCTCGGGCGCGAGCCCACGCTTCGTAGGAGGCGGCGCGGTGGCGAGAGAGTTCTGCCATGAAAGACGCCGGCACCCGCACGGCGCGCTCGTAGTTGCGCCGAGTTACGCGAATCAGGCTGGCTTCCGTGGAGTCATAGGAGAGGCTTTCTTCGTAGCCGCGCAACTCTTCCAACAGCTCTCCCAATTTCGGATCGGTAAATTTTTCGTGGGCGATTTGCCGCAGGGTGGCTAGCTGACGCCCCCGCGCCGCTGCTCCGCCAGGAGGCATGTAGGTGGCGCGATCCCAGTCCAGCAACGCCGCCGCTGATTCGATATCGTTGATTTGAGCGAGGCGGGATTTGAGGGAGAAAAATTTACTTTCCGTTGGCTCGGGGGTAGGCATGATTGGCAACTGACGCGCATTGATTTTGAAAGAGTGACGGACAAGCGAACGGGCTCCACAGGGCTGCTTGTACCTGTGAACTTGTTCGTCAGATTGGCAGCACTATTATTATTTTCTCTCGCGCCCAGCAGCCAAGGTAAACGAGAAAAAGCGTTTTTTGTCCTGCTAGAGAGTCTAAGAGCGATCGCCTGAGTTGAAAAATCGATTTATACACTCGTTTATTTAAACCTGCAAGATAATTATTTCGTTTCTCCCTTGGCGCTTGTCGGGAGGAAATGCACCTTCATGCGGTTTTGACGGGCGAAATTTCTCTGAGGTTCACCGCCTGCCTGACATCAAAGCGCGAAACCGCCCGTCTTTGCGAATTTTATCGAAGTCCGAGTCCGTTCTGGCCATTTCTCGGTATCGATCGGGGTTCAGTTCGATCGCTTTTTTGAGGCTGTCGATCGCTAAAGGCGCGTGACGCTGCAGTGCGTGACAGCAGGCTTTATTGTACCAAGTGAGGGCATTAGCGGGGTCGAGTTCCAGAGCTTCCCTGTAGCTGTCGATCGCGTTTTCATAGCGACCGAGTTTAGCGAGGGCATTGCCGCGATTCGTCCAGGCTTCGCAGTTGTTCGGCTGGATGGCGAGAGATTTCTCGTAGCTGGCGAGGGCGTCTCGATAGCGCCCCATCTCGTACAGGGCAATGCCCCGATTGTTCCAGACGTCGCGATCGTTGGGTTTGAGGACGAGGGCTTTGTCATAACTGGAAACGGCGGCTTGGTAGTGGCCGAGTTTTCGCAGGGAAATGCCGCGATTGTTCCAGGCTTGGGAGAAGTTGGGCTTAATGGCTAAAGCCAAGTCGCAGCAGCGGATCGCTTCTTGATAGCGTCCGAGTTTTTCCAGGGCGATGCCCCGGTTGCTCCAAGTTTCCGGCAAGTCGCGGTTGAGGTGGAGGGCGCGATCGTAGCTGGCGATCGCCTCTTGATAGCGTCCCAACTTTTCTAGGGCCACTCCCCGGTCATTCCAGGCGGCGCAGTCTTCGGGATGCAGTTGCAGGTGCCGGTCGTATTGCGCGATCGCCTCTTCCAGGCTTTGACGTATATTTTCCATTTCCACAGTCATCTTTTTTCCCCTTTATTCAATTTTTACCGACTCCACTGTACTGCTTGCCACTTTTGGGAAGGCGACAGGTGGCGGTTATTTGTCAGAGCGATCGCGATCGCCACTTGCCGCGACATTGGATATCGCCTCGTCTTCACTCCCTATAATTTGTTTCTCCCCCCCTCCCCCCCTCTCCCACTCTCCCCTTCCCCCCCTCCTCTGCCGCACCGGAGTTATTTTGACGCCGGTGTCGCTGTAGTTGGCGCAACTGTTCTGTTTCCTTCTGCCAGCGGGCCATTTTTTCCTCCCAAGATATGCACGCGATCGCTGCGAGAATTTTCTCGGCTCCGAGACGTTTGGCAGCTACGCAGTCAAATGCTTTCGCTGGCGGGCTTGCTTCCCGCAAAGGCGGCAGGGGCGATCGCGTTTCCGGGGCATCAGCCGCCGCTGCCATCTGAGCCCGCCGCGCTTGCTGGCGCTTGCGCAGTTCCTCTGTCCCTTTTTGCCAGTAGGCTAGTTGCTGCGATCGGCTCATTCCTTGAAGCGTCTGTAAAATCCCCTGCGCTCCCTGGCGTTTTATTGCGATCGAATCAAAATTCTTCGTCCTCTTCATAGGGAATGAGCTGCTTGGGTGAGTGAATGGCGATTTGGGAATATCCCTCTAGCATATTAATTGCATTATAAAGCCTGATTCTTTTATAATGAACTAATTGGTTGAAATCCCAACTCGCGAGAACAGAACAGTCCGACACCGTTGCCATTGCGACGTGAAGGGCATCAACAGCACAGGCGGAAGGAACTATTTTTGCCTCTAAATAAGCCTGCTGAAGGAGGAGAATATCTTCCGTGGGGTTGACAATTCCGGCGATGCCGATTATTTTTTCAAAAAATTTTCGCACTTCAGGCGGGGCTGGTTCGAGTTCGTGCTGGACGATGACGGAGGTAACTAAGCGGAAGCGTCCTCGATAAACTTGCTCGAAGAATATTCGGCTCGCCTGCTCAAATTCTTCGTCGAACGCGCCACAAAAGACGGTTGTATCCGCATAAACCCGAAAAATTCGGCTGTTCATTCTGGCAGGCTGGGCAAACACATTTTTTCTATAAAAACCGCTGGATTCTCAACAATCACCCTAATAGAGTTTCTCAATCCTTTGCTTGCCCTGAAGCGACAGGTCTTTTCAGGGCACGCGACTGGCTTCCCTACATGATACCCTGTAGGGGCCTGCTGTTGCGGTGCGAATCACCCTGAATTCGACGGCGAAGCTCGCGAGTTGAGAGAGGCTTCGCAGAGCATAAAACTGGGGCCGCTTTTTCCTTGATTATGACGCTGGCGCGGGGAAGCGATTCGCGCCAAATTCCGCCTCTGTGCGGTTGTGCAGAAAAAATAGTTGGCGGAAAAATCCGCGATCGCTCCCTTGCTTTTTTGCCAAAACTATGCACTGGCGCTGCTTCCGGCTAGCTAGGGTGCCAGAGTGCCCCGGCGTGACTGCAACGGGTTCGCATTCAACAGCCCAGGCTTTTTATGGCAGCAGTACGAGACGCAATACCCGGATTCTAGATATCGAGCTTTTTCCCTTTCGAGATGGCTTTGAGGGTTTGCTTCCAGCTCGCCGCCTCCTCCGCAGTGGGGTAAGCGCCGAGCAGAATTCTCAGCTCGAGACGGGATTTAGTGCCCAGATCGCTTTTCGTGCGGTTGCCCAGCAGGCAGATAGCGCGTTCCAGTTCCCGCGCATTGTCTGGGATTTTGGGTGGAAAAGATGGCGGCTTGTACATGTTGACACCTCTGTTGCTCGGATAGTTACCGTGTCCCTCCCGAAGGCCCTATGGCGTTACCGTTCTGAGGATTGCTTAGAGATGATTGTACTCGATCGGGGCGATCGCAACACTTTTCTCCTTCTCTCACCCAAATAGCGGCGATCGGACGTTGGGGCGGAGCCTGTCGGGAGCATCCCATTGATGTACGGCGGGAGAGCATTCGGGCGAATAATCTATCTGGCAAAACCAATAATTGATAATCCGCTTCACCGCTCCTACAGGAAACTTTTGCCGCTATATTTCAGATGGCGCGACTGATTTAAAAAGTAGGAGATCGCCAGGAGGCGAGATTGAGTGACTGGGTACGCTCACTGCTTGCAAAAGTCAACTGTCTCGCAGATTGCCAACTGCAGGCAAATTCAAGCCGACAAAATAAGCTATCCTAAAAAAATGACCAGAAATCGGCGGGCAAACAGCCAGCGATCGGCACTCAGCGCCAACCTCCCTCTCTTGAAGAAAGGGGGCGCGCCGTGCGTGACCTTTTTCTCAGCACTCAGCCGAGGCATCGAACACTTAGCAATTTCTAAGCTGAAACCTGAAAGCTGAAACCTGAAACGCGATCGCCGAATGCTGCCCCCTCCCCCGGCGAACCAAGCGCCACCCACCATTTTCTATTCCCCTAAATCTAATTAAAGCTGGACAAGCAACGCAGAGGTTGAGTGATGACAGAGGAAGAACTACTGCAGATTATCGAACAAGCCGAGCGCGATCGCGTGACATCCCTCAATCTTTCAAAAAAGGGACTGACAAAGCTGCCGCCGGAAATTGGGCGACTCACCCATCTGACAGTGCTAAAGCTAAGGGGTAATCACCTGAGTGGGCTGCCGCCGGAAATTGGACAACTCACCAATCTGACAGAGCTATACCTCGGGGGCAATCAACTCAGAGCGCTGCCGCCGGAAATTGGGCGACTCTCCAATCTGATATGGCTATACCTCCACAACAATCAACTGAGTGCGCTGCCGCCGGAAATTGGGCGACTTACCAATCTGAGATGGCTATACCTCTGGGACAATCAACCAGGGCAAACGCATCTAATTTTAAAATTTCTACATATAGTGCCTTGCAGGAGTGAAAAACACTATATATAGACTTGTGATTCTCAATAAGGAACAATAAAGCCGAGTTATTGTGCTAAAACCCCCGCTTATTGACAAGATGCGTTTGCCCTGGACAATCAACTGAGTGCGCTGCCGCCGGAAATTGGGCGACTCACCAATCTCACAGAGCTATACCTCCACAACAATCAACTGAGTGCGCTACCGCCGGAAATTTGGCAACTCTCCAATCTGGCAGTGCTAAACCTCAGCGGCAATCAACTGAGAGCGCTGCCGCCGGAAATTTGGCGACTCTCCAATCTGGCATTGCTAAACCTCAGCGGCAATCAACTGAGAGCGCTGCCGCTGGAAATTGGACAACTCTCCCATCTGACAGAGCTATACCTCGGGGGCAATCAACTGAGAGCGCTGCCGCCGGAAATTGGACAACTCACCAATCTGACAGTGCTATACCTCGGGGGCAATCAACTGAGAGCGCTGCCGCCGGAAATTGGGCAATTCACCAATCTGATAGTGCTAGATATCGATAGCAACCCTCTCACCTTCCCACCCCCGGAAATCTTAAACCAAGGCATCGACGCCACCTTGGCTTACCTGCCAGGGTAAGAGCATCTCAATCAGGCTTGACACAAGCATTTGAGAATCTGCATCATATAGTCATCATTCATGGCAGCCCGTTTCCTTTTCTGTTGCAAACTACGCCGGAGAGTCATTTCTTGATTAACAGCATTGAGTGCCATCCGTCTTACGGTGGCCAAATTTCTAGGGCTGTTGAACGACCGAATCCGGCATTTGTCCTCCTGAAATGTGACATCTAAAGTCCAATGGCCTTGGTTTTCAATGCCCCAATGTTGACGAATAGCACGACCATTAAGCTGCGCATCTACTGGTAAAGAACTGAGGTAAAACTGCACCTCATGGGTAGTTTTATTCCAAAGCTTGCGGATTCGTTCGACAATAACGATAGTTTGAAGACCTGCCCATTCTTCTTGCTTGTACAGCCCTCCTAATGAGTCAACCGGAACTGCCCAAACTTTCCGGGTCTCGATGCGATGATGTCCCTTTTCCGTTCGAGATTCATAGGTCACTTGAGTTCCCGAAAAATTGTCTAATTTTGCGGTCTCGAACCATTTTTTTATCTGTCGATAAAGAGTCGGATGGTTGCTTTTTAAAGCAACCACATAATCGGCTTGTTTCTGATGAATTAACTGCACAATTTCAGTTTGAGTCCCCATAGCATCCATCGTAATAACCGCTCCCGTCACGTCGATTAATTCCAGCAGTGCCGGGATAGCTGTGATTTCATTAGAGTGGTCTTCAACTTTAATTTGTCCCAGAACTAACCGATGTTCGCTCGCCCAAGCCGTCACTAAATGTAAGTTTTTCAACCCTTTTTCTCGGTCATAAGACCCTCGAAGAGTTTTTCCATCAATCGGAATCACTTCTTGGACAACTGACCCGATAAATTTTTGAATCCATTGAGTGAGTTTCTTTTCTAAAATTGCGGGGTCTAGTCTTTCAAAAACGCGCCGGAATGTATCATCACTGGGAATCCCATTAGGTAATTCTAAAAACTGCTTTAACCAGGAAAGCTTACTGATTCCATAATTTTCCATGTCTTCCCACCCATTCCCTCCAGCTATAATAGCTAATAGAGCAATGACGAGAATATCTTTGAGTAAGTGGCGTTTGGTTCGCTCCGTTCTAGGATCTGGGAGGTCATCAAAATAATTTGAGAAGCTAGCTTGCAATTCTTGGACGGATGTGGATTGTGGCTTGACGAGTGGTTGAGACGATTTGTCGGCTGGCTTTTGGGGAGCAAATCCTTTGACCATTGGCTTTCCCTTGCTTTGATAATTTGGCTTTTGAGCCATTATACAACTGACACGCTTGCGGATAGTGCTAACTATACTTAGCCATGTTTGTCTGTTATCATTTATACCAAATTAGATGAGCTTACCCTGGCTTACCTGCGCGAACAACTCCACGCCAAACAACCGCAATGGGTGTCTAAACTCATCGTCGTGGGCGAGGGGGGAGTGGGCAAAACTTCGTTATTGAAAGCTTTGCTGGGCGAACCCTTCAACCCCCAGGAATCCACCACCTACGGCATCGACATCCGCACTCTGGAATTCTCCCATCCCAGCCAACCAGACGTCACTATGCAACTAAACGCCTGGGACTTTGGCGGACAGCAAATTTATCACGCCACCCATCAATTTTTCCTCACCAACCGCTGTTTATTCCTCCTCGCCTGGAATGCTCGCTCTGGCTACGAACAGGGTAAACTCTACTATTGGCTCGACACTCTCTCCTCCCTCGCGCCAGAGTCTCCCATTCTCCTGATTGCCACCCAAATCGACGAACACCATCCCAGCATTCCCCTCGCCGAACTCCAGCGCCAATATCCCCAAATAGTCGGACAGTGCGAAATCAGCAGCAAAACCGGACAAGGAATCGACAACCTGCGCCGCTGCATCGCCGAAACCGCCGCCAAATTGCCCTTAATGGGTGAAATGTGGCCGACTACTTGGCTCGACGCCGCTAAGGATATTCGTTCTCTGCCAGAAAAATACATGGCGACGCAACAACTGGCAACCCGGATGACTGCGCGAGGAGTTGCTGCTGACAGCGTTCCCATCCTCACCCAATATCTCCACGAACTCGGCGAAATTCTCTGTTTCCAAGAGAATCCCGCACTCAACGAAATCGCTATCCTCAAACCGGAATGGGTGACGGAACATATCAGCCGCGTTTTAAGCAGTGAAACCGTCAAACAGCGCGCAGGCATTCTCACGCGCTCCCATATAAGCCAACTCTGGCAAGACCTCGACCTGTCCATGCGCGAGCATTTCCTGCGCTTGATGGAGCGTTTTGACCTATCTTACCAGATTCGCAACGAGGCAGAAGACTTTTCGGAAGATGCCAGCTTAATCGTGGAGTGTTTGCCCCTGGAAGCGCCGAATTACCAACAAGAGTGGGATGGAATTTTGGCGAAAGGCACCTGTCAGGAAATGTCGATAAAATGGCAACTCAATACCATCCCCGCCGGCATTCCCACTTGGTTTATCGCCCGTTCTCATCGCTTTTCCACCGGCATCCACTGGCGCAACGGTGCCTTACTCGCCGACAGCCAACCGGCGAAACATCTCGCCTTAGTGCAGGCATTCCCCAAACAAAACTACCTGCAATTAACCGTGCGCGGCGCAACTCCGCAGAATTTCTTCGCTCTCCTGCGCGACGGCATCGAATTAACGTTAAACCGCTTTCAAGGATTGCAGGTGAAGCGCTTCATACCCTGTTCCGCCGCCGGCTGTCAGCGCGGTTCCCAGGACTTTGACGAGCAAACCTTGCAAAAGCGCTATGAAATAAACCGCCTCAGCTTGGAATGTCCGCAATGTGCGGAAGATATCTCGGTGATTAAACTGCTATTTGGCTTAGACGTCAACCTGCAAACCGTCCCCGCCTCTCCTGCCAATCCTAGCGGAGAAACGGCAGTTTTGTTATCGCGACTCAATCAATTAGAGCAAAATATTCTTGCCGGACAAACCGAGAAGGCGAAAGAAATGCGGGAGTTAGTCCAGCGTCAGTTTACCACACTTTTTCGCGTGGAACAATCAAAAATAGAATCCCACTGTCCGAGTGTATTTGTGTTGCGTCCGCGCGATGCAGCCAACTGCAAAAAGATACTTTTAGGGCAAAAACTTGACTTGCAACTCTATTGCGAAGCGCCGGGAGAATGGCACCCGGCACCTCACGGCGGTTTGTACGAAATTGACGACCCCGCCCAGTGGTTGACGGCGATCGCGCCTCATATCCGCAATTTGGTAAAAGTGTTGAGATTTGCTACGCCATTTGTTGGCCCTTGGGTGCGCCTGCTCGATCCGAGTGAGTATGATGCTTTGTTCAAGAATGACATGGAACTGATGAAACAAGTGGCGGAGCAGTTGCCACAACTCGAAGCTTCTCAAAATTCGGAATTAGCGGGCAGAAGCGGGCATGGTAGCGGGCAAAATTTCGACCCAGAACAGCTTCAGGGAGCGGCTCTGCGTGCTTTGCGGGAACTTTTGGACGAAAAAGACCCCCACCAGCATTGGGGCGGTTTGCAGAAGGTTTTGACGCCAGAGGGGCATTATTTGTGGCTGTGCGAACATCACGCGCAACAGTACAAATAGCCATCTCGAATCTAAATTCAAGGGGAGCATCCCGTTTTTGTGCGCCCTACCCGAAAACTAGAAACCCGGCTTCTTGAAGAAGCCGGGTTTCTGAAATGTACTTCATCCAACTGAAAACCGCTATCTAGCTATCGCGCCAGTGAATTGCGCCGCTCTCTACTCACTTGCATTATCCAGTCGAGTACCTGCGGATACTCCTCAAACTGATGCTGCTGGGTTTTGTACATTTGCAGCAGCATATTTAACGAGGATTCGTCGGGACAAGCACTCAGCACCGACTCCCAAAAACGCGCCCACTCCCAGGCTTTCTCCAACCGTTGGGCTTGCGATTTTAGTTCGTGCAAGCGGTTCTTCTCCCGCTGCAATACTTCTCGCAACCGCTGTTTGTGGACGTCCCGATATCGATATTTTTGCAACTCGGTTTCTGTCAGAAAAATCAGTTCTTCTAAAGTTTGCGATTCGGTGCAGTTTTCCAGCCTCTCTATCACGGCTTCCATCCAGCAGTGCAGGGCGCGATAGCTGCCAAATCGCCCGCCTTCTCCTTTGACAACCATGAGAAATAAACTCGCCCATTTCCAGGCGTCTTCTGGCTTTTCATCGTCTGATTTGGGTGTGGGAAAATAGACTTGCTCTGCGGCTTTTCCCAGCCCTTGCGCCAGGTCAGACAGGGTGATGGGAAGGGTGCGCGGGTCAATGATTTCTGTCAAGCGCTCAGTCATAATGAATGCCTTCGTTGACTCTAACTGCTGATGAATACAATTTGCGCATATCCAGTCAACCGACTCTCTAAGTCGGTAGTTGGAAAGGGACGGGTAATTTTATCGGTATGTTTTTTATTATAGCGCAAGTTGACGAAAAAGTCAAGTAAAGTTTTCAGTACAGTTGGATAAAGAATTAATAAGCTTGAGTGCCGTAGGGGGAAAGCGTCGAGGTCAGCCGCCCAAAATCAAGGAGAGTCCGGGAATTGTTTTGCAAAACGCCAATGAAAAGCATCTGCCGCGTTTAACTGCTCCAGGCAGAAATTTGCCTGCTTGTATTTTAAAATTGAGAGACTCTCTGGCAAGAACCATACTGAAGGCTTGGCAGATACGAAGCTTGCCGATCGCCTGTGGGTTGCTCTTTCGTTGCAGCTATAAAGCAAACTTTTGACAAACCGGTTCGGAACCCGTGACAGCACGCCAGTTCTAAACGAGCGCGACCCTTTTAATCTCATCTTTAGGGGGAGCGATCGGCGAGATTTTCTACCTCTTGCGCGAGAAGCGACAGGCGGCCCACTTTCCGCCTGTAGGTTGATTCGCTTTCTAGGGGAACTCGATAGATTGGTCAGGAGAACAAAGGGAGATGAAATTATGAAACGTTCTGATTTATCTAAAGTGGTTGGAGCGGGAATTCTCGCCGCTACTTTGGCTGTTGTGCCGTTAAGTTTGCCTGCTTCTGCCCAGACGACTACCGCTCCTCGCACTGACGTCGATACCCCCCGCACTGGCACCTACACGCGCGACTATAACAACGATATCGATTGGGGCTGGCTGGGATTGCTGGGTCTGATCGGGTTGGCGGGTCTGCTGCCTCGCAAGCGGGAAGAACGCCGCTATGACGTCAATCGCGAACCGGATGTGACGACGCGCTCTGGCTATCCACACTAAAACGGCAGTGGCGATCGGTGATGGGTAATGGGTAATGGGTAATCGGGAATCGGTAATGGGGAATTGCCAGGATTGCGGGTACATACCCGATGATTTTTGGCAGGAGGGGAGGAAAAATACCCCATTATCGATCGCCCATTTCCGTGCCCATTTCCGATCGCCTGTTTTCGGAGATTTTCACGCTCCTCTAATTTGATTTAAAAAATTCTTTCTGAAAAATTGCCTTTTTTTGCAGGCTGGAAGCACGAAACCAAAGGCTGATTATTGGCTGCTGCTAGAACTTGCGCCAGTCCGGGCGTTGAAGTGGCGCTCTGCTCAATCTGCAAAAAAATCAATAGGCAAACTATAGCGGTTTTCAGGCCGATGAAGTACGCCCTTCAAACCGGCTTCTGTAGGGGCGCGTACCGCCACGCCCTTCTTACGGGTTTCTCAGTCCCTCACGAGGATGAAAACCGCTATAGGTGTTTTAGGGCGATCGCTCTTCCAGCAGGGCGAGAAATTGACGATCGCGGCGAAGGGGCTCAAAAGCGGGATCGGCGGCGGCCATTTGGCGGTATGGCTGCGGCGCGATCGCGATCGCCTTTACCAGATACTCGATCGCGTCCCGATCCCAGCCCTGCAGGGCGCAACAGCACGCCTTGCCGTAGAGGGCATCGGGGGCGTCGGGGTTGAGGGAGAGGACTTCTTCCCATGCACTCAGCGCCCGATCGCTGCGTCCCGAAAGCTGGTACACCTGCGCCAATTCCATCCAGGCTTCTTCGCGATCGGGCTTGATGTCTGCGGCGCGGCGGAAAGAATCGATCGCCTCAGAATAGCCACCCAGTTCTTTTAGCGCCAAGCCGCGCCGATACCACGCCCAATAATCGCTCGGTCTGGTTTCCAGGGCTCTGTCAAAACTGGCGATCGCGTCGGCATAGCGAGCCAGCCGGTTCAGGGCGAAGCCCAGACGATACCGCGCCCAGTAGTCGCTGGGGCGAACCTCTAGGGCTTTTTCGTAACAGGCGATCGCGTTTTCGCAGCGGTTGAGGTCGTACAGCCAAACGCCCCCGAGACGATACCACGCCCAGTAGTCGTCCGGGCGCGCCGCGATCGCCCCCTCAAAGCTGGCGATCGCGTCGGCATAGCAACCCGACTCGCGCAGCGTCATCCCCCGCTGATACCAGCTCCAGTAGTCATTGGGTTTTAATTGCAGGGCTTTGTCATAACAAGCGATCGCCTCTTCAGAGCTGCCGATTTCGCTCAGCACGCTTCCGAGCTGATACCACGCCCGATAGTCATCCGTGCGATACTCCAGGGCTTTTTCATAGCTTAAGATCGCTTCTTGATAGCGCTGCACGGCTCGCAGGGCATTCCCGCGCTGATACCAGGCCCAGTAACCGTCTGGACGGCACTCTAGGGCCCTGTTATTCGTGGCCATTCCCTCATAGCCGCTGGGAATGCGCATGGCATAAAAAGCTCGCTCGGTCATAACTCAGCTCGGCTGGAGAGTTTTTTCAGTTTTGTTTAATAAAAGTATACAGAACTGAATGCCCCCTCCCTCCCGTGCTGAGTGCTCAGTAGGAGAAGCGCGAGAAAATGAGGAAACGCTCAATCGCTACTCAATGACTTCGGTGCCCTCGATGAGGGCTTGAAAGCGCCCATCTTCGCGAATGGCATCAAATTTAGAATCTTGCTTTGCCAGTGCGGAGTATTTTTCGCGATCGCGTTCGATCGCCTGTCGGAGGTTGTCGAGCAACCGCTCTACTTTTCCCTGAACCGCGTAACAGCGCGCCTTTTCATAGCGAGCGTCGGGATCGCGCGGTTTGACATCCAGGGCGCGGTTGAAACAATCGAGGGCTGCTTCGACGTTGCCCAATTCCTGCCAAGCCTGCCCCTGACGATACCAAGCCCAGTAGTCATCCGGTTTGATGTCCAGGGCTTTGTCGTAGCTTGAAATCGCGTCGTCATAGCGGCGATCGCGGCGCTGTGCTTCGCCGCGCCGGTAGAATGCCCAGTAGTCGTCGGGTTTGATGTCCAGAGATTTGTCAAACGAGGCGATCGCATCGTCAGTGCGGTTCATCTCGTCGAGGGCAATGCCGCGCTGATACCAAGCCCAGTAGTCGTTCGGGCGCAGCTCTAGGGCTTTGTCGTAACTGGCGAGAGCATCTTCGTAGCGTTCCGAAGCCTGCAGCGCCTTGCCGCGCTGATACCAAGCCCAGTAATCGTCTGCTCGGAACTCCAGCGCCTTGTCATAGCTGGCGATCGCCTCTGAATAGCGCTTCAAGTCATCGAGGACGTTGCCGCGCTGATACCAAGCCCAGTAGTCGTCCGGGCGCAACTCCAGGGCTTTGTCGTAGCTGCCGAGTGCCTCCTCGTAGCGACCCGACTCGTGCAGCACGCTGCCCCGCTTGTACCAGTTCAAGTATTCGCGGGCAGAAGCTGCGGTTGCTTCTTCCTGGCGATCCCCGTTTGTTTCTGGCGCAGCGGCGGGCTCCTGAAATAGAGAACCCTGACTTTCCAAAGTTTGAGAATCTCGATCGTGGCTCATAGTAATTTTTGCCGAGCTATTGATTGTAATTATAGGATTTATTTGCCCAGTTAAACCTTAATTTTTATCACGAGAAATCCCCGACTCTCAGCTTTCTGAAAGAAGAGAAAATAGAGAAAAGAGAGAAAAATAAGAGAGAAAGTCGAGAACAAGAAACTTGCGGTTTCTCACTTCTCACTTTTGGCGAGCGCATTTCCCCGCCAGACAGTAAAAATGTTGCGTGGCGGGGAGTTCGAGCGATTCAGCCGCCCCGCTAAAATGTTCTCTACTTGTTCTCTACTTAAACACCAGCACCCAAATGACGCGCCGAAAAGATGAAAATTTCTCTGCTAAGGCGAGGAGGGATAGTGCAGGGGCTGCGGGGAAGGATTCGTAAATTCATATTGCCAGCAAATCGAGAACAAAAGGGCGCGATCGCTTCCCCGCAGCCAACTGAAATTTACAAAAGTGAGAAGCCGCGCGGGAAGCATTCGCCCGTGTTGCGCAGCGATTCCCGGGGCCAGCGCTTTGGCCGAAGGGTAAGGCAGGAAATCGCGCGCGGTTTCGATCGCCGACAGAGCGGCGGGGGCTGAAACTTGCACCCCGACCGGCCACTGGCGGTGAGGGAGCGGGCACGCTGACAGCCCGCTCCTCGCCTGCGGCACTAATAGCGTCCCAAGTTTTGCAGGGCTAAGGCCCGATGGTCCAGGGTCCAATCGGCGGGATAGTCGGGAGTGCATTGCAAGGCTTGCTCGTAGCTAGAGAGAGCGGCCTCGTAGCGGCCTAACTTGTAGAGCGTAATTCCGCGATTGTTCCAGGCTCTGGAATAGTTAGAGCGGCGCGCCAGGGCTTGGTCGTAGCTGGCGAGGGCATCCTCGTAGCGGCCCAGGGTGTCGAGCAAAATACCCTTGTTGTTCCAAACTTCCGGATAGTCTGGCTGCCACTTCAGGGCTTGGTCGTAGCTGGCGAGGGCCTCTTCGTAACGTCCCAAGTGTCCCAGAGCAATGCCGCGATTGTACCAGGCTTCTGCGAAGTCGGGTTGAATCGCCAGGAGTTTGTCGTAGGTGGCGAGGGATTCTTCGTAACGCTGCAAGTCGTCGAGGGCGATCGCCCGATCGAGCAGCGCGTCGGGGTTGCCCGGTTGCAATTCCAATACTTTTTCAAAGCTGGCGAGGGCATCTTCGTAGCGGCCCATATCGCCCAGCAGCAAGCCGCGCTGATTCCAGATGTCGGCGCGATCGGGGCGGAGTTCCAGGGCTTTGTCGAAGCTGGCCAGTGCTTCTTCGTAGCGGCCCAATTCGTCGAGCACTTGCCCGCGCTCGTACCAGATTGCCTCACCCCTGCGCCAGCTCTCCAGGGCTTTGTCGAAGCTCTCCAGTGCCTCCTCGTTGCGTTCCAGTTCGTGCAGGGCTTGCCCGCGCCTGTACCAAGCCCAGTAGTCCCACCTCCGGGCTTGAGTGGCTCTGTCAAAGCTGCTCAAGGCGGCTTCGGGTTGCTGCAAGTCGTACAGCTCCACGCACCCCCGCTGATACGACGCCCAGTAGTCGCGGGGTCGAATTTCCAGGGCTTTGTTGTAGCTCGAGATCGCCTCCGCGCAGCGACCCGCCTGATGCAGCGCGCCTGCCCGCTGGTAATAAGCCCAGTAATCAGTAGGCCGAATTTCCAGGGCTTTGTCGAAGCTGGCGGCGGCGTCTTCATAGCGGCCCATTTCATCGAGAGCGATCCCCCGCTGATACCAACTCCAGTAATCGCCCGGTTTCTGCTCTAAGGCTTTGTCAAAGCTGGCGATCGCCTCTTCGTAACGACCTTTATCTCGCAAGATATTCCCCTCTCGATACCAATCTCTGTAGTTGTCGGGCGTATTCTCTTGTTTTTCCTCAGTCGCGCTCACTTCATCGATACCTCCGCTACTCGCTCCCACAATCTATCATCTCTCCAAATGTCATCAACTGACTATTTCTTTTCTAATCTTCATAAGAATTTAACGCTCGCGATCGCTAATGTTAAGCCTGTTTAATCAACTTTTAATTTTGCCCCTGCACCGATTGCCAAGCCATCGTCTCGGCCAAAACCGGCTGTCCTTGCCACCTGCTGCCTTTGGCAAAAATTGCATAACGGCTTGCTTGCTCGTGATACAATTAAATTCCTCCTCCGTCTCTACAGCTTGGAAAAATACTGCACGGATGCTATTGGGATTGTAGCGCAGCCGGCGATAGAGCGACAGGATTGTCCGAGCTACAAGGGTTGAAGGCGATCGCGGCTTGCGGCTGGCAGATTGCAGCGATCGCTTCTCTCCCTCGAGACAGAGGCGCGATCGCTGCGAAAATCGACATGCAAATTTTACATATTTTCCACCATCCCCCGCGCCAAGTTCTGCATTCCCTTTGGCAAGGATACTGCACAAAAACGGAAGAAATCCTAAAAAAATCAACTGCCAATCGATAGAGGGACGCCCTGGAAGAGGGGGATCGGAAGGGAGTTGACCGGAAGCGATTTATCGACTATAAGGCCGAAAAAATTTCACCTCCGGGCAACAAATCTCCGCAGGGATTGCACGCGCAAAGGAAGAAAAAAATTATCGCGATTTCGCCAAACTCACAGTGCTAGGCGATCCCCACCGTTGAAGGCTTAAAATGCCCGCCAAATTTTCACCGTATTGTCGCTGCCGCCGGAAGCGAGAAAGCGCCCGTCGGGGCTGAAGGCAACGCACTTGACCTCGCCCCCGTGTCCCGTCAGCGTCCGCAACAGGGAACCATTTGCCACCGCCCAAATCTTAACCGTGTTGTCGCTGCTGCCCGTGGCAATAAACTGTCCGTCAGGGCTGAAAGCGACAGAATTCACCCAGCCGAAATGTCCCGTCAGCGATCGCAGTTCTGCCCCAGTCGCCACCGACCAAATTTTCACGGTCTGGTCGTCGCTGGCGCTGGCCACTAACTGGCCGTCGGGACTGTAGGCGACGCAGCCCACCCAGCCCGCGTGCCCTTCCAGGGTGCGCTGCAATAACCCCGTCGCCACCGACCAAATCTTAACCGCGTGGTCCCAACTGCCGCTAGCCAGGAACCGCCCGTCGGGGCTGAATGCCAGAGATTTGACATCGCCGATGTGCCCTTTGAGGGAGCGCGTTGCTGCGCCGGTGTCGGCGGACCAGATCATAATAGTCTGGTCGCTGCTGCCGGAAGCGAGGAGTTGCCCGTCGGGGCTGAAGGCAACGGACTTGACGGCTTCGGAATGCCCCACGAGAGCGCGCGCGGGCTTGCCCGGAGCGATCGGGCAAATTTTGACGGTATTGTCCCAACTGGCACTGGCTAAAAATTGGCCGTCGGGGCTGAAGGCGATCGCCGTAACCGAGTTATCGTGTTCTGCCAGGTAGCGCAGCTCTATCCCCCGCAGCACCGACCAAATTTTAATCGCGTTTTCATCGCAGTTGGTGGCGAGCAATTGGGAATCGGGGCTGAAGGCAAGCGCACAAATGGGGAACGAATAGCCGCTGAGGGTGCCGGCAACCGTCCATTCAGGCGAATATTTCTCGATGCCGCCGGGAGCGGCGTTTACCCAAACGAGCTGGGAACTGTCAGCAGCGATCGCGCCTTCTCCTGTTTCCGGCAACAATTCTGCTTTCTGGCGAATCGTGGCGGCTTCCCCGTCGCGCCCGATTGCCGAGAGCGCCTCTGCCAATTGCACCCAGCTATCGCCGTTATTCGGATTCAGCGCGATCGCTTCCTCGAAACAGGTGACAGCCAGTTCGTATTCTCCCAAACTCGCCAGCGCCCGCCCCCTCCAATACCACGCCTCGTCTGATTCTGGGTGATTTTCCAGAACTGTTTCCAGAGCCGCCGCCGCTTCTGAGCAGCGCCCTAACTCGTGCAGGGCTTTCCCCCGCTTGATGAAGGCATCTGGAAAATCCGGCTGCCACTCGCTCGCCTTTTCAAAAGCCGCGATCGCTTGTTCGCCATATCCCAATTCCGCCAGCATCAGCCCGCGATCGTAACACAGCCCCGCTTGATTGACGCGGTAAATTTTTTGGAACATTTCCACATAGGGCGCAACCCATTCCGAGGGAAACTCCGACTCCAGGTTAAAGAGCTGCGGCTGGTAGTTGCGATCGAGATTGATGTAGTACCAATCTGCAAAAAATGCGGCAAAAAGCTTGTACATTTTCACAATTTCTTGCCGCACCTGATACTCGCATTCGTCCTCGTCCTCCCCCAGCGCCATCAAGCGCTTTTTTTCCTCGCGCCAGTTCCAGGGCGGAGAGGGAATCTGGGAAAAAGTGTTGTCTTGCCATCCCCACACGCCGATATTAAAATACACTTCGCGATCGGTAATGTCGCAGTACAACACTGCTGTCGGAATTGGAGAAAGAATCGTCCGCAATTGCTTGACATCAATGTCGAAAATATCCCGGTTGAAATAGTCGCCGTAAAACTCGACGGGAAACAGGGCATTTTCGGGATAGTAGCTATTCAGAAAAGCTTTGAGGCGGTTGCGGAGTTCTTGCGGCAGGTTGTGGTGAAACGACTCGGGGCAACTTTTGCTGATATTGGGAGGCGCGACGAAAAGCAAGAGGGGATATTGTTCGCGCCCTTTGACTAAAATCTCTTCCGTGTCGCGGCGGCTGAGACGAGAAGGCCAATTTTTTTCGATGGTATCCCAGTTGGTTTGAATTTCGGCGAGTTTGAAATCGATTTCTCGCGCTTTGAAGTCGCGCAGCACTTCTCGATAGAGCGCGCTTTCCTCTATGCTGAATTGGCGTTCCAAGCGGGCGAGTTCTTCTTGTTTTTTCTGCCAGCGTGCCGTCAGCTTGAGCTGTTCCTGCTTGAGGTGAACCAGTTGGGATTGAAGTTCCAGGGCTTTTTGCCGGTCTTGTGCCTCTGCGATCGCGATCGCCCCTTCCATTTTCAGGCGAGTTTCCTCGATAGTATTGCGCTCTTGAATCAGTTGCAGGGCTTCTGATTGCACGGTGGCGAGCTGCTTTTGATGTTCTAGCTGGGCGTGAACCAGGCGGTAATCGGTCTTTGCCCTGTCAGCGGCGATGTGCGGCTGTTCCGACGGCGCAATCAGGAGAGAGGAGGGTGTTGGCTTGGGGGAAATCGGATCGAGGGATTCGCCGGCGATCGCAGCGATCGCTTTGCTGGCTGTCTTGGAAACAAAACCGCTGATAGCGGCGAGGACGGCGGGTATTGGCATAACGCAATGATGCGGGCAGGTGCAATATCTGTTCAGCAGCAAGAGAGGGCAGAGGCGCTTTCTCGCCACCCCCACCGTTTGATTCTAGCCCGATCGCCCTGTTTGGGGTAGCATTCTCGATAAACCTTGCTGGTACGGGCTTCTGCCGGGGGAAGAAGCCCCCTTTGGAGTTGAGCGGGCAGCGAATTTATCTGGAAATCCCGAGTAAAGCCATAAACCGCTTATTTTTCCGCAAGCTGTCCAAATCGGGGTCGGTTTTCGCCACCGGCAAATATTTCGCCGGATTTTTCTTTATCGCTTCTTCCAGATGATTGACGGCTAAGGTGACTTTGCCCTGCATGGCGTAGCAGTATCCCTTGTTGTAAATTGCATTGACGTGGTTGGGGTTAATTGCCAGGGCTTTTTCAAAATTATCCATCGCTTCTCGATACCGCTTTAATTTCACCAAGGCATAGCCCCGATTGTCCCAAGCTTCGTAATTTGTGGGGTCGCATTCTACGGCTCGGTCGTAGCAGGGAATCGCTTCTTTGACGCGCCCGGAACGCCGCAGGATCAGCCCGCGATTGTTCCAGGCGTGGGTTTCGTTGGGATAAATTTCGATAATTTTATCGTAGCAAGCCAGCGCTTCTTTTTGTTTGTCCATTTTAGACAGGACGATGCCTCGGTTCAGCCACGCGCCGATGTGGTTTGGCTTGAGTTCTATGGCTTTGTCGTAACTGGCTAGGGCTTCGGGGTATTTTTCCCACGCCATGAAGGCACATCCCTGATTAAACCAGACTTCGGGTTCGCCGGCGTGAATTTTCAGGGCGTTTTCATAGCTGAAAATTGCTCGACTGTGTTTGCCGGAATTCAAGAGGGCGTTTCCCCGGTTTGTCCAGGCTCTATAAGCGTTGGGGTCGATTTTTACGGCGCGATCGTAGCAAGCGATCGCTTCGCCATTGCGCCCCAACATCGCCAGGGAATTGCCTTTGCTCGTCAGCGCTTCGCTGGAATCTGGTTTAATTTCTAAGGCGCGATCGCAAGACGCGATCGCTTTTTCGTGGTGTCCCAATTCCGCCAGGGCAATGCCGCGATTGAACCACAGCCTTTCCTCATTCGGTTGAAATTCGAGCGCGCGCTCGAAGCTCTCAACCGATTCTTCATAGCGGTTCAAATGTGCCAGCGCCTGCGCTCGACACGCCCACACCTCTGCGACGTGGGGGACGAGCTTTATCGCGGCGTCGCAATGGGCGATCGCTCCTGTGAAGTCGCCCGACTCCAAGCAGCTTACTCCTTGGCGAAATAAGATTTCTGCTTCTACTGCCGGATTTTCAATCATAAGCTAAAATACATATCCTGCCCGTTCAAAAGTTAACAGCCAGGGAAGTTTTGACTTTCTCTAACTATTTTAGAGCCGCCCGGTTGCTTTCTGGCTGCCGGGAAAAGGGGGATTTGGGGAGTCTTCAGAAGGCTTTCGGGCTGCAAAACGCGCGCCGTCTCTGATGCGGGCTTTTAATGCAATTTTATTGTACACTATGCGGGTTTTACTGGATTTGTAGGGAAATTTTGTGACAAATTTTTTGATGAATTGCAAGTCTGCGCAAGAAATCTTACCCCCTCTTCAAAGGGAGTTTGGAGAAAGGAGGGCGGGAAGTCTGCAATGCTGCCCGCTTCCTTGCTGCCAAACGCCTTCCACCTCGCAAAGAGGGGGATAAGATCAGCCAGATTTAGGAATTCAGCATCCAGAAGTCTGGAGCGCGAATTCTCTAGGAGTCGCGAATCAGAAATTATTCTCCACGGGTTGTCTTTTGTTGAATGAACGCCTGAAATCGCGCATCCTCGCGGATGGGGTCAAATTCAGGGCCCGTTTTTGCCACGGTTTGGTATTGGGTGGGGTTGAGTTCGATCGCTTTTTGGAGGTTTTCGATCGCCAGATCGACGCTCCCGGTGCCGGCATAGCAGCACGCCTTGTTGTACCAGGCTTTGTGCTTGTCGGGCTGCAGTTCTAGGGCTTTGTCGTAGCAGGCGATCGCGCTGTGGTGACAGCCCAATTTTTCCAGCCCTACGCCTCTAAAGTACCAAGCGTCCGGGTTTTTCGGTTGCAGTTCCAGGGCTTTTTCCAAGCTGGCAACTCCTTTGGAGTATTGCCCTGCATTCATCAGCGCGACGCCGCGATTGTACCAAGCCCAGTAGTAGTCTGGTTTCCACTGCAGGGCTTTGTCGTAGCTGACGACTGCATCTTCATAGAAGCTTAAATTATATAATATATTGCCTCGGTTGTTCCAGACCTCGTAAAAGTCCGGTTTGATTTCTAGGGCTTTGTCATAGCAGGCGATCGCTTTTTCCAGGCGTCCGAGGTTCCTGTATGCCAAGCCTCTATTATACCAAGCCCAACAGTAATCGGGTTTGAACTCGATGGCGCGATCGTAAGACGCGATCGCTTCGTCAAAGTGGCCCAAGTTTCTCAGGGCGATGCCGCGATTGTTCCACGCCCAATAGTAATCGGGCTTGAAATATATCGCCTTGTCATAGCTGGCGATCGCTTCCGTAAAGCGACCGAGGTCATCTAAGGCATTGCCGCGATTGTTCCATGCTTCGTGAAAGGCGGGATTTAACTCTAGAGCTTGGTCGTAGCTTTCGATCGCTTCTTCATAGCGCCCCAAGCGGTACAGGGCGTTGCCTTGGCTGTACCAGACTTCTGCATAGTCTGGGCTGAGTTCCAAGGCTTTCTCGTAGCTGGCAACTGCGGCTGCATATTGTTCAGCTCGGTTGAGGTGCAGTCCTTTCTGGAAGAAATACTCGACTTCCAGATTCATCGTCTCCTGGTTCATCATCTGGCATCTAACTTTAGGAGGATTCTAACTAAAATACCCAAAAACTTCACCGGACTCAATAGGTTCGACGCCACAAATTTCAAAAAGTGGCATCTTCCTTAAGAATGATTTCCAGCGAAAATCCTCGCAGCGGGATGATGATAGAATAGCCAGTTGATTCTCTGCGATCGGGAAAAAACCTGGTAAAAAGCTGAAACTCTCTCGTATTAAGGCTCTTAACGTGCTGGGGGAGGTCAGCAGCAACCCAATACTCCCAGAAACTGCCAAATCAACATGACTGAACAGCCTAGTGCCAACTATCGCACAGAACGGGACTCGATGGGCGATCGCCTCCTGCCGGCGAACGTCTATTACGGAATCCAAACCCTGCGGGCAGTGGAAAACTTCCCCATCAGCGGGCTCAAGCCCTTGCCCACTTATGTAGATGCATGCGTGCTGATTAAAAAAGCCACTGCGATCGCAAATGGCGAACTCGGGTGCATACCTGATGACATTTGTCAAGCGATCGTGAAAGCAGCCGATGAAGTTCTATCGGGTGAATTTCGCGATCAGTTTGTCGTGGACGTCTACCAAGCGGGTGCCGGGACTTCCCACCACATGAATGTTAACGAAGTGCTGGCAAATCGGGCGCTGGAAATCCTCGGAGACGAAAAAGGGAATTACAAGCGCGTCAGTCCCAACGATCACGTTAACTACGGTCAGTCTACCAATGACGTGATACCGACGGCAATCCGGATAGGCGGGTTGTTAGCCTTGCAAAGGACGCTGTTACCCGCCCTCTCAGAAGCGATCGCAGCGCTGGAGAAAAAAGCCGAAGAATTCAAAGAGATCGTCAAATCCGGCAGAACCCACCTGCAAGACGCCGTGCCGGTGCGTTTGGGAGATACTTTCGGCGCGTGGGCGCAAATTCTCAGCGATCATTTAGTCCGCATCGAAATCGCCTCTGTAGATTTAACCAAATTGGGCTTAGGCGGCTCGGCAGCCGGCACCGGCTTGAATACCCACCCCCAATACCGACAGCGCGCCGCACAAATCCTCTCCGAACTCATCGGGCGTCGCGTCGAGCCCGCACCGAACCTGATGGCAGCTATGCAGAGCATGGCACCCTTTGTCAGCGTGTCGGGAGCCCTGCGCAACCTAGCCCAAGATTGCGTCAAGATTTCCCACGACTTGCGGCTGATGGATTCCGGGCCAAAAACGGGCCTGAAAGAGATCCAATTGCCGCCAGTACAGCCGGGATCGTCGATCATGCCCGGAAAGTACAACCCGGTGATGGCGGAAATGACGACAATGGCGTGCTTTCAGGTGATGGGTTATGACAGCGCGATCGCCCTCGCCGCCCAAGCGGGGCAGCTAGAACTCAACGTGATGATGCCGCTGATTGCCTACAACCTCATTCACAGCATCGAAATTCTGGGAAATACCCTCTCAGCGCTGACGCGCTTCTGCCTGGTGGGAATTGCCGCCAACCGGGAACGCTGCAGGGGTTACGCCGAAGGCAGCCTCGCCCTCGTCACCGCCCTCAACCCCCACATCGGCTATCTCAACGCCGCCGCCGTTGCCAAAGAATCCCTCGAAACCGGCAAATCCCTGCGGCAAATCGTGCTGGAGAAGGGACTGATGAGCGAACAAGAGCTGGCAAAAGTTCTAGACTTGGAGGAAATGAGTACCCGCGTCGATTCTCTACCGACTGCGTGAGAAGCGACAGTTTCCCGAACGGCTGGCGCGGCGATCGCGTGGTGCGCCAGCCCGTGCCGCTATTGCAAACCAATCGGAGCGAGATTTATGAGAGGTTCCTTTGCGACAATGCAGACGCAATCCAACGTCACTGAGCTCACCTTCTATTATGACAACGGTCAGGCAGAAACATTTAAGGTGCCCGTCTCTCCCCAAACCATGCAGCCGCAGTTGAAAAGCATGTTAACTCAGCCGCTGCTGACATTCCACCTGATCGATCAAACCGTGATTATCTACACGGCGAAGATTATGAAAGTCGAGATCAAGCCTGCCCTGCCAGAACTCATCGGAGAAGGGGTATTTCCCAATGCCGAGCGGATCATGGCGCTTCAGCGCGGAGCGGCGCGCTAGCAGTGCTGAGTGGGGAAGAGTGAAAGAGGGGGAGAGTGAAAGAGGGGGAGAGTGAAAGAAGGAGAGAGTGGGGGAAATTTGACTGTTTTCTTCTCTTCTTCGGTTCTGTTCTCTTCTTCTCTGTGCCCTCTGCGTGCTTTGCGGTTGGTAAAATCCCGGCAAACCACAGGAAAATGCGATAGACTCATTCCTCAAAACTCCCAAAGGTAAACTCATGGCAGAAGTCAGTTTAATTCGCGCGGATTCCTACGAGGTGCGATCGCTGCGAGAATCCCTGGAAACCCTGCTAGAACCCTTCGGCGGCATGGGAGCGATCGTCAAAAAGGGCGATCGCGTCCTCCTCAAACCCAACCTGCTGACCGGTTCGCGTCCGACTAAAGAGTGCGTCACCCGCCGGGAAGTGGTTTACTGCGTCGCCAAAATGGTGCAGGAAGTCGGGGGCAAGCCCTTCATGGGCGATGGCCCAGCTTTTGGCAGTGCCAAAGGCGTTGCCGCTGCCAACGGCTACCTGCCCCTAATCGAAGAACTGAATCTGCCCGTGGTGGAATTTCGCGGCAAGCGGTACGAAACCGTCAGCGAGGAATTCAACCACTTGCTGCTGAGCAAAGAAGCAATGGAAGCCGATGTCGTCATCAACCTGCCGAAGTTGAAATCCCACGTTCAGCTCGCGGTGACGATGGGGGTGAAAAACCTATTCGGCTGCGTTCCCGGCAAAATGAAGGCGTGGTGGCACATGGAAGCCGGCAAAGACAGCGCCCGTTTCGGGCAAATGCTGGCGGAAACGGCGCGGGCGGTTAGTCCAGATTTGACCATTCTCGACGGCATCATCGGCCACGAAGGCAATGGCCCCAGCAACGGCGAACCGCGTTTTCTGGGGATGTTGGGGGCTTCGCGGGACGTATTTGCCCTCGATCGCGCGATTTTGGACATCCTCAACGTCGATCCGCAGCGGGTGCCCACGGCTGCCGCCTCGATGCGGCTGGGGCTGTGTCCCGAAATCGCCGAGATGGCATTCCCGCACCTGCGCCCGGAGGAACTGGCGGTATCCGACTGGAAGCTGCCCGAGAAGCTCGTACCCATCGATTTCGGGATGCCCCGCGTGATTAAGTCCACCTTCCGGCACCTTTACATCCGGTTCATCAAAGAACCGATGAGCGCTTATGCGGGACGGTAGGGTTTTTCTGCGGTAGCCGGCGATCGCGTAAGCTTCAAAATTTGCCGCCCCTGTTGCGGATACCGGCACAACCGCCAGAAATATACAAAGACTCGTTACGACTCAGGGGCGATCGCGATCGGCTCGGCATGAGAAACCCGGTTTCTCCAAACCGCCGGTTTTCTCGCGCAGTTTTCTCACAGCCTTTTACCACACGCTTTGCTATCTTGCAAGCCCTATCTCGTCCCCTACTTGCAAAGGGCGGTTGCTGTGGGAAAAACGAGCCAATCGTCTTCGCTCCCCTTCTCTCCTCCTACTGATTGGTTCTAATAAAACGAAAAATTCTCTGTAGCGAGGGCTACGAAATGATTGCTCGTCAATAAAATCTTATGATGTGCATTCCAGCAAATTATATATTAAAATGCAATCCCGGGTTCGCGTCTGGGAACTAAAAGAAGCCGCAAGGCGCTAAGCTCAGTAAAGGCTTGCGCATTCGCGTACAGGGTTGTGCAACCAACTGAAAACATCTCGACGCGAAGGCGCAAGCCCGTACATCAGACCGAGCGAGCTATCCAGTCAGTATGAGGCATGACGTATAATGCGAGTTTTGCTTTTATATCCCCTGTTTCCTAAAAGTTTTTGGTCTTTTGAGAAAACCATCGGATTGCTCGGCTACAAAGCGATGCTGCCGCCATTAGGGCTGGTTACAGTTGCAGCCATTTTGCCCCAAACGTGGGAATTCAAGCTAGTCGATCGCAATGTCCGTGCTGTAACTGAGGCTGAATGGGCTTGGGCAGATTTAGTGATTCTCTCGGCGATGATCGTCCAAAAAGATGATTTTCTCGAGCAAATTAAAGAAGCAAAGCGACGCGGAAAGCGCGTAGGAGTCGGAGGACCTTACCCGACTTCTTTGCCGAACGAAGCGCGAGAAGCAGGAGCGGATTATCTAATTTTAGATGAAGGAGAAATCACCCTGCCGTTATTTGTGGAAGCGGTAGAACGGGGCGAAACCAGTGGCACGTTTCGCGCCAACGGCGAAAAGCCGGATGTCACCATAACGCCGATTCCCCGCTTTGACTTGCTGGAGTTTGACTCCTATGCAGAAATGGCAGTTCAGTTTTCTCGCGGCTGTCCCTTTCAGTGCGAATTCTGCGATATTATCGTCCTCTACGGGCGCAAGCCCCGAACGAAAAGCCCCGCTCAAATGCTAGCCGAGCTGCAGCGGCTTTACGATTTGGGATGGCGGCGCAGCATTTTTATGGTGGATGACAATTTCATCGGCAATAAGCGCAATGTCAAGTTATTGCTGAAAGAATTGCAACCCTGGATGGCAGAACGCGGGTATCCTTTCTCCTTCGCCACCGAAGCCTCAGTGGATTTGGCAAAAGATCCGGAACTGATGCAGATGATGGTCGATTGCAATTTTGGGGCGGTATTTTTAGGAATTGAAACGCCGGATGCGGAGAGCTTGACGGTGACGCAAAAATACCAAAATACCCGCGATCCGCTCAGCGAAGCCGTTCACAATATTACGAAAACGGGACTGCGGGTGATGGCTGGGTTTATCATCGGCTTTGACGGAGAAAAACCGGGAGCGGGCGATCGCATCGTGCAGTTTGTCGAGCAAACCTCGATTCCCACCGCCATCTTCAGCATGTTGCAAGCCCTGCCCGATACGGCACTGTGGCTCCGCCTGCAAAAAGAAGGGCGACTGGTGAGCCAAACCGGCAACCTCAATCAGAGCACCCTGATGAACTTCGTGCCGACGCGCCCCATCGAAGAGATTGCCCGGGAATTTGTCGAGGCATTTTGGCAACTCTACGATCCGATACGCTTCCTCGATCGCACTTACCGCCACTTTCGCATTTTAGGGCAGGCAAAGTTTCCTAAAAAAGGAGTCGGAGCCGTTAAGAAAAAACTGAATTGGCGGGGCGTTCGAGCGCTGGCGATTATCATCTGGCGGCAAGGAGTCGTCCGCGAGACGCGCTGGAAGTTCTGGCAGAATTTGTATGGCATGTTGCGCTACAATCGCGGCGGCATCAGCAGCTATTTATCTGTTTGCGCTCAAATCGAGCATTTCCTAGAGTATCGCCAAATTGTTCGCAACCAAATTGAGGCGCAATTGGCAGAGTTGCTCGCGCAAAAGAGCGCGGCGATCGCATCCGTCTCCGCCCTGCCCCCGGAAACCGCGCGACTGGCTAGTTAAGCGGCTTCTCACCTTTTCCCCAACTTTAAGAGTGAATAAAAACTCACAAAGCCCGCGCAGGCGGGCTTTGTTTGTGCAGCTCCAGGCTTCAGGCAGGGGGTGAGTTCACCCGCAAACGATTAAATCAGCTTGGTGGCTCGGAAGGTGAACATGAGGACGGCTGCGAGGACAACCCCAGCGCCAACGAGGAAAAAGTAACTTACGGCTCCGGCAATACTCATTTACATTTCTCCACAAAACTCTAATAAAACTATTCAAACATAGGGTGCGGTAAAATCAGCGCACGAGTGCTTTTCGATCGGGTTAGAGCCATGACTTGTGTCGTCCGCGTACATTTACCGCAGCAATCTTACGATATCGCGATCGCCCCGGGCAGCCTGAATGGGCTGGGAGAGCGGGTGCAGTCGCTGGCGCTGGGCAAGAAAGTCCTGCTGGTATCCAACCCGGAGGTATTCGGGCACTGCGGAGGACGGGCGATCGCCTCACTAAAGTCCGCCGGATTTGAAGTGGCTGGCTGCATCCTCCCCGACGGCGAGCAGTACAAAACCCTCGAATCCGTCCAAAAAATCTACGACACGGCTTTAGAAAACCGCCTGGAGCGCTCCTCTACGCTAATTGCCCTGGGCGGCGGCGTGATTGGCGACATGACGGGCTTTGCGGCGGCGACTTGGCTGCGCGGGATTAACTTCGTGCAAGTGCCCACCACCCTGCTGGCGATGGTGGATGCCTCCATCGGCGGCAAAACCGGCGTCAACCACCCCAAGGGCAAAAATCTCATCGGTGCTTTCTACCAACCCCGCTTAGTTTTCATCGATCCAGACGTACTGAAAACGCTGCCAGTGCGGGAGTTTCGCGCCGGGATGGCAGAAGTAATCAAATACGGCGTTATCTGGGATAGCGAGTTATTTGCCAAATTGGAACGCTGCGATCGCCTGGATGAAATGAAATATTTAGATGCCGGGTTGCTGCAAGAAATCCTCAGCCGTTCTTGCCAAAGTAAAGCCGATGTAGTCAGCACAGACGAAAAAGAATCGGGACTCAGAGCGATTCTCAACTACGGGCACACGATCGGGCACGCGGTGGAAAGTCTCACGGGATACACTGTAGTGAATCACGGGGAAGCTGTGGCGATCGGTATGGTAGCCGTTTCTCGGCTGGCGGTGGAATTGGGCATGTGGGATAAAGACAGCGACGCCCGCCAGTTAGCGCTGATAAAAAAAGCAGGATTGCCGAGTCAATTGCCGGCGGGGCTGGATATTGAGGCGATTTTGGATAGCTTGCAAACCGACAAAAAAGTGAAGTCTGGGAAGGTGCGATTTGTTTTGCCTGAAAGAATTGGTGCGGCGACGGTAAGCGATCGCCCTTCGGCGGATTTGATTCGCCAGGTATTGCAGGGAATGCTGTAAAGGCAGGGGAAGGAAAACGATTTCTTTCCTTCATTTTATCTCGTGTAGGCTAAGGAGGTAAAATCCTTGCTCGTTCTTTATTCCTTTACCCTCTTTCTCAGCGCCTTCCTGCTGTTTTGGGTGCAGTTGATGGCTGCCAAGATGATTCTGCCACTCTTGGGCGGCTCTCCCTCAGTCTGGAATACCTGTCAGTTTTTTTTCCAAGCGACTTTATTGCTGGGTTACGGCTACTCCCATTTAACGACAACTTGGTGGAAAACGCGCCGCCAAGCGATCGCGCACGGCTTTTTACTTTTCGCACCGCTCGTTTTTTTACCCATTGCGGTTTCTAAAACTTGGCTGCCGCCGAGGGAAGCGAATCCGATCCCGTGGTTAATTGCCTTGCTTATTGCCTCTGTCGGATTGCCTTTTTTTGTCGTTTCTACAACCGCTCCTCTGCTGCAAAAATGGTTTGCCGATACGGAACACCCCAGCAGCAACGATCCTTATTTTTTGTACAGTGCTAGTAACCTCGGCAGTTTGTTAGGGCTGTTCAGCTATCCGATTTTAATTGAGCCGAATTTTTCCCTGAGCCGCCAGAGCAGTTTGTGGGCGATCGCTTATGGATTGCTAATTGTTCTCACGTTGGGTTGTGCAGTTTTCCTGTGGAAACAGGGGAAGAACCTAACCCCCCAGCCCCCTTCCCTGCAAGGGAAGGGGGAGAATTTCTCTTCATTCTCCCCTCCCCTCGCAGGGGAGGGATTGGGGGAGAGGTTAACTCTCAAGCAAAAACTTCAGTGGGTATTGCTCGCTTTTATCCCTTCCAGCCTGCTGTTAGGAGTCACGACTTATTTAACCACTGATCTAGCAGCAGTGCCGCTGCTGTGGGCGATTCCTTTGGCGATTTACCTGCTGACATTTATTTTGACGTTTGCCCGCAACCCGCGATTGCCGCACCAGACTTTTGTCACGCTGTCGCCTCTTTTGCTGACTGCGTTGGTTCTCTTATCTTTGTTGAAAATCTTGCAGCCGCTTTGGCTTTTGCTGCCCTTGCACCTATTGGGATTTTTTGTGGCGGCTTGTATCTTTCACGGGGAATTAGCGAGAAGCCGTCCGATCGCGCGACATTTAACGAGTTTTTACCTCTGGATTTCTGCGGGTGGCGTGCTGGGCGGTTTGTTCAACGCGATCGCTGCGCCCGTGTTATTTCCTTCGGTTCAGGAATATCCCCTCATCCTGTTGCTCGGCATCCTGATGCTGCAATCGCCTGCACATGAAACAACCGCGCGAGAGGAATTTAACCCGTTTGTTTCGCTTTCTGCCGCGACGGGTGAAAAACCCGATCCGCAAGCGATCGAGCAGATGTGGCTGGAAATGTCGCGGCAAAAAGAGCAAGCGAAAAGCCGTCAATTTTCCGTGTTTAAATTGACCTTGCAGAATACGCGCCTCGTCAGTTTAGGTTTGTTATTTGGCGCTCTGCTGGTTGGGTTTAATCCTCATGGATTAACGAATAATTTAATAGGGAATTTTCTCGCTTTTACTATTTTAGCGGGTTTGTATTATGCCTTCAATCTGGGCGGCGTTCGCCTGACTAGCGGCTTGATATTGATTTTCCTGCTGAGTCAGTTTTCTATTGGAAATCTGGGAGGCGTTCTCGACATCGATCGCAGTTTTTTTGGTGTCAACCGGGTTGTACAGGATAGGCGCGGAGAATATCACAGCCTGCTGCACGGCACGACTCTGCACGGCAAACAAAGTCTCGCGCCGGAACGCCGCCGCGAACCTTTGACTTATTTTTATCGCACGGGACCGATCGGGCAAGTTTTTCAGTCTTTGAATGCGAGCGATCGCTTGTCGAATGTTGCCGTGCTGGGATTGGGAATCGGCACCCTGGCTGCTTATGCGGAACCGGGACAAACCTGGACGTTTTACGAAATCGATCCGGCGGTGGAAAAACTGGCTCGCAATCCCCAGTATTTTACGTTTTTACAGGATTCAAAAGCGCCTTTTTCGATTGTCTTGGGAGATGCGCGGCTGCGACTCGCCGATGTGCCGGATAATTCCTATGATTTGCTGGTGATGGATGCTTTCAGCTCGGATTCTATTCCGGTTCACTTGGTGACGCGGGAGGCGATCGCGCTGTATTTGAGCAAGTTAACTCAACGGGGTTTGCTGGCGGTGAATATCTCCAACCGCTATATCAATTTAGAGCCGGTTCTGGGAGCTTTGGCGCGAGAGTTGGGCTTGGCGTCGCTGCGGCAGCTCGAATTGAATATTTCTCCTGACGAGAAGGCTTTGGGAAAATCGCCTTCTCACTGGGTGCTGCTGGGGCGATCGCGCCAGGATTTCGGCACCCTGAATAAGGACGCGCGCTGGCAGCCCGTAGCGGATTGTTTAAATGCGCCTTTGTGGACGGATGATTTTTCCGATATTTTCCGCGTTTTGCGCGCTTTTGAGCGCTGAAAGGGCGAGTCGATGGCCACTTTTTGTTTCTCTTCTTGGCGGAGGCGCTGAAACACGCTCTGCTAATTTTGTCAATTGTCAGAAAAGCGATAATTGGCTGAGAAGAAGCGCAAAAAATAAGCGATCTGGCGAATTGCAACTGTTTTTTCAAGCCAATAGAATAAATGGCGCGATATTTTACAGCCAAAAATTCATTTCAAAATCGGTCGAGTTTTAGAGCTATAAAATTCGACTATTTATTTCTGGTTTTATCACGAAAGCCAGTCAAGACTAAGGACGTGAGCGGGAAAAGCTGACAAAAACTTTTATCAATTTAATCGCGTTTAAAATTGACTTTTTCTTAGAAAAAGGTAATCTTGATTCACAGGCCGTTGCTAGCAAATACGATTCCTTCTCACAAGGTCTGACTTTTTTAGAGGCGCGTTCTGTCGCGTCCGTAAAAAGTCAATATTAGCGCTTGACCGCTCGATCGAAGGGCGAAAAGTCCTTTGTCAGCGGTCTTTTTTCTGAAAATCTGCGTTCTGGACACCTGCATTTGACAAGCCCCAGCGCCCGAAAAGCCGAGATAGCGTCAGGGTATGGAGAGTGAAATGTTGAGATTTGCTAAATTATCGGGCATCGAGCTAGCATCCCTCCGCCGAGAGATGTAAACTCTACAATCAGAAAAGGCTGCGGCAGGAGAGTTTTAAAACTACCCTGTTTCCTTTTTCGCCTGTTTGCTAGCAGTTGAAATATGCAGCGGGGAGATTTTATCGTTCGCCGGGGATGCGGCTAGAACTTTTGGAGGCGATCGCTTTCACGCGCTCCCCCTCCCTTGGTTGTGGAGCCCTCCGTCCCCTTCTCCGAGTATTTATACTCAGCACTTGATGCGAACCGCGACTGCACGGGGATGCTTGCCGACTAATCATCAACGATGGCGGCGACAAAAAGGGAAGCAAATTCCCGATTGACTCTCCTGCTTCTGCCATCTAGAAGAGAGCGCCGTCAGGCAACGCTGGCTGGCTTTCTATGCCTAATCGGACTTCTAGTTTGCCTTCCCAAATGACGTGCAACCGCGCCTGCCGCTCAAACCCCCCTAGCGATTCGAGGGATTTTACCATGAGGGCGTTATTTTACAGGAATTTTATCCGACAATTGACCGCCTTAATCTTTCCTTCCAAAACACGGGCAATCAAATTGACATTTATTGAAGCTGAATGTATCCAAGAATACTGCAATAATTCGATCTGAACAAATCCTTTCAGACGGTCAACTTGATGCCTATTGAGTTATTGAAATGGCAACATGGATGATACTGGGTATAACCACCCGCTATAAAACGGTTTGACATCTACCTAAAGGAGGATTTAGCCTGTAGGCTCGGTCAATGAGATGATTGAGAGCAACCCAGAAGGGAAAATCAGCAAGCTTGCATTCTTCTGGGATCGTGGATGTCGCGATTTTATACGGTGCAGGTAGGGTATGCATTTAGGCTTGGCAATTGCGAAATCTTCAATTATGACTTCTCCGCATCCACGCGAACCATCGCACAATTACAACGAGCGCTCGTTGAAGATTTTGGCCAGAGCTATCACCCTTTCAGAGGGTCACTTTTCGCTGATTTTGGCGCGCTGCAACTACGCGGGGTTGCAAGAGCGGATGGTGCAGCAGCTCCGCCAATACCTGCAGAATCGCGAAAATTATCGCGATCGCCCCGAGGGAACGCCGGCGATCGCGATAAGAGAGCTTGTTTTGTCTGAGTTCGTTGGCTCCCTTTATAGCAGCATTCAGGCAAGCGTGCAAGCACGACGCCCGCAGGCTTTGATGATTTTCGGCTTGGAGTCGTCGAGCGCCCTCGATCGCGTGCTGGTGTCTGCCAACCAAATGCGGGAGGAGTTTCGCAAAAGCTTTCCCTTCCCGTTGGTGCTGTGGGTGAACGATACAGTGGCGGCAAAGCTGACGCGGTTGGCCCCAGATTTCAAAAGTTGGGCCGCTACGTCGATTAAATTTGAAATCGCCACAGAGGAACTCATCGAGATCCTGCGCCAGCCAGTTCGCGAACTGTTTGCCAGCATTCTCGAATCGGGTGCCAGCCTTGCCAGCCCGCCTTCGAGGCAAAACCGCCGCGCCGCAGAAATCCAGTTTGCCCTGCAGGACTTGCAAACTCGCCGCGTCAGTTTGGACTGCCGCGACGCGGCGGGGGTGGAATTCTTCCTGGGCGTGCAAGCGTATCGCAGCAAGCAGATCGATGCCGCTCTCGAACACTATCAGCGGAGCTTGGGCTTTTGGAATCACCCGGAAAACCTGACTGCCTTTGCACAGCAGCCTCCTTCCTCGCTGGAAAAAGCAGCCGTGCTGCTTTACGTCGGGTTGGGTTATTGGCGCAAAGCCGAAACCGAACTCTCCCCCAATCGCCAGTACCTCGAAGCGGCGATCGGGCACATGCAGCAATCGATCGATTTATTTGAAGAAGCGCAGCAGCAGGATTTAGTCGCTAAATTTATTGTCGAACTCGGTGAAATCCTGCGACGCTTGCAGGCGTGGGACGAGTTGGAAGAGGTGGCGCAAAAAGCCCTGCTCTTGCATTACGCCGACGACTCGCCGGTGCAGTTGGCTCGGGATTACGGATTTTTGGCTGAGGTACACCTAGAACGTGCCGAGGCGGCTTTGCAGTTAGCAAACGCCAGCGGTGCGCAGTGGTTGGCGTCCGATGCCAAGTGGGCGGCACAGCAGGCGCTGGAGATACTGGCTGAGGCTCCTGAAGAAGTCTGGGTGCATCGGAGTTTGTACCTGTTTTTGCTGGCGCGATCGCTCTCAGTCGGGCTGGCGGCAACCGCGCCGCGACTCGCAGATAGCCGGCAAGCGGCAGCCATCAGCCGCGAAGCGATCGCCCACTTGGAATTAGCCAGACAAATCGGCAGTCCCGATCGCGATCCCCGCCTCACCATTCGCATCTTCCAACATCTGCGATCGCTCTACTTCGAGCAAGGGCAATATCTAGAAGCCTTTCACATCAAGCAAGAACAGCGCGCCCTCGAACACCAGTACGGGCTGCGAGCCTTCATCGGAGCCGGTCAGTTGCAACCGGACCGACAAGGGATTTCCTCTCCCCTGGAAAATCGGGAATCCCCTGCTGCAGTCGCCCCGGAAATTTTGGCCTCCTGCCGCTGTCAGGATATCGATCGCCTCCTCGCCCGCTTGCAGCGCAACGACTACAAACTTACCGTTATCTACGGAAATTCAGGCGTGGGCAAGTCGTCGCTGGTGAATGCCGGCTTAGTGCCTGCGTTGCGCCAGCAAGCCCTCGGCGATCGCGCCGCCTTGCCGGTGGTGCTGCGGGTGTACAGCTACTGGGTGGCCGATTTGGGGCGATCCCTGGCCCTGGCTAGCGGCGGGGCAGCAATGGATACCCCAGAAGCGATCGGGCGCGCCCTCAGACAAAATGCCGAGCGCAACCTCCTCACCGTCCTCATTCTCGACCAATTTGAAGAATTTTTCTTTGTCTGCACCGACGCGAGCGATCGCCAAGAATTCTTTGAATTTTTGCGCGACTGCCTGAATATCCCCTTCGTCAAAATCATCCTCTCCCTGCGAGAAGATTACCTCCACTACTTGCTCGAGTGGGAGCGCCTGACGCAACTCGATGCCGTCAACAACAACATTCTCGACAAAGACATCCGCTACTATATCGGCGATTTTTCCTTCCAAGACGCCCGCGCCGTCATCACGCGCCTCACCGAACGCGCCCAGTTTTACCTAGAGTCCGACCTGATCGACGCCCTAGTCGCAGATCTGGCAGACAAACGAGAAACCGTCAGCCCGATCGAATTGCAGCTCGTGGGGACGCAACTGCAAGAAGATAAAATTACCACCCTCGAAAAATACCGCAGTCTCGGCGATCGCCCCAAAGCCACACTCGTCGAGCGATCCCTCGAGCAAATCATTGACGATTGCGGACGCGACAACGAAAACGCCGCCTGGGCAGTCTTGTTTGCCCTCACCGACGTCAAAGACGAGAAAGCCAGACGCCCCCTCAAAACCAAAGACGAATTAGCCGCTCTGACCTCTCGCTCCGAGCAACTAAACTTGATATTAGAGATTTTATTCGGTTCGGGGCTGGTGGTTCGCCACTGGCAAGAACCCGCAGAGCGCTACCAGCTCGTTCACGATTACCTCGTGCATTTCATACGCAAAAAATATGAAAGTCGAGAAAAATTGAACCTCAAAGAGCAGCTATCGAGAAGCGAAGAACAAAGACGGTTCTTTCAAAAAATAGCCGCCGCAGGCTTTGGTCTAGCGACTTTGGGCCTATTTGCCGGCGGACTGTGGCTGCGAGCCGAAGCCCTGAAGCAAAAAGCCGAAGACTTGCGAGCGAAAGCAGAAATTGCCGAAATCAATGCAAAAATAAAAGCCCACGTTGCCTCCTCAGAACTGCTGTTTATTTCCAATCAAGAATTAGACGCCCTCGTGGAAGGGTTGCGGGCGTGGAAAGCGCTGCAACCGGTGGAAAAGCAACAGCCCGACAACCGCATCCGGGTGGCGAGCGCCCTGCGGCAGGCGGTTTACGGCGTCAGAGAGCGCAACCGCCTCGAGGGACACCGGGATAGCGTCTGGAGCGTCAGTTTCTCGCCAGACGGGGAAGCGATCGCTTCGGCGGGCAACGACCAGACGGTGAAACTCTGGAGCCGGGACGGAAAATTGCGCGCAGTTCTGGAAGGGCACGCGGACAGCGTCACCAGCGCCAACTTTTCGCCAGACGGGGAGCTGATTGTCTCGGCGAGTCGGGACAAGACAGTAAAACTGTGGAAGCGGGACGGGACGCTGCTGCAAACCCTCACCGGACACGGCGATCGCGTCTACGATGCGATTTTCAGCCCCCAAGGAGACGCGATCGCTACGGCGTCTCACGACAAGACGGTAAAACTCTGGAGCCGAGACGGCAGGCTCCTGCGCACTCTCAAGGGACACGCAGAAACGGTAGAAGCGGTGAGTTTCTCTCCCGACGGCAAGCTGATTGCTTCTGCCAGCGACGACAAAACGGTAAAACTCTGGAAGCGCGACGGCACTCTCGTGACGACGTTAAAGGGACACGAACACTGGGTGATGGGGGTGAGTTTTTCTCCGGACGGGGGTGCGATCGCTTCGGCGTCTCGCGACGGCACCGTCAAACTCTGGAAGCGCGACGGCACCCTCCTGAAAACCTTAACCGGTCACAGCAGCGTCGTTTACAGCGTCAGTTTCAGCCCCGACGGACAGCTCATTGCCACCGGCAGCGACGACCAAACGGTCAAGCTCTGGAAGCGCGACGGCACCCTCCTGAAAACCCTTTACGGACACAGCGGGCGCGTGACGCGGGTGAGTTTCAGTCCCGATCGCAACCAGTCCGGCGGCAAAACCCCCCGGATTCTCGCCTCGGCGAGTTTGGACAAAACCGTAAAACTCTGGAGCGTGGAGGATGCTAAGCCGATTTCCCTCCACAGCCACCTAGAGCGGGTGAATAGCGTCAGCTTCAGCCCTGACGGGCAGCTCGTCGCCACTGCCTCTCGGGACAAAACGGTCAAGCTGTGGAGTCGCGACGGGCACCTGAAAAGAACCCTCGCCGGCCACCGCGATCGCGTTACCAGCGTGAATTTCAGCCCTGACGGGCAGTGGCTCGTTTCGGCGAGCTTGGACGAAACGGTGAAGTTGTGGAGCCGCAAGGGGGATTTGCTGCGCTCGATCGCGGCGGGCGCTCCCGTTTACGACGTGACTTTCAGCCCCAAAGCAGACGCGATCGCTGCTGCTGCAGCCGACAATACGGTCAAGCTCTGGAACCGAGACGGACAATTGCAAAACACTTTCACGGGTCACGGCGATCGCGTCAATAGCATAAAATTCAGCCGGGACGGAGAGTTCCTCGTCTCTGCTAGCGACGACAAAACCGCAAAAGTCTGGCGCAAAAACGGGCAATTGCTGCGAACCTTGGCGGGAGAAGACGGACACCTCTCTTATGTCACGAGCGCGAATTTTTCTGCCAATGGCTCTCTCATCGTCACCGGCAGTTGGGATAATGCGGTAAAGCTGTGGTCTGTGAAGGGCGGCAAACCCAAAACCCTTTTAAAGGGCTACAGCGATAGCGTCACGAGCGCGGTTTTTTCGCCTGACGGTTATACTGTCGCGTCTGGCGGTTGGGACGGCATGGTAAAGCTGTGGAGCCTTGACGGCTCTTTATTGAAAACGTTACAGGCGCGCAAATCTGGGGTGCTCGACGTCAGTTTCAGCCCCGACGGCAGCACGATTGCTGCTGCCTATGCGGGCAATGCGGTGATTTTGTGGAATTTAGACCTGCAGGATTTGCTCGCGCGCGGTTGCGACTGGGCGCGCGATTACCTTCAGAACAATCCCAATGTCAGCGAGAGCGATCGCCACCTGTGCGACGGGATTGCCTCTCGCCCGTAAAAACAAGCGATCGCCCCTTTTTGCTTCCGATGCACCTACCCCATCTGGAACGGTTGCGGTTCTCCTACCTCGGGCACCCCATCGATCTCGATGCGGAAAGTGCCTTGAAAGCCGGTTCCCGCCACTTCAAACAACCAGCCGCCGTCCTCTACTCTCATCTTTTCGCGATCGTTGGGCTGAAAGTCAGGCATCGCAAATCGCTCGTCGGCGTGCAGGTAGAGTTGCGGGGCGGACTGGTTGCGATCGGGCAGCAGGGCGCGGATGTAGTATTGCTTGCGGAAAATCACGTTATCCGAAAACCCAATCCCGAAAATATCCCGTTCGCCGACGTAAAAATCCAACCGCAACACCATATCTTTTGGCGTCACGCTCTCATCTTCGAGAATCGGTCGGGTATCTAAATATCCCTCCCAAATTGCTCTATTTTCTCCCGCCCAGTCAAAGGCGACTTTCTCGTCGCTCAAATCATCTTTTGTGAAGGGGCCGTAACAATTTTCTGCCTCGGCGCTTTGGTGGAATAAATCGAAGTCAACCCGGCGCGGCTTGATAGAAACGCCCAGGAAAAATTCGCTCTTGCCGAACATATCCTGACCGCGAGTAATTTTCGCTTTGACGAGGCGCAGGCGGGCGCGCGTGTTTCCGAAAAAAAAGCGCGTCGCTATCTCAAATGCTTCGCGAGAAGTCATCAGCGAATCAGGCCCCGAGTGAAATTTGTGAACGAAAGTTCGCGGCGCTCCGGGAATCTGCGCGAAAGCTTGCTTGACGAGTCCGTCGCTGCGGTTGTAGTTTGGCCCGTATTCTCCGGGTACGGAAAACCACTGATTGGCAAATGACGAGATCGGGACGTTATAGGAGCGGTAGTTCGTGCCGACGACTGTCAGCAGGCGATCGCAGGGGAAATACTTGTGAAAATTAACAAATGATTCTTCTTTTTCGGGGTCTTTTTGAAAATCGGGGTTGAAGTGTTCGATTTCATCTTCCGCCGGAATGCCGATCCAATCTTTAAAGATTTGAAAGGAAATGCCTTGGTGCGGCGTTCCCAGGGTGACGATTTTATTAATGTATTCGTCTGCCTTGCGTTTCTGGTTCGGGTAGGTGCGCTGCACGGCTTCGCGAACCAACAGTCCGCCCATCGAATGCGCGATAATATTGACTTTGGGCTTGACACTGGTTTTGTCTTCGGCTAGTTCCCGAATCAAATCGATCAGCCGCACGAGGGCTTTCCCGTAAGTCTCGAATTTGCGATCGTTGAGATCGTAGTAGCGGAATACCCACAGCGTTCGGCAGGGATCGTCCGTGTTTTCTAAAAGGTACAGCGCCATTGCCGGATCGGTGATGATTTTGTCCCCGGCAAAAAAACCTTGTTCCTGCAAGCGCTTGAATTTGTCAGCGATCGCCGGATCTTTCGATCGCTTCAGCCGTTCCGGCATCACCGGCACTTCCGTCATCTCGCTGCTGTAATACCCGACTACGTTTGTAGCGTCTTGATATTTCCAGTTTGACTTGAGCAAGCGCAGAATCAGCCCTTCGTAGATGTAATTTTCTCCCCGCTTGCCCGGGTATACGGTGCCGTCGTTGAACCCTTGATATGCAATCTGCTTCTGATCTTCTACACCGAGCCCGCCGAACCCCCGAATCAAAATTAGCGGCAGGGGACGGCGCGTTGGGGAGGATCGTGCTATATCCGTCATTTTTTTCCTCGTTTACGCGCATTCATCCAGACGATCGCGCCTGTCAATCGCTTGCTTTCCTGCAAGCGATATCACTCAATAAAATATCAATTTATTTCTCTTCGGCAGCAGCTTTTACAAAATTTTGTAAATCTTTATATTTTTTAATTTTACCGCGCAGCAATTGTTGTAAAATCTTGTAAAAATTAACAGAATAGAATCTCTTTGGCGGCAGTTTTCTCGACGCTGGGCTGGTTTGTAGCCAGCACGCGAAAAGCTACAAACCGAAGGGAGGCGATCGCTCCTTTTGTCAATACAGCACCAAAACTTCCTCCTCCCTCGCTGCCATTTTCTCCATTTCCTGCAGCGATTGCCATCCCGGCTGCCACTGCGATCGCTGTTTCAGTAACTTGGCATTAATCCAGAAACGCACGTTCGGATCGCAGGAAGCCACCATCTCTGCAAAGACAAACTCTCCCTGACTTTTGCGGTTGACAACCTGAAAGTGCCGCCATCCCCACATCGTTTGTTGGGCTGTCCACTTCGAGCCGACTAAGTAAGGAAATTTCTGCTTTTTAGCCATTGACTTTTACCCTCCTATAATATAAAATCAACCATCAATAAATTTACAAACGCCCGCGCGGGCGGGCTTCTCGCTCCAGTAGAGGCTTTAATCCGCTACGTCAGTTTGAGAAGGCGTTTTCTCAGCTTGTTCCGGTTCGGGCGCGAGAGGGGTTTCCCCCTCTTCGGGCAAGGTGATTTCGCCTTTCTCGATTTTATCTTGCCATTCGACTAATTTTTGAAACAGGGATTCGGTGACGTTAAACACAACTTCATCTGGCATAAAACCTCCGCCAAAAAACGCAAACAAACTTAATAATTAGCCGTATCGGAGATGACGCAACTACTTAAAAGAGTCAGGCGAGCCTGATTAGGGGATAAATTGTCTGACAAAATCGAGATATCCCTGACGTCCCCTTTCTTTATTCCAAAATTCGATAGAGTTCTGAATGTGCTTGAGACAAGCAGCGATGATATCGGGAGTAAGGGGAGTGCTATTTGCGAGTTCACCCTCTGGGGTTGTCAGGGGTTTCCGCCCCAGATGAAATTCGCAGATTTGTTGAACGATGTCGGCGACTGTTTTGGAGGTGCCCCGGATGGGGCGGGGTTTGGATGTTTTGCCTTGCGCTTCGGCGCTGTAGATGCGGGAGAGCCACTCGATCGCGGCGCTAACTTCCAAATCGATAAGATCGGGATTTTGGCGGTAAAGTGCGATGATTGAAGCCTCCATATTTTGCAAAACGTCTTCGTATTCCTCCTCAAGTTTCACGGGCTTACCTCCCAAATAAAAAACAGCGCGGGTACTGTTGTGAACTCGCGACAGACCACTATTTTATCTCAGAGAACCGCGCTCACTTGCGCCGCGATAGCATCCGCGCTGCCACAACGCCCCCGGCAAATCCGAAAAAGTGCCCCTGCCACGAGATCCCCGGCAGCGAGGGCAACATGCCCCACAGGAAACTCCCGTAGAAAAAGCCGACAATCGCCGACATCACGATCGATATGAGGTTGCGCTGGAAATATCCCCGCAGCAGCAGAAACCCCAAATAGCCAAATATCAGCCCGCTCGCGCCGATGTGGATGCTATTGGGCGCGCCAAACAGCCAAACTCCCAATCCGCTGACGATCGCCGTTACCCCAGTGACGGTGAAAAAGTCGCTGGTTTCCTGCAGCATCACCAGCCAGCCCAGCGTCGCAAACGGCAGCGTGTTGGCGGCTAGGTGCAGAAAATTGCCGTGCAGGAAGGGCGCAAATAGGATGCCCTGCAGCCAGTAGGGATTTCTCGGGCGTATGCCGTAGTAGTTCAGCGCCCCTCCCAGGAAGAAGGCATCCACTATCTCCAGAATCCAGAAGGTGGCGACAAATCCACCCAAGATAAAGGCTTGAGTTTTCAATTCCCGGGCGATCGCCTTGACGTCCTCGTTGCTCATGTCCGTGCCTGAAAGACTAGCTCATCTATCTCTCCAGCGTAGCAACTTTAGCCGAGACGAGCCCATATTCTATTTTATCGGAACTCGTGCGATTGGGTTCTCAACTCCTCAAATTTCCACCGCGCGGGAGTTACATACTGATGCACCCTGAAAATGACTTGCTTTTTTAATGAAAATTTCCCATTCTCCCCGGGGGAACCGGCCACCACCGCCGCACTTCGCCGCCAAACCCAATCCCTTGCGCTAGGCAATCTCACTCAGACCTCTTGCATTTGCCGCACCGCAGGCGGGCTCTGCACGCTCTCCATCCACGGCACAGTCCGCAGCCACCTCCACACACCCGTTTTCCTTCTGATCGTCACGCCCTGACTGTGTTCTTGAATGACTTCTCTAAGTTCTTCGGTTGTAAAGGAATATCCCCATTCTTCTGCCACTTTTATGAAATCTCGAGCATTCGAGACGGCATTGAAACAGCCTTGCAAGTTGGCATCGCGGGCAGCATGTGCTAAAAATTCGCTGGCACTTTCTCTAGACATTTTAACAATCTCCTTTGGCATCGCATCTTTGTTATGTGCGAACAGCCGATCTCTATCTTATTAACCCGGTTTGCCAGTTACCTCTTTCTTGGGAAAGATTTTCGGGCGGCCCACTGAACCGGATTCGCTCTTTCTTAAAATCTATTATACAGCTTAGACTGGTTCTTTTTGTCAAGCTTCGTGAAGCGCTTTTCCCGCTCTGAGGGAATCGCCGGGACTTCCGGCGGGCTGAAGCGTTTCGCAAAAATTTAATTATCTTTCAACAATAACGGGAAATTCTGCTATGTCGGCAAGAAAATCTTGTTCTGCGGAAAATCCAACCGCCACGAGAGGGGCTTCCGGGGGAGGAATGGAAGCTTTTTATCTTTAAAAGCCGGAATTTGTCAGCAGAGGGAGATCAGTATTTAGGCAGAGTCAATCTCTTTAATAATTTGTTACTTTTATTTGTATTTCTTCTTTTAAAACTAGACGGGTAGTTATCACATAAGTAACAAAATGCGGGGAAGGCTCCAGAAACCCGGTTGATGCGACAAACCGGGTTTCTAACGGCTGATTACTTAAAGGTTGTAAATCGCCACTGGCTCGATCGCGTCGGCGGGCTGGAAGCCAAACACCCGCGAGTAGAAGTAAAACTCTCCATCGAGAGCGCGCTTGATATTTTCAGCGCGGCGGAAACCGTGCTGTTCGCCTTCAAACGGGACATACGCCACGGGCAGGTTCTTGGCTTTGAGCGCTTCCACCATCATCTCGGCTTGGTTGGGCGGGACGACTTTATCTTCCAGTCCCTGGAAGAAAATCGCGGGACACGCGAGGCGATCGGTGAAGTGGATGGGCGATCGCTCGATGTAAAGGTCTTTCCGTTCCGGGTACGCGCCGATCAAGCCGTCAAGATAGCGCGATTCAAACTTGTGGGTATCTTTCGCCAGCGCCTCCAAATCGCTGACGCCGTAATAACTCGCCCCCGCCTTGAACACGTCGCGGAACGTCAGCGCGCAGAGGGTGGTGTAGCCGCCGGCACTGCCGCCGGAAATCGCCAGCCGGTTGGCGTCAACCAAACCCCGCTCTGCCAGATAGCGAGCCCCATTGGTGCAGTCGTCCACATCTACGATGCCCCAGCGATCGCAAAGGCGCTGCCGGTATTCCCGCCCGTAGCCGGTGCTGCCGCCGTAGTTGACATCGAGAACCGCCCATCCGCGCGACGTCCAGTATTGCGTCCGCAAGCTGAGACTGCTGCTGGTGGCGGCTGTTGGCCCGCCGTGGCTTTTGACCAGCAGGGGCGGTTTCTCGCCGTCGGGTGCTTTGCAGTCGCGGTTTTGGGGAGGGTAGAAGAAGGCGTAGGCGGTTTGTCCGTTTTCCGTGGGGAATTCGATCGCTTGCGGCACGGAGATGTAACCGGGGTCGATCGCCAGTTCGCTCGATCGCCGCAGCAGTGCGACTTCACCAGAGGTTAAATCCATCTCCACGATCGCGCTGGGTTCGGTTGGGGAAGCGCCGAGAAACAGCAAGCGATCGCCCTTGACATTGAGCGAGGAAATTTCCGTGTAGGGGGTGGAAATGGGCTGTAACTGTTTCGTCTGAGTGTCGAGGCTGGCGAGGTGCCAGATGCCTTGCTGCGTATAGGTGCAAATCAGGCGATCGCCCGCAGCAAAGGTGTAGGTATCCATTCCGAAAACCCACTGCGGACGCCCGAACTCAGCCGGCATTTCGCACAGCGGCTCTACCTCTGCGCCGTTCCAGCGGTAGAGATTCCACCAACCCGAGCGATCGCTGACAAAATACAAAATCCCATCCGGCGACCATTCTGGCTGAAAAATCGATTCACTTGCGCCGCCGGCGATTAAATGGGTTTCCCCCAGAGAGCCGTCAGAATTTATCTCGCCCACCCACACTTCTGTACCATCCCAGGGCATGTTCGGGTGGTTCCAGCTCAGCCAGCACAGCCGAGAGCCGTCAGGGCTCAGGCGCGGCGATGCGTAGAAATCCTCACCCCCTGCCAGTACCCGCACGTCATTCTCTTGTTGTAGATTAATGCTGACGAGGGTGTTGACCGGTTCCGGGCGGGTGGTGGTGTGATCTTCCCGCACGCAGATGAGGCGATCGCGCTGGCGATCGAGTAGGGCGTCGGCATAGCGCCAATCGCCTGCAGGCGTGAGGGGTTGCGGTTCGCCGCCGATCGCTTGGCGGTAGAGGCGCTGATCTGAGAAATTGGAAAAATAAACCGTGCCATCTGCTATTAAGAAGGAGCCGCCGCCGTACTCGTGAGCGCGGGTGCGAACGTTGAAGCCTGCTGGGGTGACGTCGGCGACGTTGCCGTCGGGGGTGCGGCGTACCAGACAACTGCGCCCGCCTTCTTTCGGTCGAAGTTCCAGCCAGTAGATATCATCGCCGTCGAGAGCGATCGCCGCCAAGCCGATAATTTCGGAAACAATCAACTCCGAGGTGATGGGCGATTTCCAGGAGCCATAGGGGACTACTTGTGGTTCGGTCATGGTTATTCTCTAAAAATAGTGCTGAGTGCTGAGTGCTGAGTGCTGAGTGCAAGCAGAGTGAGAAAGTGAGAAAGTGAGGCCGTTCGGAATCGTTGCATTCGTAACGCTCTGTGAAGTTCATCGCGGCTGACCTAGAAATGTTAGCAGCGGAGCGGGTAGAAAATCTCGGTTTATTAGACGTCTTCGTATAAAGTTGCGATCGCAGCGCGAAAATCAACGCTTGCCAAATGGATTTCTTCCCCCGCACTGTAGGTGTAGAGTTCCCACCGCCCCTGCGCATTGCGGCGAAAACACTCGACGCTCTCCCGATCTGGATTGATGAGGACGTATTCTTGAAGCGTTTCTATTTGTCGGTAATCGGCAAATTTATCGCCGCGATCGAACGCTGCCGTGCTTTCCGAGAGGACTTCCACCACTAACGACGGGTAGCGAATGAAAGAAGCCGCAGGATTTCTATCCCGTTCGTCACAAGTTACCGTCACGTCGGGATAGTAATAACTATCGGCTGGTTCAATGTGAACTTTCATATTTGCTGGGAAAGCTCGGCAACCACTACCCCGAACGTGATTTCTCAGTAGGGCCAATAAATTTACTGCAATAGTATTGTGAGCCTGGGTTTCTCCAGCCATTGCATAGACTTCGCCGCGAATGTATTCGTGCCGGATCGGGCTGATTTCTTCGCCTTTTAAGTAGTCTTCGGGAGAAATAGCGCTATAGTCTTTGCTAACTGCCATATTTTATACGGATAAACTTATTGTTTATTCTAGCATGTTTGATAGATGGTGAGTCTCTCATGGGCTAAAAGCTAACATAGCGTTTATAATTGAGTCGAGAAAACAGAGAAACCCGGCTTCTTGAAGAAGCCGGGTTTCTGGCCCGGGCTAAATCATGCAGACCGATCGCGTGCGAGTTGTGCTGCAATCTTGTATAGTAAAATTTGTCAAAACCATTTTGCGGAGTTCAGCGTGCTTATGCAGCAGCAGCCCTTGTTTCGCGATTCCCTGCGGGATAGCTATAGCGCTATCGCGCATGGCTACGCTAACGCTTCACGCCTCGGCGTCTTAGCCACGAAACACCAAAAAGAGCGCGTTATTGCCCCGATTCTGGAACGAGAATTAAAAGTTAAAATCACAGTCCCCGCCGATTTCGATACCGATGTATTTGGAACCTTTACCAGAGAGGTGAAGCGATCGGGCATGCAAATCGACGCCGCCCGATTGAAAGCCGAGAAAGCACTAGAACTGACTGGCGAAACTCTGGCGATCGCCAGTGAAGGAACTTTTGGCCCTCACCCGGCTTTCCCCTATATCCCCCACAATCGGGAAATTGTGCTATTGTTGGATACAGAAAATAATCTAGAAATAATCGGTCAGGAGTTTTCGACTGAGACGAATTACAGTCACCAGTTAGTGAGGAGTGCAGAAGAAGGGCTTGATTTTGCTCAAAAAGCAGGCTTTCCCGAACACGGGATGGTGGTGATAATCGGAGAGCCTGCGGAAGGCAAGGGAGAAATTATCAAAGGAATTGTCACAGAAAAAAGTCTCATTGAAGCGTTAGAATTTGCTCTCAAAAAATCCCCCAATGGCAGAGCCCACGTCGAAACTGACATGCGGGCGATGTACAATCCCACGCGGATGAAAAATATCGAAAAAGCAACGCTCGACTTAATCAAAAAGCTCAACCAAGTTTGCCCGAGATGTGCGTGGCCGGGATTTGACGCAGTGGAGCGGAAAAAAGGCTTGCCCTGTGCCCTGTGCCACCTGCCGACGCAGCTAACTCGTTCTCTGATTTATCAGTGCAAAAAATGCGAGTTCAGTCAAGAGAAATTATTCCCAGACGGGCGGGAATATGCCGATCCGGCACAGTGTCACTATTGCAATCCCTGAATTCAGAGATAGGGTGACACAGGCAGGGTGACGGTGAAAGTCGTGCCGCGTTCCAGGGTGCTGTCAACGGTAATGTCACCGCCGTGCAAGTCTGCGGCTCGCTTGGCGATCGCCAGCCCCAAGCCCGTCCCCGGGATTGGGCCGACGTTTGAGGCGCGTTTAAACGGTTCAAACAGGATTTTTTGGTCTTCCGGGGAAATCCCGATCCCTTTGTCTTCTACTTGAAAGCAAATCCGGGCATTCTCGCTAAAGACTCTGAGAAAAACCGTGCCTCCTTGGGGCGAATATTTAACAGCATTGGAGAGAAGATTGTTGAGGATCTGCGCCAGGAGTTTTTTATCTAAGTTGACGCGGGATAAATCGCCCTGCCCTGTAAAACTCAGAACGTGCCGATCGCCTGCATTCGCTTGAAAGACTTCGATCAACTCCCGGCAAAAGCTGACTACATCTAAGGGAGCCGGGTTAAATTGCAGGTTGCTGGAATCGAACCGCCCTAGGATTAATACATCTTCTAGGAGTTGGTTCATGCTATTGGCAGCGCTCTGGATGCGTTCCAGTTGCTTCTGATTTTTGGCAGCGTTCATGCTGGCTGCGTTAGCTTGCAGGAGTTGCGCCGACAGTTTAATCGCCGAGAGGGGATTGCGGAACTCGTGGGACGCCATTGAAATATATTGCGATTTGCGATCGCTCAGTTCCAGCGCTTCCTGAAGCGCTTGCTGCATTTCTACCTCTGCCTGATGCCGGGAAATTGCAATTTCAATCGTTGCTCTCAGTTCTTTTTCTTTAAAAGGTTTGAGGATGTAGCCGAATGGCTCCGTGATTTTCGCGCGTTCCAGAGTGCTGTCATCGCCATTCGCACTCAGGTAAACGACGGGAATATTAAACTGAACGCGAATCAACTCGGCAGCCTCGATCCCGTCCATCTCCCCGTCTAGCATGATATCCATCAGCACGAGGTCGAGTTGCGTGCGGCTGCAGGTGGCTAGAGCTTCTTCCCCGCTCGCCACGATCTCCACGACTTCATAGCCCATTTTTTCTAGGCGTATAGCGATGTCCTCTGCGATAATCGCTTCATCTTCTACGACGAGAATTTTCCGGTTTGACATCGAATTACAACTCCTTGCGTTCTTTGGGTTGGGGAAACGTAATCTGAAAGACTGCTCCTTCCTTGTTGTGAATCTCCAGTTGTCCCCGCAGTTGCCGCGTCAGGGCGCGAATCAGGCGCAATCCCAAAGAATTTGGGCTGTGAGACTCAAAGCCTTCTGGCAAGCCGACGCCATTATCCCGCACGCTCAGGCGCAATTGTCCGTCCGCAACGAGTGAGAAATCAATGGTGATTTCACCGCTGATTTCACCCGATCGCGCGCCTGGAAAGGCGTGCTTGAGGGAGTTAGAAACCAGTTCGTTGATCAGCAATCCGCAGGGGATGGCCGTATCCAGGTTCAGAAACGCATTTTCTACGCACAGTTTGGCGCGAATTCGCTTTTCATTGATATTATACGATGAAAACAGGTTATTTGCCAAGTTTTTAATATAGTCGGCAAAGTCAATTTTTGCTAAGCTGTGCGACTGGTAGAGTTTTTCGTGGATCAGCGCCATCGCTCCGATGCGATTTTGGCTGTCTTCCAGAACCGCTAAAATATTCGGGTCTGTAATGTACTGGGACTGCAAGGCAAAAATGCTCGACACAACTTGCAGGTTGTTTTTGACCCGATGGTGCACTTCTTTGAGGAGGAGCTCTTTTTCCTGCAAGGAGGCTTTGAGCTGCTCCTCGGCGAGCTTGCGCGGGGTAATATCCCAGCAAACGCAGATTTGTCCCACCCCTTCGATCTCGGTGAGGGAAATTTCTTGGGCAAATGTCGAACCATCTCGTTTCTTGGCAATGGCTTCTCCGCGCCACTTCCCGTTTTTTTGGACGAGGGGAAAGATATCGCCCTCGAAGCGAGCGATTTCGTCGGGGTAGTACAACTGGTGCCACGTCTGACCAATCAGGTCGCTGGCGCTCTCGTATCCAAATAGCTCGACGTGCGCTTTATTTAAATAGATGTATTCGCCGCGATCGTTGAGAATGGCGATGCCATCGACGGAGGATTCTACGGCAGCGAGTTGCTGCCGCAATTCGGCGCGGACTTTCAGGCGTTCCGTGATGTCTATGGTGGTTCCCACCATGCGCAGCGCTTGCCCTTCTTCGGAGCGGGCGACGACTTTTCCCCGCTCCAATATCCAGCACCACTCGCCAGTTTTTCGCTGCAAGCGATACTCGACTTCGTACATGGGGGTTTCTCCTTGCTTGTGGCGCTGGATTTCTGCCATCACCCGCTCTTTGTCCTCTGGGTGTACCAGGGTTTCCCACGCAGAAATATGTTGGGCGATTTCGCAGGCATCATAGCCCAGCATGTTCAACCAGCGGGGGCTGAAATAACAGTCGTCCGTGACGGTATCCCAGTCCCACAAGCCGTCTTCTGTACTTTCCAGGGCTAGTTTCAGGCGTTCTTCGCTCAGTTGCAACTGATTGTAAATTTCCGATTGCTGAATGGCGATCGCCAGTTGGGTTGCCAGTTGTTCGAGCAAGTGTATTTCCCACGGCTGCCAGGTGCGCGGACGATCGCACTGGTGGGCAATCAGCAACCCCCACAGGGTGTCTTGCTGCACGATCGGCACGGCGATCTTTGCCCGGACTTGTAACTGTTTGAGAAACTCTACCAAACAGGGCAAAACTTCACCGCTGTCTCGATCGGCGATCGCGCAAATCCGCCCCCGAACGTATTGCTGATAAATCTCTTGGGGAAAGACTTCTTCCGGGAAGACGATATCTAAAATTCGCGTCCAACCGGGAGCAACTGCTTCCGCGATCGCGCTGCCGGTGCCGTCGGGAAAAATCCGATAAATCAACACCCGGTTCGCCATCAATAGCTGCTGGATTTCCGCAACGGTTGTCTGTAGAATTTTCTCCAAATCGAGAGACTGGCGAATCCGCTGAGAAATCGCCCCCACCAGGCGATCGCGTTCCACCTGTTGCTGCAGGGATTCTTCTGCCAGTTTGCGATCGGTGATGTCGCTCGTAGAGCCGACGATTTCTAATGGCTTCCCGGTTGCATCTCGAACGAGTTTTAAGTCATCCCGCAGCCAGCGATACTCTCCGTCCGCGTGCAGAAAGCGGTATTCAAGACTGTGGTAATTGCGCTCGAAAACATCTGGCACTTCTGCCCTGATTTTTCTCAAGTCTTCGGGATGGACGCGATCGGCCCATAAACTTGGCTCGTCGAGGAAGTCTTGCGGTTCGTATCCCAGCATTGTCCTGCTATTTTCGCTGATAAAAGTGGTGGCAAAATCGCCCTCTATTTTGCAACTGTAAATTAGCGTCGGGCTGTAGTTGAGGAGATAGTGCAGGCGCTCTTCTGCCTTCAGTCGCTCTCGTTTTTGATACGCTTCTTGAAAAATAAAAGACAAGTAATCGGCAATTTCTATGAGGGTGGCGATTTCATATTCGTTCCAGCGGCGGGGCGAACGGCTGTGCAAGCTCAGCAAACCACCGATGCCGTTTTCATATCGCACGGGAGCCGCTAGAAAGGCTAGGCTTTGGCGAGCGTGCATCCACTTTTTTAGTCCGGGTGGTACGGGTTCTCGCCGGATATCTTCTACAATCATCGGCTCTCCTCTGCGCAGGAGCTTGCGATACTTGGGGGCTACGTTCATGGCGATCGCGCTATCGCTACTAGACGTGAATTCTAAACTGTCAACGATCTGAACGAGCTGGACTTTTCCCTGTCCGTCAATCGTGCTGTAAGTCACGCCCGTGCCGGGGAAAAATTGGTAAATTTTATGCAGGGTGCGATCGAGAATTTGCTCGACTGACAGCCCGGAAATTCGGCTAGCTGAGATGACATTCAGCAACCGCAAGCACAACTGGCTTTCTTCGAGGATTTTTTGCAAGTGCTGGCTTTGCGCTACCTGCTGCTGCAATTTTTCGATCGCCGCCGCGAGTTCCTGCGTCCGCTCAAAAACTCGGGTTTCGAGTTCTCGATTGAGCTGTTGCAGTGCCTCCTGCGTCTGCTTGCGCTCTGCGAGTTCTGTTTGCGCCTGTTCGAGGGCTCTGGCTTGCTGAATGGCGATCGCGATTTGCACGCTCAGTTCGTCTAATAAATCCAGTTCGGGCTCTTCCCACTGACGCGCGCCAGAACATTGATGAGCGATCAGCAACCCCCACAATTGGTTCTCCAACAAAATCGGCACGGCGAGATTGGCTTTCACCTCGAAACGCTGCAATAATTCCAAGTGGCACTCTGTCAATCCAGCTTGAGAAATATCGGCACACGCCCACTTTCGCCCCTCTATATACTGCAATCCCATCCCGTTCATAAAACAGGTGTCTTCGATTTGGCTGTGCAGTGAAACTGGCCAACCCGGAGCGACGGATTCTGCGATAATTTGGCCGCTCATGTCGGGGGCAAATTGATACACCAAGACGCGATCGCATTGGAGCAACTGCCGCACTTCCGTGACGATAGAATTGACAATTTCTTCTAAATTCAGTGATTGCCGGATGCGCAGCGCGATCGCGCTCAAAAGCCGTTCTCGTTCTGTCTGCTGTTGCCGTTTGGCGGTGGAGACGATCTCCCGTTTTTCTCGTTCGATATTGAGTTTTTCTGCTTGCAGTTGCGCCAGAGAAACTTGCTGTGCCTGCACGATGCCATACAGCAGCGTTTCGGACTCAAGTACCCCTAATAAGTTCCCTTGTCGGTCGGCGACTGGCAAGTATCTCACTTGGTGCTGCTGCATGAGAGAAAGCGCCGCAAAACTGTCAAAGTTTTCTGCATCTGCCGTCAGCACGATCGCTGGCTGAGTCATCACGCGAGCGATCGTCACTTCTTGCAAATCTGCCTGTTGACAGCACAGGCGCGCGACGTCATGCTCCGTGACTATCCCCACTAATTGCGAATTTTCCACCACTAAGACACAGCTCGTCTGAAACGGGCGCGCGGCGCTATCCGACGCGCGCCGATTTTCTCCCCTCTCGGTCATCTGGGGTAAAATATCTATTAGCAGAGTATTCGGCGCAACCGTCAGGGGCGAGCGGGCGATCGCTTGCTCCAGCGTCAGCCCAGTTACAGGCGGGAGGTTCAGCGACATAGGACGTGCAGGCGAATCGGACTAGATAGATAGAGGTTTTAGGCCAGTCTAAATCACAAAGTCGCGATACGGTACAAACACCATAAAACTTATCATTCCCAGTTGCGGCGATGGGAGCATCCGATTTTTGGAGTGCGTTCGCGAAGCGGGTGCGTAAGCGTTGCGGCTCTTTTATGAGCTAGCACCAACGTCTCGTTCGCGATTGGATCGATCGGGAGCGAGACGCTCCCACTTCTGAAAAAAGGTGTTTTTACAAAAACGGGATGCTCCCTGCGGCGATCGCGCAATCCGCCACCTGCTGCCCTGTTTCTTGTCTGCGAACGGTTCCCATTCTCAGTTGCCCCTGAATTGGGGCGTCGCGGCTGAAAAACCGGGTTGCGATCGGCAAAGAAACTCATTTTTTCGTCAGTGGTTCGCAAAAAAAATCAGTTTTTATACAACCTATCCCATCTTGAAAAAAATCAAGCCCCCTTATCTCGCCTGTCAAAGGAGATGAAACCCATGACGAGCCTCGCACAAGAAAAGTGTTCTGCCTGCCAGAAGAATTCGCCCCGCGTCAGTGATGAAGAGGTTGCCGAACTCAAGCCGCTGATTCCCGACTGGACGATTCTAGAAATTGCTGGCGTGGAGTGCCTGGAACGCGCCTACACCTTTGCTGATTTTAAAACGGCGCTGGAATTTACCAATCGCATTGGCGCGATCGCTGAGGAAGAAGGGCATCACCCTGCCCTGCTGACGGAATGGGGAAAAGTTACGGTAACGTGGTGGACGCACGCGATTGGCGGGCTGCACCGCAATGATTTTATCATGGCAGCGAAAACTGACGCGATCGCGAAATAGCCTCCCACTCTCCCACTCTCCCACTCTCCCACTCTCCCATTCAGCACTCCCCCTCTTCCCTACTGGCGAATAATACCGAGTTTTGCATAAATGGGGATAACTAAAGGTTTTAAACTCGGCAATTGCTTGGCAAAAATCAGCGAACCGAGAAGGCAAAATATCCCCGCGATCGCGAGGGTATAAGGTGCCCCGATAGAATTAGCCAAAGTTCCGGCAAATAAATTGCCCATCGGCACCGTCCCCATAAACGCCATTGTGAACAAACTCATCAGGCGTCCCCGCTTGTCATCTTCTGCGATCGTTTGTAAAAAAGTATTGCTGGAGGCAACCACGAGAATCGAGCCCAAGCCGATGAAAAACATCATCAACACAGAAAGCCACAAAATCCGGGAAAACGAGAAAACAATCAGCCCGACGCCCCAAATTGCCGGAGCCACCGCAATAATTTTCCCCAATCCGAGCACGCTTTGCCGCGAACTCAGATAAATCGCCGAGCTAAACGCGCCGACACCTGACGCCGCCATCAGAAACCCCAGGGTTTCGGAATTGCCGTGCAGGATTTTTGTGGCAAACACGGGCACTAACACGGTATACGACATTCCCATAAAACTGAGCAAAGATATCAGCAGCAAAATCGACCGAATCGGCGGAAATCCAAAAGCATAGACAAACCCTTCTTTCAATCGCTGCCAGGGGTGAGCGTGGGTTGCTGCTATTTCCCTCGGCTTGATTCTCATCGATAAAAGAGAGATAATAACCGCGATATAGCTGATGCCATCGATGAGAAAACACGCCCCCGCTCCCACCGCCGCAATCAGCAAGCCCCCAATCGCCGGCCCGATTAATCTCGCCCCGTTAAACAAAGAAGAATTCAGGGCGATCGCATTGGCTAAATTTTCTTTCTTTTCCACCATTTCCGTCACAAAAGACTGACGGGCAGGCATGTCAAAGGCATTGACAACCCCCTGCACGACGCTCAACAAAATAATATATTCAATGCGAATGATGCCAGTGAGCGTCAAAAAGGCTAGCGCCAAAGATTGGAGCATCGAAAGGACTTGCGTCACTACCAAAATCTTGTGCCGGCTGAAGCGATCGACGACAATTCCGCCAAAAGGCGTCATAAAAAAGCTAGGGATTTGACTGAAAAACCCAACCACACCCAACATCAAAGCATTATTCGTCAATTCGTAAACAAGCCAGATACTAGCGATCTGCGTAATCCAGCTCCCAATCAGAGAAATTCCCTGGCCGATAAAAAATAGCCGATAATTCCTCGACTCCAAAGAACGCAGAATCGGTTTCAAATTTGCGCTGCTAAAATTCATAACCTCAACCACTTACGTTTGCAACTCCACTGATTCTTCTCTTCTCCTGCCTCTGTTCCCTGGTTCCCTGGTTCCCTGGCGCGTCGTGCGCTTCGTAAAATCACTTTGCAGGTGCAACCCTTTCTAGTCGATCGCAGTCAGAGGTTTCGGCTAAAGGTGACATGGGTTTAAAGGCTTTTATTTGACGTGCGTATTATTGAGTTGAGTTTGCTTCGCCAATGATTGTTTAGTATGCGTACTATTTTGAAAAAAATCTCTAGCACTGGCACCTGCCACGGGGGCGAGTTGGGGGCTTTCTCTGGGGCAGCCCTAAGAAAGATTGGCGATCGCGCGATCGAGCAAGTCGGCTAAGTGCTGGCGCTCGGAGCTAGAAAAGCCGTGCAGCATTTGCTCCCGCACTTGCAGCGCCAGCGGGGGCAGGATGTCCCTAAGTTCTTTGCCCGCTTCCGTCAGCCAGATGCGCCAGATGCGGCGATCGCGCGCGTCGCGTTCCCGGCGAATCAGCCCCCGCTCCTCCATGCGATCGATCACCCCCGTGAGCGTTCCCCCCACCTGCTGCAGCTTCTCTGCGATGGCAGACGTGGGCAACCCGTCTTCTTCCCACAGGCAGCACAGTACGAGCCAGTGAAAGGGCGTCAAACCATACGGCTCCAGCCGCTCCTGAAACTTGCGCGAGAGCAACTGGGCGAACAGTTTAATCCGAAAGCCGATGCTGGAAGAAACCGTGAATTCCCGCCACGGCTCTTTGTACTCGCGAACGTCTGCTGTAGAACTCGTCATGGGTTTTGCTTCGTATGCGTACTGTCAGCCTAGCATATTTTTTCCGGCTGCCATCTATCTCTCTATCTACATCTATATCTATATATATAGATGACTTCTCCGATAGGAGGGGGAGAGTGGGGGCTAGGGGTCCCCTCTGGGGTTGGGGGCGGGGGAGAGTGGGGGAGAACGATCGGTTTTTTGTCCGCGCGATCGCAGAAGCGGACGAAAGTACGGGTTTTTTATCTAGCTGAGTTCACAAGCAGGCGCAAGTCTCTGCAACCCTTCTGTTTCCACCCTCTCCCCCCCCCTCCCCCCCCCCCCCCCCCCCCCCCCCCCCCCCCCCCCCCCCCCCCTCCTCCCTCTCCTCCCTCTCCTCCCCCTCCTCCCTCTCCTCCCTCTCCCTCTCCCCGACGACATTCATTTAATTATTTAGGGGGAATGACGATAAATAATATCAATTACTCTATGGTTTTGTTGACAAGTTTTCCTGACAATCCCAAAACCCTTATTAATTCAGGAAAAGGGCTATTTTTTGCAAAACTTTACAATCGGCAACTCGGTTACAATTATTGTAATATATCTCCGTCAAATCGACCGCGATCGCGGTCGATTTTGTGTTTGGTATTCACCCGACATTTAAACAATATTAATGTTGCTAAAGTCCAGAAATTGGCAGCCCAAGGGCTCGGTACAAAACTAATAAAAAAACTGTATCCAATGGTACATTTTTGCGAGATCCCCGCCCCGTAAGGGTTGCGGAAGTGCGGGACGACAAACTGAGATTGACCCTGTATCTTTGACGCGGGAAAAACCAGATCGATCCCGAAGAAATTAGAAAAAAAAACGACCTCGTGTAAAACAAGCTACAAAATAATCGTGTAGCGACAAAGACAAAAAGCGTTACACAGGTTTCAAAAAAAAAATAGGGTGTTGCGTAAACAGCAGCGAAGGAGTTGGCAATGTCTCAGAGCAATTATGTTCAAAGCAACTACAGTCTCGACAATCACGGCATTCTGCACGCGGGTAATGTCTACTGGAATCTTCGCTCACCCGCTCTGTATGAGGAAGCAGCCCGCCGCCGTGAAGGGCTGATCTCCCACTTAGGGCCCTTAGTCGTCCGAACGGGCCAATATACGGGCCGGTCGCCCAACGACAAATTTATCGTCCGCGAACCCGAGAGCGAAAAACACATCTGGTGGGGGAAAGTCAATCAAGCATTTGAACTGCAGCGCTTTGAGAGTTTGTACGCGCGGATGCTTGCCTACCTGCAAGGGCGGGATTTGTTCGTGCAAGACTGCTACGCCGGAGCCGACGCCGACTATCGCATCAGCGTGCGCGTGATTACCGAGACTGCATGGCACAGCCTGTTTGCGCACAATATGTTCATCCAACCGCCAGAGGATGAACTCAGAGCCTTCGTTCCCGATTTCACCATTCTCAACCTGCCGAACTTCCGCGCCGTGCCAGAACTAGACGGCACGCGATCGGAAGCCTTCATCATCGTCAACTTCGCCCGCCGCTTGATTCTGATTGGCGGCACCAGCTACGCCGGAGAAATCAAGAAATCCGTCTTCACCATCCTCAACTACCTGCTGCCCCACAAGAAAGTCCTCTCCATGCACTGCTCGGCGAACATCGGCGCAGACGGAGACACGGCGCTATTCTTCGGTCTGTCCGGTACGGGCAAAACCACCCTCTCCGCCGATCCCATGCGCACCCTCATCGGCGACGACGAACACGGCTGGAGCGAAAAAGGGATTTTCAACTTTGAAGGCGGCTGCTACGCCAAAGTGATTCGCCTCTCCCCGGTTGCAGAACCAGAAATTTTCAAAACCACCCGCACTTTCGGCACGGTGCTGGAAAACGTGGCGATCGATCCGATTACCCGCCGCCTCGATTTAGACGACGACAGCCTCACGGAAAATACCCGCGCCGCCTATCCCCTCGCCCACATCCCCAATGCCAGCAGCACCGGCATCGGCAACAATCCCAAGAACGTCATCTTTTTGACTGCTGACGCCTTTGGCGTCATGCCGCCCATCGCCCGCCTCACCAAAGAACAAGCGATGTATCACTTCCTCAGCGGCTATACCGCCCGGGTTGCCGGCACCGAACGGGGAATGGGCAGCGAACCGCAAGCGACATTCAGCGCCTGTTTCGGCGCTCCCTTCATGGCACTGCACCCCAGCGTCTACGCCGAGTTGCTCGGGCAGCGGATTTCCTCGCAAAATGTCAAAGTCTGGCTGGTGAATACCGGCTGGACGGGCGGCCCCTACGGCGTGGGCCATCGCATGTCCATCAAGCACACCCGCGCCCTGCTGACGGCTGCCCTGACGGGAGAACTCGACAACGTGGCGATGAGCCCAGATCCGACTTTCGGGTTCTTAGTCCCCGATGTTTGCCCCGGCGTGCCCAAAGACGTGCTCAAGCCGCGCAATACTTGGAACGATGGCAGTGCTTACGACGCGCAAGCGCAGAAACTCGCCAAGATGTTTATCGACAATTTCCAACAGTTCACGGATGTCGTTGATGCTTCGGTGATGCAGGGTGCCCCGCGTTTGATGCAGCTCGTTTGAAAGGCTACTGAAAAGCACGGCTGTTGAATGACGGTGAGAAGCCCGGTTTTTTCAAGAAACCGGGTTTCTAGGGTGTAGATTTCTCTCGCCCCTTTCCCCTTTCGCCTTTCGGGAGCCTGCCTTTTTTGTAGGGGGCGAAGGATTTGCGAATCAATCTTGTCCGCCAGCCGATAATTTTTCTGGGCTGGCTTCGACAGCCGTGCCCGACGAGGCAAGCGCGCTCTCCTGCCGAACAGGGATATTTACAAAATTGGCAGGTTGGCATTCTTTGCCCTTTCTCCTTTCCTTTTTTTGATGGAGCGGCGAAAGGGGCGATCGCAATTTGAGCGATCGCCCGCTTCTCGTTTTTCTATTCACTTGAAAAGGTGAAAACCCTTTGTCTGAAAGCTTTATTTTCGGTGTTGCCGTTATCCGGGTTCGCGCTGGGTCAGAAAAAATACTTCAGTCGGTGGGCATTAATAAACCTAATGCTGCAGGAGCAAGAAACCCGGCTTCTTGAAGAAACCGGGTTTCTTGAAGTTTGGTTGAGCTGAAGTTCAAAAGCTTTTAAATAGATTGTCTGTTCAGTAGAAAAGCTTGACTAATTGCTCTCTAATTTTGCCAAAAGTTTGTTTTCTTTGAAGCTATTTTTTGGTTGGATTGATTTTGCTCGTATAATTAGCTTTGCCGGTTATTAAAAATACTCAAAAAATAGACAAATTGAGTTTTTTTATTCCCTCCAAAAAACTAACTGATAAATCCCCTTTTGTCCACTACTTCCAATTACCAATTACTCATCACTTGTTACCCTATCTCAAATTTGCTAGGAGCAACTTGAGTGAGTTATGAGACGATTTTATTTTGTATAAAAATTAGAAAAAGCCATTCTTTCAATCTTCTCCTCCTCTCCCCCTCTCCCCCTCTCCCCCTCCCCCCCTCCCCCTCTTTCAGACAATTTTTTTCAGAGGAAGTGAAACAAGGGGGAATTTATGGCAATACTTAACTAAGGACTGATTGGCAAATAGGGGTAGGGTTTGAGCGGGCAAATAGCAAGCAGCCTGAAGGGTTCATGCTCTCAGGAGCCTGCTGGGAAGGATGCTTTCCGCAAGCGTTTCGTCAGTCAGTCAGGGCGATGGGCTCAGGGAACAGAGGCGTAACGTATGCGAACGAGCGAAGAGATAGTAGCAGAAATCGAGGATAAATTTGGTTTTTTCCCACCTTTTTTTAGCCCAGCGCTAGAAAACCCGCAGGTACTCGAGAACCTGTGGCAGCAAACGCTCAGCGCCTATGCGTGCAGTCCCCTGCCTGCTGTATTCAAGGAAAAACTCTCGGCTTACCTGTCGCGCTTCTGTGCGGTTCCTTACTGCATGATTTGCCACAGTTGCGCGCTGCGCCCTTTGGGGGCGAAGGGGGGGGAAATTTTGGCACTGCTGGCAGCACCGCCTCCGGTGGCAGCAGATATCGACAAGCACCTCGAAAAGCTGAGGGAACTGGCTGCCGGGGCGGTAAAATGGCCAGAATCTAACTCGGAACTGGAAGACAGCTTGCTTGGCTGCGCGATTGTGATGGCGGCGGGCGCGGAGGGAGCAGAAGGCTGCCGAGCGGAGCTGCGCCGGCTTTTGGGTTCAGCCAATTACCAGCACTTGGTGGCGTTTGTCGCTTATGTGAAAACTTGTCACCTCTGGATGGAAGCGCACCCGGAAATCGCGCCTGAAGCTGACAGGCGAGTGAGGGAGCATCTGGGTGCTTTGTTTAAGGAGGAGCCGGGGTTGGCGGAGTTTTTCGGAAATTACCGCGATCGCGTGGCGCAAGAGAGGCAAAGCGGGGAGGAAAGACTGGCGGCAGCGCGATCGCACGAGCAACTGCCTCAGTGGCAACTCGCCGATTGTTTCGAGAATGCCTCCTCGGGTTTGCACTGGCTCGATGCCGAGGGGCGCATCCTGTGGGCGAACCAAGCCGAATTAGAGATGTTGGGATACGCGCGCGAGGACTATATCGGACGCCACATTGCCGAGTTTCACGCCGACGCGCGAGTGAGTGACGACATGCTCGTGCGGCTGCGCGATCGCGAAACGTTGCACAATTTCGAGGCGAGGCTGCGGTGCAAGGATGGCTCGTTCGCAGATGTGGCGATCGATGCCAATGTAGTCTGGGAAAAGGGTAAATTCGTCCGCGCGCGCTGCTTCACCCGCGACATTACCGAGAAAAAGCGGGCGCAGCGGTTGCTGGCGGGGCAAAAAAAAGTCCTCGAAGCGATCGCCTCGGGCGCGTCTTTCCCCGACATTCTCGATACCCTCGCTCGCACCATTGAAGAACAATCTCCCGGAATGCTCTGCTCGATCCTGCTGCTCGACGCGGACGGCAAAAAACTGCGGCAGGGTGCAGCTCCCAGCCTTCCAGACCCCTACTTTTGGGGATTTGACAGCGTAGCCGTCGCGGCTCACTCCGGCTCCTGCGGCACCGCTGCCGAACGGCGCGAACTCGTCATCGTTTCCGATATTGCCACCGATCCGCTCTGGGCGGATTTCACGGAATTGCCCCTCGCCCACGGACTGCGAGCGTGCTGGTCGATACCCATTTTTTCCACAAGTGGCGAAGTGCTGGGCACTTTCGCCATGTACTACCGCGAACCGAAAAGCCCCAGCCCCCGCGATTTGGAAGTGCTCGAAACCGCAGCGCACCTAGCTGGAATCGCGATCGAACGCAAGCGCTCATTAGAAGCCCTGCGGGAGAGCGAGCGGCGGTTTCGCTTCCTCGCCGAAGCCATCCCCGTGCAGGTGTGGACGGCGCAGCCAGACGGCGGGCTCGATTACGTCAACCAGCGGGTTGTGGAATATTTCGATCGCGCGGCGGAAGAAATGCTCGGCGAGCGCTGGCAGGCGGGATTGCACCCGGACGACTTGCCAAAGTGCCTGGAGCGCTGGCACGCTTCCCTGACAACTGGCGAACCCTACGAAATGGAATTTCGCCTGCTGCGAGGGGCTGAGGGCAGCTACCGCTGGCACATCGCCCGCGCCTTGCCCATGCGCGACGAAACAGGGCAAATCGTCAGTTGGTTCGGAACCAATACGGATATCGACGATCGCGCCTCGGCAGAGGAAGCGCTGCGGGCGTCTGAGGCTCGCCTGCGCTTGGCCCTCGAAGCCGCCTGCATGGACAGTTGGGACTGGCAAATTCCAGAAGGCACGGCGACGCGATCGCAGACTTGCCAAACCTTCCTCGCCTGCGTTTATCCCGATCGCTCCGAATCCGTCCGCGAAGCAGTCAGCCGCGCCTTTCAGGAGGGAGGCGACTACGAGGTCGAATTTCAAACGGTGTGGCCAGATGGCAGCGTTCGCTGGACGGCGAGCAAAGGTCGAGTCATTTGCGATCGCGCGGGGGTGCCGGTGCGGACGATCGGGGTGGATATGGACATTACCGATCGCAAGTTGCTCGAGGAAAAATTGCGCCGCGATGCCTGTTACGACGCCCTCACCGGTTTGGCGAATCGGGCTTTATTTCTGGAGCGACTCAGCGATTTAATCGCGCGATCGAACCCGCAACAATGTTCGTTTGCCGTTCTTTTTGCCGATATCGACCGTTTTAAAACGGTGAATGACAGTCTCGGGCACCTCGTCGGCGATCGCCTCTTAGTCGCGATCGCGCGCCGCCTGGAAATGTGCGTGCCCCTGACGGGCACGATCGCGCGCCTCGGCGGCGATGAATTTGCGATTTTGCTCGAGAATATCTCCGACATCAGCGATGCCACCCAAGTTGCCGAACTCATCCACCACCAACTGAGCCGCCCCTTCAACCTCAACGGGCAAGATGTCTACACCAGCGCCAGCATTGGCATTGCCCTTTCCTCAGAAAATGCCGATCAAATCGAAGATTTACTCCGAGATGCCGACACGGCGATGTATCGTGCCAAGGCTCTCGGCAAAGCCCGCCACGAAATTTTCGACGCCCGAATGCACGCCCAAGTCGTCAAGCAGTTGCAGTTAGAAACTGACTTGCGACAAGCCGTTGCTCGCGAAGAATTTCGCCTGCAGTACCAGCCAATTGTCTCGCTTTCTAATGGCTTGCTCAAAGGCTTCGAGGCGCTCGTGCGCTGGCAGCACCCGACTCGCGGGCTGATTTCTCCGGCTGAGTTTATTCCGATCGCCGAGGAGACGGGCGCGATCGTTCCGATGGGGGCGTGGGTGCTGCGCGAGTCGTGCCGCCAGATGCACGCATGGCAGCGAATCTTTCCTGCAGTTCCTCCTTTGTCAGTGAGCGTCAACCTCTCCGGCAAACACTTTTCCCAACCGAATCTGCTCCTCGAACAGATCGAAGAAATTTTGCACCACAGCAGTTTTAATGCCTGCAATTTGAAATTAGAGATTACCGAAACGGTTTTAGTCGAACATACGGAATGCGCGGCGGCTCTTTTTTCTAAATTGCAAGAAATGGGAATCCACTTGTATATGGATGATTTCGGGACGGGTTATTCATCTTTGAGCTACCTGCACCGCTTTCCCATCCATACTTTGAAAATTGACCGCTCTTTCATCAGTCGGATGGGGGTGAAAGACGAGAACTTGGAATTAGTTCGCACGATTGTCGCCCTCGCGCACAATCTGGGCATGGACGCGATCGCAGAAGGCGTAGAAACCGCCGAGCAAGTGGCGATGCTGAGGGCGCTACAGTGCGAGTACGCACAGGGATATTTTTTCTCTAAACCCCTCGATAGCGAGGAAGTCATGGAAATAATGGAAATTTACTCTCTTTGCGCAGGCAAGTCTTCTCCCTGGCTCGAAGAAAACCCGCCCCCTGGTTTTCCAAAAAAACTGATATACTGTCCGCTGGATTAATCCCAATCAGAGCGCGAAGAGTGCTGAGCAAGAGAGCGGGAGCGTGATAATTTCAAGATGGCACGCACGAAACACTCATTCCTCATTCCTCATTTTTCATGCTTCAATCCTTCACTCAGCCGCAGCCAAAAAGCACTTTTCCCTCCTCCTGCATTCCGCCTGTGGCTTTGAAATCTATCTCGAGATAGATTTCTCTGCTTTTTTTTAGCAGAAAATAGACATAACAGATGTTACATGGCGCGGCACAATATGTGGCCTTCCTCTAAAACGACAGTCAAAAAGCAGGCAAAATCCCTCGATCAACCCCTAGCGGGCAACCTGATTCGAGAACTGCGACAGTTGGCGCAATTGACGCAGGAACAGCTTGCGGGGGTGCTGGGGGTGGCATACGGCACGATCAATCGCTGGGAAAACGGGCGGGTGCAGCCGTCACCGCTGGCGTTGAGGCAGATTCGAGGCGTCCTCGACGAATTGAGGGATTCCCCTGAAGAGGCAGTGCGAGAGGGCAGCGAAAAGCTTTTGTGCAAGTATTTCGCAAACGACGAGCAAAATCTGTGACGGAAGAAGGCAAGCAGATGGAAAGAAACAAACAGCAGACGTTGAGCGAAGAGATGGCAGCCATTCTCGATCGCCTCGGAGAAGGGTTTGTGGCTTGCGATCGCCAGGGGCGCTGCACTTACGCGAACCGAGCCGCAGCGCAGTTATTGCAAAAGTCAGCCTCAGAATTGCTCGCCCAGAAAATTTGGGAAGTGTTTGCAGGGGCGGGCACGCGGTTGCAGCGAGAATTGGAGCGATCGCTCGCCGAGCGGGTGGCAGTGGAGTTTGAGGAGTATCGCCAACCCTTCGACATCTGGCTGGAAATTCGCGCCTATCCGTCGGCAGGGGGACTGTCGGTATATTTCCGAGAGCGCGGCGATTCGCTGGCGCGTTGCGGCGAAACGAGCCAGCAAACCGAAGAAGCATTGCGAGAGAGCGAAGAACGCTTCCGCCAAATGGCAGAAACGATTGAAGATGTCTTTTGGCTGTGGGACCCCAACCAGGGAAAGCACTTGTATGTTTCTCCGGCTTACGAGAAACTTTGGGGGCATTCCTGCGAGAGCTTGTACGAAGATAACAGTTATTGGATCGAAACCATTCACCCCGACGATCGGGAACGAGTCAAAATAGCGCCTCGCGCTTGCCTGGAGCAGGGAAGCTATCAGAGCGAATATCGCATCGTGCGACCTGACGGTTCGGTGCGGTGGGTGCGCGATCGCGGTTTTTGCATCCGCTCTGGCAGCAAAGGAATGCAGCGAATTGCCGGCATTAGCGAAGACATTACCGAGCGCCAACAAGCCTTAGAGGCACTGCGCGCCAGCGAGGAAAAATATCGGGCGATTTACGAGCAGGCGATCGTCGGCATTTCGCAAGTCGATCTGACGGGGCGTTTCACGGACGCTAACGAGCGGTTTTGCCAGCTCGTCGGGCGATCGCGCGCGGAATTGCTGACGATGGGAATGCAGGACATTACCCATCCCGACGACTTGCCCGAAAAACTGGCTTTGTTTCAGAGAATGCTCCGGGAAGGAACCAGCTTCGCGATCGAAAAGCGCTACATTCGCCCTGATGGGGAATGTATCTGGGTGCGAAATTACATTTCCCTGCTCAGAGATGCTGCCGGTCGCCCGCAATCTGGCGCGATCGTCACTGAGGATATTAGCGATCGCAAGCGATCGGAAACGCGACAAGCCGCTCAGTATGCCGTCGCTCGCGTTTTGGCGGAAGCAACCACGCTGGAGGAAGAGGCTGTTCCGGCGATTTTGCGATCGCTCTGCGAAAGTTTGGAATGGCAATTAGGGGTTTTTTGGAGCGTCGATCGCCGCGACAATTGCTTGCGCTATGTCAATAGCTGGCATTCTGCCGCGCTTGACTTGGGCGAGTTTGTCGAAGCTACCGAGCCAACGACTTTTGCACCCGATGAGGGGCTGCCCGGGCGGATTTTGGCGACGCGCCAGCCGTTTTGGATTCCCAACCTGAGCGAGGATATCAACTTTCCCAGATTAGCCCAAGCCATGCGAGGGGGATTGCGTGCCGGCTTTGGATTTCCGATTCGGTTGGGGGAAGAAATTTTAGGGGTGATTGAGTGTTTTAGCGAGCGCCTGCAAGAACCCGACGAAAACTTGCTGCAATTAATGAGCGCCCTCGGTTCTCAAGTCGGTCAATTTATGGAGCGCAAGCAAACCGAAAAAGCGCTAAAAGAAAGTCAGGAATTGTTCCAAATTTTCATGGATAACAGCCCTGTTTCTGCCTTTATAAAAAATGAAAAAGGCCAGTATTTATATGTAAATAAATTAGCCAAAAATTGGGCAAATTGCAATTTAATTGATAAAAATAACCTCACAGATTTTGATTTATTCCCGCCAAGATACGCCCAAAAAATTCAGGAAAATGACTCAGCAGTCCTGGCAGGAAAAGGGATATTAACCTTGCGGGAAACCGTGCCATTTGCAGATGGAGAACATCATCTATTGTCGTTTAAATTTCCGCTGCAAAATTCCTCCGGGCACAAGTGGTTGGCGGGAATGTCGATTGACATTAGCGATCGCGTCCGCGCCGAAGAGGCACTGCGCCAAGCGAATGCAGAATTAGAAAATCGCACCCTGCAACTGGAGACAGCCAATAATCAATTACAGGTGGCGTTAGAGGAGTTGGAAGTTTTAGAAGAAGAACTGCGCCAGCAGAATGAAGAATTGGCAAGTGCCCGCGAGACAGCCGAGGAACAGTGGCAGCGCTATCAGGACTTGTTCAACTTGGCACCGGATGGTTATATTGTCACCAATGCTAGCGGCATCATTCAGGAAGTCAACCTAGCCACAATTTCTTTGCTATTCGCCAACCGAGAGGAGCTGGTTGGAAAACCGCTTATTTGCTGGGTAGCAGAGCGCGACCGGCCAGTGTTCCTAGAACAGCTCAATTGGTTGAATAATTCGCTGATTCCGCAGCCAGTACAGAGCTGGGAATTTGCCCTACAGTCAAAAACAGGCAATTCCTTTCCGGCTGCCGTCAGCGTCGCCACAGTCAGCAATTTTCAAGGAGAGCTAGTCGGGTTTCGCTGGCAGATTCGGAATATCAGCCAGCGCAAGCAAATAGAAGAAGCGCTGCGGACGAATTTAGAACGATTGAGTTTAGCGCTGGCAGCAGCAAAAATGGGGGATTGGAGCTGGGATGCCGCAACCGATGTAGTGACGTTTTCCGAACGAGGAGCCGAAATATTTGGCATTCCGCCGGGTTGGAAAATAACGTGGACGCTCCTGCGCGATTTGCTGCACCCTGAAGATCGAGAGAGAGCGCGAGTGGCTGTCGAACAGTCCATCCGCGATCGCAGCGACTACGATATCGAATATCGCGTCATCCACCCCGACGGCAGGCAAAGATGGGTAGCGGCAAAAGGACGCGCTCAGTATGAGGTTTCGGGAAAAGTTTTGGGGATGCTGGGCGTGGTGCAGGATATCAGCGATCGCAAAGAAACTGAACGAGCCCTGCGAGAACGAGAACAGCGGTTCAGCACTCTATTCAACGGCATGGACGATTGGGTGCTGGTGTATCATTTGACTGACGATTTCCGTCCCGGAAATTTTATAGAAGTCAACGAGCAAGCCTGTAAAAAGCTGGGCTACAGTCGAGAGGAACTGCTGGCGCTGTCAGTAGCCGATATTGTCGGATCGCCCTCAGTGAATCCCAAATCCAATGTCGAGAGAATATTGCTTGAAACTCATATTGTCGTCGAATCCGTTCACCGCACGAAAGACAACCGCTGCATCCCCGTAGAGGTGAGCGCTACGCTCTTTACATTAAACGGATTGCCCACCGTGCAGGCAATTTGTCGGGACATCACCGAACGCAAGCACGCCGAGGAAGCGCTGCGCAAAAGCGAACGGTTGTACCGAGCGATCGGCGAGTCGATCGATTACGGGATCTGGGTGTGCGATCGCGACGGACGCAATATTTACGCCAGCGAATCCTTCTTGCGCCTGGTGGGAATCACCCAAGAACAATGCTCGAATTTTGGATGGGGAGACGTGCTGCATCCCGACGACGCAGAGCGCACCATTGCCGCCTGGAAAGACTGTGCAAAAACGGGCGATTTGTGGGATATCGAACATCGTTTCCGGGGAGTGGATGGCAACTGGCACCCGATTCTCGCTCGCGGGGTGCCCGTGCGGGATGAAAACGGGGAAATTCTGTGCTGGGCTGGCATCAATCTGGATATCAGCCGCCAGAAAAAGGTAGAGGCAGAATTGCGAGAAAGTGAAGAACGCTTTCGCGCGCTGGCTGACAGCGCCCCTGTCATCATTTGGGTGAATGGGCAAGACGGCGGGTGCGAATTTGTCAATAAAGAGTACCTGAAATTTTTTGGCAAAACCCTAGAAGAAGTGATGGGATTCGGCTGGCGCGTCGCCCTGCATCCCGATGACGAAGAAGCCTATCTATCGGCTTACCGAGAAGCGGTGAGCGCGCGCGAACCTTTTCGGGCACAGGTGCGCGTGCGGCGTGCCGACGGGCAGTATCGGTGGCTGGATTCCTACGCCCTTCCCCGATTCAGCCCGGGAGGAGAATATCTCGGCTACATCGGCACGAGCCCGGATATCACCGAGATCAAAGAGGCATCGGAGGCGCTGCGCCAAAGCGAAGAGCGATTCCGCTTGGCAACTAGGGCGGTCGCGGGAATTGTGTATGATTGGAACGTGCAAACGGGTGAAGTCTACCGCTCAGAAGGCTTATATGAATTGATTGGCGTTCGTCCCGAAGAGGTTCCGCAGACGCGGGAGTGGTGGGGAGAGCGAATGCACCCGGACGATCGCGCGCAGATTCAACCCGGTTTTATCGCGCTTTTCAAAGGCAGCGGCGATCGCTATGATTTTGAGTATCGAGTGCGCCACGAAAACGGTTCCTGGGTGGATGTTTGGGATCGGGGGTATGTAATTCGCAACGAACGCGCAGAAGTGATTCGCGTGGTTGGCTCTAGCAGCGACATCAGCGATCGCAAGCGCGCCGAGGAAGAACGCGAAAAACTGCTCGATCGCGAACGAACAGCGCGGGAAGAAGCGGAGGCAGCGAACCGGATTAAAGACGAGTTTTTAGCGGTTCTGTCGCACGAGTTGCGATCGCCGCTCAACCCGATTTTAGGTTGGACGCGACTGCTGCGGACTCGAAAACTCGACGTGCAAACCGCAGAAAAAGCCCTGGAAACCATCGAGCGCAATGCCAAGTTGCAGACGCAATTGATAGAAGACTTGTTGGATGTCTCGCGCATCCTGCGCGGCAAATTGGTTTTGAACGTCGCCCCCGTCAACTTGGCAGCCACCATCGACGCCGCTTTAGAAACCGTGCGCTTGGCGGCTGAAGTCAAAGGCATTCAGATTCAAACACACTATGCCCCGACTGTGGGATTGGTTTCAGGAGATCCGGCTCGCCTGCAGCAGATTATTTGGAATTTACTTTCCAACGCCGTTAAATTTACTCCCGAAGGGGGACAAATTGAAATTCGACTGTCAGCGGAAAGGGGGCATGGGGAAGAAAAGCCCCGCCGCTCCGTCCGCTATGCTAAAATTACCGTCACGGATACCGGAAAGGGCATCAGTTCCGAGTTTTTGCCTCATGTTTTTGAATATTTTCGCCAGGAAGATGGCAAAACAACCCGCAAATTTGGCGGGCTGGGATTGGGATTGGCAATCGTGCGGTATCTCGCTGAATTGCACGGCGGCACCGTCACCGCAGAAAGTCTCGGCGAAGGAATGGGATCTACTTTTATCGTGAGGTTGCCGCTCGTGAAGGGCAGGGAAAACATAGCGGCGGAGGAAGCGGATTCTACAGAATTTACCCCTGACTCTTTACCCCTCGTTGGCGTGCGAGTTCTGCTGGTCGATGACGAAGCCGACATGCGCGCGCTGGCGATCGCAATTTTAGAGGAATTTGGAGCCGAGGTGCGCGTCGCCGCCTCCGCTGATGAGGCGCTGGCGCTGTTCGATAAAAGCCTGCCAGATATTTTCATCAGCGATATCGGAATGCCCGATGTCGATGGCTACGCGCTGATGCGTCGGGTGAGAGAGCGCTCTCCCTCCACCGACGGATTAATTCCAGCCATTGCCCTCACCGCCTATGCGGGAGAAGTCAACCAGCAGCAAGCCCTTTCAGCCGGGTTTCAGATACACCTTGCCAAACCCGTCGAGCCAGAAATTTTGGTGAAAGCGATCGTTTCTTTGCTAGCGGGAGCGTCTCGCCCTCAATCGCAATAATCTCAACTCGTTCCGGAGCATCTTATCTCTTCAACTCGTTCCCAGGCTGAGCCTGGGAGCGAGAAATGGGAGGCTCTGCCTCCCCTAATGCCGAGAAAATACTGCAAAATGCCTCTTTAACTTATAATCTTGCCAATCCTTCCCGCTTTTCTCCTCCATGAAAGCAGCAGATGTCACCTCCCGCGCCAAACTGTCCCTACTTTTTAAATCAATCTGGACTTTCCCTCTGATTTTGGCTGGTTTGAAGCTGTGGCTGTGCAGTCACCTGCCCGTCATGGCATCGGTTGCGGGGCACGATAACTTGAGATACGCCATCATGGCGGCGAACCTGCTGCAACCTGACGCGCCCTACAACCAGCACGCCCTGATGAGGCAGCAGGCATATCCCGCCTTTATTATTTTAAGTTATTTTTCGGGAATTTCCCTAAAATTTTCCCAGGAATTATTATACCTTGCCGCTGGCTTCTTTCTCGCTTGGTCATTTTTTAAATACTGGCGCAATCATTTCGCCACTGTCCTTTTCCTGAGTCTTTATATTTTGGCTCCTGCTTCCTTCCACTGGTCGCGGCAAACCCTGCAAGAATGCCTCTATTTGCCCCTGACGGTTTTTATTGTCGCTTGTTTGATTCATTTAGTCAATATAAAATTTACTTCTCCGGCTTTTCTGAAATGGTCGGCTATTTTAGGCGCAGGATTGGCTGTATTTTGGAATACCAGACCGGAAGGCGTGACGGTTTTGCCCTCGATCGCCCTGGCGTATGCAGGCGCGATCGCCCGTTTTGGCTCTTTCCCCCTACTGCGGGCGAAGGGAGCCTTTCAATTTTTAAAATCCCTGTTTAGGGGCGAATTCCTCAAACCTCTCACTTATTCTCTGGCATTGATAATTCTCCCGATTTTTCTCGTTACCAACACGTTCAGTTTTTACAATTTTATCAAATATGGGATATTTCTTCCTACCGATTTAAATGCTCCCGGACTCAAAGCCGCCTACGCCAGCATAACCAGCGTTTCGCCCGATCTCTGGAAATATAGAGTCTCCGTCCCCAAAGAAACCCGACAGGAAATTTACGCTGCTAGCCCGACATTTCGGAAACTGTCCGGTTATTTGGAGAGCCAGAAAGGGCAAGTGTGGAGGCAGGCATCCTGCGAGGAAGCGAAAATTTGCGACGATTATGCGTCTGGGTGGTTTTTTTGGGCGCTGCGGGATGCGGTGGCAGATGCAGGAGAGTATAAATCTGCGCCAGCGACAGAAATATTTTACCGGAAAATCGCCGAGGAAATTAAGATAGCTTGTCAGTCGGGGGAACTAACCTGCAAAGATCGGCGATTTTCCCTGTCTAGTTTCGCGCCCGATCTCCGCGCCGAATACGTTCAGCCTTTTGTCAGCGCGATCGCAAGCCTCAGCGCCAATTTAATTCCCTGTTCGCTGACTCTGAATCTGGCTTCTGGCGAAGAAGATCTCAACTTGAGAAAGACGTACTACGAAAAAATTACCAGAGAATCGGCTGAATTTATCCTCCAGCGGCAGCAGCCGGTGAATCAAATAAAAGATAAGTTTATTGTTGGGCTGTGCGGGATTTATAAATTTCTATTTCCTATTTTAGCCGGTTCGGCAGTCATCGGAATCGGGTTAGCAGTGACGGCAGGGGGAAAACCGACAGCGGCTCAGTCGATTCCTATTGCGATCGCCTCGATTCTCCTCTCATTTATTCTCATTCGCGTGCTGCTCTTTGCCTACATCGACGCCACCAGCTACCCCATCGGCACGGGGTGCCGCTACCTGCGCCCCGTATTGCCGCTGATGTGGTTGGGGATGGCGATGGGCGTTTCTTCTCTGGCGGGGAGACTATCCAAACGGCTCAATGTGGTACGATAGCTCGATTAGGGAATGGAGAATGGGGCATGGGGTAGGCAGTGCTTGCTTGGGGTCTCCCCAAGTTGAGCAAGTGCCGTCACGGGTAATGAGAAAAAATATTCGACCAATTACCTTTCTCCCAATTATCTTGTTCTTAAGGCTCGCTGCCCTTTTACCCAATCCCCTAGAGAATAGTGAGGGAGGAGATGATTTTATCAGAGGGCGAACCCGTCCAAATATCAATCGTTATTCCGTGTCTGAATGAAGTTATCACCCTGGGCGCTTGCATTGAAAAAGCCAAAGAAGCGATCGCAAAATTATCCCTATCGGGAGAAATCGTCATCTCCGATAACGGCTCCACCGATGGCTCCCAAGCCCTCGCCGAATCCCTGGGCGCGAGAGTCGTTCGCGCGCCCGTTCGCGGTTACGGAGCCGCGCTGATTTGGGGGATTCGAGCCGCAAGAGGCGAATACATTGTCATCGGAGACGGAGACGACTCCTATGATTTTCGCGAAGCCGTCCCGATGGTAGAAAAATTAATATTAGGGTACGATTTAGTCATGGGAACCAGGCTGCGGGGCAAAATCATGCCCGGAGCGATGCCTTGGAAAAATCGCTACATTGGAACGCCTGTATTAACCGCCACTGTCAATTTATTATATCAGTCGTCTTTTTCCGATGTCAACTGCGGAATGCGAGCTTTTTCCAAACAAGCATTTCTGGAGATGCACCTGGAATCCTACGGGATGGAATTTGCCTCGGAAATGCTGGTAAAAGCGGCAGTTTTGGGATTGAAAACGACAGAAATCCCGATTACGCTGCACCGAGACGGACGCGATCGCCCGCCCCATCTAAAACCTTGGTCGGACGGTTGGCGGCACCTGAAATATATTTTACTCTTCGCGCCAAAATTCGTTTACTGGCTTCCCGGCTGCTTATTTTTGACGTTGGGGGCGCTCTTGTTAACTGTCCTCAACTTGACACCCAGCGGCGGCTTAATTTATTTGGGAAAATTGCGGTTTGGCGATCACTGGATTGTCGTGGGAGCCTTGCTGTGCTTGTTGGGTTACGAACTGTTAGTCACGGGATTTTTGGCGTATATCTACACCCTGACGCACCGACTGCGGAGGCGATCGCGCAATCTAGACAAATTCGTCAAAATGATTAGTATAGAGCGGATTATCCTTTTTGCGATAATCACCTTTATAGCGGGTATCTCCCTAGAAATTTCCGTCCTAAATGCGTGGATCGAGGGAGATTTTGGCCCCCTCAACGCCTTTCGCCCCGCTGTTACCGGGATGGCGCTGATTTTAATCAGTGCCCAGACGCTATTTAGCGGCTTTTTCTATGCTATTCTATCGGAACGATATCAGTATAAATCCTACTCTGACTTTCCAGAAAATTAATGCAAGTTGTTAAACTCGTTCACGGCTCTTTCGTAATGAATCGGAGAGTCCAAATCTTGGCCAAAAACCTCGCCAACTTGCTGCCAGAGGGGGAAGCTCTGAAAGGGCTAGATGTCGGGTGCGGCAGCGGAGAAGTGGCGTATCTCGTGCGAGAATACCGCCCGGAAATTGAGTTAGAAGGAATCGACGTACTCGTGCGTTCGCTTCCTCAGATACCCGTGCGGCAATTTGACGGGAAAACCCTGCCCTTTCCCGATCGCTCCTTTGATTTTATCATGCTCGTAGACGTGCTGCACCACGCCAGCGAACCGGCGCAACTCCTAGCCGAATGCGCGCGGGTTGCCAAATCGTTTATTTTAATCAAAGATCACCTCTGTAATTCTTGGCTCGACGAAGTGCGATTGCGGTTTATGGATTGGTTTGGCAATTCTGCTTACGGCGTGGCGTTGCCCTACAATTATCTCTCGTCGCGCCAGTGGCAGGAACTCGAACTCGCGGAGGGTTTAATCCCGGAGGTGAAACTCGAAAAACTAAATTTATATCCCCTGCCAGCGGGATTTATCTTCGATTCCCACCTTCATTTTATGGCGAGATATAAAATTATCCGATAATTTTCTCGTTCTTTCTCGTTCTTTTTTCTCGTTACCAGGCTCAGCCTGGTAACGCCTGCCGCGAGGCTCAGCCTCGCTACAAGTGCCCTAATATTCTGTCAGCTTTGAAAAAAAGGCTCTCTTCCCCACAAAAAACTTGTCCCCCTTTCCCCCATCCCCTAATCCCCCAATCCCGGCAACGCTCCAGCCAGGGCAAGAGAGTATCAACCTGTCAGCGCATGTAAAATAACAGGTTGGAAATCAAACCCAAAAGCCTGAAATGTTGGGTAGAAATCTTATAATTTTCAGGGATAATTTTCAACATATCTTTTTCCGACAAAAGATTGAGATTTTCCTCTTTTGCATAAAAGTTTTTGCCGAGAAATTTCAGAATCGCGCGGAACCAAGGGGCGGGCAGCCAGTGAATCAAGGGCAGAACCGTGTGGAATTCAACGGGATACCAGCGATTGGGGGTTGCGATGCAGCAGGCGCGAGAGACGCGGCAGAGTTCGCGCGCGAAAGCCTGCTGGCGATCGCGACTGCCGACATGCTCGATGACGGCAAAACTGACGGCTAAGTCGAAACTCTTGTCGGGAAAAGGCAGGCGCAACCCGTCGGCTTTGACAAACTTCAATCCCGGATATTCTTCCTCCAAGAAACTCGCGTCTTCCGTTCCCACCGCCGTGATATTGTGGGGATAGGGGTAGAGCTTTTCAAAAAAATTCGCGTCGGCGCTCCGCTGGGAAGTCACTCCCACATCCAGCACCGTTGTTTCTGCCGTGGGGCGGGCGAGCTGCAGAACCGATTCAAACATTTTTTGGCGGGCGTGCCAGGAAATTTTTTCCACAAGTCCGCCCATTCTCGGCTGATGCTGGTAATATTCGCTGGTGGATTTGGAAGCGCGCGTCATGGTGAATCTCAGTCGCGAGAGCGTTTTTATTTTAACGGCACGGTGCCATTTTCCCAAACTCCGCGAACTGCAGTAGGATGGATGCGGCATAATTTGTAACAGTTCTTTACACTCATGCTGCTTCGCCCCGCCGATCGCGCCAAATTAGACGAAACCGACGACGCGCTATTTTATTCCGATCCGCGCTTCGTCACCCACGTTGACGAAGGATTCATCGACCAACTCACCAATTTATACCGCGATCGCCTCAAACCCAACACCCGCATCCTCGATTTGATGAGCTCTTGGGTGTCGCACCTCCCGTCAGAGGTGGAATTCGCCCACGTCGAAGGACACGGAATGAATGAGGCAGAACTGGCAAAAAATCGCCGCCTGAATCATTATTTCGTGCAAAACTTAAACAAAAACCAAACTTTACCCTTACCCGATTGCGATTTCGACGCAGTTCTCAATTGCGTCTCCGTGCAATACCTCCAATACCCCGATGCTATCTTTCGCGAAATTCACCGCATCCTCAAACCGGGCGGTGTCGCCATTATCAGCTTTTCCAACCGCATGTTTTATCACAAAGCGATTCAAGCGTGGCGCGACGGTACAGACGCCAGCCGCGTTGAACTGGTGAAGCGCTATTTTCAAGCCGTTCCCGGATTCAGCCAGCCGGAAGTTATCGCGCGCGCGTCGCAAATTCCCGCTTTCCTGCAAATGTTAGGAATGGGCGGCGGCGATCCATTTTATGCCGTCATTGCCACTCGCGTTTAATTTCGCATTTTGAGCGTGAATTAATCCCCAAATCCTCCAATCCCGGCAAGAATATTAGCGGGGATTGGGGGATTGGGGGATTTTTTTTACAGCTTTGACAGAATTTTGCCGGCTTCGGCGCACAGTTGTTCGTGGCACTTGCCATTACTGGCGATCGCGCATCCCCACTGATTGGCGTCGCCTTGATTGTACAGCAGCGCAGTGCCGTCAGAACGGGTGAATTTTCCTCCTGATTCAGTTAGGATAAGTTCGGGAGCGGCTAAGTCCCAATCTTTGGGGGCGAATTTTCCAGAAAGCACGATGAAAGCATCGGCTTTTTGTTCGGCAATGGCTGCGATTTTGCAGCCGATGCTGCCGCGATATTGTTTGTTTTGGCAGGGCAAGCGATGCAGGAGTTCGTGCAATCGTTCGCCGCCGTGCGTGCGCCGGCTCAGGAGGAGAAAGTCCTCGATGCGATCGCCTTCTGAGACTTGCAAGCGGCAGCGATCGCCCGCCCGATTTTCTACAAATGCACCCGCTCCCCGCTGGGCGTAATATAATTTTCCGGTTTCTGGAACGGCAACCACTGCTACAACAGGGCGTCCTTTGTAAACCAGGGCAATGTGAACCGCATACTGGCTGCTGCGGCGCATGAAAGCCTGGGTGCCGTCGATCGGATCGATAATCCACACCCAAGGTTGCGGCAGGGGCACTTTCTCGCTGCAATTCTCCGGCTCTTTGTACGTTTCCTCGCTCAAGTAGCCGAATTCTTGCGAACCGAAGGCGATTCGCAACTGTCGCAAAATGTAGTCATTGGCGGCTAAATCCGCAGCAGTGACCGGCCCTTCTTTTTTCTGTTTGACAGATAGGTAAGCCGATTGTCCGCGAGCGAAAGCCTGTAAAATATCGGCAGCACCCCAACCAATCGCGCGAGCGATCGCGCCGATTTCATCGAGCCTTTTCCCAGAAAGCAAACCAGTCAACCTCCAACTCCTCCCGCAATTTTCGTCACTGAACCCAGAATCTTTTCGGCGGAGCCCAAATCTCCCGTACCGTCAATTTTTACGATCCAACCCAATACAACCGGTTCCTTCAGGGCATGGGGAATATCCCGGAAGGTGCGAATGTTTCTGAAAGTGCGGATGTGAGTCAGGGAACGTTTCATTTTTGTGAGAAACAATCCCCATCGGGATTGAAAAAATTTAAACTTTTTAATAGTATCTCACAGTCTCTCCCCTACTGAGCGCTGCCATGCTGCGACAAATCTTTGCCACCTTCGACACCGAAGGAATCTGCGTCTATCAAGCCTTCAAACCCTCCATTGCCGACGAAGCGCTGCGGCGCGGCACGTTTGGCAAAGGATTCAACTTGGAGCGCATGACTTGGATTAAGCCGTCTTTCGGCTGGATGCTGTACCGTTCCGATTATGCCACCGCGCGCCGGCAAGAACGCATCCTAAAAATTAAACTCACTCATCAGGGATTTCAAACTATCCTTTCACGGGGAATCCCCACTTCCCACGACCCCCATCTCTTTACCACAGAGCGCGAATGGCGGCAAGCCCTACAGCAGGGAGAAGTACGCTATCAGTGGGAAGAAAGATCGCGATTTGTACCTGCGGCGGTTGGAGCAGCGCGCCCTGCAATTGGGAATTCGGGGCAGCGTCGTTCTCGAATACGTCAATCGCTGGATTTTGGGCATCGAAGATGTCACGGAATTAGCACACAGTATTCGCAGCGCAGTTGGCAAAAATCAAAAACAACTCCCTGCCGTACCCATAGAAGAAATCTATCCCGTCAGTCCAGAAATTCAGCGCACTTTGGGGATGGTAGAAATGCCTAGTACAAGTGCGTGAAGGCACTGCCCGCCAGCGAGCAAACTCGTGTTTTTACCTGAAGAAAAGCTAAAGAATTTAAACAAAATAGCAGTCTTGCTCTTAGACTGAAGTAACAATTGTTACAGTTGAAACTGAGAATCTCGAAAGCCTGCAACAGTTCCGAGATTCAACACTTTCAGGCCCGTAGAGATGAGGAGAAATTTAACCGATGGCGAACTCTACGATTGATGTAGCGATTCCCGGCACTTCCAGAAAGCGATCGCTCACCATGCCGGTTTGGTTAGTGCTGATTTGCATTATTGCCTTTACAACGTTATTAGCGGCGGGGGCGGCTATTTGGAAAAATGCCCCTCCCGTCCCCGATCTTTTCCGATCTCCGCAACAAGAAATCGTCCTCACGCAAGCCGAAATTCAAGCCGGACAAGAAACCTATCTGTCGCGCGGCGGGCAGCACGTCGGCAGCGTCTGGGGGCACGGCAGCTATCTCGCTCCTGACTGGACGGCTGACGTATTGCACAAGTGGGGTTTGGCAACGGCTGGCATATTGTACAGCGGAAATCCTGCCTTTTCTCAAGAAGATTTAGAAGCGCTGTCCGCTCCCGAAAAAGCCAGCTTAACAGCGAGAGTCAGCGAACAATTTAAAACCAATCGCTACGATCCAAAAACGCGCGAGATAACGCTCACAAATGCCCAAACGGAAGGATTAAAGCAAGTATTCCGAGAGTATCATTCTCTCTTGACCAAAGGTTCGCGGATTCATTCCATCCCCAGCGGTTGGTTTAAAGATGAGACGCAAATTCACAACGTTACTGCCTTTTTTGCCTGGACGGCGTGGGCAGCGTCGGCAACTCGCCCCGGTGCTTCTTTTTCCTATACGGCAAATTGGCCCCACGATGACCTAATCGGCAATCAACCGCCGGGACAATTTCTCATCTGGTCGATTGTCTCAGTTATCGTCTTAATTGCGGGAATTGGCGCGTTTGTATTCGTCTACCTGACGCAAGAAGAAGACGATGAAATCCAGCCCGTGCCCGCGCGTCCGGCGGTGCGAATTCCCACCCCCAGCCAGAAAGTCACTTCGCTATTTTTTGGGGTGGCGATCGCGCTGTTCCTCGTGCAAATCGTCATGGGCATGTTAACCGCCCACTATGCCGTCGAAGGCGATGCGTTTTACGGCGTTCCCCTCGATCGCTATTTGCCCTACGCCGCGACGCGCACCTGGCACCTGCAGTTAGCCGTCTTTTGGATTGCCACTTGCTGGCTGGCAGCCGGTCTTTACTTCGCGCCGCGTTTTGGCGGGCACGAACCCAAAAATCAAGCTCTGGGCACTACCATTCTTTTAATCGCCTTAACCGGCGTGGTGGTGGGTTCCCTCGTCGGTTCGTGGGCAGCCGTGCAGGGCGTGCTGGGAGAAAATAGCTTCCTGTGGGGACACCAGGGTTACGAATATATCGAACTCGGTCGCGTTTGGCAATTGCTGCTGATTGGCGGTATGGTTTTTTGGCTGTGGCTGATGTACCGCGCTTTCAAGCCGGCTTTAGTCAAGGAAAAAAATCCTACGGGCTTGAGTCACTTTTTCCTGTACAGCGCGATTACCATTCCCCTGTTTTACTCGGTGGGATTGATGTATACCAACCACACGCCGCTGAGCATCGCCGAATACTGGCGCTGGTGGGTGGTTCACCTGTGGGTAGAAGGCTTTTTTGAGGTTTTCGCAACGGTGGCGATCGCCTACCTGTGCAGCGAACTGGGATTTCTCAAAAAATCCTCGGCGCTGCGCGCTACCTACCTGACAACGATTCTGTATCTCGGCAGCGGCGTCATCGGCACCTTGCACCACCTGTATTTTTCCGGCACTCCCTCGTTTATCGCCGCGATGGGTTCGGTATTTTCTGCTCTGGAAGTGGTGCCTTTGTCACTGATTGGTTTCGAGGTCTTGAAAACCCTCAAACTCTCTCGCGAAGCGGAAGGATTCTATCGGTGGCCCCTGCGATTTTTTATCGCCACTTGCTTCTGGAATTTGGTGGGGGCAGGCGTGTTTGGGTTCTTAATTAATCCGCCGATTGTCCTGTACTATTCTCAGGGAATTAATACGACTCCCATTCACGCCCACGCTGCTTTATTTGGGGTTTACGGCTGTCTGGCGCTGGCGCTGATGCTGTTTGCCCTGCGCGAATTCGTGCCCGAAGAGGCTTGGGATGAAAAATATCTGAATTTTTCGTTTTGGGCGATTAACGGCGGTTTGGTGATGATGATGGTGTTTGGGTTGATTCCCAATGGTTTCTACCAACTCGTGCAGTCAGTAAATCACGGCACTTGGTACGCGCGCAGTGCGGAGGTAATTGGCAGCCCGTGGATGACGTGGACGGTATGGCTGCGGATTCCGGGAGATGTCATTTTCGCGATGGGTACGCTGGCGATGTTTATTTTTACGGTTCGGGCGATCGCGGCTATCTTTCGCTTTCCGGTTCAGCCCAGCCCGCCGGAATTGAACCCTGCCGAGTCGGCTAAGATGCTCTAATCTTGCCCGCCGAAAGTGATTTTCCACAAAAAACCCGTTTTCTTCAAAAAACGGGTTTTTTTATTCAATGCAAAAAACGCATCGCCAGTCCCGTAACTTAGGTGGTACGAAGCATTTTGGCAGATTGAATCGAGCCACAAGTCGGATAATTTTTTTTCTTCACTCTGCTTGCGAAACATCAGAATTTGTGTTATAATGTTAAGGGCTTTGGCGTTGCGTAAAAATCACCGATTGGCGGGCTGAATATCTCTCTAGCGAGAGGTTGCTATCATAGGCTTTATAGCGGTTATATTGGATTGGCGAACGGCTGTGACGGCTAGAAACCCGGTAACTTCGGCTTGCACCTTCTGAGGGTTCGCGACTCACATAGAAACGCTATAGATAAATTTAGATTGAGAAGAGCCGAGCAAGGGGTCCCTACCAAAATGCGCCTTTTGAGCTACCTCCGAGGAGGAAACCCGGTGAAATTGAAGCGAAAGCGCCTGCAGGAGTACGGGGCTGCCTGCTTGGCAGTGGCGATCGCCCTCGTGTTGACGCTGTTCCTAAAACCGATCTTAGCGCCTGCACCGACGCCGCTATTTTTTGCAGCGGCAATTTTCAGCGCTTGGTATGGCGGTTTCGGGCCTGGTATACTTGCCGCGATCGCGTCCGTTTTGGCGATCGACTACTTTTTTGTAGCGCCCCTCTATCAGATAAACTTGGGCTTGCCCGATTTCGTGCTGGCAGGAGTGTTCCTGACCGTCGTGCTGGCGAGCGCGTCACTAACCGCAGCCCGCGATCGCGCTGAAAAGCAACTGCGGCGAAGCGAAGAACGCTTCCGCTTGCTGGTGGAGGAAGTAAAAGAATACGCCATCTACATGCTCGACACCACCGGGCGCGTGCTGACGTGGAACGAAGGGGCAGAACGCATTAAAGGCTACAAGCCAGAAGAGATAATCGGTCAGCATTTCTCTCGCTTTTTCACCGAGGAAGACATCGCACAAGGCAAGCCAGAACGAGAACTGCGAATAACAGCAGAACAAGGTCGCTATGAAGATAACGGCTGGCGGCTGCGAAAGGACGGATCGCGATTTTTTGCGAATACCGTCTTGACAGCCTTGCAGGACGAAGCGGGCAATCTCAGAGGCTTCTCGAAGGTGATGCGGGATATCACTCGCCCTCAGCAGGCGGAAGAAGAACGCCAAAAAACCCTCAAAGAACTGTCAGATATTAAATCGGCTTTGGAGAAAGCCGCGATCGTGGCCAGAACCGACCGACGGGGAATTATTAATTATGTCAATGATAAATTTTGCGAAATCTCTAAATATTCTAGAGAGGAACTGATCGGGCAAGACCACCGGATTCTCAATTCTGGCTGTCATCCCAAAAGTTTTTTTAAGAATCTTTGGGAAACGATTTCTAGCGGCAACATTTGGAGAGGAGAAATCAAAAACCGAGCCAAAGACGGGAGTTATTATTGGGTCGATACCGTAATTGTTCCGTTTTTGGATGAAAAGGGAAAGCCGTTTCAATATTTAGCGATCAGATACGACATTAGCGATCGCAAGCGGATTGAAGAAGAGCGCTCCCAGCTTCTGGAACGCGAGCAAGCGGCTCGCGCCGCAGCCGAGGCAAACGAACAATACTATCGCTTCCTCGCCGACAACATTCCCCACATGGTGTGGACGGCACGGAACGACGGCGAGGTGGATTACTACAGCCATCGGTGGACGGACTACACCGGACTGACGCTCGAACAAATCCAGCGCGGCGGATGGCAGCCGATCGTACATCCCGACGACTTACAGCAGTGCATGGACGCTTGGAGCCACGCCGTCAAAACGGGCCAAAATTATACAATTGAAGCTCGCATAAAAGGAATAGGGGGAGAATATCGCTGGTTTTTGGGTAAAGCTGTGGCAATGCGCGACGAAGAGGGTCGGATTGTCAAGTGGTTCGGAACCAATACCGACATCGAGGAGCAAAAACAGGCGCAAGAGGAGCGGGCGAGGCTGCTGGAGCGCGAACAAGCCGCACGGGCGATCGCGGAAGCAGCGACAGATCGACTGCAACGCCTGCAAGCGATCACCGACGTGGCGATCGCGCCGAATTCCCTCGACGAGCTGCTGCACGAGTTGATCGAGCGCGTCAGCGAAATTCTCGAGGTGGATAATGCGGGGGTGCTGCTAGCAGACGCAGAGAACGACGCGCTGGTGATATGGGCTGTCAAGGGAATCGAACAACAGGTCGAGGGCAAAATCCGCATCCCCATCGGGGAAGGATTCGCCGGACAGATTGCCGCAGAGCGCCAACCGATGCTCATCGAGCGCGATGCCTATCTGCAAGTGTTGAATCCCCTGTTGAAGCATGAAAAAATCCAGTCCTTATTGGGCGTGCCGCTGCTGGTGGAAGGGCGAGTGCTGGGAGTGATCCACGTCGGCACCCTACAGCCGCGCCAATTCACCCCAGACGACATCCACTTGCTGGAACTCGCCGCCGATCGCGTGGCCTTGGCCATCGATCGCGCCAACCTGTACGAAGCCGAACAGCAAGCGCGCGCCAACGCCGAAGCCGCCAACCGCATCAAAGACGAATTCCTGGCCGTAGTTTCCCACGAACTGCGCACGCCGCTCAACTCCATCCTCGGCTGGGCGCAAATGCTGCGCGCCAAGAGATTGAACGAAGCCGCCACCGTCAAAGCCCTGGAAACCATCGAGCGCAACGCCAAACAACAGGTGCGGCTCATCGACGACATTCTCGACGTTTCGCGCATCATTCGCGGCAAGATCCGCCTGAGCCAGCGCGCCGTCAACCTCGTTGAAATCGTACAGGAAGCGATCGCCGGGATAGAGCCGGCGGCGAGAGCGAAAAACATTCAAATTCAGACACAGTGCGATCGCGACGCCAGCGAAGTAAGCGGCGATCCCGATCGCTTGCTGCAAATCGCCAGCAACCTGCTCTCAAACGCCGTCAAGTTCACACCCGAGAGAGGGCGGGTAGAAGTGCAGTTGCACCTGAAGGGCGATCGCGCCCTTCTGAGCGTCAGCGACACCGGCATCGGCATTGCTCCCAACTTTCTGCCCTACGTTTTTGAAGGCTTCCGCCAAGCCGACAGCTCGATTACCAGAGCCCACGGCGGGCTCGGGCTGGGGCTGACGATCGTCCGTCACCTCGTGGAACTGCACGGCGGCACCGTAGAGGCATTCAGCGAAGGCAAAGACAAGGGAGCCACCTTTACCGTCAGCCTTCCCCTGCTGGCAACCAGAAAAGAAAATTTCTTCCCCTCCTCCCCTGCCCCCCTCTCCCTCTCCTCCCCTCCCTCCCGCCCCCACTCTCCACTCTCCGGCTTGCGGGTGCTCGTGGTAGACGACGATCCCGATACCTGCGACTTAATTGCCACCGTGCTCGTGCAGTACGGAGCCGAAGTGCAAACGACAAAAAGCGCCCGCGAAGCGATCGCTGCCCTGGAAAAATCCAAGCCCGATATCTTGGTGAGCGACATCGGGATGCCGGGAGACAACGGCTACCAGCTCATCCGCCAAGTCAGACAGCTAGAAGCGCGATCGGGAGGACACATCCAAGCGATCGCCCTTACCGCCTACGCTAGAGAAGAAGATCGCCGCCACGCTCGGGAAGCGGGCTTTCAACTGCACGTTCCCAAGCCAGTAGAACCCGATCGGCTGGCAAAAGCCCTCGCTTCTTTAGCTGGGCAACCTCTCTAGCATTGATTCTCGTCAACCACTGCAGGCACAAACCGCACCAAGCACCAGGCAGAGTAAAAAATGTTAGTCCAAAACGAGCAAAAAAATCTCGGCAACACCGCAGCCATCGCGGCGCTGACGCTAGGGCTGATAATTTTGTGGCCGGGGCTGTTGAAAAATCTTTTAGTTGCCAGGGGTTTTATCCCTCACGGGCACTGCTACCTCTGGAAGCCCGGTTTGGTGGCGCTTCACCTCAGCTCCGACGTGTCGATCGCCCTGGCTTATAGCGCCATTTCCGCCACCCTCGCCTATCTCGTTTACACGACTCGCAAAGAAATCCCCTTCCACTGGATGTTCCTGGCATTTGGAACCTTCATCCTCGCTTGCGGCAGCACCCACTTGATGGAAGCGTGGACGCTGTGGCACCCCGTCTACTGGCTGTCGGGAATGCTGAAATTAATGACAGCCGTCGCCTCCATCACCACCGCCGTCGTCTTGCCCACGCTCGTCCCCAGAGCGCTGGCACTGCTAGAATCCGCCAAACTCTCAGAAGAACGGCGGTTGAACTTGGAAAATGCCAATCGAGAGTTAGCGGCGCTCTACGACAAGCTCAAAGAACTCGACGAAATAAAAACCCAGTTCTTCGCCAACGTCAGCCACGAACTGCGCACCCCCCTGACGCTGATTTTAGGCCCTACTCAGAACCTGCTGGCAGAAAAAGGGCTTTCGCAACAGCAGCGCCGCGAACTCGCCGTCATCGAGGGAAATGCCCGCCTCCTCCTCAAGCACGTTAACGACTTGCTCGACATCGCCAAGCTAGAGGCGGGTAAAATGAGCCTCAACCGCACGGATGCGGACTTGGCGCAACTCGTCCGCCTGAGCGCTGCCAACTTCGAGGCAGTGGCGAGAGATCGCCAAATCAATTTTTCAATAGAAACGCCTGAATCCCTTCCGGGTTCAGTCGATGCGGCGAAAATACAGCGGATTATTTTGAACCTGCTGTCGAATGCGTTTAAATTTACGCCCCAGGGCGGGCGAATTCGCTGCAGCCTGTCGGCGGCAACCGATGCCAGTGGGGGAAATCGCGCGGCGATCGCAGTCGCCGACAGCGGTTCCGGGGTGCCGGTGGAACTGCGGGAAGCGATTTTCGAGCGCTTCCGCCAAGTAGAAGGGGGCGCGACTCGCCGCTTTGGCGGGACGGGTTTGGGATTGGCGATCGTCAAAGAGTTCGCGGAACTGCACGGCGGCTCCGTCAGCGTCAGCGACGCGCCGGAAGGGGGCGCTCTCTTCACCGTCGAGCTGTCGGTGGCGGCAACTGCGATCGCCAGCGAACCCGCAACCCTGGTGGAATCTTTGCCTGCGGAAGACATAGGGCTGAGTCTCGTAGAGGAACTGAGCGCCTGCGATCGCCCCGATCCCGCCACCGAGGCGCAGGATGCGGATAAGGCGCTGGTGCTGATCGTCGAGGACAATCCCGACATGAATCGATTCCTGGTTGAAAGTCTTGGCGGCGAGTACCGCACCGCGATCGCCTTCAATGGCGAAGAAGGGCTGCAGCTCGCCCTGGAATTGCAACCCGACTTGATCCTCAGCGACGTGATGATGCCCCGCCTCAGCGGCGATCGCTTGGCGCGCCTGCTGCGAAATTACCCGGAAATGGAGACAACGCCGATCGTCATGCTCACCGCCAAAGCCGACGACGAGCTGCGGGTGCAGTTGCTCAGAGAAGGCGTTCAAGATTACCTGATGAAACCGTTCTCGGTTGAGGAGCTGCGGGCGCGCGTTGGCAACCTGATTGCCATCAAGCGCAGCCGGGAGACGCTGCAGCGGGAACTCGCCAGCCAGAACCAAGATTTGCAAGTGCTGGCAAAGGAAGTCGCCGCTAGCCGCCGGGAATTGCAAGCCGCCCTCACCGCCCAACAGCAACAAGCTGAAGAACTGGCGCGGGCGAACCGCATCAAAGACGAATTTCTAGCAGTGGTTTCCCACGAATTGCGCACCCCGCTCAATTCGATCCTCGGCTGGGCGCAATTGATGCGCTCCGGCAAGTTAAACGCCGCAACGGTGAATAAAGCTCTGGAAACCATCGAGCGCAACGCCAAGCAACAGGTGGGACTCATCGACGACATTCTCGACGTTTCGCGCATCGTTCGCGGTAAAATCCGCCTGAGTATGCGTCCCGTCAACCCCGTGGACGTCGTTCAGGAGGCGATCGAGACAGTTTGGCCGACTGCGCAAGCCAAAAATATAGAAATTGTCAAGATATTTCGAGAAACGCGCCTGCCAGAAGCGCCCGCTGGGGGCCAAGTCTGGGGCGATCGCGATCGCTTGCAGCAAGTCGCGTGGAATCTCCTTGCCAATGCCGTGAAATTCACGCCCCCCGGAGGGCGCGTCGAAATCGCGATCGAGTGTCAAGATGCCTGCGTGCAGTTGCGGGTGAGAGACAATGGCACTGGCATTGCTCCCGCATTTCTGCCCTACGTTTTTGAGGGCTTCCGACAAGAGAACAGTTCCACCACCAGAGCCTATGGCGGATTGGGGCTCGGACTGACAATCTGCCGCTACTTGGTGGAATTGCACGGCGGCACCATCTTTGCATTTAGCGAAGGAGAGGGCAAGGGAGCCACCTTCAGCGTCAGCTTGCCCCTCGCCCGCTCCCTCAAAGCAGAAAATCAGTTAGAGCTTGGAGGTAGCGATCCTCCCACATTTTCTAACAACCTTTGGTCCCTCGATGGCTTGCGGGTGGTGGTTGCAGACGACGATGCCGATACCTGCGACTTGATTGCTGCGGCACTTTCCCAGTACGGGGTACAGGTGACAGCAGTCAACAGCGCTGCCGAAGCGATCGCCGCGATCGAACGGGTGAAGCCAGATATATTAGTCAGCGACATCGGGATGCCCGGAGAGAGCGGCTATCAACTCATCGGCAAGCTCAGACAATTGGAAGCCGAGAAAGGCGCAAAAATTCCCGCGATCGCCCTCACCGCTTTCGCCAGACAAGCCGATCGCGATCGCGCCCTCAAAGCCGGTTTCCAAATGCACCTCCCCAAACCCGTCGAGCCAGTTTTCCTCGCTGCAGCCGTTGCCCAGCTAGCCGAACAGGCGTAAATGGGTAAAGGGTAATTGCTAATGGCTGATGAACTCGTTGAACTCGTTCCCCGCGAAGCCCGGGTAGGGTGCCTGCTGGGAGGCTCTGCCTCCAGCCATCAGGATTGAACTGGTTTGAACTCGTTTGACTGCAGGCACGGAACCGCTTTAAAATTAGCCCATGCAACCCACAAAAAGGTCTGCTGTATTTTAACCCGATCGCAGGACTGAAAAAGTATGGGACAATTATTTGATAGAATGGGGCGATTAATTCGCGCCAATCTCAACGCGATCGATTCTCCCACCGATTCCCGCAATTTAGCAGCAGGTTCGGCTTTGGCAACCGGTGGAGCTTTGGCAGGGGCTTCTGTAGGTCAAGTGGGAATTTTAGCAGCCGGAACGGGTTTTAGTGTCGGAACAGCGGGATTAGCTGGAGCCGGTGCATTAACAGGTTTAGCACTTTATGAAGCAATTCGAGCGATCGCAGAAGGGGATACTTCATCCGTAGGAGCCGCTACAACCGGTGCGGTTGCGGGTGCCGGCGTGTCGGCTGCGATCGGGGGTATTGGAGTTGCCACCGGCGGAGCCGCATTTGGTGTGGGAATGGCTTCTATGGCGGCTGCCGGAGCTGTTGCGGGACTCGGTATCGCTGGTTTAATTCACCTTTTCAATCAAGGAATTGACCCAGAAAAACTCTTAGAACAAGCCATTTTTGAGATGGAAGAAGATTTAAGGAAATTCCGTCAAGCTATCCAGCCAGTGATGGCAGTTCGCCAGCGCCTCAAACAAGAATACGAACTGACGAATCGGCAAGTCGAAACCTGGCGATCGCGTGCCGAAATAGCTTTAATCAACGGTCGCGAAGATTTAGCCAGAGAAGCCCTAATCCAAAAAAGATCCTGTTCAAAAACTTTAGAATCCATTGAACAGCAACTAGAGGCTAGCACCAAACAGGTCACTTCCCTACAACATCAACTTTTGGCATTTGAACAAAAGGTTTTCGAGGCTAAGTCCAAGAAAATGTTACTAATTTCTCAAATCAGAACCCATTACCCATGACCGATCGCCTCTCCCTGCATCCATTTCCGAGTCCCGAAAAATTCACACGAATGCGCCGCTATCTTTGCCGCTGACGCCAGAGCCTCGGCAAAACCTTCTCGCAAAATATAATAACAAAATGCCCCATGAAAAATATCCCCCGCTCCTAGCGTATCCACCGTTTTCACAGACAGTGCCGGCACTTCCCCCCAATCCCCCCCACTCCAATATTGAATCGGCTTTTCTCCATTCGTAATCGCAATGTGAGGAATCCCAATCTCGCTCAGATACGCAAAAACATCCTGCGAAGTTTCACACCCGGGCGGATAAAAATTAGCCGAACAAATCGCATAATCGACAAAAGGCAATATTTTCTCAAATCCCGGCTTCCAACTCCCCCCGTCGATCGCAACCGGAATTCTTCGCGCTTTCGCCTGAGAAGCGATCGCTTCTCCCACCGCCATTTGATGCCCGTCAATTAACACAATATCGATATTTTGTAAAGGGTCTAGCGGCAGTTTTTCTGGCGAAACCTGCATCTTAGTTGCGTTGATAGAAACAACCGCGCGATCGCCCGTCGCAGCCGTCACAATAATAGAAGAAACCGGCGGCGGTTCCCCTCTCTCCGAGTCTAAATCCGCAATTTTCACCCCGCAACCTTCCAAATCAGCGCGAATCAACTGCGTAATCGGGTGACACCCCACCGCCCCCAAAACAATCGCGCGATCGCCCAAATAACTAAAAGCTACAGCCGCATTCGTTGCCGGCCCACCAGCCGCCACCGCATACTCAGACGCGACAACTTTCTGATTTCTTTCCGGCATCTCCTCCGTCAAATATACCAAATCTAACGTCACCATTCCCACAAAAAGCCCCTGCTTTAACATCACCCTTTCCTCTCCCTTCCTCCTCTGCCTTCTTCCTCTGCGTTCTCTGCGCCTTTGCGGTTCCCCGAAAAACCCTTTTACTACAATATGTTAAAAAAGCAAAAATTATCCCTCTCAGGCTCTATGCTAATTCAGAAAAGCCAAAGGAGCGGGATATGAGCTACAGAATGGATCGCCGCGCTTACGCCGAAACGTATGGCCCGACTGCGGGCGATCGCCTCCGTCTCGCCGACACTGATTTAATTATCGAAGTCGAGCGGGATTTGACAACCTACGGCGATGAAGTGAAATTTGGCGGCGGCAAAGTCATCCGAGACGGCATGGGGCAATCCCCGATTTCCAATGCCGAGGGAGCGGCTGACACGGTAATTACCAATGCCTTAATTTTGGATTGGTGGGGCATCGTCAAAGCCGACGTCGCCATTAAAGAGGGCAAGATATTTAAAATTGGCAAAGCTGGGAATCCCTACACTCAGGACAATGTAAATATTATTATCGGCCCGGGCACGGAAATTATCGCCGGAGAGGGAATGATTCTCACGGCGGGAGGGATTGACAGTCACATTCACTTTATTTGCCCGCAGCAGATAGAAGTCGCGATCGCATCTGGTATCACCACGATGATCGGCGGCGGTACTGGCCCTGCAACTGGCACAAATGCCACCACTTGCACCCCCGGCGCGTGGCACCTGTACCGAATGCTGCAGGCAGCGGATGCCTTCCCGGTGAATCTGGGCTTTTTGGGCAAAGGCAACAGCAGCCAACCGCAAGCATTGGTCGAGCAAGTGCGCGCCGGGGCGATGGGATTGAAGCTGCACGAAGACTGGGGCACAACGCCTGCAGCGATCGATACTTGTTTGAGCGTCGCCGACGAACACGACGTGCAAGTAGCCATTCACACCGACACCCTCAACGAAGCCGGTTTTGTCGAAACCACGATCGCCGCTTTCAAAGGGCGCGCCATCCACACCTACCACACCGAGGGAGCCGGCGGCGGGCACGCGCCCGACATCATCAAAGTTTGCGGCGCTGCCAACGTGCTGCCGTCTTCCACCAACCCGACGCGCCCGTACACTGTCAATACATTGGAAGAACACCTCGACATGCTGATGGTTTGCCACCACCTCGATCGCGGCATTCCCGAAGACGTAGCGTTTGCCGAGTCGCGCATTCGCCGGGAAACGATCGCCGCCGAGGATATTTTGCACGACTTGGGAGCCTTCAGCATGATTTCCTCCGATTCCCAGGCGATGGGGCGCGTGGGAGAGGTGATTCTGCGTACTTGGCAAACCGCGCACAAAATGAAACTACAGCGGGGCTTTCTGCCACCGCTCGAACCTGCTTACGCAGGGGAGGCAGGAGCGCTGAGTCAGAATGACAATTTCCGAGCGCAGCGCTACGTCGCGAAATACACGATTAACCCGGCTATTACTCACGGAATCGCGGAATATGTCGGATCGGTAGAAGAAGGCAAGCTCGCTGATTTGTGCCTGTGGCGTCCCGCATTTTTTGGCGTCAAACCGGAAATCGTGATTAAAGGCGGCGCGATCGCTTGGGCGCAAATGGGCGATGCCAATGCCAGCATTCCCACGCCACAACCGGTTCACTCTCGCCCGATGTTTGGCAATTATGCGGGCGCGTGCGAAGCAACCTCGCTGACGTTTGTTTCCAAAGCCGCTCTGGAATTAGAGATACCAGAGCAGTTGCAATTGCGCAAGCGGGCAGTCGCGGTATCGGGAACGCGATCGCTCAACAAGCGGGATATGAAACTCAACGAAGCTTTGCCTGTGGTAGAAGTCGATCCGGAAACTTACGAAGTGCGAGCAGATGGCGAGTTGCTCACTTGCGAACCGGCAACTATTTTGCCGCTAGCACAGCGCTATTTTCTGTTTTGAAGTGGGGTAATACAGGGCGATTTTTTCAACCGCAAAGACGCAGAGGGCGCAAAGAAGTAAGAGAAAGAATGAAGGATAAAGGAGAAAAGATATTTTTGAGTTTATCCTTCTAGGCTTCTTTCCGTCCGCTGCCGCGCTGGGCTTCGTCTCCGCTGTCGGGCTGGGTTCCGGGGTTGGAATCTGCTAACAATTGTTGTTGTAAAACGGAGGCTTTTTCTTTGCGTCCGCTGCCGCGCTGCGCTCGTTCTTCGTCAATTTCGGGGTGATTATTCGCTAACAATTGTTGTAAAACGGAGGCTTTTTCTTTGCGTCCGCTGCCGCGCTGCGCTTGTTCTTCATCAGTTCCGGGATTGGTATTTGCTAAGAATTGGTGGAAGGCGGAGGCTTTTTCTTTGCGTCCGCTGCCGCGTTGGGCTGGTTCTTCTTCAATTCCGGGGTGATGATTGGCTGAGAGTTCTCGGATAATGGCGTTGGATTCTTTGCGTCCGCTGCCTCTATATTCGCAGCGGGCGTTGCCGCCTTTGTGGTCGTCGCAGTTTTTCTGAGCTATTAATAGATGAGGCTCATTAGTGGAGGGTTGCGATTGAGAAGAGGTGCTGTTAAAGGGGGCGAAATTAACAGTACCGCCAGCGAGTAACAAACCGGATAAAGCAATATTGTAGATGCGCATAGGAAGAATTAACCTGTGAATCACTTGCTGCTGTGTGATTCACAAAAACCGCTGCGGCATCAGGATAAAAAAATTGCGATCGCGCCAGTTTTAAAATCGTCTGCCGGAAGAAGGGCGGCGCGACGCATTCATCGGGTTTGCAAGCGCTGCTGGCAAAGACAATTCAGGAACTGGCGCATTTTTATACTCGGGCATGGGGCATAGGGCTCATGGCATGGGGCTCATGGAATAGAAACCAAACCAATGCCCAATTCCCATGCCATCCCTCCGTGTATTCGTGTCAGAATCCGTGTCGTGCCCCCCTCCAACACTTGACCGGCTCGATTTCTTGAGCCACACTGTGCTTGTAGGAGCCTAGCGTCTGCATTTATCCAAGGAGAGCTGTATGGGGACTGCACCGCTGACATGCCTGAATTACATCGATGGCCAATGGTTGCCCGCCCAATCGGGAGCCACCCTCAAAAGTCGCAATCCTTCTGACTGGCGGGAACTGGTGGCGACGTTTCCCCGTTCGGTGGCGGTGGATGCGGATGCGGCGGTGGAAGCGTGCCGCAAGGCGTACAAGAGCTGGCGGCTCGTCCCCGCCCCGGCACGCGCGGAACTGATCTATCGGGTGGGCGAACTGCTGGGCGATCGCAAAGAAGAACTCGCCCAACTAATTAGTAGAGAAATGGGCAAGCCCCTCACCGAAGCCCGGGGCGACGTGCAAGAAGGCATTGACTGCGCCTTTTACTATGCTGGAGAAGGTCGCCGACTCTTCGGACAAACCACCACTTCGGAAATGGGCAATAAATTTGCCATGACGGTACGCCAGCCGGTGGGAGTCTGCGCCCTGATTGCGCCGTGGAATTTCCCCGTCGCCATTCCCTGCTGGAAGGCGATGCCCGCCCTGGTTTGCGGCAATGCCATCATCCTCAAACCCGCCGAAGACACCCCCGCCACTGCTACCTTCCTGATTCAGATTTTTCACGACGCAGGCTTTCCCCCGGGCGTCGTCAACTTGCTGCACGGCATCGGCGAAGAAGCAGGGCAAGCCCTAGTAGAACATCCCGGCGTCGATTTAGTCTCGTTTACCGGTTCTTCGGAAACGGGGGCAAAGGTGGCGGCGATTTGCGCGAGCACCCACAAGCGCGTCTGTCTGGAAATGGGCGGCAAAAATGCTCAAATCGTCATGGAAGATGCCGATTTGGAACTGGCGCTAGAAGGGGCGCTCTGGGGAGCCTTCGGCACGAGCGGGCAGCGGTGTACTGCCACGAGCCGCCTAATCCTGCACCGGGAGATTAAAAGTAAATTCACGTCGCTACTGCTCGATCGCCTCAATCGCTTGCGCCTCGGCGTTGGCAATGACCCCAACACGCAAATAGGGCCAATTATCAACGCCTCGCAGTTACAGCGCATCAGCGATTATGTCGAAATCGCGCGCCGCGAAGGAGCCAAAATTCTAGTCGGCGGCGAAGTGGTGGCAGATGGAGACTTAAAACACGGTTATTTCTTTCAACCAACCATTCTAGATAACGTCACCCCCGACATGCGCGTGGCGCGGGAGGAAATCTTCGGGCCGGTGGTAAGCTTAATAGAAGTGAATTCGTTTGAAGAAGCGATCGCCATCCTCAACGATACCCCCTACGGCTTGTCTTCCTCCATCTATACCCGCGATATCAACCGCGCCTTTCAAGCCATCCGCGACATCGAAGCCGGCATCACCTACATAAATGGCCCCACCATCGGCGCAGAAGTCCACTTGCCCTTTGGCGGCGTCAAGCAAACCGGAAACGGACACCGCGAAGCTGGAACAGCCGCCCTCGACGTCTTTACCGAATGGAAGACGGTTTATATCGATTATTCCGGGCGCTTGCAGCGAGCCCAAATTGACAATCACTGAGCGAGAGTCACTAGCGCTGAGGAATGCGACAATCTCATCAAGCTGTCATCCCACTACATGAGGAGTAAGTAATGACAAACACGCCAAAAATTCTCGCCTTTGCTGGCAGTACCCGCTCTGGCTCGCTGAATAAGCAGCTCGTGAAAATAGCTGCGGCGGGAGCCAGAGCAGCAGGAGCAGACGTGACGTATGTGGATTTGCGCGACTTGCCGATGCCGCTCTACGACGCAGATTTAGAGGAGCGCGAAGGCATTCCCGAACCTGCCCGCAAGTTCAAAGATTTGATGCTGGCGCACAATGGGCTGTTAATCGCCTCTCCCGAATACAATAGCTCTTACAGTGGCGTGTTGAAAAATGCCATTGATTGGGCGTCGCGCCCCTATCCCGGCGAAGGGATGTTAGCGGCTTTTAACGGCAAAGTGGCAGCGATTATGAGCGCGTCGCCTGGAGGGCTCGGCGGGTTGCGCGGCTTGGCAAACTTGCGATCGCTCCTTAGCAATATTAACGTTCTGGTGATTCCCGAACAAAAAGCCATTCCCAATGCTTTTGCAGCTTTCGATAGCGATGGCAATTTGAAAGACCCCAAAGAACAGCAAGCCGTTGAAAATATCGGCGCTAAAGTAGCCAGTCTACTTGCTAAATTAAGTGCGTAATTTCGCGCGATCGCGGTTATCTCGTTCCCAGATTTTACCTGGGAACGAAGCCAATAATACGCTTAGCGTTTGACAAGCGTAATGGCAAAATCAGGCCCCAATTTTTGGAAAAAAGCCAGGTTAATCCAAAGCATTGCCAGGGGTTCGATCAATCGAGCTTTAGACAAAGCTCCGACATCTACCACGTCAAAACCAATATCTCGCGCCAGAGAAGCAACCGCTTTTTTAGCATCTTCGTCGTCGCCGCAAATAAAAGCAGTTTCCGTTACCGAACCGAATTTGACATTTTCCAAATGCCCAAAAAAGATGTGATTGAATGCTTTAACTACTCGCGCCCCAGTTGCCCACTTGGCGACTTCTTCTGCGGCGGATGTCGCGTATCCGAGCGTCAAACCTGCGGCTAGCGACTCCGGAGAGTTTCCCAGCGGATTCGTACAGTCAATGAGAATTTTGCCGCTCAAATCGCCGGCGTTCTGAATGGCAAGCTGCGTCGCTTCCCAAGGAGTCGCCACTGCGATGACTTCTCCGCTCGCTGCGGCTTCTTGAATGCTGCCGACTCGCGCCTTTCCTTGCGTAGAGTCGATTAATGCTTCCGCTTTTGAGCTGCGCGGATCTCGCAGTCCGAACAAAATATCGTGGCCTTTTTGCGCCCAGATGCGCCCCAGGGTGCCCCCAACTTTGCCTGCACCAATAATACCGATTTTCATGCGTCACCTGTTTTGTTGTGGTTAGCGGCTAGCCGTCAAATAGCTTAATTTTACGATTCTACAAGGCAGGCATGAAGCGTTAGCTATCGCGCGGATCGAATCACCCCGGCTCGTATCGGGTAGGCAAATTAGCTGCGAGGGGGCGAAGGGGGGTTCGCGGCAGAGCGGTGAAGTGCGGTGCAGGGTGAATGATATTACCTATCTAAAAAAATTTTGTATCAAAACAGACATTTATTCAGCGCTACCAACCCGACGTTTTAGAAAAGATTTGTTACGGTATTAATAATTATTTAATTTTCTTCCCCATCGCCGGAGAGGACGGACTTGGGGGCTTGCCGCACGCGAGTAAAAGGAGAAAGAAATTATGCTTAGCATCCAAAGCAACCGCACGCTGCCTCGCACTCCCCATCTGATAACATCTTTACCAGGCCCCCGCGCGCGATCGCTCGTGGAACGCGATCGCGCCGTGACTTCCCCCTCCTACACGCGCGGCTACCCACTCGTGGTGGCGAGGGGCGAAGGCTGTATGCTCGAAGACGCAGACGGCAACGTGTTTCTCGACATGACAGCGGGAATCGCCGTCACCGCCACCGGGCACGCGCACCCGGAAGTTGTGGCGGCGATTCAGGAACAGGCGGCGAAGCTGCTGCACATGTCGGGGACGGATTTTTACTACGAGCCGATGGTGGAGTTGGCGGAAAGCTTGGCGAAGCGGGCTCCTTTTCCCAACGGCGCTCGCGTGTTTTTCAGCAATTCCGGTGCTGAATCGAACGAAGGCGCGCTCAAACTGGCTCGCTACTATACGGGGCGATCGCAAATCGTCGCCTTTCTGGGAGCCTTCCACGGGCGCACTTACGGCGCGATGTCCCTGACGGGCTCCAAAGCCGTGCAGCGCAAAAATTTTGGCCCCTTGTTACCGGGCGTCACTCACATTCCCTACGGCACTCACGAAAGCTTGGATTATTTGGAACACAAGCTTTTTCCTGCCGTGCTGCCGCCCTCTGAAATCGCCGCGATTGTCGTCGAGCCGATTCAAGGAGAAGGGGGTTACATCGTGCCGGAAGATGGCTTTTTAGAAAGGATTCGCCGGATATGCGATCGCCACGGCATCCTCATGGCGGTTGATGAAGTCCAGGCAGGCATGGGGCGCGCGGGCAAACTCTTCGCGATCGAACACTGGGGCGTCATGCCCGATATCATTACTCTAGCGAAAGGCATCGCCAGCGGCTTGCCTTTGGGCGCAATTCTGGCCCGCCCCGAACTGATGACCTGGCCACCGGGCTCTCACGCCACCACTTTCGGCGGCAATCCGGTTGCCTGCGCCGCCGCTAACGTCACGCTGCGACTGCTGGAAAACGGGCTGATTGACAATGCCCGCAAAATGGGAGAATTCTTGCAAGCAGGTCTGAGCAAACTAGCGCAGCGATTTGACCGAGTTTCTCCCCCGCGCGGCAAAGGGCTGATGGTGGCGATCGATTTGCTCGATTCCGAGGGCAATCCCGACGGGCACCTGCGCGATCGCGTTGTAGACGCCGCCTTCTACAAAGGCTTGTTGCTGCTCGGTTGTGGAAAAGGAGCGATTCGTTTTTGCCCGCCGCTAGTGATCGACAGCGAACAGATTCAAGTTGCCTTGGAGATACTCGCCGGCGTGTTGCAAGAAACTCTGCCTTGAAAATAGTGCTGAGTGCTGAGTGCTGAGTGCTGAGTAGAAGACAAGTGATAAAGTGAAAAAGTGACGGAGTGAGGCAGTCTGGAATAGTTGCATTCGTGACGGTGCGTGAAGTTCATCGCGACTGCCTTGAAAAACACTTCTCTGCTTTCTCTGCGTTCTTTGCGGTTCGTTCCAGCGGAATTACCCGCTTTAAAACCCAATATGAAACAAGTACAAATTGCCCGTCAGCTCTGGGACAAACTCTGGGAAGATTACAGCGCCCGGGTGCATTATGCCCGCATTTACCAGCAGGCGATCGCCTCAGCGGGCGGAACGATGGCGAACGATCACATCGCCTTTCGCTCCCTGCGCATGAGCGTCGATAGTTCGCAAGGGAAAATCAAGCTGGGTATCGAATATCTGGCTCGGATTGTAGAAGCGCTGGGTTACTCGGTGGCGGGGGAATTATATTTCCCGGAACAGAAACTTTACGCGCGGCATTACCGGCATCCGGAGCAGGAACGTTTCGACTTGCCGAAATTATTTATCAGCGAATTGATTGTAGACGAGCTGCCGGATCGAATAGCCCAGCTCATTTGGGAGACGGTTACGGCGCGTTTGGCGGTAGAAACGCCGCCCCTCAAAGCGATCGCGACTGCCAAAACCGACGCGGAAGTCGAGCCAATCGCCGAGCAACTGAAACGGGTATTTTCCCGCCCGTGGAATCCGCCCCGGCGCTATCTTTTGGAAACCGTGAACGTGGCGACTCAGTACGGGGCTTGGGTGCTGCTGCACGGGTACGCCGTCAATCATTTTACCGGCTATATCAACCGTCAGAATGCGCCGCAATACCCGGATATCGAGAGTACGGCAAAGGCGCTCAAAGAGCGCGGCGTGCCGATGAAAGCCGAAATAGAAGGCGCTCCCGAATGCGGTTTGCGCCAAACTGCCACGCAAGCAGTTAAGGAAAGTGTCGCGGTACTCGACGATAGCAGTGGCGAGGAGATGCAGATTCCTTGGACTTATGCTTATTTTGAAATGGCTCAGCGCTACCCGGTGGAAATTGCCCCCGGGCAGAGCGCTCTGTTTGACGGCTTTCTCGGAGCGAATGCTACAAATTTATTTGAAATGACTCGCCAAGCCAGTCAGTGAATTGAGAAACCCGGTTTCTCGAAGCAACCGGGTTTCTGAGTGTTTTTTTTACATCGGCGAGTTTTTTAAAGAAGTTCAGCCATCAAAATCGGGTTGTAACGATCGCTTGGGAAGAGAAGAAGCGGGCGGCTCGTCGTCGTTGAGAATCTGTTTGAGGGCACCGAGGATTTCCCCTCCGGTACTCTTTCCTAAAATTTGCCGTTCTGGGAAAAAGTCGGGTTGCTCCAGATAGCGGGAGATCGCGTCGCCGACTTGCTGGGCAATCAACTCTTGCAGTTTTTGCCGCGCGCGCGATCGCTGAAATTCTGCCCCTTCCGAAGTTGTCGCGTACAGGGGCGGGAGGCGATTCAAAGCATAGGCGGCGATATCGCCGATATCCAAAACTTGATGCTCGGTTGCTTCTATTTCTGCCACCCGCGCGATTGTTTCTGCAATCACCAACTCTTCCATGACGTTGATAAATTGCTTGCGCGGCAAGACGGTTACTTCCCCGATTAACAGAGCCTCCATCAAGCGATCGAGCGCCATGTATTCTTCGATGGACAATTCAGAAGCCATGTTGCAAATGCGCCCGACTTCTGCTTCCATTGCAGGAGTTAGATAACCGTCCCGCAAACACTGTTCGACAATCTTTTCTATACTCATTAAACTTTTTGGTAGAATTTAGTGGCTGCCATTTTTTACAAGAAATTCAGCGCAGTGAACTGTCCAGATAACCGGGCGAATGACTCGACGAATGGTGCAGCCATTCTCCCCGCCTGCCGTGCTGCGATCCGAACAGACTATGCAAAGTGGGCGAGAAAGCGCTCGCGCGCGAGCATCCCACAGTCTGGCTAGCTGGCTATCGACCTATTTTAAAGCAGCAGTGCGGGATTCGATCGCATTCCCCCTTGCAGTGAAAAATTAAATTATTCTATTGATGCAGGGAACAGACGAGATCGGCACCGTCGAGAAAACTGGCGCGCTCGTTGATGCGGCACTCCCCTGAAATCGCGCGATCGGGCGCGCGATCGGGCGCGCGATTGGGCGAGCGGACGCCCGCAGGAACGGGCGCGGGGCGCGGCGCACTCTGGCACAGACAGGCATCGTATCATAAAGGACGGGGCAAGACAAGAGAGGCGCGGCACGCTGAAAAAAATCTCTCGGTTTCGCCCGAATATTTATTGCCGAATGCTCTCGCGCGGCAAAATTCCCGGCAAAGATGTCGGCGAAGAACACAATTTTTGAGGGAGGATTTCGACGAAGTTGGCGAGTTCGGGGGAGGGATTTTTCACGGAAAAAGCTTCCTGCAAAGCATCCGCCCAGAGTTTTTGCTGCGCGAAATAATCCGCACGCTCTCTGGCGATCGCTTCTGACAAATCCCCGCGCGATTCCCCAGAGTGCTGCGCTTCACGCAGCGGCGCTTCCAGCTCCGCCAGTTGCTTGGCAATCCGATCGCGCTTCTCGCGTTCCATCACGCGAAACGGAATAATCAGCGAGGGGATTTTCGATTCGTCTTCAAATATCACCCAATCGTAAATTTGACTGGGTTGCAAGGGCTTTCCTTGATAGAAAATACTGCGATCGCTTGGCTTGATAGCAGCCTGCCAGAGCACCTCCTGAGCGTCGCGCGATCGCACCTCCATTCGCGCCGCAAATCCCTGCCAGAGCAACAAAGGGCGCTCGTTCCAAATTTCTCGAATTTCGCCGAGCACCGAAGGCGCGATCGCGCAAAAATCCCCCCGCGAACCGCCATTTTCTGGCGGTACGGGCGGCTCGTCGCGATCGAAAATCTCCTGCCAAGACGCCTGAGCAACAGCATTTTGAACGGGCAAACCCGACAAACAGGCGATCGCAGCCGCCAGCAGTGCCCGCATTATCCAGTTAAGTTTTCGCATACTCTTTTCTCCTTAAAAAAGCGGGGAGCGCGTACAGGCAAATTGTTGCAGAGGGAAACAACCACGGCAGCAAAAGCGCCGCTGAGATGTACACTTGCAGGCTGACAAATCCGTACAGTAGCGGCGTGCTGTAGAATAGGATTGCCAAGCGAAAAAGACGGCGATCGCGTGATTTTAGTGCCAGAGAAACCGCCTTTCCTAGCACAGCCGCTACTGGGATCGCCCAGACATCGGGAATCGGCACGACTAGGCGATTATTTAGCAAGTGATGGATGATGTAGGCGTGAACTTCCCCGCCTGTAAATACCCGACGCGGATCGGGAGGCGTTTCGCGATCGCGCCAGTACCGAACCGCCGCCGGCAGCGTAAAATTGTCCGCACCTTCTGCCGCCACTCCCGCCTCGCCATATCCCCCCGCCGCAACGATCGCAATCTGCTCTTTAATATCCCGCAATTCGGGAGAATCGGCGCGACTTTCCAGCAGTTTCCAAGCCGGAACGTGCTGATATGCTAAGTCAGGCGGAATGGAAAAATCAAGAATTGGATGCAGCCACATTTGACCGAGTTTGTAAGAAAAAGCTGTGACGGGATGCAAGTGCAATCTTTGCGATATAATTGGATTTTGAGTAGAAGCGCTTATCTGGGATAAAAAATGCCTATTACTTTTTAAAGAGGGTTGGTAAACTTGAGAAGCTTTTTCTAAATTTAACTGACGGGCAAGTGCTAGTATATACGAAAAAGGCAAGGGCTGAATTTCGGAAGTTTCACGAGGTAAAAGCGTCGCGTACCAGCGGCGCAGCGTGATGTCTCCTGCCAAACTCCAATTTAAACTCGCGATCGCGGGATAAACTCCTATCCACCCTTCGACATCGTTGCGAATCGCTGCAAAAATAAACCAAGTTGGGTTATTTTTTTGCACGGCGGCTCGGAGAGACTGCGCCAAATAGCGATCGCCTTCTTCTTGCGGGCGATCGAGCAAATAATCTATCCCGATTATTTTAGCATTCAAAGTCGATAATTTATCCACCAACTGAGCTAAATAACGGCGATTCATCGGCTTGGGATCGGAAATTTTCGCCTCTCTAATGGATTTCTCGTCAATTTGCACCAACAGCACCGGCGGCGTCTTTGGGGCGAAAATTTGACCCGTTAGCTGGCGGTAAATAGCTTGGATTAAAACGCGCTGCTCCAACAACCCCTGCTGCACCGGCAGTTGCCAACTCAGGAATAGAATTGCTGCCAGAGCAGCCGCTTCTTTTGGAGTCGGCAAAAAACGCGCGATCGCGACTTTCCAGCCCCTCGGTTCGATGCGAAACAGTTCTGCATCGGGATGGCGAAACAGAGCTGGAATCAAATAAGCAGACGGATAGGTGAGATTTTGCTTTAGTTTCAGGAATTGACACGCTGCTACTAGGGCATCGTGCACGTCTTGGCAATCAGCCAAATTTTGCATAAATTGCACTAAAAATTCCTGGGCGACGCGATTGTGAATGGGTTCGCGCATGACGGCAACCTGACTCAATCCCAAGTCAATTAACGCGGAAGCGATCGCCATGCCGCTGCAAGAATTAAACAAAGCAAATTGCAGCCCCTGCTGTTTTGCTATTTCTAGAATGGGAGCCAGTTCGGCAATTGATAGAGAAGCCCTGGGAGCGATCGCCAATTCGCCGCCAGTCACCTCGGTTTCATTGCTGTGCCCCGCAAAAAATAATACATCCCAGCCGCGATCGTCCGCAATTGTCGCGCAAATTTTTGCCTTCAATTCGCCGACATTGACTCCCGGCTGCCAGCCGACAAACGCGATATCTGCTATGCGAGAAAGCGATCGCGCCGCCTCGCGCTCGCCTTGAAAATTCAAGCCCGTATCGTCGCCTAAAATCACCAAAATCCGAGCCTTTCCCCGCGTTCTCCTTTTTCCCGTTTCCGCCCGAATATTGGCAGGCGTGCGGGCGATGCGAATCGGGAGCGCTGCCGCAAATTCCGTGCCAATTTCCCACGCTTCCCAGGGAAAACGCGCCAGCTCCAGAGGTTCGCACGTCAGAAAAATATCAGCAGTTCTTTGTTGTTTTTCCCCTAGTTCTTGCCCTTTCGCAATTTGAGCCCTAATTTCAAATAACTCCGCCCCGCGCAGCCAGCGGTGAAATTCATACATTAACTTGGCTTCTGCCTGTACCAATTTGGCGTGCCAGTCTATCGGCGGCGATGGCTGCGTGCCGCTTTCCTCTACCCGCCCCCGCAACGCCGATTTATAAAAACGAATATAAATGCGCTGCCATTCTTGGTAGAGCGTCGAGAGGATGGGCGGATAAGTGAGTACAGCAGAAAGTTGCTGCCCTCTTCCCCAAGATAGCTCAAACAGACAAGTCTCATTAATTTTTTGTATTTTCAAGCGAAAAATAGCACTAGGTAGAGTCATCGAGATTAATTAGGGCTAAACGCAAACGGAGGTAGGGTTAAAGATGAACCGTCAGAGAGAGAGAGCGTGACCAAAAATTTCTCATCCCAGGTTCCGACAATTCGCGCGTAAAGATTGCTATCCTCGCTCTGTTCGTCGAGAAACACTTCCACCAGAACCCCTGTCAAATCGCTGACGCGCAGTTGAATTCCAGAGGGAAGAGTGCTAGTTGGCAGAGCGCTCAATACTAATAATAACGTCCACTCTGGGACGCTTTGGGGAGAGAGGAGCGCCCACGTTACAGCATACAGCCGCAAAGAAATTTCTGCCAAGTTTAAATCTTGATAAGCCGCGCGAGCTGTGGAGGAAATTTCCATGCCGCCGCGCTCTAATTGGGTGAGGATGGCTTCTAATTGCTCAGCAGGCGATCGCAGGGCGGGGGCGGGCGCAAAAGTGGGCAGCAGCACCCACGACAATCCCCGCGCCAGTTCGTCCAATTCGTCGCGCAACCACAAACCCGCATTCACCGCTTGCTGCGTCAGCAATTGCAGCAGCTCTGACGGATTTATCAAGTTTTCGCCTCGGCTGCGGCGATACAGCCAGTCGAGTAATTCTGGACTTGCAAGCACCGCCGCCCCTTGCTCCCAACTGAGCACCTGCCACAGGGGCAGCTCGCCCAACTGCTGCAAACGTTCTGTTAAGTCGGCTTGCAGCCGCGACAGGAGCGCCGGACGGTTGGGAACGCTCGGAATCGCGATCGCCGTCGGTTCCAAACAGCGCAAATACAGCAACAGGCGATCGGGTTCGCCGTCAAACCGCGATCGCGGCAGTTCGTAAATCCACTCTGGAGAGGGTTGTAAATGGGCTGCCAGATTCACCAATTCGTCGCGGCGCAAAAAACCGGCAATCCTCGCTTCTTCCGCCTCTTCCCGCACTTCTACTAAAACATAGAAATGGGGGATAAATTCTGGCAAATCGACCGCCGCTCTCGGCACCGACACGCGATCGTCACTCAGGCTGCCCGCCGCAATCAAACAAACTTTAAACTCGCCGACTCTCAAATTGCAAACCGCCTCAATTATATTAGCATATTTTGGCTGCACAGCCGTACAATTTTCCCGATTTACCCGCAAATCAGCCGCCCGTTCTTCCAGCCATTGCTCGAAACTAAAGAGAGCCAAGGCATTCAGATAAGCCTGCCACTGCCGCAGCGGCACTACCTGCCGGCTCAATTCGACAGCTCTGTCGATCTGTTCTTTTTCCAGCGCGATCGCATCGGAAGTCAGCGCTTCAAAGTCTAGCAGAATATCATCAAAACCAATCAAATTATTAGTCATCTTCAGTTCTCATCTATATTCTTGGTTTGTAGTGAGGACTTTAGTCCTCCCTTTTTTTCAGGCGATGCGAAAGCAAGCGCCTGAGATACTGGCAGAGCCTGCGGGCAAATAAACTTTTTGCAGGACGGTTTCTCGGCACGCTAGCTTCTGCAGCCGCTTCTTTTATCACCGCTGCAATTTGTTCATCGAGAACCGCTTCCACCTCGCGATCGAGCGTCTGAAGGCGATCGGGATCGGCGTAAGCCGCTGCTTTCTCCAATATAAAGCCGCGCAGAAATTCTAACATTCGCTGGCGGATGTCGGCGCGAAACTCTTTCAGTTTCAGCAGGCGCGTCACTTGGTACTGAGCTTGCAAGCCCACAGCGCCAGCAATTTCGCTCATAGAGCGCCCCTGACAGTGAAACAGGCGCAGGGCTGCGATAAATTTTTCAGCCTCTTGCGGTTTTTTGCGCTGCAATTTAGAAACGCGATCGCCCGTCACTTCCTCCACCGCCCGATCTAAACAAATAATAACCTGCTGGCGGTAGACTTGCAAAAATTCTGTCCGCTCGTCCGTATTTTCTAATTCACTCCTCCAGTCTGCCGATTGCCAGTTCTCAACTTGTTGGAGAGTATGGGGATCGTCCAGAGATTTGACAGGCGGCGTTCCCCCTTTGACATAAAGGCGATACTCTCGCAAAAGAGCCGCCATATCTTGCAGGCGATTTAAAATTCGTTCCGGCGACAGATTCAGGGTAGTTGTCTGGAGAAACTGGCGCGCGATCGCCTGTAACTGATTCGCCGTTGGCGGCAAACAGTGCCCCTTCATTCCTCCTTGACGCTGGAGCAGGCGATCGGCACGATACACCGCGTGGTATGTTTCCAGCAACGCCGAATATTGGCGAATTTCTACAGCCGTTAAATCGTGAAACTCCGCAAAAATTCTCTGCAATTGCTTGAGCGACGTATCATTTAAAATTGCCCAGTCACTGACGAGATAAACGCCTTGTTGCAACAAAAAAATATTCAGCTCTCGATGAGATTTAACCAGTTTGTTTGTCCAGGTGCCTAAACTGCCGCGTTCCGGATCGAACGCCTGCAAAATTTCAGACGCCAGAGAGCGATAAGTGGGAGAAACTTCTCCGTTAACATCATCCAGAACAAAGGGAAATAAATCGCCAGCCGTGAAGCCGTGCGCTGCGCCAAACTGAGCGGCAAGTTGCAAGCAAACTTGTTTAATCTGGTTCGAGATAAAACAGCGCAAGCAAAGCCGAGCCATCTCAGAAACATTAGCATCTTTACAACGAACCAGCGCCAGCAATTGACGCTGTACCGGCACGTCGGCAATATCCGCCTCACCTTCTAATTCGGGAAATTGCTGCCAGAAAAAAGCTTTCGCGGGCTCGACAAGCTCCGTTTTGCCCCCTCCTGCGGCATCAATCCGCGCCAATCTCCAGTATCGCGACGCTGCCCCCATGACGATTTCACCCGAGTTCGATTTGCTAGTTGCTGATTGTAGTCTCCGCCTCCGCTGCCGTTACTTATCTCTAGAGTTCGCGAACTTATGCACGTTTGGGGAATGCTCGGAAAGCATGGGCCACAAAATGGCCCTAATGGTGCGGAGTGCGATCGCAAAAAATACTGGAAAAAACAAGCGATCGCTTGTTTCTCAAAAAGAAATGAAGGCGCGCTCTCGTTGAGATAAGCCGCGCTATCCGCCTGCTAGGAGGAGTTAAAATGCCAATGGGTAAAAAGTCTGTGCAAGCTCCAAAGCCGACAGCGATGTCGAGATTTTGATAGAATGGCAGAAGGGAAAAACGGCTTTGTTAATAAACCAGAAAGAGAATGAGTAACGCGCGATCGCAACTTTTAGTAAAATTCCAACCGAAACCGCTCGGCTCTCAACGAGATTGGTTTTGGCGCGGCTGGAAAATTCGCTACACCTACATTCGCCCCGCCAATTTCAACCCGGAAAAACCCGCCTTGCCAGTGATTTGCTTGCACGGATTTGGCTCGGCTCTGGGGCAGTGGCGATCGAATTTAATCCCCATGAGCCAGCAGCATTGCATTTACGCTCTCGATTTCCTCGGCTTTGGCGCTTCTGAAAAAGCTGCCGCCCGATACAGCGTTTGGCTGTGGGCAGATTTAGTGTACGATTTCTGGCGCACTTTTATCAATAAACCCGCTGCCGTCGTCGGGCACTCTCTCGGCGCACTGGTAGCGCTGACTGCAGTCGCCAAACATCCAGAAATGGCGTGCGGCTTGGCAATGCTGACTCTGCCAGACGCCCAGGAAAAACAGCCGCCAGCTTGGGCAAGAGCGATCGAAAGAACCTTCGCGAATCCTTTGCTGTTATTGCCCTTATTTAAAATAATACGCCAGCCCTGGGTCTTGCGTCAAGTGTTGCAAAAAATTTACCTCCGCCCGGAATTAGTCGATGAAGAATTAGTGGCACTATTTGCTACGCCGCCGCAAGATCGAGGGGCTTTGCGCGTGTTTTGTCGGCTGTCGCAATCCAGAAGCGACGACGATTACAGCCCCAAGGTGAAAGATTTGCTGCCGTGCGTGCAAGTGCCGACAGTGTTAATTTGGGGGCAAGAAGATAGAGTGGTTCCGCTTGCCGACGCTCGCCGCTTCCAGCAGCTAAATCCTCAGTTGAAGTTGGTAGAAATTGAAAATGCCGGTCACTGTGCATTTGATGAATATCCGGAGCGGGTAAATCAGGAAATTTTGGAGTGGATAGAACATGAAGTGAGGAAGCAGGCTAAACCTACAGGCTGAAGCCTGCGGCTCTACGAATGTTCCTATCGCCCCACCCTTCCAGGGTGCGGGCTGTTTCGCGGACGCTTTCCCTTAAAACTTTATAAAGATTTTTCTCAAACCCTTGCAAAACTGCTAAGTTTAAAGTAATGTTTTTTGGGATAATATCCCTTTATGAAAAGCTTTTTAAACAAGATACGGCAGAGTCGGCGCGGGAAAACGGCTCAGTTCGCAGCGTCATTATTTGCATCGATCGCGATTCCCTTCGGGATAGCTGCGCTTCACGCCTCTACAGTCTCCCCAGTGGCAGGCATCCGCAGCGTCAGCGCAGCGCAAGAGCCGCAGGCAAAACAAGCACTGACGTGCGATTCCCTGCGGTTGCCCTCCGCTTCACGCCCCCCCGCTACCCCGCAAGGCACCCAATATCAAGCCATGCAGGTGGGAGACGTCAATTGGATATTTTTCCTCATCGCCGGCGGCGTGGTTATTGTTGTCGGCGTTGCCGCCTTTTCCACCCTCACCGGCTTAGTCATCGTCAGCGAGCGCGAAGTCGGCATCGTCGCTAAAAAATTCTCATTCAAAGGCAGCCTTCCCCCCGGTCGCATTATCGCTCTTAATGGCGAAGCGGGCTATCAAGCCGATACCCTCGCCCCCGGCTGGCACTGGGGATTTTGGCCCTGGCAGTACGACGTCCGCAAAGAACCCCTCATCGTCGTCCCCCAAGGCGAAATCGCCCTGATAGTCGCTGCCGATGGCGCTAGCATCCCGCCCGAACGCATCCTCGGCAAAGTCACGGACTGCGATAACTTTCAGGATGGCCGCAAATTCCTCACCAGCGGCGGCGAAAAAGGCCGTCAAATGGGCTTTCTCACCGCCGGCACCTACCGCATCAATACGGCACTTTTCACCGTCATCACCGCCGCCAATTCTACCAAGCACGGCATCAGCCCCGAAAAGTTGCAAGTTTATAACGTCGTCTCCGATAAAGTCGGCATCGTCACGACTTTAGACGGGATGCCCATCGAAGCGGGCGAAATCGCCGGCCCCATTATTGCCAGTCACGAAAACTTTCAAAACGGACAGAAATTTATCTCCGGCGGCGGGCGGCGCGGCTTGCAAGAGCAGGTACTTCTTTCTGGTGCTTGGAATCTAAACCCCTGGTTTGTACAAGTCGAACAAGTTCCCATGACGGAAATTCCCATCGGCTATGTCGGCGTGGTAATTTCTTACGTCGGCAAGGAACATCTCGACGTGAGCGGCGAAGCTTTCACCCACGGAGATCTAGTCAATCCGGGGCACAAAGGCGTTTGGACGCAACCCCTCTACCCCGGCAAGCATCCCCTCAACATGCGGGTGATGAAAGTGGAATTGGTGCCGACGACGAACATCGTGTTAAATTGGTCGGCTCGCACGGAAATGCACAAGTACGATGCTAAATTAGGCCCGCTGACGGTGCGTTCTAGAGATGGGTTTGCCTTCGAGTTGCAAATCGCTCAAATTATTCACGTCGGCGCTTTGGATGCTCCTAAAGTAATCTCTCGCGTCGGCTCGATGCAAAATTTGGTCGATCACGTTTTGGAGCCGATTGTCGGCAACTATTTTCGCAATTCCGCTCAGGATTACACGGTGCTGGATTTCTTGAGCGCTCGCAGCGAACGTCAGGCAGAAGCGGCTGATTTTATCAAAACGGCGCTGCGCAGTTACGACGTGCAGGCGATCGATACTTTGATTGGCGATATCAATCCGCCCGCTGCTCTCATGCAGACGCAAACCGATCGCAAGATTGCTGAGGAGCAGCGCAAAACTTACGAGGTGCAGCAATTAGCGCAAACGCAGCGCCAAGAACTCGTCCGCTCTACGGCGCTCGCTGACATCCAGCAAGATATGGTGAAGTCCGAGCAAGGCGTGAAAATTGCCGAACTCAAGGCAAAAGCTGACATCCAGCAAGATATGGTGAAGTCCGAGCAAGGCGTTAAAATTGCCGAACTCCGGGCGAATGCCAAAGTTAAAGAGGTGACGGGGGAAGCGGAAGCCCTGCGAATTAAAGCTAAGGGCGAGGCAGAATCAATTCGCCTGAAAGCGACTGCGGAAGCGGAATCGATTCGCGCTACCGGTACGGCGAAGGCGGAAGCTTATCGCGCTGGCGTAGAGTCGCTGGGAGCGCAAGGGTTTACGGCGATGCAGTTGATGCAGATAGTGGGCGATCGCAACGTTCGCCTGATTCCCGATGTTTTAGTCGGCGGCGGCAACGGCAGCACGAACAGTTTGGTCGATGGCTTGCTGACGATGATTCTCTGGAATCAAACTGGCAAGCTGGTTACGCCAGAGCAGCTCAAATCTCCCATCCCAGAAATCCCCACCGAAACCCCTCTCGTTTCGGCAGAACCGCCGGCATCTATTACCGCTGATTTGGTAACAGATATGGCAAACTGTCGCGGTAAATAATCTCTCGGTTAGGGATAAAATAGCGTGCCTCGTTCAGTCGTGAAAGCAGAAAAACCCGGTTTCTGGGAGAAACCGGGTTTCTGAGCATAACTACAAGCTAAAAATCCGGCAAGAACTGCTATATAGCGGTTCTATTTGAGTCGTGAAGTATGTTTATATCAGGAGTGCGGGCTCTCTCCCCGGATCTGACCGATCGCGGGCTAGAAGCCCGCACTCGGATTTTCACAAATCCTGCAAGGAACGCTCTATATATGCTATACTTTTTTTAATCCTTTGCATTGGTTATTAAAAGCTGTTATGGAAGCTAACATGTCCATCCCCGATCCTCTCTTTGAAGCGGGTGAATCATTGGCTAAGCGTCAGGGCTGGTCGCGCAGCGAACTGTACGCCCGAGCCTTGCAAGCATTTATTGCCACTCACCACCGGCAAGACATGACTGACGCACTCAACCGATTTTATGAAAAATATCCGTCCTCGTTAGATGCGACTGTAGATCAAATGTAGTTTGGTTCTTGACCTCGCGAGGATTTTTCAGGTAAAGAAAGAGTGACGTTTAGATATTTACCTTTGAAGCTAGAGACGAGTTGGCGGAGCGCTCCTTGATTCGAGGACAACGATCGCCTGCCAATCTAAAATTTAACCTCAAATGAGCTATTGTTTCAATCCAGACTGCCCAGCTCCGGCAAATCCCGACGCCGAGCGATTTTGTCTCGGGTGCGGCTCTGATTTACTCTTGCAAAACCGATTTCGAGCGATCGCATCCATCGCCCGGGGCGGTTTTGGCCGTACTTTCCTCGCTGCCGATGAAAGCCTCTCTCCTCCTCTCCCTTGTATCGTCAAACAATTTTGGCCGCAGAATCGATCCCCCGATGCACTTGCCAAAGCAGCCGAATTATTCCAACAAGAAGCGCAGCACCTCACTGAATTAGGCATTCATCCCCAAATTCCGAACATTATCGCCTATTTTGAACAAAATAGTCAACTTTATTTAGTACAAGAATTGATTCAGGGAATTAACTTAGTTAAATTGGTAGAAGAAGAGGGAACCTTCAGTGAGGCTCAGATATTGCACCTGCTAGACGAGCTGTTGCCAGTGCTGAATTTTATTCACGCCCGCCAAATTATCCACCGCGATATTAAACCGGAAAATATTATACAAAAACCTGATAAAAAACTTGTTCTCGTAGACTTCGGAGCCGCTAAAGTAGTAACGAACCTGGATTTATTGCAGGTGGGAACGAGCATCGGCAGCGCTGAATATGTCGCGCCGGAACAAGCCAAAGGCAAAGCGGTTTTTGCTAGCGATTTGTACAGTTTGGGCGTCACCTGCCTTTACCTCCTTACGGGAATATCTCCTTTTGATTTATTCGACGTGGCAAACGATCGCTGGATTTGGCGGGACTATTTGACAGTCGGCGCGAGCGATCGCCTTGCCCAAATTCTCGACAAACTCCTGCAACCTGCCCTCAACCGCCGCTTTCAATCGGCGGAGGAAGTCATGGGAGCCCTTCCCGTAGGGGCGATGCCCCCGCGCTCGCCCTGCTCCCCGCGATCGCCTTCGCAATCGTGGCATTGCTGGCAGACAATTCGCGAGTTTTCTGCGGCTGTCAATGCGATCGCTTTCAGCCCTGACGGGGCTTTGCTGGCTTCTGGCAGCGATGACAAAATGGTTCACTTGTGGGATGTCGCTACCGCACGGGCGATCGCGAGTTTTGCCGCCCATACCCACTGCATTCAATCAGTTGCCTTCAGTCCAGATGGTAAAATTTTAGCCTCTGGCAGCGACGACAAAACTGTGAAATTGTGGGAGGTGGAAACCCAGCAAGAAATTTTCACCCTTAGCGGACATTCCCGCCCCGTTAAATCCGTTGCCTTTAGTTCTGACGGTAAAATTTTAGCTTCTGGAAGTTGGGATAAAACGGTTAAACTTTGGAAGGTGGCAACAGGAGAGGAAATTTGCACCCTAACAGGACATAATTTGCAGGTTAGCGCGATCGCCTTCAGTCCAGACGGTCAATATCTCGCGAGTGGAAGTGTTGACAGGAAAATCAGAGTGTGGTATTGTAAGGTTCCTGTTCCAGTTCTCCGCTACACCGCAGCCGATCACGTCTGGGCGGTTTTGGCGATCGCCTTCAGCCCCGATAGCAAACTCCTCGCATCCGGCAGCGACGACAACACGATAAAATTGCGGGAAGCCGAAACCGGAAAACTCATCCACACCCTTTCCGGGCATTCGTGGTCAGTTGCCGCCCTCGCCTTCGCGCCCGATGGCGAAACTCTCATCAGCGGCAGTTGGGACAAAACGGTGAAATTGTGGCAAGTCAGCACGGGACAATTAATCGCAACTCTGGCGGATCATTCCGATTCGGTTTTGGCGATCGCCTTCACTCCCGACGGACGAGCGATCGCCAGCGCCAGCAAGGACAAAACGATTAAACTTTGGCAGAAAGTAACCGGAGTGCTGAGTCTCGCGAAATTTTAAAAAATGTGTAGTTAGATTAATTAAAGGCGGACTCGCTGGGATTCCTGGCTAGCGTGCAGGTGCCGGAGCGCGATCGCGCGTCGGCTGTCTTCCCTTGTAAAGATATACCGCCACAGGGGCAGGCGCAAAACATGCAGTATGAAAGGTAAAAAGAAAATCGTAAAATTTCTTATTATTGTTTTTGGCGATCGCGTTTCTTGTATCAATCTTTCCAGGGTAGTTAACCTGAAATTAATATAAGCTTAATCGACTGATTAACCAGAGGCTTGCAGGGAGGAGTAACCTGGAATGTTGGTCAGTTGAAATTGAAGGAATAGTATGTTTTATCAGTGGCACTTAAGTCGCCAGATTTTTATAGGAGCTGCGATCTCCCTATCACTCGGATTGGCCTCGTGTGGCGGGACAAATACCGAGCAGACAAATCAATCCGGTTCTAACACTGCCGCCACGAGTTCGCCTGTTGCGGCTGGCGGCGTGAGCGCGACAGTGAACGGGGCGGGAGCTACATTTCCTGCACCGCTGTACGAACTGTGGTTTTCCGAGTACAACAAGAAAAATCCTAACATCAAAGTTAGCTATCAGTCAGTCGGCAGCGGCGCAGGCGTTGAACAGTTTATCCAAAAAACGGTAGACTTTGGAGCCAGCGACGTGGCGATGAAAGATGAAGAAATTGCTAAAGTCCCGGACGGCGTTCTGATGGTGCCCATGACTGCAGGCAGCATCGTGTTTGCCTACAATTTGCCCGGGGTGACGAATTTGAAGCTGCCGCGCCAAGTCTATGTCGATATCTTGCTCGGCAAAATTACCAAGTGGAACGATGCGGCGATCGCCGCAGCCAACCCCGGCGTCACCTTGCCCGACAAGCCGATTACGGTCGTTTACCGTTCCGACGGTTCCGGCACCACGGGAGTCTTCACCAAACACCTCAGCGCTGTCAGCGAAGCGTGGAAAAATGGCCCTGGCGAAGGGAAAAGCGTCAACTGGCCCGTGGGGAATGGGGCCAAGGGCAACGAAGGCGTCACGGAACTGATCAAGCAGACGGAAGGCGCGATCGGCTATGTCGAGTACGGTTACGCCAAAAACAACGGGCTCTCGATGGCAGTGCTGGAAAACAAAGCCGGCAAATACATCGAGCCCACGCCTGAAGCCGCTTCCAAAACCCTCGCCGCCGTCGCCCTCCCCGAAAACTTCCGCGCCTTCATCGCCGATCCCGAAGGAGAACAGTCATATCCAATCGTCTCCTACACTTGGCTGCTAGTTTATAAAAAGTACGACGATCCGAAAAAAGCACAGGCGATCGAAGATACGATCGAGTGGGCTCTCACTGACGGGCAGAAATACAGCACCCAACTGGGCTACATTCCCTTGCCCCCGGAAGTCGTTGCCAAAGTTCAACCCGCTGTGGAGGCGATCGCTCCTCAATAGTGTTGAGTGTTGAGTGTTGAGTGTTGAGTGTTGAGTGTTGACTGTTGAGTGTGTAGGGGCTTTTCGCGAAAAGCCCCTACAGGAGTGTTGAGTGTGGAGTAGGAGAATAGTGAGGAAGTAGATTAAGTGAGGAAGTGCGAAATATTTTCATAAGTGACGATGTACTGCCGTTTATCGCGACTTCCCAATAATGACCCACCCTTGCAGTTGCTTCTAAACAGCGCGAGGGTGGTATTATTGCCATTTTGGTGCCCCTATAGCAACCGAATTGACGCAGCCCGCCCGGGTAAAAAAATTGGTTTCTCGATTACAGGAAAACACGAATTTTGTCAAGACCTATTCGCCTGTCTCCTTTACTTTTTTTCAGCCGATAAAATTTATGACAAATAGTATGCCGAACCCAGGGAATACCGGAAATACGGAGTGGCTCAACTTCGCAATTTTAAAGTTTGAGCGGGCGGTGAATCCGATTTTTATCCCCATCACAAAACTGTGCGCCCTCGCCATTGGCGGAATTTTGGTCTGGCTGGCATTCATCGTCGGCAAAGAAGCGATCCCAGCTATTAGCAATTTCGGTCTGGGATTCCTCACCGAAACCACTTGGGACCCCGTGCGCGAACAGTACGGTGCTTTTCCGCAACTGTACGGCACCCTGTTGAGTTCGTTCATTGCCCTGCTATTTGCCGTGCCGGTCGGTTTGGGCGTGGCAATCTTTCTTTCGGAGGATTTTTTGCCTCCCAAGCTGCAAGTAGCCTTAGCTTTTCTCGTGGAGCTGCTAGCCGCCATCCCCAGCGTCGTTTACGGGCTGTGGGGCATTGCTGTTGTCGTGCCCCTTTTCAAGAGCGTCGGGGTATGGCTGTACGAAGAATATAGCTGGCTGCCCTTTTTTAGCACGCCCCCCAGTGCTACCGGTTTCGGGATGTTGCCGGCTGGGGTGGTTTTGGCGATTATGGTATTGCCGACGATCGCCGCTATCTCCCGCGATGCCCTCATCACCCTGCCGCCAGAATTGCGACAAGCAGCCGTCGGTTTGGGCGCGACGCGCTGGGAAACGATCATCCAGGTATTAGTCCCTGCCGCTTTTTCCGGGATTGTCGGTGCCGTCATGCTCGCGCTCGGTCGCGCTTTGGGCGAGACAATGGCTGTCACCATGATTATCGGCAATGTCAATCAAGTTAGTATTTCTGTTTTAGCTCCCGGCAACACCGTCGCCTCTCTGCTGGCGAATAAATTCGCAGAAGCCGGCGGGTTGGAAGTGTCGGCGCTGATGTATGCCTCGCTGATGTTATTTGCCATGACGCTCTTAGTCAATATCCTGGCTGAGTTGCTGGTGCGTCGGGTTCAGCGAATTTGAATTATGGCGAATTGGGCAAAAGGGCATTGGGAAGAATCATCCTACGAATTAGCGATTACCAATTACCAATTACCAATTACCTATTCCCCATGTCCGCTGCCCCACATGCCCCCTGAATTAATTAGTTGAGTATGATGTTACCAGACCAAAATTCTACCGCTTCGGGATATCCTGCCGGCAGTTTGAGGCGATCGCCCAACTCTCCCCGCACCCTATTCGGCATCGTAATGACGGGCTTGACTTTCCTCTGTGCCGCCCTTGCCCTCTTGCCCCTAATCGGCGTCCTTTACTACGCGATCGCGAAAGGAGCCGCTCGCATTAATCCCAGCGTCTTTACCGAGCTGCCGCCCGCTGCCTTGCAGCCCGGTGGCGGCTTTGGCAATGCCCTCCAAGGCACCTTGATTATGGTAGGACTTGGGGCGCTCATCAGCATTCCTATCGGGATTTTAGCCGCCATCTATATCTCGGAATTTGCCGCCGATACGCAATTTGCTAATTGGATTCGCTTTTTCACCAATGTTCTCAGCGGCGTTCCTTCGATCATCGTCGGCGTCTTTGCTTACGGGGTGATTGTCGTGACGATGAAAACTCCCTCAGCTCTCGCTGGCGGGTTTGCGCTCGCTGTGTTGATGTTGCCGATTATCGTGCGCGCTACTGAAGAAGCGCTGAAGTTAGTTCCCCAGGAAATCAGACAAGCCTCGATCGGTTTGGGAGGCACGAATTTTCAAACCGTGGCGCGAGTTGTCGTGCCGGCTGCTATGCCCGCGATCGTCACCGGTATTACTCTGGCGATCGCTCGCGCTGCGGGCGAAACTGCTCCGGTATTATTTACCGCCCGCTTCTTTCAATATTACCTGCCTTTCAACGAAAAAGGTCTGGCAGCTTTGGCTGATCCCACGGCTTCCCTCGCGGTTTTAGTCTACAATTTCGCCACTCGTCCCTACGAAAACCAAAAGGAACTCGCTTGGGCAGCTTCTCTGATTCTGGTGTTGCTCGTCTTGCTCACCAGCATTTTCTCTCGCCTCGCCACCGCTCGCAAAGTCTACTGATTGAGAACCCGCCGCCGTTGCTAGCGGCGATCGCTTCTGAAACAACTCGCTCTCGAGGGGCAATCCGATCGCCCATCGGGAGCTTTTCACTTTTGCACTAGGGAAAAATTGACTTTCTTCAATTCATTTCTCCCCCTCCCCCCCCTCTCCCCCTCCCCCCCTCTCCC
>CAYOOD010000006.1:0-126586 GCA_964405435.1 uncultured bacterium
CGAACGCTGGAAGCGTTAAGGGGAAAAAGGTTTGAAATTTTGGAGATGTCTATTATTTATCGCTACCCCTCTCTACCGTTTATAATCCCGTTGAACTCAGAGCTGACAGGCTTGTTCTTCTATTGATGCTGCGACGAGTAATTCATCATAACGGTTCTCCAGCGCCTCGTCGATCGCGTCTCTCATCGCCGTGGGATAGCAGAAATTTCTGTATTCCCAGCGCATCGCTGCTGAAAATTTCGCCAATTCCTGACGGTTCGGGCAAGTATAAATTTTACTGACGATTAGTTCTTGCCACAGGGGCAGGCGGCGATAGCTGAAAAACGTGCTGCACGTTTTCCCGTCCGCTCCCCTGTAGGATACCCAGAACTGGTGCTTCATTAAGCGAATATCGTAAATATTTTCTAATGGCGCGTGCATCAGCCAAGCCACTTCGCGCTTGATGCGGGGGATATAGCCAGCCAACTGTCTTTCCGGTTCGGCGAGTTTCGCGGCTATTATACTCTGGCTTTTTCCACTGTAGCGCTGTCTGCGGGACATCACGGCACCCTCCCTGACTTTAGTTTTACCAATAAGGTAATCGCCCTGAGAGTCTTTCTTCTTCATCCGGGGCGACTTGGAGAGTGTTACTATACCTCTACTTGTCTCCGGACTGTAAGTGAGTCTTGGCGACAACCGCTGGCAGGTCGTTTTTGTAACCTGGAGCGGTCATAAAACCTTGGAACCAAACATAACAAACTTTTCTGGCAAGCGTCAAGAAAAGTTTACAATAGTTTACTTTCGCCTGGAGCGATCGGCACGGTCGGCTCTCGGGAAGAGAAGGAAGCAGGCGGGCGAACAGTGGAGCGAGGCGATCGCGATCGAGAGAGAGAGAAGGTAAAAATCTTTCTCGGTTCCTCACTTTTGTATCATTTGTTCTCTCTTCAACACTCCACTCCTCACTTTAGCCTCACTTTAGCACTCTTCAACACGCAACACGCAACACGCAACACTCAGCACTCAGCACTCAGCACTCAGCACTCAGCACTCCCCACTCCACACTCCTACGACGCCTCCTGCCACAGTTCTAATTGCTGCAAAACTTGATTTGTTTTTTGACAAGCGCGGCTGACGAAATCTTTCCAATTCTGGGCATTCCATTCAACCCGATCGTCCCACCTGAACTTATTGGGGCGATCGCCCGGTTCCGGTACGAAACCGTCCAAATCGGCAAAAGCTCTCAGTTGACAGCCAAAACCGCCAAGGGTAGAAACGTGAAACATACAGTCCTCCCGAATCGTTGAGTACAAATTACTAATTCGAGCATTGCTGCCGCCGAGCCGGATAAAATGAGTAAAGATGCTCACGGGATATCCGACGAACATCGCGGCGTCGGTTGTTCCGGCTGTCTTGGCGTGCAAAAAAGCAGCCAGCGCAGCCTAATTGCACTTCTATTCCTAACTCACCGTGCGGGGGAGCGTGGTGCCAAATTGCCGAGTGTCTAGCCTCCTGTTGCTCCCAAACCCGCTCGGATTGCGATTTGAGCGGCGTATCGCTACGAGGCGGAGGGCAGGGATGGAAGCCTTTGGGATGCCTGCTATTTCTTCACGCCCTCTCCTTCTTCCCTTCCTCCCTAAAGCCTCTCATGCCCCCACACTCTCCTTCTCCCCATCGGTATTTTTTCGGCGTTTCGGGAGTAAACAGCTTCTATATCGGGGTATTTTGCTGAAAAGTTGCCAGAATTGTCGCCGTTAGCGAAAACAGAGCTAATATTGTATTGATTGGGATTAAAGCTTGTAGGGTCTATGTTTTAAAGGATGCACTGCCATGCCACAAAATGATAACTATTTAGCTTGGACTTCTGATCCCCAAGCCTCTTTTGTTCCTATTTTTTATGATGGAGCAATTGTGGGATTTGGCAAAGCCGATATGGCTGGTAAAATGACGGAATTGCTGAATGCCCAGGAAAAAATGTACAAAGCCCTGCGGCTTTCTTGTTTGGATTATATCAGAAAATCGGGCGGTGACACGAGCAGAGTAGAAGAGCTGATGAGAAAGTATATCGCCCGGGCTGAGCGTCCGAAGTATGGAAGTAGAGCGGTCGCGGCTATCCTGCGCGATCGCCAAATAGAACTCAACGTCAGCGATCGCGAGTTCGTTCGCTTCTGCGAAACCTATAAATTATCCCTGCAAGAACTCAAAGAAATTTATGCCGGGGAAGAAATTATCGACAGTCAACTCGGCCCTATTTCGCGAATTTTAGGCATGTCAATGGAGGAATTAATTCAGATAAGAGATGGCGGAAATAGGCCGCCAGAATGAACAACTGCGCCGCTGCCCTGCTGAGGCAGTTCTCCAAGTCGGGGAAGCGGAGGCACTGGCGAGCATTGAAGAATATAGCGTTTGAGAGACAGGAATTGTCAGGCAGGCGTGCGGAGTTGGGTGCTGACCATAAAGCGGTATGCACCCCACAAAATTACACGGAGAATTGAGAACCGCTAAAAGACTCTCGCGCCAGATATTATGCGGCTGTAGGCAACGCGATCGCTCTTGCCCACTCGACCGATCGCCCGCTAGCTTTTAGAAAGCTCGTGCTTCGTAATAGGATGGGAGTTAAGCGCGTGCCTCTATTCAAAGAAAAGGCGCGATCGCTTGCAAAAAAAGACAATGGCTGCATAGCGCTTGAAGCGATCGCCCTGCTCCGATAAATAGCAGCCGCCCCCTCATCCGCCACAGCACCCTCCCGCCTTCACCGATACGAGAATCAGTCAAAAATCAGTCAAAATAGAAGTGGCAGCGAAAACCGTGCCAGCGCTGACACTAACGGACGAGCCAGGAATGGAATCTTGCGAAAAGACAACGCTGGCAGCCCCGAAGCCCTGACGGGTGGAAACAGCGGCACCGTCAAGGGCCACATTCGAGCCAATGCAGTTTAAAAAGCGGGTGCAGCAGCTCAAATTCCCAGTTCGCCTAGAATGAGGAATCAAGTAGAGATTGCCGGATCGAGGTAGGAAATGCCCACAAAACTCAAACTAATGGTAGTTGACGACGAGCCAGACAACCTGGATTTGCTTTACAGGACGTTTCGGCGCGACTTTCAAGTCTTTAAAGCCGAAGTGCCCGTCAGCGCCCTGCAAATTTTGGAGCAGGAGGGTGAAATGGCGGTAATTATTTCCGACCAGAGTATGCCGGAAATGACGGGGACGGAATTTTTGACGAAGACAAAGGAGAGATTCCCCCATACCATGCGAATTCTTTTAACCGGCTACTCGGACGATTCGCTGGATGAGGAAGCCGGTCGGTTGAATGGGGCGGAGCTTTTCAAATGTATCACCAAGCCTTTCGATCCTCAAGAACTCAAGGCGATCGTGCAGCAAGCCGCTGAAATCTACCAAACCGCCAAATCCGGCAACGGCTCTCTCTAGCAACCCCTGCGGTAAAAGGCGGCAAAAGACCGCGTTTGAGGAGGATTGAAATTGAAGAGATTTCAAAACGCTTTGCCGCAAAGCGCGAGTATGGAGAGTTCTAAAACGCGGGGCGAATTTGGCCCCTGCCTGACACCTTCGCCGCCAGATCCGGCATCGATTCGCAAGCAAACCAGAACTATCGGCACCGGCGGAACCGTTTCGCCAGGATTCCCAGCAGCAGACGCGATCGCCTTCTCGGAGACTCTGCTTTCCCCAGTATTCATTCGCCAACAGCGATCGCCCCTGCCATCCACTGACTGCAGCAACTAACAGCCGAAGCCAGTAGTTGATTTGCCATTCCTCCCAAAAGCCCCATTCAGCCTGTCAGCTTGACTGGCTGGCGCGCGATGCCTGCAACTCCTGCTCTAGCTGCTTTCCCCATTCCACAGCCAGCGCAACTTCCGTAAAAGGAACCCGCGCGGGCGCAGCCAGTGAAGAAAACGCGAATTCCAGCGCCGCCGCCCGCTCCCCACTGGGCGGAGCCTGCAGATCCGCAGGCTGGCCATCCACCCACAACTGGATGGATTGGACGTCATCGAGAGAAAACGTTTGCAAATTCACCGGCCCCTTGCGCGTGGGTTTTCCCCAAGTAATCTCCCGCCCAGCCAGCCCCAACACGGCATAGATATCGTATTTAGACCGCTGGAACTGCTTAGCCCACTCTCGATACGCTTCTACTTTTTGATACTCGTTCCAACCCGCCCAAGCCAGCCAGATAAAAACGGCCAGTAGCGGCAACCACAGAAGTCCTCGTTCCATCGTTCAATTGGCGGTTAAAAGAAACAGGTATTTTCTACTACTTTGCAGTAGACAAACCCGATTTTAGCAGCAAGTCACCAGCTAGAAGTCTTTTTGAGATTAGATTTGAGCAAATTTCCGAATATCTAACCTTTAAAATCTAAAATTCAAGCATCCCGTATTGACAAAGCCGGAAATGTAACTATCTCGCAACATCTTGCTCCAGATAAGCCGTCGTTGGGTTATCGTGGTCAGCAGACCCGTGCTAAAGTTGAAGGTTTTCTATGAGAAAATTTCTCCTGGCGTGTTTGTTTTTAATAGGGTTAGGCTGGGCCCTATTTAATTTCAAGGGTCTAGCCAACCAAGGTACATTTGAGAGTATCGTGCTGGACTTCCGGGAGGACGTGCCAGCGGCCCAGATAGAAACTCAGGTAAAAGCGATCGCGCAACAGTACAACGTCGCGCCCCGCCTCAACAGTTTCATCTCAGCAGCCGATAACATTTACGTCGTCAGAGGCGACAAGCAAGTGCTCAAAGCCCTGAAAAAGTCCGATGTCGCCCAATACACCGAATACATCGAACCCGACTACATTTACTCGGCGCTTTTCGCTCCCAACGATCCCTTCTGGAGCCAGCAGTGGAACCTGCGCAGCATTAACGTCGAGAGGGCGTGGGAAGAAACCAAAGGCAGCGGCGTCACCGTCGCCGTGATCGACACCGGCGTCAGTCGCGTTCCCGACTTAAAGGATACCAAATTCGCGGACGGTTACGACTTCGTAAACGATCGAGTCGAAGCCGACGACGACAACGGGCACGGCACCCACGTTGCCGGCACGATCGCCCAAACCACCAATAACGGCTACGGCGTCGCCGGCATCGCCTACGAAGCCAGCATCATGCCCTTGAAAGTCCTCAGCGCCGGCGGCAGCGGCACGATCGCCGACATCGCCGAAGCGATTAAATTTGCCGCCGACAACGGTGCAGATGTCATAAACATGAGCTTGGGCGGCCCGGGCGAAAGCCAGATGATGCAAGAGGCGATCGACTACGCCCACAGCAAAGGCGTCGTTATCGTCGCCGCAGCCGGTAACGAGGACGAAAGTTCCGCCGGCTATCCCGCCCGCTATGCCAACGTCATCGGCGTTTCTGCCCTCGATTCCAACGGCGCAAAAGCTTTCTATTCCAACTTCGGAGCAGGCGTCGATATCTCCGCTCCCGGCGGCGACACCCGCACTGGCGAAATCGGCGGCATCCTGCAAAACACCATTGACGCCCAAACTGGCCAACCGGTCTTTGCCGCTTACCAAGGCACTAGCATGGCCAGTCCCCACGTTGCCGGGGTGGCAGCCCTGATTAAAGCTGTCGGCGTCAGCGATCCCAATGACGCGCGCAGCATCCTGCTCGAATCCGCTCGCAAAATTGAAAACGACCCCCTCAACCACTTCGGAGCCGGACAGTTAGACGCCGCCGCCGCAGTACAGCTAGCCACCAAGGGACAAATCACCTTCCGCGACTTCTTCCGCTGGCTGCGGGAAAATGGCTATCTCAACCTGCGCTTCTGGATTGACGGCGGTGCCGTCGCCCTACTGCCTAAAATTGCGATGGTTTTGGGTTCCTACTTGCTGGCGTGGTTCTTGCGCAATTACTTCCCGTTCCGCTGGAGCTGGTCCCTTGCGAGCGGTTTAGTGGCTGGCAGTTCCGGGCTGTTCTTCCTGCGCGGTTTCTACATCTTCGACCTGCCCCAGTGGCCATTCCGAGTCATGGGCAGTTCCCTCCCCGAACTCGGAGGAGCCGTACAGGGCAGCAGCCTGTTGAATCCGATTTTTGCCAGCGTGCTGGTGCCCGCGATTCTCGTCGTGCTGCTGCTGGGACACCAGCAGTGGAAGTGGTTCGCGATCGGCACGGCACTGGGCGTGGCTGCTTGTCTAGCCGTGAGCGCCGTGGTATCGCCCGCCGTTTGGGGATTGGGAGCAGGGGCGATCGCTCGCGCTTTCCTCGCCGTCAATGCCTTGCTCTGCTTCGGACTGGCGCGTCTGGCTGTTAAGGACGAGGTGAAACTAGCATGAGCATCAGCGTCGAAGGCAAAATCGAACGCAAGGGCTTCGGAGCCGGAACCTGGGCACTCGTGAGCGACAGCGGCAAATCTTACGAAATTTATCAGGGCGCGCCAACCGAGCTGCTCAAATCCGGGCAAAAAGTCAAAGTCACCGGCGAAGTCCGCAAGGACGTTATGACCTTGGCCATGATTGGCCCGGTTCTGGAAGTGCAAACTTTTGAAGTCCTCGATTAGCGATCGCCGTTAGCGGTTAGTCGGCTCGACCCTAACTGCTAACTGCTACTCGCTAGCCGGTCATTTTCGAGAAAAAAAATCCCCGGTTTGAATTAACCGGGGACAATCATCAGGGTGCATCTACCAGATCACTCTTCTGTTCGAGACAGTGCCATTCCGGATTGAGATTGATAAAATTGACAGCAGCATTGCAGAATTTCCCAATGCCGCTGATTTTTTTACATAATGAAGAATGGGCGATCGCGAAGCTCCATCAGGGAACCCCTGCTTTTCGTCGGGCGACAATAATGTCCGAGGCAGAGCCGATCGCCGAGGAGGCGAATAAATCGGCCCCCTCTCGATCGCTCGTCGCAACCCGATCTGCCGCGATCGGGGCAGGGCAAGTCAATAACCGCCCGCAGACCAAGTAAATAAACCTGCCCCTACTCTGTTTCGAGATCGGGGATTGGCGGACTGCAACGAGCAAAAAAGTTAAAACTCAGGTAGAATAGCAAGAGTTCCTTTGCAATTGATTGTCAGAGGAGTTTAGAAGAGCGGCAGGGTCAAACTTGCCTAGAGGATTCTTCGGATTGTTGGCTTTTGCAGTTAACCCAATCTGCCCGAAGTTGAAAAAGGCAGAAAAATTAAGCGGCTATTTTTAGAAATAAAAAACCCCGGTCTGATTTAGGCCGGGATTGTCAATCAGGGTGCATCTACCAATTCTCTTTTCTGAGGGATATTAAAGACATCCGGAAAAATATCGGGCGCGGGGAAAACCCATTAGAACGCAATGATGCTGCTGGCTTTAAAGCCGGAAAGTAGAGGTCGGCGCGATCGCCTTCTTGTCGGCTATAGAGTGCCATCAACTGCCCAAAAAAGCGATCGCCCTCTCCAAACCGATAAAGCCACCAGGATGCCATCCGATCGGCACCCAGTCGCGCATCTACTTTGAAAGCGGGCAACCTAAAATAAAATCCCCCGCGATTTCGCACGGCTGGGGATTGCCCGCACCCTCGCCAACAGTGCGAGCAAATCCTCAAGGCGACAAAACGGCGAGAAAGCACGCGCAAAAAAAACGGCTCGTGCCAGTCCGAAGCAAAAGCTTAAAGCTTGCGGTGCATCTGTGGTTCGCCAGTCAGCAATAGCGCTCCGGAGAAATATAAAGCAAATAAGTAATACCTGAATAAATTATAATGATCGGTAACTGTGTTGATTCTTGGCTGGTCTAATCACTTAGTCCGGGTATCGCCACCGCCAGAACAACCGTCTAGGCATCTTCCGAATCGATCTTTGGGGGTGAGATGGCTCTGGCTCGTGCGGCAAACGCTAACTTACTATAATGGCAAGCAGAAAAGATCGAGCCGGAAGGCCATCAGAGCAGTCGAGATTGAAGCCTGAAGCAGGAGTACGCTGACGCTGTGACTCGGGAATTGGAATTTCATGTTTCTGTAACCCCGGTAGGGACAGACGAATACCTCGTCAGGACAGAACGGGTGGCCCCTGGTGTGCCCTTGGCTGAAGAGCAAGTTCGCTGGCCGCTGGAAGATTGGTTGGCGCAAGCGCGTCAGCTAATGAATGACCCTTTGCTGGGCTTGCTGGAAGGAGGCAGGCCCTACGCGGGAGGGGAGAGGCGATCGCAAAACTACCTGCGCCGCCGGGAAAATTTAGAGTCGGACTTGGACGCCGCACAAGTGCTAAACCTGGTAGCCCTGGGCCAGCAGCTCTACAATTCCCTGTTTCAAGGCACTTTGAGAGATAGCTGGACGGCAGCGCAAAGCATCGCCCAGCACCGGCGAGAAGTGTTGCGGCTGCGGTTGGGACTCAAGGGCAACCGCTTGCCCCGCCTGCCCTGGGAAGTGCTGCACGCCGGCGATCGCCCGATCGCCACCGGCACGAACGTGCTGTTTTCCCGCTATCAACCCAATAAAGGCGTCAGCCAGTCGGGGTTTGAAAGTCTCAAACGAGCCAGCAGCGCCTCAACGCTGAAAATCTTGATGGCGATCGCGGCACCCACCGACCGAGAAAGTCTGGAACTCAAGCGCGAAGCCCTGCACCTGCAGCAAGAACTGCAAAGCCGCTCTTCCAGAGGAGGTGCCAGCCTTCCAGCAATGGAAATGACCATTTTAGAGCAGCCAGACCGCGCCGCGCTCACCCAAGCCCTAGAACAAAGCAAATATCACGTCTTCCACTACGCCGGTCACAGCAACTTGGGAACGGCAGGAGGAGAACTGTACCTCGTCAATCGGCGCACGGGCTTGACCGAAACCCTAAACGGCTATGATTTGGCAGGATTGCTGGCAAACAACGGCATTCAGCTCGCCGTGTTTAATTCCTGCCGGGGAGCGCACGCGGCAACCGCCGACCCCACCGAAGATACGGGAGAGCGCAACCTCGCTGAAGCCCTGGTGAGATTGGGGATTCCCGCCGTGCTGGCAATGGCAGAACGAATCCCCGACGACGTGGCCCTGACCCTGGCGAGGCTGTTTTACCGCAACCTCAATCAGGGCTACCCCGTGGATTTGAGCCTGAGTCGGGCGCGGCAAGGGTTGATTTCGGCTTACGGTTCCCATCAACTGTACTGGGCTTTACCGATCCTCTACCTGCATCCGGAATTTGACGGCTATCTCACCTCCAACCAGCGGGAAGCCGAAGCGCTCTCAGTACCCACAAAGGAGCTGAGCCTTCCGATGTCTCAAGGAGCGTCGCTGCTGTCTTCAGAACCGGATCTGCTCGAAGATGAGTCCTTCGAGCCTTTGGAACTCGACGAGCTGGGCAAAGAAGAAATCGAGGGGATATTGGACGAGCTGGAATACGACGCGCTCAACGATCCAGAAGCGTCAAATTTAGTCACTGATTTGCTGCGCCAGCTATCCACCTCCGAATCGCGAGACAATCAGCCGATCGCGCGATCGCGCCCCGATCTGCTCAGCAGCGAGGAGAACCCGAACCAATACGAACTGCCGAACGTCCGGCGATCGCCGAGAGCCGAGAGTGCCAGCAGAAGCCCTTCGGAAGCGATCGCCCTGCCAGCGCCACCCAATCCGGGCGGAACCAAACCTTCTAGAGCCAACGCCCCGCCTGGTACGCGCCGGCGCGGTTTCCGCTCCTGGCAAACGCGAGTGCTCGGCCCCCTGCTTTGGCTGGTCGTCTGCGCGTTCGGAATCGGCGCTGTGTGGTCTTTTCGCGACTTGCTGTTTGGAGCGAGCCCCAAACCACCGGAGGTGTCCGTCGTGCCTCCAGTTACGCCAACCGATCCGAAGTTCGATCGCTTGGATTTGCGGAAAGCCAGCACGACGGATCTCGTGGCGATCGCCACCGCGCAGTTCAGCAAGGGCAACTCGATCAACGGGCAGAAAGCTGTAGAAGCCCTGCTCGATCGCAATGCCCTGCAAGAAGCCAAGGCAGCCCTCAGCGCCGTCCCCAGCAAGCAAAAAGACGACCAGGCGATTAACTTTCTCTACGGGCGGATGGCTTGGCAGTTCGTGCAATCTGGCGAAAGAGATTACAGCCTGCAAGACGTGCGCCGCTACTGGGAAGCCGTTATCCGAGAGCAACCCAAATTGCCGCTGTATTACAACGCCCTCGCTTTTGCCTACTATGCCGACGGAGACGTGAATCGCGCCTCCGATATGTGGTCCCTCGTTACCGCCTCAGAACCGCAGAACAATACCAGCCAACCCGCCCCAGCACAGAAACCGCAAGGGGCATCCGACACGGCGACAGCCACGCAACCCCGCCTGAGTCAAGAGGTGGCGATCGCCTATGCTGGCAGGGCTCTGGTGCTGTGGAAAAGCGCTGAAAACCAGCCCCCAGCCGAGCAAGCTTCTCGCTTGAAACGGGCGATCGAGTTTCGCCAAAAAGTGCTGGCGTCCGATCCGCTTGGCTTTCAAATAGACGCTCTGGGCAATAACTGGCTGTGGCCCGAGGTCGCGATTCAAGACTGGCGATCGCTCCTGGCACTGAAAGAACCGGCTGAAAAGTGATGACACAAAAGTGAAAAAGGGTAAAGTTAGATAAATTTATCACTTTACCCTTTAATAATTGCTAATTGGTAATTGTAAATTGGTAATAGTGAATTGGGCAGAGTGAATTGGGGAAAAAGGTAATTGATAGGATGATTTTTACCCATTACCCATTACCGATTACCAATTTCCCTGTCAAAATTGGGTATTGTCACTTTAATCTTCGCGTTCCAGCCCTTTTGAAATCAGCAAGCAGCCAGTAGCACAAGTTAGAGCGATCGCGCCGTAGCACCAAAGCGGCACGCTCCCATTCGGCGGCGAACTCACAGCAGCATAATTGGGATTGCTCAGAGCCCAGAGAGCCAAAAGAGAACTGCCGACTATGGTTAGCAGCAGCACTCCCCAAACAATAATTAAGGGATAAACAGAGGGCTGCCCTCTCAGAGATGGTCGAAATTTTGACATAATGGGGAATAGGGTATGGGGCATCGGGCATCGGGCATCGGGCATAGAAATAAAAATAATAGGCAATTCCTACTGCCCAATTCGCAACGCCCAATTCGCAATGCCCTGTGCCCAATTCCCAATTACTTGACTTTCTCAGAAGAACGCTCGATCGCGAGTTGAACTAGGCGATCGACTAATTCGGGAAAAGGAATGCCGCTGTGAGCCCAGAGCTGCGGATACATGCTCAGAGAGGTAAAGCCCGGGAGCGTGTTGATTTCGTTAATCAAGATTTCGCCGGTCGATTCAACGTAGAAGAAATCAATCCGCGCCAAACCGGCGGCGTCAACGGCTAAAAAGGCTTGGATTGCCTTTTCCTGAATTTGAGCGGCGATCGCATCGGGAATATCAGCCGGGATAAACAAATTGGCTTTGCCGTCGGTGTATTTGGTTTCGTAGTCGTAGAAATCGCTTTGATAAGTAATTTCGCCAACCACAGACGCCTGGGGATTGTCGTTGCCCAACACGGCGCATTCGACTTCTCTAGCGACTACACCTGCTTCTATGATAATGCGGCGGTCGTAACTGGCAGCACTGTCGAGAGCAGCTTCTAGCTGAGCGCGCGATCGCACCTTGGAAATGCCAACTGAAGAGCCTAAATTGGCGGGCTTGACGAAACAGGGATAGCCGAGCGTTGCCTCGATTTCGTCGCAGAGTTTGGGGAAAACGCAGGGATTCGACCAAATTTGCGATCGCGTCACTGCCATGTATTTGACTTGCGGCAACCCCGCGCGATCGAAAGCCATTTTCATCGCGATTTTATCCATACCCAGCGCCGAACCCAAGACGCCGGAACCGACAAACGGCTTTTGCATCAGCGTCAGCAGCCCCTGGATGGTGCCATCTTCGCCATTAGGTCCGTGGAGGATGGGGAACCAGACATCCACGTCAGCAGCAGCAGGCGGGAATTGCCACAGGTTAGGGGTGGGGGTTTGGGTTTGCAGGGGAGCGCCAGCGTCGAGAACTTGTTGGGAGACTTCCGGCGATTGCCAGTAACCGTCTTTTTGGATGTAGAAGGGCAGCAGGTCGTATTTTACAGCATTTTCGTCAGCCTTTAGGGCGCGCGCGATCGCCCGGGCTGACGTAATTGAAACCTCGTGTTCCCCCGAACGCCCGCCGAATAACAGCCCTACTCGCAATTTCGCCATTGTTGCAACCTCGTGAATCGATAAATGTTGGGTGTTAGATTTTACAGCCGCCTGTGGCTCCCAAATCCACAATCCCCAATACTACTGCTTGCTCTGCTATTCCGCGCTAGAGTAGCACAACTTGTCGCGCGGGGGGCGCGAGCGGGGGGGCACGACACGGATTCTGACACGGATGCACGGATAGATTTCTTTTGTATCGGTGTATCTGTGCTAGTCGGGCGAGCGCGGGGCGAGCGCGGGGGCATCGCCCCTACACGTCTAGAGGCGGCCTGTTTTTGGCCAGAAGGCGGGAAGCGCGATCGCGCTCCTCCGTGACCGAAATCACATCTAAAAATTGACCGATCGGTTAAGAAGCAGCGAACAATCTTTGCGGATATTGGTTTCGGTGATATTCAAAATAAAGAAAAAAATTAGGAGAAGTGACGCAGGCACCGCAGTGGCGCATCTGCTTTAGAAAAGTATAAACGATCGCTCTTTTACGGGGAGAGCGATCGCAAAACTTTACTTGACAGGCTGAACCGAGCTATTGTAGAGTAGAAAAGAATGAAGAAAAACAATAAATTACAGCCTAAATCTTACTAAATCCGCAGGGTTTAGGCAGGTATTCGACGGCTCTTGCAGGAGTCTGAAAGATTGACAGTTGTGGTTTTCGCCTTTAAGGGGTCGCAGATGCAGAGCAGGGATTGAGAGAACTTTTCGACGAGGCGGCACGAGCCGCATTGCCAGTACGCGCGGGGGCTATGCTTCCAGGGTGTAAAAACCATGTAGTTGAAAAAGAGTAGAGAAATGGCAAGAGAAGTTGAGACAATCCTGCAAAGCACGCGCGATCGCTTGCGAGAACTGGGCGAAGCCCTCGAAAATCTCGTGCAATCCTATCCTGATGTATTCGAGGCACCGGAAATCGCTGCGCAGCTCGAATCATTCCGGCAGGCGCATCGAGAAGCGACAGACAGGCTGGATAAACCCACCCTAGCGATCGCCACTCTGGGGACAACCTCTTCTGGAAAATCAACCATTGTCAACGCATTAATCGGTCGCAGAATTGCTCCTATGGAAGCGGGTGAAATGAGCGGGGGAGTTTTGACGCTTCGACACGCAGATGAGCGAAAATTGGCAGTAGAAGCCACAGAGGGTGCAGGCTGGGAGACGGGTGAGTGGACGGACTTGAGTGACGAGGCTATATACGATCGCATTCGCAACAGCGTCATGTTTCCTTATCACGAAATCCGGGGCAAGCAAAAAGAGTGTATAGCGCCAGAAGTGATTGCTTATGGGCCATTGCTGGCAGTTTCCAATCCCAATCTGATAGGTCTGCCGCCAGGAGTCGGAGTTGAGCTAATTGACTTACCGGGTTTAAAATCCGTTCAGGATGGAGCCAATCTCAAAGTTATCCAAGCCCGCGTTCACAAAGCCTTTAGCCTCGTAGCTCTCGACTACATGCAGGTGGACGACGAACACAGAAAACTTTTGCTGGAAGAACTCAAGCAAGTTGTCAAGTACCTGCAAGGTCGCACTGACTCAATGATTTTTATCTTAAATCGGGTCGATCAGCGCGGAGCCGAGGATATCCCAATTGAGGAACGGATCGGCAAGCTCAAAACAGAAATCCAGGAGGTACTTTCGCTCAAAGAACCGCCAGATATTATTCCCTTCAATGCGCGATTGCTTTACAACGCGCAGTGTGCTTGGGGAGCGGGGAAATTTGATAGCGATTCAGGGGTGGAACAAGAGAAACGCCTGAAACTGCTACAAGCAATGATCGAAGACTGTTCCAAGTCTATACGCCAGCACACGCAGGACGATCGAGAAGTGCGAGATTGGTTTCGCAAGGTCGAAGATCGTGTATGTGCCAAAAAGCCTGTCAGCGATAAGGCAATGCGACAGATTCTTCGGTACGCGCTCAAGTGGAGTGGAGGCGCTCGGCTTTGGAAACGCCTGCGCGAGCGCGTTCGGGAGTCATTTCCAGAACTTATATTGTTACCCGCCCTACTTAACGTTTTTAAGAGCTACGATGCCTTAGCAGCGGCGATCGATAGCGTTGCTGCAATCCGTAAAATTAGCATAAAAGAAGAAGTTGAAGCAGAACAGGAAAAAATACGCAATAGCCGGGAGCAGTTGCGCAACAAAAGTGAAACTCTGCTAAAAAAACGTAATTCCGAAGTTAAAAACATTATAGAAGCTCTCAAGGCAGATAGAGGAGCTGCGGGAAGTCGCATAGCCCAAGAAGCGCAAGAAAAAAAGCGGCAGGGATGGCAAAAAATTATTGACGCTATTGATGCAATAGAAGAGGACGTACTTTCAAACATTATAATTCCCGTGCGAACCACTCTTAAAGAAGAAACTGGAGCTTTTGCATTAGAAGATAAATTAAAAGACTTTATACCAGCTACTTTAGCCAAAGATATAGCGAGTGCATACGATGAAATACGCGGTAAACTGGATGGCTTTACAGAAGAATCTGGTTGTTTAACCAAGCGCGTCCGTGATGATGATGCCGATGAAAAGCAAAAGCTTGAAAACGCCGAACGTGCCGTTCGCCAGCTTTACAAAGCCATGCGCGACGCGCTGCCATCTCGAGCTGAATTTACCCTTCAAGGACAGGCAAAACAAATTCAGGAAGCCTTACAAGGATTAGGTGAAGAGGCAGCTCAAGAGCTTTGCGAGTTAGTTCGTCAAGAACTCCCATCATTCAAGCTTGATGAAGCCGTAATAGCGTATTTCAAAAAAAAGTTATTTCAGGAATTACCCGCTCTGCCAGAGAAATTGTTTGAATTGTCAGATAATATCAAAGTTCAGCAAAGTACAGAACAAAAGGTAGTTGGCAAAAAAGCCGTCACCGAAACTTACACAGAAAAGTTTTTTTTCTTTTTTAAAAAAACGAAAACTAGAACTAAGTATGAAAATGTATATGAAGATGTTCACTATCAAGAGCTAACACTTCCAAATGCAGACACTATGGCTGAAGACTGGTTCTTAGTGTTTAAGGAAAAAGAGGAAAATTTATGGGAAATACTTTGTTGGTGGATAGTTGACTACCTCAAGTGGGTAAAGAAAGAATTCAAGAACTCTGTTGACTTTGCGCTAAAATTAGCAGAAGACACGCTTCAAGATCAATTAAGGATTATCGAGCAAACTAGCAAATCTGAAATAGCACGCTGGGGAGAAGTTGAAGAGCGAAAAGCTTTAGTAACAATAGCACGCCAGCATCTGCAAAATGAATCACTAACAAAGAAAGTAAGTTGAGAAAATTGTATGACTTATAATTCTTCTGATTCTTCGTTGAGTCAATTTCTTGAAATATGGAACCGAATTTCAGAAGACCGGAGAAATACAAACCTAAACCATGCGATTCTGGCTTGGTGTGAGGAATTAGCTATTGAGGAAACCTTAAACTGTGATAGTGCTGAAATCATTCAAAATATTAATGAATGGTTGAATAACCGTGAATTAGTAGAGAAAAGTTTCAACATTTACAAAATCTTGCTTCGCTGTACAAATTCACGATTAGTTCGTCGCCTGAAAAATTCAATGTTACCTCCACCTTTAGCAGATTTGACTCCAGATTTTTTAGATCGGACTGTGAAAGAGTGGAGTCAAGGGTATTTAGATCGGATTGAAAAAAATGAATTCCGAGACAACTGCAAAGATTCACTATATGAGATGGAAAGAAATGCCATGAATAATCCCGCATTAGTTGGCTTAGTTGCTTTTGCTTTGGTAGGAATGGCAATAGCTACAATTCTATCAAAAAAGAAAAGGCCGTCTCGAAGAAACTCTGCTTCAAAAAAAATACACACACCTATTCAAACTACTGTTTCCCTACCTAGTTCACCTTCTGTTTCCCCTGCAAAAACTGAAGCTGTTTTAGTCCTCGTTATCAATGCCCAATCCGAACAACTGTTGAACTCTCTCAAACAAAATAAGAAACTTACAGTCGATGACTGCGAGAGTTTAGGCAGGGCAACTAAGTATTTATGGATGGGTGATAAAAATGAATTTTCTCCAGATCTGAAAAAGTGGGTTGACGCCAGCCCCGTACCAGAGAACGAAGAAACTGAATATGACGTATATCTGGTTCAAATTAACCTAAACCAGTACGAAAGTGGTTTTGAGCAAACAACAAGTGCCATCAAGCGCCTTGATGCTTTCGGACGACTCCCTGATATTGCAGGTGAGGTGAAAGTTTCACATAGGCTACCCGCCAAAGCTTATGAAAACACTAGCTTATACCGTTCCCGTTAACTAGCCGTCTCAACAGATAACTCTACTAATATGCTCATCGATACCACTCTAATAGCCAACGATCCGTTTATTATTCAGGGCTTGCTGAACGGCACGCTGAAACGATTTGGCAGTGTAATTCGGTGGGCTGCGGGGACAGAAAATGCGGGTCAAATTGTCCGCCATTTGGCAGAGGCACCCGGCTTAACTAACAAATTGATGACTCTGCCTTTCTCTCCCGTGTTGGGCGGTGCCTCTGTGGTGACGGATATCATCGGTCATGGCTTCACACTTCACAAACTCAATGGAGTTCAGCAAACGCTCTCCCAAGTTCAGCAAACCCTCTCCTCTGTTTTAAATCTGAGTCAGATTGCAGCCGGGGCAAGTGTTTTGAATCTGGGGTTGAGTCTGGCGGGATTTGCTTACATGGGCTACAAACTGCACCAAGTTCAGCAGTCGATTGATAATTTACAGAAGTCTGTGGAAGCTGGCTTCGATCGCATTGACAAGCGGTTAGATAGATTATCCGGTCAGCTTGCCTATCTTCACTTGCTGGTAGAACGCAGTCTAGACGAACAGCGGCATCTCGGTCAAGCAATTTCTGAACTTCACCGAGCCTTGTTAATAAAAGAGATAGCCGAGCTACAAGCCGAGCTTACCAACCGAACTCGCTTCCCGGATGACTCGCCGCGAGATGCCCTGAAAGTAGCCTCTCGCTGCCGAATTTTTCTGGCGAACCAAGCCATGCAAGCCATACCGGGATTAGAGGCACAACCGATGCTAATTACGGATGTGGCTGTGCAAGGGTGGGCGGTGGCAACGGCAACGGAATGCAATCTGCTCTTAGAAATCGGACAAATTCGCGAGGCGCGAGAGTTGCTATCTGTAGAGGTTCCGCGCTTCCAAGAACTAACAACGCGCTGGGCAGACGAGTTGATAGAGTGCGAGCGATCGCACCTTTCCACGGCTTACCGATTTACAGCGCCCCGCTTTCAACCCTATATTAGCGCCGAAAGGAGCGATCGCATTGCCCGTATTTCCTCAGCAGACAGCGCTCTCTCACCCGACAAAATACGGCGCAGAAAAAAAGATGTAGAGGTAGAGTTTGAAATGTCCTATGCCTCTCAACTCGATGAAAAATGGACGCACCGCCAAATCGCTGTAGCGGAGTATCTCGATTCTCTGAGCGAACTTTCAGCCAGATTAGAGGGCTTGCAGGCTTTTGCCGAATTGTGCGACAGGAGAGGGGTTAAAAGCAGTCGAGAAATCCTGCCGGCGAATGATGCCGAACCGGGTTTGTATGTTCTCCCCGCAGGTGAAGCGATATAGCAGTTTTCAAGAAGTGTGAAGTACGCCCAGAAACCCGGCTTCTTTAAGAAGCCCGGTTTCTAACTTCCCTCACGAGGATGAAAACCGCTATATGCAAATTTGCCAGCGGGATTAACTGACAGGAGATAGCTCGTCAACCTGAATCTCCTTGGCGGGTTCTTGTTCCGAAACTGACTCTAAACTTTTATCTCGCCGCTCGAACTCTTCCAATACTTTAAAGAATCTTTCAAATCCAGTTTTTTCATCGTGGCAATATAGCATGATAATTTTCGCCCACGAATTCGATGTGTGCAAGTTGTACTTTTTCTCGACAAAATCGTGAAAATTTTCGTGAAAATCTTCTTCCCACTCATTCAAGTCAATATCTAATTCACCTCGTGCAAATTCATACCCAACAATAAACATAAACAAATCGCTGATTGAAGGACGCCCGATATACATTCCAGGCTTTTCTTTAATTTTCTGCAAGACTTCGTGCAAGCCTCCCATTTGAATGTCCTCCTGCTGGTTAACTAAATATCTTTCTCTAGGGTGACATACGTCACCCTAAACTGTCCGCTGTGACAGGAAAAATCTTTCTGCCAATCTTCCCGATTCATTCCCTCTGAGGAGAGATTGTCAAAAACCAATCCCCGCACTTCAACACCATAATGCCTGCCATTGTCAGTAATTGATTCAGTTATCCCCTTCGCTTCTAAACGCGAACTGAGAATAAAATACTCCCGACGTTTGGTAGTTCTCAATTCGAGAACTTTTCCTTCTATGCCATTTTCAGCTAACCAAGCCATCACTGCCTTAGCACATTCGTAACATTTAAGCAGCTCAAATTGAATGACAATTTGGCCCACTTCTCGGTAAATTTCCTCATCAGTTAATTGGCTCACTCTTTTCTCAATTCTAAACGATGGTTCGATACGATGGTTCTCGCTCTAGTTTGTCTTTTGGTTGAGTTGCCCCTGCAGCGAAACTATCGCGCAGAGGCGCGATCGCCGCAACCTGCACCTCCTACAACTTTTTTTTGAATCCACTTGACTTACCACTGTTATTGTGCTATTATAGCAAGTAATTTATACAAAAAAATAACCTATGGCCAGCCTAAATGTAGACAATATCCCCGATGAATTATATGCAAGGCTGCAGCAGTTAGCCGCCGCACAGAACCGCTCGATTAGCGAGGAAGTATTGAGCCTTCTAGAACGGGCGTTACAAGCAGAGGAACCCAAGCAAATCTCGCCTGAAGCCACCAGGCAGCTACTGGCTGAAATCCGCGAACGGCGCGTGAATCCTGCTGACTTCGGATTGCCGGATAGCACCTCCTTGATTCGAGAGGATCGGGACAGCAGATGACTACTTCTTTCCGGTGCGTCGTCGATGCCAGTGTGGCTATCAAGCAATTTATTGCCGATCCGCTAACCCCCAAAGTTCATCAGTTATTCGATGATTTTTTGTAGAGGCGATTCGCGAATCGCCTCTACATTGAGGGGTAGATAGAAAGATTTGCGTAGCTGTCAGTCTCTTTACTTTCCCCGCCCCTACAAACTAAACTCTTACGGTGTCGAACCGGACAGCCACACCACTAAATTGCGGATGTAAGCTTTGGTATCTTCCATCGCGCGGGGTTCTGTCTGCATGGTATCCCCAGGTGGTTCGTCAACAAAGCTGGGACAGCCCATTTTTACATCGAAATTGTAATCGCAGAAATGGTGAAATGTCGATTCGGCAACGCCGCGTCCTAATTGCGTGCCGTCGGGATTTTTTGGCCAGTCAAAAGCAACGGCGAGGTTAAATTCTTTCCCGCTCACCAAGCTTTTGCCCTTCGCAATGACGCGCCCGTACTCGTCCCCCGCTGGAACTCCTACTGCACCTTCGTGAGGGTGGGCGGGTAAAAATTCGATGACTCCAGAAGGCGAATCTGGATTTTTTAAGAGTTCGTGAAACGGTTCGACGGGGATAATTTTTTGACAGTCGCCGTTCCGTCCGGAATGATAATTTGGCCACGAAATATAAGTCGTGTAAATATCGTCCGGGGCGTGGCGTGTTTCGTCAGGATCGGGATTGCGCGTGTTAAAAAAGTGTGCCGCTCCTACGCCGCAGAGGGTGCAGATAGACGAGCCTAAATCTTGGTGATCGCGGGTTGCCATCAGCGAACCGCCGCGATTGTGAAAGGCGGCGATGCCGGCATGGTCTTTTTCCGTTAATCCGTTGCCAACATCAACGGCAAACAGCCACAGTTGATCGAAATCGGAGTCACCCAGGTTGCTCAGTACCGGATCGTTCCCTTCTGCGTCTGATTCCCGATCGCGCGCCGTGACTTCGCACAGGGGGTTTCCGTCTTCGTCTTTCAGAGATGCCAGATAGTCGCGCAACATCGAAAAACGCTCGATGCTCCAGTCGTCTTCTGTATAGGGAATGGTTGTCTGTATTAAGATGCGAATGGGTTTTTTGTCGTTTGTCATTTGTTCCTGACTATTTGGTAATTGCTAATTGGTAAATGGTAATTGGGCATTGGGAATATTTTTCTATGCCCGATGCCCGATGCCCGATGCCCAATTCCCCATTATCCCTCAACCATTTGACCGGTTAAACTGAAGGGGCGAACTTCGGTGATTTTCACGGGCGCGATCGCGCCTTTGAGCGCGTCAATATCGCCCTTGAAGAAAGTGAGGCGATTGCCCTGGGTGCGCCCCATCACTTGCGTGAGGTCTTTCGGGTTGCGATCTTCGACGAGTACTTCTTCGACGCGCCCCATATAGCGCCCCGATCGCTCGGCTGCCTTCTTGCCAACCAAATGATTCAAGCGCTGCAGCCGATCCGCTTTTACCTCTTCGCTCACTTGATTCTCCCACAGCGCTGCTGGCGTACCGGGGCGCGGCGAATAAGCGGCAGTATTCACCAAATCAAACCCGATATCGTCCACCAATTGCAGCGTTTTCTCAAACTGCTCCTCCGTTTCGCCGGGGAACCCGACGATCGCGTCTGCACTGAGCGCCGCATCCGGCATGTAGCTGCGAATCGTCTCGATAATGCGGCGGTATTTCTCGTGCGTGTAACCCCGCGCCATCGCCTTGAGAATGTCGTTATCTCCCGACTGAAAGGGAATGTGGAAGTGTTCGCACACCTTTGGCAGTTCGGCACAGGCGCGGATGAGGCGTTCCGTAAAGTAGCGCGGGTGAGAGGTGGCGAAGCGGATGCGATCGATCCCGGGAACGTCGTGTACGAAATACAGTAAATCCGTCAAAGTGTGCAGGTGTCGCCCCTCTGGCGTCACTCCCGGCAAATCCCGCCCGTAGGCATCGATATTTTGCCCGAGCAGCGTCACTTCTCTGTAACCCTGACGCCCCAGTTCCTCCATTTCGGCGCGAATCGCTTCCGGCGATCGCGATTGCTCGACGCCGCGCACGGAAGGCACGACGCAGTAAGTGCAGCGCTCGTTGCAGCCGTATATGACATTTACCCAAGCAGTCACCTTGCTGTCGCGGCGCGGCTTGGTGATGTCTTCCATAATGTGAACCGGCTCTGTGGCAACCACTTGATTGCCGTCAAAGACTTGCTCGAGCAAATCCCCGAGTCGGTTGGCGTGTTGCGGCCCCATTACCATATCTAATTCCGGCACTCGCCGCAACAGCGCTTCTCCTTCCTGCTGGGCGACACAGCCGGCGACAATCAGGGTTAAGTCGGGCTGCTGCCGCTTGCGCTCGGCTTGCCTGCCCAAGTGGGAATAGACTTTGTGTTCGGCATTGTCGCGAATCGTGCAGGTGTTGTATAAAACAAGGTCGGCATTGTTGGGGTCTTCTGACCACTGGAATCCCATCTCTTCCAGAATGCCAGCCATGCGCTCGGAGTCGGCTTTGTTCATCTGGCAGCCGAAGGTGGTGATGTGGTAACGGCGGGGAGTCGCGGTCATAAGGTGCGCTACAGGCAATAATGAGAAACAGGTTTCAAACCTTTATCAATTATAGGTTTTTATGAACTGCACGGTACGGGCGGGGTCTGGTTTTTCACGGTGCAGTCTGAGTATTTTTCTTTATGCACGCAAGCATCTGGCGGGCGATCGCGCCGGGAGCATCCCGTTTTTGTCAAAACACCTTTTTTCAGAAGAGGGAGCGTCTCGCTCCCTATGAATCCAATCGCGAACGAGACGTTGGTGCTAGCTCATAAAAGAGCCGCAACGCTTACGCACCCGCTTCGCTTACGCACTCCAAAAATGGGATGCTCCCGATCGCGCCTGCTAGGGAAACGGCGTCTTTCAAGATGCTTGAAACTGAGTCAAAAGCCAAGCGCCCACCTGACTTTGATCGGTTTGGCGACTGCGCTGTAGGGCTTCCTCCAGTAAGGAAATCGCTAAACCGGGCAACACTCGCGACTCGGTAATTCGTTCGCTGCCGCGATCGCGCATGGCAAAAGCAATCACCCGAATATTTTCTACATCCACCACCCAATACTCAGAAATTCCCATTTCTTCGTACAGCAGTCGTTTTGAGCCGAGATCGTCTGACAGAGACGAGCTGGAAACTTCGATCGCGAGATCGGGCGGTGGATAGCGGTCTAAATCTATTGTAGACCTTTCGTGAGGAGCCAGTTGAGCGCGATCGCCTAAGTAATAAGACGCATCAGGCTGACATTCGCTCTCCCCTGGTTTGGTATAGCTGCAATTGTTCAGTGCAATTGCCGCGATCGCCCTAGCCATACAATATAGGCTGACTGCTAAGATAATCGTCGTGTGGTCGCGAGAGTGTCCCGATCCTGTTCCCATAGCTTCAATTCGCAGTTGCCCCTTGTAGTAGTAGCCCTTAGCCTTTTCCCAAACTGGATTCGCCATCGCTTGGGTATACTCCTCCCAAGTAGCCGTAACCCATTGGTCAGTTGGTAATTTTGTTTGCAGGTTGCTCATAGTGATTTTATATCTTATATTTCAGCCACGGCGTCGCCGCTCTCTTCTAATCTGATTATAAGCGATCGCTTCTAAGTCGTTGTTTCGCCAGCCTGACAACAGGTAGGGGCACGACTTGCGCCGTGCCCCTGAAGAATTGCCAGCGATCGCCCGAACTTTAAACCGCCGCTACCGCCGCTTTCATCTCAAAAATCTTCTCGATCGCGTCCTCGACCACTTTATCCGGTGTCGAAGCACCGGAAGTCACCCCAACGGCGATCGCGCCCTCCGGCAACCACCCTTCTTTCACTGCCAAATCGCCGTACAGTACCTTATGTTCGATGCGATTTCCCGGCTGAATGCGATCGGCAGTGTCGATGTGATAAGACGGAATCCCGCGATCGAGCGCGATTTGTTGCAATTGCGTCGTATTGGAAGAATTATAACCGCCGATCACGACGATCAAATCGACTTTATCCTCCACTAACTTTAACATCGCATCCTGCCGCTCCTGCGTGGCATCGCAAATCGTATTAAATGACAGGAAATGCTGATTTAAGTGAACGGGGCCGTATTTTTTCATCATGGTATGCTCGAAAAGTTTGCCGATTTGTTCGGTTTCGCTTTTGAGCATAGTGGTTTGATTGGCAATCCCCACTCGCTCTAAATCTTTATCGGGGTCAAATCCCGCCGAGCAAGCTTTGCTGAATTTTGCCATGAATTCGTCGCGGTTGCCGCCATTGAGAATGTAGTTGGCGACATACTCCGCTTCTTTCATGTTCAAAACCACCAGATATTTTCCTGCAAAGGAACTGGTTGCCAGAGTTTCTTCGTGCTTGTATTTGCCGTGAATGATTGAGGTGTAGTCGCCTTTTTTGTGCTTCTCAACGCTATTCCAAACTTTTGTCACCCACGGACAAGTAGTATCGACGATCGTGCAGCCCTTGTCATTGAGGAGCTTCATTTCCTGCACGGTTGCGCCGAAGGCAGGGAGAATCACTACGTCGCCTTTTTCTACCACAGAAAAGTCTTTTTGTCCAGCACTGACCGGGATGAATTCTACTTTCATTTCCTGGATGTGCTGGTTCACCGAGGGATTGTGAATGATTTCGTTGGTAATCCAGATGCGTTCGGTGGGGAAGTGGGTGCGGGTTTCGTAGGCGATCGCGACTGCCCTTTCGACGCCCCAGCAAAAGCCAAACGCCTCCGCCAGCCGAATCGTCACCTCTCCCCGCTGCAATGTATAATTATTTTCCCGGATTTGCTGAATGAGGGGGCTTTGGTAAGCCGATGCCATGACGCCGGAGACTTCCTCAGCGTGACCAAATCCCTTGCGGTAGTAATTTTCCGACTGTTGCAGCGACCGTTTGAACGCTTTTGTATCCATGCCCTGCTGTACCTAGCTTAGATTTGTCTCAATCATAAAATGCCAGGGTGTCTCGCAGGCGCGATCGCAGTGAGGATTTTAGTCCTCCCGCTCTTTCGTTCGCACTGAGGACTTTAGTCCTCTTTCTTTTTAAACGGGGAGGAGGACTGAAGTCCTCACTGCAAACAGCTCTTTACTCCTTAGCCAAGCTCAGCCCAGAAGCAAACTCTTCGCCATAACCTTCTTCGCCGTGTTCGTTGATATCCAACCCTTGGTCTTCCGCGATCGGCTTGACGCGCAAATTCACCCCACACACTTGCAAAAGTTTGAGGATAGCAAAGGTTCCAGCCGCCGCAAAAATATAAGTCGCGACTACACCGATAAACTGTATGACCAACTGACCAAAATTCCCGTCATACCAGCCGAGCTTGAGGAGATTCCCGGCAGCGTCTTTGAGCGGATTGACAGTATTTGTGGCAAACAAAGCAGTCAAAAGCGCTCCCACTGTACCGCCGACACCGTGGACGGAATAGGTATCTAAGGAATCGTCAAACTGCAATTTCGCCCGCAGGCTGACTGCAAAGAAACAGCACACAGAAGTAATCGAACCCATGAGGATAGCGCCGACGGGAGTCACGAATCCTGCCGCTGGGGTAACGCCCACTAAGCCGGCGAGGAAACCGCTAGCAATCCCTACGGCAGTTGGCTTGCCTCGGAGTACCCATTCTAAAATTACCCAGGTCAAACCGCCGGCTGCTGTCGAAACCGTTGTCGCCACAAAAGCAACTGCTGCCACAGAAGAAGCGCCCAGAGCGCTACCGGCATTAAACCCAAACCAGCCAAACCACAGCAAGCCAATTCCCAGGAGGACATAAGGCACGTTGTGGGGTGCGGCAGGTTGCACCATAAAGCTTTTGCGCGCGCCAATCATCCAAACAGCCACCAGAGCGGAAACGCCAGAGCTGATGTGTACGACGGTGCCGCCGGCGAAGTCGAGAGCGCCGATTTCGCCGAGCCAGCCTCGGCCCCAAACCCAGTGGGCCAAGGGAGTGTAGATCAGGGTAGACCAGAGGATGATGAACCAGAAATAGGCTTTGAAACTCATCCGCTCGACGATCGCCCCGGAAATCAGGGCGGGGGTGATGATGGCGAACATCATCTGATAAACCATGAAGACTTGATGCGGGATTGTCGCGGCGTACCCGACTGGATCGGGTTTGTCGAAGGCAACTTTGTTTAAAAATGCCCAGTCCAAGCCGCCAATGAATTTTTCAATCCCTTGGCCAAAAGCCGGGGCCGTGACGGAAACGTCGAAGGCCAAACTATAGCCCCAGAATACCCAGGTGACGCCGACGATCGCCATGAGGATCAGGCTCATCATCATGGTGTTGAGGACGTTGCGCGATCGCACCAGTCCGCCGTAGAAAAACGCCAGTCCGGGCGTCATCAGCAGCACCAGAGCTGCGGAGACTAACATAAACGCGGTGTCGCCCGTGTCCAGAGATGGGCCAGCGGCGGCGGCTGACGTATCTTGTCCCGTGGATTCTGCGGGAGTCAGCGGCACGGGCGCAACTGGAGCAGGTGTCACCATTTCCGGCGTCGGCGCTGCTGGACTCGTTGCTTCTGGAGACGGCTCTGCCGTTGCTTCTGGAGACGGCTCTGCCGTTGCTTCCGGTGTTATCTCTGCCGGAGTTGTCGCTTCCGGTGTCACCTCTGCCGGCGCGGTAATTTCCGCAGTTGGCTGAGGAGTCGGTTGGTCTTGGGAAAGTACATTTCCGATGAGGGGGACAATCAGCAGCCACAGTGCGATTATCCCGGTAGTAAGCACCTTTTTAAACACGTTTCTTTCCTTTCAAGCCTAAGTTTTTTCAATAGTTGACATTGAATTTCACCAATTTTCTGTCGGTGAATTCCGTATATTTTGCTACAGAATCTTGAGGGCAAAGCTTATAGTATTGTTAATTTTTTTAAATAAAGCGTTTTTCAGTCGGGTGAAGTACAGGCCATAAACCCGGCTTCTTGAAGAAGCCGGGTTTCTGACGTCCCTCACTAGAAAAGAAAACTGCTATAAGCGCCTGAAAATGATAAGAAAAGTAAAATATGTCGGTCTATCTCTTGGCGTATCGGTTCGTGAAACGAGGAAGCGATTCGCGGAAAGCGCCCGCGACGATTTGCGGGATTTTCTAAACGTAGGGGATAGTTTTGTAGCGAATTGTCCTGAAATCCAAAACGGAAAATATATCCAGAATACCGAGAAACAGAAATTCCTGTAGAGATTGACCTTCGCAGGCGATGAGAAAAGATTAATATAATTTTAAGATTGTGGAAAAGTGACGGTGGGGCTTGCGGCTGCGGAAGTCAAGAACCGCCGCAAGCCAAAAACCTTACGCGGGCGGTTGAGAGAGTTGCAAGCGATCGAAGAGCTGGAGCGCCGAGCGCCAGACTAAGTAACCGCGATCGCTCAGGTGCAAGCCGTCAGTCGTCAAATCGAGGCGGAGGTTGCCTTGAGCGTCGGCAAACAGAGTGTAGAGGTCGAGGTATTTGACTCCTTCTTCTGCGGCGATCGCGGCGAGTTGCTCGTTGAGGGAACGAATGCGATCGTTAGGAATTTCCAGCAAGCGATCGCGCCCTTCCCATGTAGACTTCGCGCCGCTGTGGGGCAAAATCGACTGGACGACGATCTGAGCGCTGCCGTGAACCGACCGCAAATCCTGAACGATCGCCCGCAGGTTGCTGAGAATCGTTTCGTCCGCAACCCCCCGAATCAAATCGTTAATGCCGATCATCACAAAAACGGTATCTGGCTGCGTGCGGTCAAATAACGGCAAGCGCTTGAGCAGTCCCTCACTCGTTTCTCCTGAAATCCCCTGATTCAGCCAAGAGCGCTCCGAGGGCAGCAGATCCGCAGGAAACCAAAGACTGATCGAATCCCCAGCCAAAACCGTCAGTTTTTCGGGTTTTTTCTCAGCCGCCGCATCCGCCTCCCGCTGCAACTGAGCCACCCACTGCTCGTAAGTCCACTTGTGGCGCGGCCCTAATTCAGGAGAGGGGGAAGGCTGCGCTGGAGTTGCCGCCTTCGCGGAGACAGGCTCAGCCCGAACGGTGACGCCCGCCAACTGGCTCTCATAGCGTACTACCAGCGTGAAAACCGTCACCAGCAGGAGTACGTTAGTGGCGATCGACAGCAAAGCCCAGGCAGGAGGTTTTTTCTGAGAAGTGGACACTCGCAAAGGTGCGATAGCGTTCGCAACAGATTTTAATTGCAATGGCACAACCGTTATCTCAACGAGACTCTGCACCGCTTATTTCAATAGACTACGACAATCAGCCAGAAGCTTTCAAGCCGGTGCAGGCAGAAGCGAGAAAAAAAGCGGCACAGCAGCCGCTGCCAGCAGTAAAAAAACGGGCTGGCGATCGCCACTGTCCGCAACCCCTTAAGGCCCCCCAGACATTCCGCGCGTATCCTTGAGAAACCCGCTGTAGGCTTCCATACCGTGTTCGCCGATATCCAAGCCTTGCTTTTCCTCCTCTTCAGATACCCGAATTCCCAAAATGCTCTTGAGTACCAACCAGAAGATAGTTGACAGCAGAACCGTAAACCCGCCCACCGACAAGATGCCGACGATTTGCGGAATCACTTGAGTCAAGCCGCCGCCGAAAAACAACCCGGCTGCTGGCCCAGCCCCTTCTCCATAAAGTACCTGTTCGCCGATCTTTGCATTTGGCCCTAAAGCGAACAAGCCCACCGCCAGAGTTCCCCAGATGCCATTGACGAGGTGAACCGAGACGGCACCGACGGGATCGTCAATTTGCAAGCGATCGAAGAAGGGCACTGCGAACACGACCAAAACGCCCCCTACAGCACCAATAATCGCTGCAGACGGAACATTGACGAACGCGCAAGATGCGGTAACCGCCACCAAACCAGCCAGAATGCCGTTAATAACCATCGAAAGGTCTGGCTTTTCCAGATACAGCCAAGCGGTAATCGTTGCGGCAATCCCGCCCGTCGCCGCCGCCATATTCGTGGTGACGGCAACGTGAGCAATCTGCCAGGTGACGCTCATCGTCGAGCCCGGGTTGAATCCAAACCAGCCCAACCAGAGAATCAAACAGCCCAAGGTGGCAATACTCATGTTGTGCCCGGGCATGGCCACGGGTTGGCCGTCTTGATACTTGCCGAGGCGGGGCCCCAGGATAGCCGCCCCCATCAGTGCCGCCCAACCGCCGACGGAGTGGACGACGGTGGAACCGGCAAAATCCCAGAAACCGGGCTGTTGGTGGGCAACGCTCAGCCAGCCGCCGCCCCAAATCCAGTGGCCGGTAATGGCATAGGAAAACCCGACCAGCAGCAGGCTGAAAATCAGAAAGTCAACAAACTTAATCCGTTCGGCTACAGCTCCGGAAACAATCGTGGCAGCAGTTCCGGCAAAGACGAGCTGGAAGAAGAATTTCGCCGCCAAGGGGACGCCTGTCCAGTTGAGCGCGCTGAACACCCCCTCGTAGGCATCGCCGGTGGCGGGGCTGTTGTCTGCGCCGGCGAGGAAAAATCCGCTAGTTCCGACAAAGGGATTGCCATCGCCGAACATCAGCCCGAACCCGATCGCCCAGAAGGCTAGGGTGGACAGCGCAAACACGATCAAGTTTTTTGCCAGCACGTTGACGGCGTTTTTCTGGCGGCAGAAGCCAGTTTCCAACATGCAGAAGCCGGCATTCATAAAAAACACCAGCATGGCGGCAACCATCACCCACATCGTGTCTAGCCCGACCTTCAGGTCTGCTGCCGTTTGGGCCAACTCTTCTGGGGTCGGGGGAGCCTGGGCGACTGCCGCGCATCCCCAGCCCAGTCCGATTAGGGCGGCTAGGGGCAGACAGGCTTGCCAACTTGGAGATAGCCGCCCGATGGCTGTTTGTACTTTTTGGACAATGCGCGAGAGAAAGGAGGAGGCAGATCGGCGGTTTGGCGATCGCCTCTTTTTAGATTTCAACTGTTTTGGGAGCGTTTGTTGAGATTTCATCGCCCTTAAGAAAGCGTTCAGGAGCCAATCGTGTGTCAGTCACCTCTGTGACAGCAAGAGTCGTCGAGCTTCTGGATCGAAGCCAGAGCCCCCGCTGCCGCACGAGTCGTTCTCGACATTTAAGTCGTGATCTAGATTACAGACAAAACGCACGCAATAATCTCTATGGCACCAAGTTAAGAATTTTAATTCTGTATCCCACTTAACATTTCCCTCTAGACGGAGCGTGGGAAAGAGGGAGAGCTGGAGCGGGGAGGAGCGGGGAGGAGCGGGGAGGAGCGGGAGGGACGATTTACGATTTAAAATCCGGTTGAAAACTTCTCTATCAAAGAATGAATTAGATGCTTTAATTTAGATAAACTAAGACCACCCGTGCGGACTTTATAAAGCATCTAATTAAGCGGATGCTTTGAGAGGGTAGCAAAAGCTGGCGATTATTTCATTTGCGCCAAATACTGCTGATAGCCCTCGGCATCGAGTTGGGCTTGCTTGTCGAGTACCGATTGCGCGAGGCTCTGGCGGTACTGCTGCACGCGCTCTAACAAGTCTGGCTGGTGGGTTGCTAAAATTTGCACGGCGAGGAGTCCGGCGTTTTTGGCATTGCCGATCGCAACGGTGGCGACAGGGATGCCGGCTGGCATTTGCACGATGGAATAGAGGGAATCGACCCCCTGGAGGTGGCGGCTGGGGACGGGCACCCCGACAACGGGCAAGGGCGTCAAGGAAGCCACCATCCCCGGCAGGTGAGCAGCGCCGCCGGCTCCGGCGATAATGACTTTAATCCCGCGCAGGTGAGCATTCTGGGCGTATTCCACCATGCGCGCGGGAGTGCGGTGGGCGGAAACGATCGCCACTTCGCAGGGGACGTTAAAGTCCTCGCAGATCGCGATCGCCTCTTTCATCGTCGGCAAATCGGAATCGCTGCCCATAATAATGCCGATTTGTGGTTGTCTCATGCGATTTTAGAGTGGAGTTTTTAAATTTTAGATTTTAGGGTCGCAAAATTTATGAGTGAAGTCACGGCGCCTGCTGCACTGCGGTCGAATTTTCGCCTCGCTAACCTGCACATCGTCAATGCGCGACCGATCGGGTTCAAAGACTTGCAACAGCTTTGGATTGACGAGGAGGGGGCGATCGCCGGCATTGCCCCGATGCACGCCACCCTAGAGTGCTTGCCGCCGACGCCATTACAAGTGCTTGACGTTGCCGGGGACTGGATTTCCCTCGGAGGGGTGGATCTCCAGATTAACGGAGCATTGGGCTTGGCATTTCCCGATCTGGATTCAAACAATTCTCACCAATTACCGAGTATCTGTCAATTCTTGTGGGAGCAGGGCGTTGATGCGTTTTTGCCGACTTTGGTAACAACTTCTATACAGAATATACAGCGATCGCTGGAAATCATCGCCGATTACATGCAGCGCTCGACTCCCTCAGAAAAAGGAACGGCTCGGATTCTCGGCGTTCACCTAGAAGGGCCATTTCTCAACCCGGACAAGCGCGGTGCCCACCCAGCCGAATTTTTAGTGCCGCTGACGATGGCCAATGTCAAGCGCGTTGTCGGCGAGTGGGCTGAGATTGTCAAAATCATCACCCTAGCGCCCGAGTTGGATGTCAGCGGCGAAACGATTCCCTATTTGCGATCGCTCGGCATCACCGTCAGCCTCGGCCACTCTCTGGCCACGTCTGCGCAAGCCCAGCAGGCATTCGAGCAGGGAGCCTCGATGGTGACGCACGCCTTCAATGCCATGCCCGGGCTGCACCACCGAGAACCGGGACTGTTGGGAGCGGCGATCGTCCGTCCCGATGTTTACTGCGGCGCGATCGCCGACGGAGTGCACGTTTGTCCCGCCATGCTCGAATTGCTGCTGAGATCGAGCTATTCCGAAAAAGGCGTGTTTCTCGTCAGCGACGCCCTGGCACCCTTGGGCTTGCCCGATGGCATCTATCCGTGGGATCGGCGTCAGATCGAGGTGAAAAACGGCACGGCGTGGGTGCGCCCCGACTATCACACCCCCTTCAATCTCCTCAACACCCTGGCAGGGACAACTCTGCCGCTCCTTGCCGGCGTCCAGAATCTGGTCAAGTGGGGGATATGCGGGGTGGAAAGCGCGATCGCCCTGGCCACGGAATCTCCCCCACGGGCGATCGGCTTGCCCGGGCTGGGCGTCGGGGTGGCGGCGACTTTGCTGCGCTGGCACCTCGACGAATCGACCGCATCGCTGGGCTGGCAGCGGCTGTCCCAGTAAGCTGACCGCTGAGGGGTTGCGGGCTTTTCGCCCGCACGGCGAATGACAATTCCCCCTTACCCCTGAGCGGTTTCAATCGCCAATTCGGCCACTACTCGAGGCGATCGCCTTTATTCTTCGCTCTCATTTTTTGGCTTAATTTCGCTGACGAGCTCGTAGAAATTCGCAGTTGGCGGCTTCAGAAACAAAGGAGCCATTTTATGTAAAATTGCCTGGTAAGCCTCGCTCTTATTGGCTTCCATGTCTTCCGCGCTATCCCAGAGAATAATCGCGATTCCCCTGTCGGTCCCCGGCTCTTGCAACAGGTACGCCCCCTCAAAACCGTGGTCGTAGGTCGAGACAGCTTTTTCAAAAAGTTGCTCCGCTTCGTCAAACTTGCCCGGTTTGAACTCTCCGATCGCCACATACGCAAATTTATGTCTTAAAAAATCTTGAAATTCTGACATAGTGTCCTCCTGAACTGTTAGGCGTGCATTCCCCGTGACGCAGGCACGCGCATCAATAGGTGCGCAAAATGGAATTTTAACCTTACCGCAAAACGATTTCTCGCGGACGCAACCAAATTAGTGCCGCGACTGACGGTTTCTAGGGGGTGAGGGGGTGAGTGAAAGACAAGAACAACTTCCCCCCATCGCCCCATCGCCCCATCGCCCTGCTGTGGCCCTCTAGAAAAGGGGGACACTTAAGCCCTAAGATCGAGGAGTCGGAACAATTGGGAATCCAACAAATTAATGAACGCAGTAGACGACAAAACCATTGTCAAAGAGTATTTCAACGCTACCGGTTTCGATCGCTGGCGGCGGATTTACGGCGATGGCGAGGTCAATAAAGTTCAGCGGGACATCCGCGAGGGCCACCAGCGGACGGTGGACACAGTGGTTAGCTGGCTGAAAGCCGATGGCAATTTACAAGGGCTGTCGGTGTGTGATGCCGGTTGCGGTGTGGGGAGTCTGAGCATTCCGCTGGCGCAGGCTGGGGCGCTCGTCTACGGGAGCGATATCTCCGAAAAGATGGTTGCCGAAGCCTATCAAAAAGCCCGGTCAACTTTGGTTCAGAACAATTTCACGTTTACTGCGCAAGATTTGGAAACGCTCAGCGGTCGCTACCACACGGTGATTTGCTTGGACGTGCTGATTCACTACCCGCAGGAACAGGCTGCCGAAATGATTGGCCACCTCAGTTCTCTGGCTGAATCGCGCTTGATTCTCAGCTTTGCTCCGAAAACTGTCGCGCTCAGCTTGCTCAAAAAGGTGGGCGAATTGTTTCCCGGGCCGAGCAAAACCACTCGCGCTTACCAGCACCGCGAAGCAGATATCGTGAAAATTCTGGAAAATAACGGTTTCTCTGTGAAGCGGCAAGCGATGACCAGCACTCGCTTCTATTTCTCGCGCTTGCTGGAAGCTGTTCGCTAGCGATTTTCAAAACCGCGATCGCCCTCTAAATGCGGGCATTGCATGGAAGGCGCGGCTTTTTTAACAGCGACGGGCAACCGGGTGTCTTGAAGACACCCGGTTGCTTCAATTTCAGAAAATTTTATCAAATTTAAGCAATTTAACAGGGGTTTTAACCTCCAGGCAGTAATGCGATCGCCTGCTGGCAGCTCTGGGTCTGCCTTGCTAGAATGGCAATTATATGCACGCTAGCACTAGAAAGCTGTATGAATCTTCTCAAAAAAATAGCGGCGGGCTTGCTCCTGTCATGGGGATTTATTTGTCTGACCCTGGTGGTTTCGATCTACATGACGCCCAAAGAGAAACTCACGCAGCACGATAAAGACGCTGCATTGGGTTTGCTAATTTTCGGCTTGCCTCCAGCAGCAGCCGGTGGATGGATAGTCAGGGGATTGTATCGAAAAAGTCGGATGGAAAAGGCGCTGCGGGAGCAAGCCGAACGCGATCGCCTCAACTCTATGTTTTTTCAACTGCTAGAAGAAAATCAAGGGCAAATCACTGTGATGCGTTTGGCAATGCACTCCCATTTATCCGCAGAGGAAGCCCAGATTTTTTTGGACGAAAAAGCCAAGGAGTTCAATGCCACCTTTGACGTGACGGAGCGCGGTGACGTATTCTATAATTTTAATATTTAAATGAAACTTTGACGGTTTTCAGGACGTATCAGAATGATGATTCGGATTTTTTTAGCTGTAGCGGCTATTTTTGGCGGTCTTTCTGTGGCTGCCGGTGCCTTTGCCTCCCACGCTCTCAAAGACCACTTGAACGAGCGATCGCTCGCTATTTTTGAAACGGGCGCTCGCTATCAAATGTATCATTCGCTGGCGCTGCTGCTGGTGGCTTTACTGTTAGCTCGTGCGGAGTTGCCCGCACCGCCCGCCCTGGCAGCGTCGGGAATTGCCTTTATCAGCGGGGTGGTAATTTTTTCAGGCAGTTTGTATGCTCTGAGCCTGAGCGGGATTAAATGGCTGGGTGCGATTACCCCTCTGGGAGGAGCGGCATTTCTGATTGGCTGGGGGTGCTTGGCAGTGGCGGCTTTTAGCTTTAAGTAGCCCGCGCAACTGGCGGCGCGTATTTCGCACCTAACCCGCAGCTTGAGAACGCGCTTTTCCCGATCCGACGGGAATCGCTTCCTAGCCTGCACTTCGATTGAATTGCCCAGAAACGACTCAAGCAGATGGCTTCGGTTGTTTTGATTCGCGATCGCCCGTTCTGTGCTTGTATTGTTCCAGTTGCAGAATTTCTTTCTGCAAAAGCAGTTCGTCACTCACCTGAAGCAACTGCTTTGCTGAATAAAGACGACCCCGAATCAAAACTCGCACTTCTCTTTCAAACGCCCGCCTTCCTTCTTCAAAGAATTGCTGCGCTCCGGTGGGATAATACAAGCCGTTAATCGCCGATTGCGGCACTTCCACTGCCACCGCTGGCATGACTGAAAGGGCAAGAGAGGCGATCGCTACTCCGGCAGTTGTGCGCAGCGAGGGAACTAGCGGCCTGAAAATTCTTTTCATTTTTCCCCCTATAATCTGAGAGGGCTCTACTATTTCTATGATAGCGCGCGATTCTATCATTTGGTGAAAAAAATTCAGGTTAAGCCAAATTTTAACTGCCGTAGCGATCGGGCAGGCGATCGCGAGTAAGCCCTTGCCCGCAGGCAAACCCGATCGCGATCGGGCTGCGCGCGAGTTGCGATCGGGTTTCCAGCCGGACAGTTTTTTTGACGCCAGCGCCACCGGAACAAATGCCGAACGCGACGGAACATTGCGCGCAATCGCGTCTTCACTGAACTGGGCTGCGATCGCGAGGGGGGGGAGCCTCTCCCTTGTCGCTCCACAGCTTACTGTGTCATTTTAGCGAAGAGATGTCCTTGGAGGCGCGAACATGAAAGCTAGGGCGATCGCGAATCGATCGCGGCTCTCCCTCCCCCGGAGCAGGCAAAAAGCAGATGCAGCCGATTTATTGATACATATCTTATCTTTTCCTACAGCGTTGCTCTCATTACCGCGCCAAACCCTCCTCAGAGCTGCTCCGTCTTTCAAAAGCGCTTTTTTGGTCAGGAAAAAGCGCCACACCCCTAAAAACCTGGTTCTTTTCGAGAAATGGGGTTTCTGGCTGCCGCAGGACGATCGTTAATTTGTTTGGGACTGACGACCTGAAGGGATACTGCAAAACTCTACCCAATGATGAACACTCAAGAAGCCACTCAATTCAAACCGATCGCTTTTGTTGATGAAAGCGCAGACAACTATCAATTTTTAGCCAGTAATTTAGCTGATTCAGCCGAAGTGATTGTCCTGCGCCGCGACGGTTCAGAACTCGCGCAGATCGGTGCAGCGATTGAAAAATATACTTCTGTTGGCGGTTTGGTTGACGCCATTCACATCTTTTCTCACGGCAGCCCGGGACAGTTGCAACTCGGTTCGACAGTTGTCAATTCAGGAAATTTGCAGCAATATGCCAGGGTTTTTCAGACGTGGCGATCGCGCTTGCACGAAGGGGCAGATATTGTCCTGTATGGCTGCGAAGTAGGAGCCGGAGAAATCGGTCAGTCTTTTATCCAGCAATTGCGACAATTGACTGGGGCAGATATCGCTGCCTCTGCTGATTTAACGGGCAGTGCTGCTTTAAAAGGAAATTGGGATTTAGAAGTCACTGCCGGCGACATTCAAGCAACGCCTGTTCTTTCGCAACAGGCGCAAGCGGATTACAAGGGGATTTTGGCTGTCCTCACCGTCACCACTGCGGCGGATAGCGGTGCCGGTTCGTTAAGAGAAGCGATCGCGGCGGCACAGTCTGGCGATACCATTCAATTTGCCGCCAGTCTTGCCAATCAAACTATTACGCTAACGAGCGGGCAGTTAACCATTGATAAAGATATCGCGATCGACGCAGCAGCGGCCCCCAATTTAACTATTAGTGGAAATAACGCTTCTCGCGTCTTTGAGATTGTCAATACTCCCAGCTTTACTCCCGCCACCGTCACCCTGCGGAATCTGATAATTGCAAACGGGCGAGTCACGGGCACGACAGAAACCGGGGCTGGCGGGGGAATTAGAACGGCAGATCGAACAATTTTAACGGTAGAAAATTGCCAAGTAAATAATAATTTTGCCGCCTATGGAGGCGGCGGTATTTATGCGGGCTTTCGCGGACAAACGACGGTAATTAACAGTCAGTTCAACGGCAATGATGGCTCGGCGGGCAAGCAAGAACGCGGCGGAGGCGCGATCGCCACAAAAAGTGAAGGCAGTCTCGCGGTGACTGGCAGCACGTTTGCCAATAATAAAGGGATTAATGGCGGAGCGATTAACAGCCTGCTGGGAACGCTGACGGTGGATAGTTCCACATTCCTGAATAACGACACGACACAAGGGCTATCGGGCGCGTCAGCGAGCGGTTTGGGCGGGGCGATTTATACCGATGGGGCTTCCGGTTCCATCAGCGATAGTGTGGGGGGCACGATTACCATTCGCAACAGCCGCTTTGACGGCAATAAAGGGGCGGGTGAAGGCGGTGCCTTGTTTTTATTTACTTACGATCCCGATCTCGTTGTCGTAGACGGCTGCGCGATCGTCAACAATCAAGTGATTAAAAACACCAGCGGTAATGCTGCGGGTGGGGGGATGCGCATCGGCAACGCCGAATACACCATCAGCAACACGACTTTTGCCAATAATATTGCCGAAACCCAGGGCGGCGGGCTGTGGTTGGGAAACTCGGCTTCGGGAACGATTGTCAACAGTACCTTTTCTGGAAATAAGGCACAGGATGCCAGCGATAGCGGGTTGGGCGGGGCAATTACTTTTAATAATGGCTCTAATGCCACCACAATTACAAATGCCACGTTTGCCAACAATTATGCGGGCAGTTTTGGGGGCGCTTTTTGGGGCGGGGGACTGAATGTAAATCTCGTCAATACCCTTGTTGCCAACAATACGGCGGGCAATCCGTTTAATAAAAATCAACAGACTGGGGCTCTATTCAGCGACGGGGGCGGAAATCTGCAATGGCCGGCGAAAAACCCCAATGATTCCACAGATGTGAACGTAACCGCCTCAGTGGCGATCGCCGATCCTTTACTCGCGCCGCTGGCTGACAATGGCGGCGGCATTCTGACGCACGCACTCCTACCCGGAAGTCCTGCGATCGATAGCGGCACGAATTCGGGGGCTCCCGCCACCGATCAGCGCGGCGTCACCCGTCCCGAAGACGGCGATAAAAACGGCACTGCTACGGTGGATGTCGGGGCTTATGAATTTGCCCCAGATCGCCCGGAAATAGAAGTTCTAGACGACGCGATCGCGATTCCAGATAACGCGACTGTTGCTATTAATTTTGACAGCACCGCTGTTGGCACTCCGATTAGCAAAACTTTTACTATTAAAAATCCCGGAACTGCCGAGCTAACCCTGAGCAATCTGCAATTGCCGGCAGGTTTTTCTCTCGCCGGCACGCTGCCCGCAACCGTGCCCGCAGGGGGACAAGCCACCTTCACTGTTACTCTCAATGCCGATGTAGAAGGCACGTTCGCGGGTGAGATTTCCTTCAATACCAACGACAGTGACGAAAATCCTTACAATTTTCCGATCGCCGGAATTGTTGGCGCTGGCACGGGTGCAGAGGCGAGTTGTATTTGCGATCGCTTTCCCACTCCCGAGATCGGCACGAATACCGCCATTCCCGATAGTACAACCGAAATTCGCAACGGCACCTCTGGCAGCGATACCCTCACCGGAACTGTAGCGTCCGAAACTTTTTTCGGGTTGGAAGGCGGCGATACGGTTACGGGTTTTGAGGGTAACGACATCCTCAACGGCGGCGACGGCAGCGATCTGCTTTATGGTAATAGGGGCAGTGATTTAATCGACGCAGGTGCGGGCGACGATACCATTTTCGCCGGCCAAGAAAACGACGCGATCGCCGCAGGTGCAGGCAACGATATTATTGCCGGCGAACTGGGCAGCGATACCATCACCGGCACCGATGGCAGTGACCTTTTATATGGCAATGTCGGCACTGATTTTATTGACGGCGGAGAGGGCAACGATACGATTTTTGGCGGCAAAGATGACGACATCCTCAAAGGAGCAGCAGGCAACAATATTGTCGCGGGAGATATTGGCAGCGACACCGTTTGTGGCGGCGATGACGGCGATTCCCTCTACGGCAATGACGGGAATGATTTGCTCGATGGGTGCCCCGGAGACGATTTCCTTTTTGGCGGGCAGCAAAATGATACCCTAATCGGCAATATCGGCACAGACAATCTCTCAGGAGATTTGGGCGATGACGTGCTTTTCGGCAATGGGGGTGCTGATATTCTCGACGGTGGAGAGGGCAGCGATACCCTCTCGGGCGGGCAGCAAAACGATACCCTCCAGGGCAGTGCCGGCGCAGACAGCCTCAAGGGCGAATTGGGAGATGATTTACTTTTCGGCAATGGGGGTGCTGATATTCTCGACGGTGGAGAGGGCAGCGATACTTTTTTTGGCGGCGAAGAGAATGATATTATGGCGGGCTATGCTGGCACGGATAGCCTCGCAGGGGAAGCGGGCGATGATTTGCTTTACGGGAATGTCAGCAGCGATACGCTCGACGGTGGAGAGGGCAGCGATACTCTTTTTGGCGGTAAAGACGGCGATATTCTCGCCGGTGGGATTGGCGATGATTTCTTGTTTGGAGATTTTGGCTCTGACAGCCTCGCGGGCGGGGAAGGGCGCGATCGCTTTGTTTTGTCGGCGTCGAGCGGCATCGATGTCATTGCCGATTTTACAGATGGCACTGATTTATTGGGATTAACGGGGGGTTTGACGTTTGCTCAACTGGCGATTTCTCAGGGGGTTGGGGCTGCCGAAATTCGACTGGCTAGCACTGACGCGCTGTTAGTCTCTTTAACTGGCGTTGCTGTTGCTGCAATTGAAGCGAGCGATTTTGTCGCGATTTGATGCTGATAGAAACCCGGTTTGCTTGAGAAACCGGGTTTCTTCCCGACTCCACTGAGGAAAATCTCCCTCCCTTTTTCACTACTTTTTCTTACTTTCTCACTCTTCTTTCACTCAGCACTCAGCACTCAACACTCAGCACTCAGCACTCAATTGATGAAGCCCCGTAGCGCTGACCTTGCTACAGGGCTTCGTTTTACTGCCCATTTGCGCACGCCATCCCATTTAAGTCTCGGGCTCGATATTAAAACGTCGCGCTCTGCCTATTGAGCTACCGCCCCGAGTTTGGTGGAGCGGGCTGGATATGAGCCAGCAACCTCGACGTTGCATTATCCCGGACGGTTGTTAGGCGATCGGCAGTGAATGCTCAGCTTAGAGTAATAGCTTGAGCATCGTGGTGTACGGGACGCTGCCTCTACCTCATTGGGCTACCTCGCCATGACGAGGGCAGGATTTGAACCTGCACTGTGACGCCTGTACGGTTTAGGTTAAAGTTTGAGTTTGAGTTTGTACTCTATTTACAGATTAAACTAAACTCAAAAAAAAAGCAAGCGATTTAGCCGAATAAATATTGAAAAATTCTCTGGCCCACTCTTTGTTCTTCGACTTCCGAGTTATTGGCTTCCTCGCGGGCAAACTTAACAGCTTGCTGCAGTTTTTCCAGGCGATCGAGCAATTCATTGACGCGCCGCGCGGGCAGAGCGCCGGAGAATTTCACCGTCCGCCAGTATCCGATCGTGATGTCTTCGTAGTAAACTTCTACTTGGGCGGGGTGGTGTTCCGTCGCCTCAGCCTTGACGTGGTTGCGCGGCATTTTGAAAGTTTTCAAGCTTTGCGTCGGCTCGGTTGCCCAGGAGTCTGTAGAGGGATCGAGCGTCCACGTTTCCGAGGCATCTAGAACGGGCAGTTTTTTGATGAAAGCTTGCAAGTCTACTAATTGCTTTTCGAGAAATAGCAGGTAGCTGACGGGGGCTTGGGTTAATAAAGTTTGACCGTCTACGACGACATCGGCGCGAGCGCGGCAATTCGTCCAGTCTTTGGTGGCGGTTACGTCGAAAAGTTTGGTTAAAATTTCGCTCGTTTGGCGAATGATCTCCTCGGCTTTGACTTGCACCTTGGTGGATTCGGGCGGCAATTGCTCGCCCTCCTCGTCTTTGGGACGGTAGGTGCGCGAGATGCCGGCAAATAGGGCTGGCTTTTGCAGCGATTTCTGCGCCTCGGCTAGTTCTTGAACTGACCGGCTTTTGATGCTTTTCTCAATGGCAATAATTTGGTTTAGGCGGGCCATTTTTCATTGCTTCTCAATGAGCGGGTGATAATTGTAGTATTGTAATGCTACATTTAACGGCTGTCAAGCGATCGCTCCCCCCTCCTGACAAGTATAGGTTTTTTATAGATATGAGCGAGGCAGCTCCCGGAAATCGCTGAAACCCTTGGATTTTCATTTTCCCCCTCTCCCCCTCTCCCCCTCTCCCACTCTCTTCCTCAACCTTAACAAGCTTCGTGCAGCAGCTTATCTCCGAGTCACCTCTGCAGTAAAGCCCATGCGAGCGGCTGCTTTGACGAGCTTATTGGCGTTTTGTTCGGTTGAGACTTCGACTTGCCAGCCGCTAACGGTGGTTGTTCGGCTATTGTTGCTGAGCTGCCAAGTACACCGGCGGGCAGTCGCCATCCCGGGAACTTCTGCCACTAAAGCGCGGACTAGGTAGTTTTGCTGCTGTATCGGTTGATTGTCTATCTGTCCGATGCGCACGCCCCAAGAATTCGTCTCGATGGGGCGAGGGCAGGGCAGCAAAAATTCTGTTGTTTGGCTGATTCCGGGCTGGGGTACAGTAAAGAGCGCGCTGCCCGCTGCGAGGGCAAGAAGGCAAAAGGCTTTCGGGTTTAATATTGCGTTTTTTTTGCAATTTTGCCCGATGTTGAACAGTGCCAAACCGATTGTATCTTCGAGTCGGAACATATTTCCTCGCGATCGCGGCATAATTTTTCAGTTTTACTCTCTCCCCCTCTCCCGCTCCCCGATCGCAGCCACCTGACCGATAGCGCAATACAATGCTACAGAATTGCCAATAAATATCCCAGCATGTGTCGCTTACTCGGCTACCTTGGCCCTCCCGTCCTGCTCGACTGTCTCCTGTACAAGCCGGAACACTCCCTGATCGTACAGAGCTACCAACCCCGCGAGATGACTGCCGGTTTGCTGAATGCCGACGGATTCGGCGTCGGTTGGTATCACGCGCAGCGGGAAACTGACCCCTTTACTTACAAGAATACACTGCCCATCTGGAACGATATCAACCTTCCCCAGCTCAGCCGCTATGTCGAGTCGGGGTGCGTGGTGGCGAATGTGCGCAGCGCCACGCCCGGGCTGGCGGTGGATTTGAACAACTGCCAGCCGTTCCGGTACGGTGAAATTTTGGGCATCCACAACGGCTATATCGAAAATTTCCGCTCCAGCCTCTACAAACCCCTGCGATCGCGCTTGAACGACAACGCCTACCAGCTCATCAGCGGCACCACCGATTCCGAACATATCTTTGCGCTGGTAATGCACGAATTAGCCGCTGCTCCACAGCGATCGCTCGCCGCTGCCACCCGCGCCGCCCTCCGCACCCTCGCCGACTTGGCAGCCTCCCATCAAGTCGCCGTCTCAGCCAACCTCATCCTCACAGACGGACGCCAGCTTGTTGCCACGCGCTTTGCCGCCCGGGCTGCCGTCCCCTCGCTCTACTGGCTGCGCGACGATCCCAGCTTACCTTCCGCCGCACTCATCGCCTCCGAGCCCTTATTCCCGGGCAACTGGAATCGCTGCCCAGAAAATAGCCTTCTCACCGTTGGAGAGAACCTTGAGCTTGACATCTACCCCCTCTAAAGACGCCATCCGCACTGCCCTGCAGCAGTGCCGCACCGGCACCCTCAACCTCTTTGAAGGAATAGACGACGCCACGTTCTGCCGCCAAGCCCATCCCGACTTCAGCCCCGCAGGCTGGCACTTGGGGCACATTGGCTACACCGAGGCACTGTGGCTGCTAGAACGCAGCGCCCAATATCCACCCCTCTTTCTCCAATATCGCCAACTCTACGCAGCCGACGGCTTGCCGAAAACAGAACGGGTGAAGCTGCCAACCCTAGCTCAGACGCGCGAACAACTCGCAACAGTCCGAGAAAAAGTCTTGAACTATCTCGAAATCGCGCCGCTACACGAGCAAGAAAGGCTCTGGCACTTTATCCTCCAGCACGAAAGCCAGCACGGCGAAACGATCGCCTTTGTGCTGCACCTCCAACACTGGAAGCCTAAAAACTTCCCAAACATCCCCAAATCCCCCAATCCCGGCTCTCAACCCGCCAGCGAGATGATAGAAATCCCCGCCGGCACCTTCGAGATGGGGAGCGATGCGATTGAAGCCCTGGATAACGAGCGATCGCGCCACCGCCGCCATCTGGAAACCTACTGGATCGATCGCTACCCCGTCACCTGCGGGCAATACCGAGCATTCATCGCCGCCGGCGGCTATGACAATCCCAAATGGTGGTGCCCCGCCGGCTGGGAATGGCTGCAAGCCAATTCGGTGACGCAGCCCCTATATTGGACGGACGATCCCGCTCTAGACAGCCATCCCGTCTGCGGCGTCAGTTGGTACGAAGCCGACGCCTACAGCCGCTTTGTCGGCAAGCGACTGCCAACCGAGGCAGAGTGGGAAAAAGCCGCGAGCTGGGATGCCGCAACCGAAACCAAGCGCCTCTACCCGTGGGGAGAAAAACAGCCCGCGCTCCGGTGCAATCACGACGCCGCAATCGGCGGCACCACCCCTGCCGACGCCTACCCAGAGGGCGCGAGTTTTTACGGCTGTTGCGACATGCTCGGCAATGTTTGGGAATGGACGTGCAGTTGGTTCGAGGGCTACGAAGGTTTTCAGTTCTATCCCTACCCCGGTTATTCCCAAGTGTATTTTGACGGCGAACACCGCGTATTAAAAGGCGGGAGCTGGGCAACTCGCCCGTGGGCGCTGCGCTGCAGTTTTCGCAACTGGTATCAGCCGGGAGTCCGCCAAATTCTGGCGGGGTTTCGCTGCGTCAAGAGCGAGTTTCGAGAATAATCTGGCGCAAAATGAGGGAATTTACGCATTTAATGTAACAATAAATCACGAAGATCCGCCCGGAACCGCAACGCTCTGTCGTGACGGGGAAAGGGAGGGATTTGTCTTTCCGCCGTTGGTTTGTCAAGCAGAGTAATAATGCAAGCCTCAAAAAATATAATTCCTAGCGCCACCCGCGATCGCTCCACTGCTAAAGAACGCCTGTGGATCGAGCAATTGCTCTCAACTACAGCACTGGTGGAAGAATCAACTGGCAGCGATGTAGTCAGCGGACTGACTCAATTTCCGAAATCTCTGCCGCCGAAGTATTTCTACGACGATCGCGGCTCGGAGCTATTCGAGCAGATTTGCGAGTTGCCGGAATATTACCTGACGCGGACGGAAACGGCGATCCTGCGCCGCTGCGCTGGTGAAATTGCCCGCCTGACGGGTGCGTGCGAACTGGTGGAACTCGGCAGCGGCAGCTCGACGAAAACCCGAATTTTGCTGGATGCCTACAGCGAACTGGGGGAGCCGCTGCGCTACCTGCCCATTGACGTGAGCGGGGGCATTCTGGAAAGCAGCGCCCGCGCCCTGCTGGCGGATTACCCCTCCCTGCAGGTTCACGGATTGGTGAGTACCTACGAGCTGGCGCTCGAGAGGCTCGCTCCCTCCCCACTGCCGGCGCGGACGATCTGTTTTTTGGGCAGCACGCTGGGCAATCTCCATCCCCAGGAATGCGATGTCTTTTTCTCGCAGGTTGCGAATGCTTTGCAGCCGGGAGAATATTTCCTGCTGGGAATTGATTTGCACAAATCAAAGGATATTCTCGAACCTGCCTACAATGATTCGCAGGGGGTGACGGCAGCGTTTAATCTCAACATGCTCAATCACCTCAACTGGCGCTTTGACGGGAATTTTGATACTGAGCAGTTTGAACACTGGGCTTTTTACAATCAGGAACGGCGGCAAATCGAGATGCACTTGCGCAGCCTGCGATCGCAAACGGTTTCCCTCCGCGCTCTCGACTTGACGGTGGAATTCAACCCCGGCGAAACCATCCACACTGAAATCTCTCGCAAGTTCGACCTCGATGTCGTGCGCGGCGACTTGCGATCGCGGGGTTTAGCGCCCCTGCAAGTCTGGAGCGATCCGCAGCAGTGGTTTGCCCTGCTGCTGTGTCAGCGGCAGGCGGAAGCGAACGGCTCTGTTCCCTCCTCAAATGGCCATTCGCCTGCCCGATCGAGCTAATCCTGATTGCAAAGGCTCGGACTGGCGTTAGTCCGAGCTTTTTCACTGCCGGAATGCTATTTTTCCTGTTTTCCGAACGGAAGACAGGGTAAAACGGGTTTCTTGCCCGAGACAAGCGATCGCGCGATCGCCGACCGCTTTGTATAAGCAATTATGCAGAATCAATTGCACACCCCTGCGGAAGTAGTGCGGCTAGAAGCCGCTTTCCTAAGCAGCGGCTTCTAGCCGCACTCCCACAACCCTACTGCAATGATTTATGCTCATCTGCTTATTTTAAATTTCATCTCCCGACGCGATAAAACGTCAAATTTTTTCCAGAAAAACAGACCGCTTTCAGCTTACCAGCCTGATTTAGCCATTCTATCGGCTGCGTCCGCTGTCAACCCTCGCAAGGGTAATATTTATGCGCTATAGCGTTTTCTTTCATCCGGAGAATCCGCCTTTTGGGCGATGTCCTCGAACTGTCTTTCGCGCGAAACTATTCATAACCAGATAATATCGCCCGTCGAGAAAAAGATGATAGAAGCTCTAGCTCTAACGCTCATTTTAGCTCTCGTGCCGGTCGCGGGCATTCTGCTGATGAGTTCGGCAGAAAGCGCCGAAACCGATTGATGCCTGAAAAAGCAAAATTTCGGGAATTCACCCTCACCAAAGCCGGACAGTGAAGCGCTAAAAATTGCCAAATAGAACCGAGCGGCGGCTGACAAGGGACTGTCGCGATCGCGAGGAAAGCAAACAGGGAAAAAACCTTTTTTTTAGATTGAAGGGATGGAGGTGGAAGCGTGCCATGTTCAGAAAATTAACCGTTACATCAGCCATTTCTACGCTCGTGGTTTTAGGCGTACCTTTGGGAATCAGAGGCGCGATCGCGCAGGAATATCCGGGCTGCTTTATGATTAGCTCGTCGGGACGGGTTATCAACTTGAACGAGATTTGCGCTGATCCGACGAATTCCGACGAAAATGCTACGAGCAATTTAGGGAACAGGAACGGGACGGGAAGGAATAATAATGCCAGCAATGGCAACACCAATCCCAACGCCAGAACCGCCACAACCGCACCCAACACCTCGATCGCGATCGTCAACCCCGACGGCACCATTACAATCATCAACCCCAACGGTACAAACGGTGCCAACCAGTCTGGCGGCTCTGGTGGCAGCGATCGCCCGCTGATCGATACGGGCAGCAACGCCGACACTGGCGCAAACAACAGCGGCACTCCGCTAATTGATACCGGCACAAATGGCAGCCCCGGTATCAATAACAATACCGGCAATAATAATGCCGGCAATAATACAGCCGACACCGGCAACAACAATACAGGCAATACCGGCAATAACAGCGCTTTTCCAGGGGGAAGAACCGACACCCCCAACAATGCTGGCAACAGCAATAGAGGACGGTAGCCGCTGCCGAGCTGTGCCAACAGTCAGGGGGAAAACATCAGGAGCGATCGCGCCGCACCCGCGCCAAGGAGTAGCCTGGAAATGGTGGCCTTGTCGTGGCGGTGGCGCGTACTAATAAAACACGCCCACCGTGATCAGCAGCAAGAGCCCCAAAAGCGTCGGCCAGTAAAGCAGTTTCGGAATGGCATTCTCCTCATAGTGAAGCAACGGTAATTTGACATTCCAGCCCAGCATCAGACCGTTAATCACGACTAACAAAATGAGAATGTAGAACGAGAAGTAGAAATACTCGATGTAAATAATTCCCGGAGCGCTGATAGCCGCTCGGAGATTGCTCTGGTTGATCAGGACAATAAACATAAAACCAGAACCAGCCGTCACAAAATCTTTGGCAGTCAATCCGATAAAACCAGTCCCAGTTTTTGGTTTAATCAGCATCAGAAGCGCAAACAACATGAAAGATACCACAGCTAGGGGCATCACGTTGGCAATGAAAATAGGCAACAAGTTCCTTCGGACAATCATCGTGAAGTAAAGTTCGGGATTGTCTTGTTGTCTGGCCTGAAAGTTGGCTACGCCGAAGTTGACATTGTAGCTGTTGACGAAATATTCAAAAAAGCTGCTTTCTAACTGCCAGCCCGCCAAGACAAAATCCTTTTCAATACCGGGTAACTGGTCAGGATTCGTCACCTCATAGGACTCGAAATCTGGAACTAGGATGATGTTTTTGTCAAAGTCTTTTGGCCACATCCGCAGCCAGATATCTTTGTAGTCGAGAGGATAGCGAGAGTAATCGAAATTCTGACGCAGTTTTGCTTCAAAATACCACCCGTAAACTTCCGCATCCTTTTGCTGGATTCGATAATGATCGCTAATCTTGACCGCTATCGACTCCGGCAGAATCACGCCCGGAGTCACGCTGTCGTTCTTTCCCTTGTAAAACTTTTGCCAGATATAACCCGTTAGGGTAACATTATTAGCACTGTTGAATTCTAAAGACTGAATGAAAACTCCTGTAGGAATGTAAATGGGCTTGGCCAATTGCTTTTGCTGGATTGTCTCTTCGCGGTTGTTCAAATACTGATTCACCCGTACCGAACTGTTTAGCACGATTCTTTTATCGCTCCCGCTTTTGTAACTTTGGTCGGTCAGGGCTAAATACCAAATAACACCGATGCCCGACAAACACAAGAGGTTGGAAAAGTAGACGACAGCCCAAAGCCGCTTGATTTGACCCGTATAAGCACGGAAGACGAGAATGGAGAGAAAAAAGAAAAACGAGGTGACGGCTAGGGTGAGGATTAACAGTTGGCGTTGGCTGCTTTTAGAGTCCTTAATCACTTCATTCTGGAAGATGTTTACTGCCATCGACCAGCCAGTCGATGGAATTTGTTCCAAGAAAACCCAAGCAGTCTGGCCGGTGATTGGATCGACAATTTCTACAAATCCACTTTTGCCCGAAATGGCTTTTTCCCCGAGAGCCTTGAGCTGTTGATTTTTCTGTTCAGCAGCAACTTGAAATATTGTTTTTCCCTTGGTCGTGTAATCGTCGCTAGGATGGTAGAGATAAGCTCCTTTCTTAGAAAGGATAACGCCGTAACCAGTTTTCCCCAGATTGAGGGTGGCCATCATGCTTTTGATCTCTGCCAGGGAGTAATCGGCGTAGATGACGCCTTTTGCTTTCTTTTGTTTGGTTTGCGGGTCAATCTGATAAAAAGGAGTGCCATATTCCACTAAAACCACGCCGGCTGCTTGTCCGTAGAAAGGTTCCTGCCAGGTGGGGCCATCTTTGAGGGGGCGGTGATACCACTCGTGTTTCGGCTCGGTGTAATCGTAGTCGGGTGCGGTGGTTAATTGCAGTTTGCCTTGCTTTTTGGCGTAGTAGGGAACGTAGAGCCGAATTTTTGGATCGAACGCATAGGGAACGTAAGCCGCCCCAACTCCAAAGAAAATGGGGTTTTGAGCCATTGTAGTTTTGAGGCGGTTTACCAGGTCCGGGTCTTTTAATTGGCCCGATGTGAGGTCGTCGGCGATCGCCTGAGCGCTGCTGCTGAGCCGCCGCATGTCTGCATCGATTTTCTGGACAGCGCGGAGCGCTTCTTTTCTGGCAGTTTCTTTCGCAGTTTTGACAGCGTGGTCTTTTTCGTGCCAGTAAAGGTACAACAGCAGAATCGTTAATAGGAAACTGCCGGCGCACATGACTAAAGAAATTTTAAAGAAGACTTTTTCCCAATTGACGTTCATATCTAGATTTTTTTTTGGCCAATTGATTTTCATAGTTTTCTGCCTTTTAGATTGCCACCCATAACTGTTGAATTGCCAAGGCTGAGCGGTGAAAAAACGGGGATTCACCGCTTGCTCGCGATCGCACAATAGCGAATTTTGGGGTTTGATATTGTATCGGCGATCGCTTGCGAGGCGATCTGACACGGGGGGCGCTCCAGTCCTGGCATCCTCTCGGAGCGATGCGAGTCCTGAAACGCCCGCACCCCATCCAAATTGAAATTTCTTATTAAAGCACGAAAGCTTGGCTTGATAAGGGTTTTATAAACTTTCTTAACGTCGAGGATTTTACTGAGGGCGATCTGATGGCAGCGATCGCTGGAAACTCTCGTGCCGCGAGCTCCATAGCTGCTGCAAAAGCCTTGCTAACTGCAAATAGGCCGCTGGCCGGGATTGACGGCGTGGACGTATTCGCTGCCGTGATCGGGCCACCCCCGGCGGTAAGCGGCTTCTTCCACCTTGCCCCAACCCAGTTGCAAGACGATTTCGAGGAAGTGAGACTTTTCCCACTTCCACAGAGTCGCCCATTCCGTGCGAGAGGCGATCGCCGGCACGTCTGCTGGCTCTAGGAGGCGGTAATCTTTGCCATTGTTCACGCTCAGGTACAAATCCATGCCTGCCGTCACCTTCTCCCAGAACCCCAAGATTTCAGCCTTAGCCTCTTTAAGCGTTTTGATATCTGCCGGCAGGGCAATGAGTTGGTCATCTACTTGCGGAACGAGCAAAGTATGCCCCTTGACGGATACCTGACGCCAGACAATCCCCGAGACCTGGTGTTCGAGCTGGTAGCGGTGAACCGCCGCTTTAAAGTCCTGATAGGCGGCAAATTTTTGTACCCCATCGGGCTTGAGAAATTTGTCGATCGCGGGATTGCCCGTACAAGGGGTTGCCGCCAGTTTCAGGCGTTCTCCCTTCAGACATGCCGAGCGCTCCTGTGCCAAAATGCTAATTAAATCGTGCGTGGTGTAGACCTTCGACATCATAACCGTTTCGGGTTGGAGTTTTTTCATAGTTTAACCCCAGCTAGTTGGTGGCCAGCCGGGGTCTATTGAAACTATTATGCGATCGCCCGCTCGGTAACGTGGTATAATTCCGCACCGCCGCGCCGGTGGGAAAAACGGCAAGCGCGGCGGCTAAAACTTGAGCCGAGGTCGGTGATTGGCCACCGATTCCACCAGTCCGATAGCAATCAAGTTGCTCAGCAGGGCCGATCGACCGTAACTGAGCAGGGGCAGGGGAATGCCGGTCACCGGAGCCATGCCAATATTCATGCCAATATTGACGATCACCTGAAACACCATCATCGACAGCACGCCAATCGCCAGCAGAGAACCGAAATTATCTTTTGCCTTGATAGCGATCGTCACCAGGCGCAGGCAGATCAGCCAGAAGACGAGAAACACGGTCATGCAGCCAATAAAGCCCAATTCTTCGCCGATCGCCGAAAAAATGAAATCCGTGTGCTGTTCGGGAATGAACTGTAGCTGAGTTTGGGTTCCCTTGGTGATGCCCTGTCCGAAGAGCTGGCCGGAGCCAATGGCGATGCGAGATTGGATCAAGTGATAGCCCGATCCCAGGGGGTCTTTATCGGGGTTGAGGAATGAAATCAAGCGCAGTTTTTGATAGTCTTTGAGCAATCCCCACAAAACGTGTCCCAGGACGCCCGATCCGACGTTGACGGCGAGCGCTCCTACCGAGCCGAAAAAGGCCCAAGGGAGGGTGCGCCAGCCGATGATGCCCATCGCGATCGACCAGGCCACCCAAGCCGGGACAAAAGCATTATTCAGGATGGCGGCGACAACGGGAGAAATCAACAGGATCAGCCAGCCCGGGTTGGCATTCGCCCAGTAGAGCATTCCCATCGTAATTGCCCCGAAAACCAGTGAGGTGCCGAGATTGGGCTCGAAAAACACCAGCGCCCACGGCACGGCGGCGATCGCCAGTACCTTCATCAGATCGGCAACCGTCTCGACGCGGCGATTGTGCAGGATCGCTGCCAAGGTGATAATGATCCCGACTTTGCCAAATTCCGAAGGTTGAACGTGGAACCCCAAAACGTTAATCCACCGCTGCGCTCCCAGAGCTTCCGTGCCGATAAACCTCACGGCGATGAGGGAAAAGTTGATCGCCCCGTAGACAATCCACTTCCAGTGAATCAAAATTTCGTAGTGGCTGCGAGCGATAATCAGCGCGCATCCCAAACCCACCGCGCCGGTGAGCCAGTGCTGCCACCAGTCCGTCAGTCCTTGGTGCAATTCCACGCTGCGGATCATAATTCCCCCAAACAGGGTCAGACCCACTGTGAGGGCCAAGAGCAACCAGTCGATTTGCTGCCAGGGCAGCAGCAGGGAACTACCGCGAATTCTAGCCAGTAACCTTTGCAATGTCTTTCTGCTGAGAGTAGGGAATTAAGTGGGCCAATTTGCCAATATATTAACTCAGATGAAAATCTAGCACTTTTTGCCGAACGATCTGGTAGGGTAGTGGCGCTTCGCAGCGGTTGGAAAGTTTCGCTTCATTCGGGCACGAAAACAGCCAACGCTCCAGGGATGACGCAAAAGCGCGCCGGAGAGCGCTCTGTCAGTTCCCCATCTGTATTGATGGCGCTCTTCTTGCGGGTATAGACCTCAAATTCCTGACCCTGTAGTGCCCGCACTCCGGGCCATTTGGCGTGTTCGCCCCTCCACATAGCGGGCAGTAGGGCGAGGATTTGCCACCAGTGGCGAATCTCCAGACTGTAGAGGTCCAGCCGCCGGTCGTCGATGGTGGCATCGGCAGCGATCGCCATGCCGCCCCCGTAATAGCGACCGTTCCCCACGGCAATTTGTACCGTCTTCACCCGAATGGATTCTCCATTGCAGCGAATTTCCGCCTTGAACGGGCGCGCCAGCCAAATCACCTGCAAGGCAGTCGCCCCATAGGCGAACACTCCCCAGCGGCGCTTGGCTTCTTTGCTGAGCCGCTGCGTAATTTGCACGCTCAAGCCCATACTGGCGACATTGAAGAAATACCGGCCATTCACCCAGCCCAAATCGATGCGTTTGGTGCGATCGCTGGCGATAATCCGGCAAGCATCCGGCACGGATGCGGGAATTCCCAGAGTCCGCGCCAAGTCGTTGGCGGTGCCCATTGGCAAAATTCCCAAGGGCAGGGAAGCGTCTACCAGTCCCTGCACGGCGGCGTTGAGGGTGCCGTCGCCGCCGCCGACGATCGCCAGATCTACGCGGTTTTGATAGCGGCGAATCACCTCTGGCAGCAGCCGGGGGTTTTCTGTCGATTCTTCTATCACCTCAAAGCCCAACGCCTGCAAGCACGCGATCGCTTCTGACACGCGCTTTTCTCCCTGTCGGGCGTGACGGTTGACTAAAAGCAGGGCTTTCTTTCGGTCGGGCAATTGCTTGTACCGGTTTAAGATTTCATATTTGAGATTGTAGATTTTCGATTTTAGATTGACCAGACTCTGGGGGCTTGCATTTGGGACGGTTGTCAGGGCCGCTGTAGGGCCACTCGCGGCCCGTTGAAAATCTTCTCAGCGAAGAAAATTTTAGCTCTCAACTGCTCCTGATGAACGCGATTCTTGTATCAGTTCATATCCCCCTTTTGAGTTTTCTGCAAGCCGACCTTTGATAGAAGATAGAAGATAGAGCTTGACAAAATCCAGGCTTTTTCTGTACAATTTAAAACCCTCACGCAAAACAGTCTGAAGAGCGATCGCTTCAGCAAATGTTAAAAAAATATAAAAAATATAGAAAAGGAAATTAGGGGTTGACATTTTAAAAAAATAGCTATTAACATGAAGCTTAATAAAACAGCAGGGAAGTTTAAAGAGCCAAAGTTTCTGAAAATTTTCTGAGCTTGGTAAATTATTGGTCAGGGTGAATTCGATTATGTCTAGCAGCGAACCACTTTCAGCAGAAGTCCAAACCTTGCCTGTAGAAGGAGCAGCTTCTTATCAAACTTATCCCCTAACCTACAACCAGAAAGCTTTACTTGCCCTTGAAAAAGCGTTCCCAAAAATTGCAGCCCGCAACCTATTTATTGCAGTGCGGATTGGCGCGCAATTAGAGAAGATTGCTTTCCGCCGCGCGTGGCAAAAAATAGGCGATCGCCATCCGATTCTCCGAACCAATTATTCCAACTGTAGTGGAAAAATACTTCCAGAACTTCACCCAACGCCGGAACTGAATATACAGCTTACAGATGCCTCCAGTTGGAGCGAAGATTCTTTAAAAGAGCAAATCCTTCTAGAAGCTAACCAACCTTTAAACTTAGAAAAAGAAGTTTTTCGCCTCCATCTGTTTGCGCGTTCAGCCAAAGAATCCATTCTCTTGCTAACACTGCACCAGATTGCTGGCGATTGGCGCTCTTTCGACCTGCTCCTCGATGATTTTCAAAAAATATATACTGCCGAAACCGCAAGAATCAGCGAACAGCCGCCAAATATTACCTATACAGAATTCGGGCGCTGGCAGTCAGAAATCCTCTCAAGTTCGCGGGGAGAGCAACTGCGGGAATACTGGCAAAAACAATTAGCTGGCGAGTTGCCCATCTTGAATCTGCCCGCAGATAAACCGCGTTCCTCCATACAGAGCGATCGCACAGAAACTCATCTGTTCAAATTAGATGAGAAATTAATTGCCAGACTCCAAGAGGTTGCTGCATCTTGGGGAGAAAGCCTAGATAATATTTTACTAGCAGCATTTCTCGCGCAACTTTACCGCTACACTCAGCAGGAAGATATCCTCGCGGGACTTCCAATGAATACTCGGACGAGTCGAGATGAATTTAAAGAAATTGTAGGAAACTTTGTCAACCCCGTTGTTTTGCGGGCAACTCTGGCGGAAAACACGACGTTCAAAGACTTACTCGCGCAAGTCAGCGGGAAAGTCAAAAAAGTTCGTAAATTTCAGGATTATCCTTTTGCTTTATTAGTCGAACGGCTGCAAATTCAGCCAGATAAAAGTCGATCGCCTCTGTTCCAAGTTTCCTTTACCTGGCACGAGCAACATGGGCGCGATCGCGATAAAAATTCTTCGCAGATACAGGAAAAAAGGCTTCAGATAGAGCCATACCTGCTCGGACATCAACCAGGGGCAGCCGTCGATCTGGATTTAACGGTTATAGAAGCATCGGAGAATCTCCAGTTTTTCTGGCACTACAACACCGATTTGTTTGAACCGGAAACCATCGCCCGAATGGCTCTTAATTTCCAAACCCTACTGGCGGGGATTGTGGCGAATCCAGAGCGGAAAATTAGAGAACTCCCTTTGCTGACGGCAGCCGAACGGCATCAACTTTTAGTGGAATGGAATAACACCCAGACAGACTATCCCCGCGACAAGTGCATCCATCAGTTATTTGAAGCGCAGGTTGAGCGGAGCCCCGACGCGATCGCAGTGATTTTTGAAGACAAACAGCTAACCTACAGGGAGTTGAATGCCAGAGCAAATCAACTCGCACATTACCTGAAGAATTTAGGAGTCAAACCCGAAATGCCGGTCGGCATTTATGTGGAACGCTCCCTAGAAATGGTTGTCGGATTGCTGGGCATCCTCAAAGCTGGGGGCGCTTATGTGCCACTCGATCCAATGTATCCCCGCGATCGCATTGCCTGTATTTTATCAGATTCTGGGGTAAAAATTCTCTTAACCGAGCAAAAAATGCTCGCTTTACTGCCAGAACAGAAAGCGCAATTAATAGATATAGATGCAGATTGGGGAAAAATTTCTCAACAGAGCCAGTCGAATCCCGACAGCAGCGCCAACTCCGACAATTTAGCCTACATCATTTACACCTCCGGCTCTACAGGAAATCCCAAAGGCGTACAAATCTCGCACCAGTCTTTGGTCAACTTCTTAAATTCCATGCGCGAGGCTCCGGGATTAACAAAGTCGGACACTCTACTCGCAGTCACTACCATCTGTTTTGATATTGCCGCTCTAGAAATTTACCTGCCGTTGCTGGTAGGGGCAAAAATAGTATTGGCAAGTCGAGAAATTGCCGCGAATGGAGATTTATTACTCTCTAAATTGCTGAGCTGTGGCGCAACAGTTTTGCAAGCAACGCCTGCAACGTGGCGATTGCTGCTGGCGGCTGGCTGGGAAAGTAGCCCGCCATTAAAAATGCTCTGCGGCGGAGAAGCCTTGCCGCGAGAACTCGCAGATACGCTATTAGAAAAAGGCGCTTCTCTGTGGAATATGTACGGGCCAACAGAAACGACTGTTTGGTCAACAATTTGCCGCGTTAATGCCTTGGATCTTGGGCGTCAAAAACATAGCGTTTCGGAGTCGATAGGGCGACCTATTGCGAATACTGAAATCTACATTTTAGATGGCAATCTCCAACCCGTTCCCGTCGGAATTGTTGGCGAACTGCACGTCGGCGGTGACGGATTGGCGAGAGGCTATCTGAATTGCCCGGAATTAAACGCCGAGAAATTTATTTCTCACCCATTCAGCGATCGCCCGGAGGCACGCCTGTACAAAACCGGCGATTTAGCCCGCTATTTGCCCGATGGAAATATCGAATATCTCGGTCGAATTGACAATCAGGTGAAAATCCGGGGCTTCCGCATCGAACTCGGAGAGATTGAAACCGCCTTAAATTCTCACCCGCAAGTGCGAGAATCTGTCGCGATCGCGCGAGAAGACATTCCGGGCGACAAGCGCTTAGTGGCTTACTTCGTACCTGAGTGTAGGGGCGAAGCATTTGCGCGTAAGATTCTGCCACAAACCGACAGTCTATCTGCGCAAATGCTTCGCCCCTACAAAAATGGAACGTTCTCAGCACCAACATCGAGCGAACTGCGCCGCTTCCTCAAAGAACGGCTGCCCGAATACATGGTGCCCTCTGCTTTCGTGACGCTGGATGCCCTGCCGCAAACGCCGAACGGCAAAATAGACCGACGCGCTCTGCCAGCTCCCTCAGAAATGGCTGCTGAGTTGCAAAATAACTTTGTTGCGCCCCGAGATATCTGGGAACTTCAACTCGCCCAAATCTGGGAAAAGGTTCTCAATCTTAATGCGGTGGGGGTGAAAGATAACTTTTTTGAAATCGGCGGACATTCGCTTTTGGTTGTGCGTCTCTTCGCTGAAATCGAAAAGCAATTCAGACAGAGTTTGCCGCTAACTGCGCTCTTTCAAGGAGAGACGGTCGAGGAACTGGCTGGCATTCTGCGTCAGGGACAGAGCTTGAGAAGTTGGTCGCCTTTGGTAGAAATTCAGCCAAAAGGTTCTAAACGTCCTTTCTTCTGCGTGCATCCCGTGGGGGGGGAACGTTTTTTGCTACTACGAATTGGCGCGTTATATCGGGAGCGATCGCCCTTTCTACGGGCTGCAAGCCAGAGGACTGGACGGACAGCAGCAGCCGTTCGCAAAAATTGAAGATATGGCGGCTTGTTATATCGAAGCCGTGCGTGCCGTTCAGCCAGATGGCCCTTATTTATTAGGCGGCTAGTCGATGGGAGGAGTTGTCGCTTTTGAAATGGCTGTGCAGTTACAAAAACAGGGGCATGAGATCGGGCTGCTGGCTTTACTGGATAGTTGGGCACCTGAACCGATGCCTGACAAGTTTGATCAGGCAGCCTTGTTGAACCAATTTTGTAAGGATTTAGGGGGTACTTTTGGAAAAGATTTTCCTGTTTTGGACGACACAACGGGCGCGATCGCCCGCGACGAGCAACTGAATTCCCTCTTGGAGCGAGCAAAAATGGCTGGGCTTTTCCCTGCGGATATTGGGCTGACGCAGTTTCGCCCTCTGCTAGAAGTTTTTCAAGCAAACTATCAGGCATTAGCTCGCTATATTCCGCCGGTTTACCCGCACCGAATGGCGCTTTTACAAGCCAACGAATTGCTAGCAGAGCATTCGCCCGCTCCGGCGCGGCTGGGTTGGGACAAATTCACGAGCGAACCGATAGAACATTGCACGGTATCGGGCAATCACTACACGATCCTGACGAAACCCGGCGTTGAATCTCTGGCAGAACAATTAAGGCGCTGCCTCGATAATGCGCCAGACACATCTGGCATCAGGCGTGAAGCGTAAGCGTGAAGCGTTAGTGTAGCCATGCCCGAAGGGCTATAGCTATCGCGACAGCGAATCGCCGCAAGGCGAATCGCCCTGAAATTGATTTTACAACCAAGGGCATTTTTCTGCCCAATCAAAAAAACTGTCTCTGGTTCGTACAATTCCTTGAGAGAAAACCTTTTAGAGCGGTAAGAGACTGGCAATATGAATGGGAGCGATCGGGAAGAATTCACCCTTTACAAAGTCGTCGTCAATCACGAAGAACAGTATTCTATTTGGCCGCGCGATCGCGAGAATGCTCCTGGCTGGCAGGATGCGGGGAAGATCGGGACAAAAGAAGAATGCTTGGCCTATATTAAGGAAGTTTGGCGCGATATGACCCCTTTGAGCCTCCGTAAAAACCAGCTATAATCGAGGTTAAGCAGGAGGCACTGCTGAGACAAATCTAGAAGGGAATCTGCTGTAGCTAAGGTTGCATTGATTTGCGGAAACCAAGGAGATAAATTTATGAATTTGACGCAAGAACAGATAGCCCAGTACAAAGATCAGGGAGTGCTGTTAATTCCCGAATGCTTCTCCCAAAAAGAAATCTTGCTGATGCACGAACAGATAAACTTGTTGATGGCGGAAGATTCCCCAGGACGAGTTCTGGAAAAGGACAAAAAAACGGTACGCGCGCTCCACGGATGCCATTCTAATAACAAATTTTTCTCCGATTTGACCCGGAACCCGCGACTGCTTAACCCGATTTCTCAGCTTCTCGACAGCCCGGTCTATGTCTATCAGTTTAAAATGAATTTAAAAGCCGCCTTTCACGGAGATGTCTGGCCGTGGCACCAGGATTTCATCTACTGGCACGAAGAAGACGGCCTGCCCTCACCCAATATAATCAATGTAGTGATTTTTATCGATGAAGTGAACGAATTTAATGGCCCCATTTATTTTATTCCCGGTTCGCAGAAACAGGGGATGATGGATGTCGAAGCGCCTGCTGGGGCAACATCCGAATCGAATAATACAGGAAAAAATCAATGGTCGGTGAATTTCAGTTCCGATCTCAAGTATTGCCCCCCTCTCGCAGCGATCGCGCAATTAGCCGAGAAGGAAGGCATTATAGCGCCAAAAGGGCCGGCTGGCTCCGTGCTGTTGTTTGACAGCAATGTAGTACACAGCTCTGCTCCTAATATTTCTCCATTCCCGCGCCGCCTAATGATTATTACCTACAACAGCGTTGAGAATATCCCCATCCCTCCCGGTGAACCAAGACCGGAATTTTTGGTGAGCCGCGATTATACGCCGCTCCTCCCTTTATCCGACAGTGAAAGTCTCTTGTTTTCTACCGCAGACAGCGGGCGAGCTTTTGCAGAAAGCTACCAATAGGAAGGTTATCTCAAGAATAATCCGAAAGATTTGAATCTGCCGTTTCACCCCTCATATAGGCTTCTCAAATAAACGGGGTTTCAGGCAGGCAAATTTTGCCTAAAATGACGCTAAAGCTTAGTAAAATAAGTTTTAGCGTTACTATATTTTTGGAGGCTTAGTCAGCTAAAATAAGCCCAAATAAAATAATAAATCTGAGAGAATTGGAGGGTGAGCGGAATCTATTTTCCTGTGGGTGAATAATTTTCGCGGAGAAATAGCCGCACTTAGCGCCGCGTGTCTCTGGGCGATCGCCACCGCTATTATCGGTCAAGTCGTCCAAAAAATAACGCCTTTTCAAGTGGGCTTGTTGAAAGGAGCGATCGCGATCGCTCTTATTTTCACAACCTTGCTGGTGAGAGGAGAGCCTCTCAGAGAAGGAAATTTATTTCAGATAGGGCTTTTGATTTTGAGCGGGGCTATTTCTCTAGGTTTGGGAGATTTAGCCGATCTCTACGCTCTCAACAAGTTGGGGGCTAGATTGACCCTTCTAATGGAAACCTTAGTCCCGCCTTTAGTCGCTATTCTCGCTTTAGTGTTCTTAGAAGAAAGACTGTCGGCAACGAAATGGTGCGGGATTTTATTAACGATTTTAGGCGTAGCGTGGGTGATGAGCGAACGAACGAGCGCGAAGGTAATTGAGGTCAAAAACTGGCAAGTGGGGTTCGCGTGGTGTTTAGTCGCTGAATTCGCGAAAGCCAGCAGTGCTGTTCTTTCGCGTGCTGCCTTGGCAGAATCGACCATAACTCCTTTATGGAGCAGTTTCTTCAGGCTGAGTGCGGGAACGGTGACGGTTTTCGTCTTGTTCTTGTTTCGTTCTGCACGCAAGCGCCCTTCAGAATCCTCGGATATCCCCAAGGAAACCGTGAAATTTTCTTTACCGCTTAAAGCAATTGCTTCAATTTTCTTGGCAGCTTTTATAGGAAATTATCTGGGGATTTGGCTGCAGCAGACCTCTTTCAAATTTGCCCAGGCAGGAATCGTTCAAACCTTGCTCTCGACCAGTCCACTTTTTGTCCTTCCGATCGCAGCGGCAATGGGCGATCGCGTGAGTTTTAGAACGGTTTTAGGAGCCTGCCTTGCTGTAATCGGCATTAGCTTGCAATTTTCGCTGTGAAAAATTCAGACGAGCGATCGCAAGAGGGCACTTGCCGCTGAGCGCCCCTACAACCCCTCTGTCATTCTCGCACCCTCCGACTCTCCTGTTAGCCCACACGCCACACGCCAGACTCTTCCTCGCCGTCACAAGCTGGGCAGCAGGCTAGAACCCCCTTGCCAAAGGGTATAAAATATAAAAGCAAAAATTAGGGTAATCAAAACTGTCAGAACGTAGCTGACGCACAGGAGCAAGCCGTCGCTTTCCAGAGTCGCCACGACGAAGAGCAAAATCCCAAATGTGGGGATAGGATTAGTGAGGGGAAGCGGCAGCAAAAGCAAGACCGTCAGCCACGTCAGGCAGATGCCATTGATTTGCCAAACGCGCGGGCTGTTGGCGATTCGCTGCCAGCGGGGTTTGGCGAGTTTATCGAGGACGCGGGTGAAGCGTTTGAGGTTGTTGAGCAGCACCAGGATAAATTTCCGGGGAAATTGAAACTGAGCCACCTTGCGGGGCAGCCAGGGCGATCGCCGTCCCAGGGCCATTTGCGCGCACAGGACCAAGCAGCCCGAACCGAACACGCCCGTCAGCCCGGGCGGCACGGGCACTAAAAAGGGCAAAACGAGCAATCCGATGACCAGAATAAAACCCCGTTCCGAAGTTTCTGCGAGAATATCTGCTAGGGTCAAGGGCTGGCTGGCTAACCGTTTCAGTAGCAATTCAATGTCTCGAGAAAATCTCAGGTGCATAAAAAAAACCCAGCAGAATTTAGTCTGTGATTGGTTGTGAGGGCTGAACTAAGGAGGCGTGGAAAAATAAGTTGGCTTTTTTTGCCGTCCACTCTTGTCCGAACGCTTTCTCGCCAGAACGCACCCACTCAGTCGTTTTTACACAGCTCCTAAGAAGTTTAGCAACGAACTTAAGCTCGTCGCATTACTGTTGAGTTCGTAGCGGCTAGAGTTCGGGGTCGAGCAATATCAGAAGCGGAGTTTCTTTGTACTCAGAAACCCGGTTTCTGAGCGATTGATTTCGGCACGGAGCGCGCCGCGCCCGCAAAAAAGTCCAAAATCGGTGAGATTTTGGACTCGCACGGGCAAATATTTGGGATTTCCTATGTTGTTGAAGGAGGTGGTTGCTTTGGCTTTTCGCTCGCGCCAGTGACGAGCCGGCGATCGCCTCTCACCAAGCTGCTTTTTCCCAGAATAAAACCCTCCCGTTATTTCAACAACCCCGATTTTCCGCTTTTTGGGAAGGTTTCAGTTTGCCTGCGAGATGGAGATGCGCCCTTTACTCAGCTTTTAAATGGACAGACAATCTGAGGAAGAATCAAACCTTTCTGCCGACATCAGCGTCGCGGGAATTCCCAGTACCGCACAGGGGAAGTCCTCGCCGAGTTGGCGGATAATTGAATGGTTGACGGATTTGCAGCCCAAAAATAGCACGGTCGCGGCTTCTTCTTCTACAACTTTTCTCAGTTCTGCGGCGACGCTGCCAAACCGCAGGTGAGCGGTGAAAGAGCCCCGCCATTCTTCAGCCAGACAGCGAGCTTGCCACAAGATGCGATCGGCTCGATCGAGCGCTGTTGCTGGCGATGAATTGGTTTTGAAGCACTGTAGGTCGGAGGATGTCAGGCGCGGGCTAGCTGCCAGCCACTTCGGTAGGGGTCGATCGCTCCCGGCGATCGCGGATCTTGCCAACGGGCTTTCTGTCAAGTTGAATAAATCCGAATACTGGCTGATTTGGCTGTCATCTAAGACGTAGACAACTTGAACGGTGACTTGCGTGCTCGTGGCGATGCGCGTTTGATGGGCCATCCAAAGGGCAAGATCGAGAGCCGTTTGACTCCTGGGAGAGCTGCTGTAGCCAACCACTAAATTTACCGATTGTTTAGAAGCCGAATCAGAAGCCGAATCAGAAGGAGATGCCGCTGGTTCTGGCTGCAACACCATTTGTTCGATTAAGTCATTGCGGCCAAGTGCGCTTTCCAGGCGGGCTAACATTGACTTGACATTCACAGCTTTAACCTCTCTCAATTGAAATAAATCGCGAGACTAGGTAGGCCACCTGCTCAACTACTCGAGCTATTCCTAGTGTAATTTACTCCTGTGGGATTCAGTAGCGATCGAGACAACTTATGGCGCAGTTGCGGAGTTGACAATACTTCCGGGATTCCCGCCATTTCTGGCGAAACGCGCCGATGCAAGAAAGGCACCTTGAAAATCTCTCCTATTGTAGCAGCCGCTCCGTTCGCCATCAGGACGAGCCGGTCGGATCTGTAGGTCGGATCTGTAGGTCGCTTCATCTCCGTCGCGGGCAATCATCATCACTGCTTGTCGGTGCTTTTTTCAAATTTCCTGTATCTGCTGCTGCTATTTGCCGCGCGTCAGTGCCTCCACTGCGCCCGATGGTTCATCTATCAGCAAAAATTGGCAGGGAATTGCCAAGGTGCGGGCATTCTCTCCCGCTGTTTCATCCCCAGGACATTTCATGCAGATATTTTTCTGCGCTTCCCCTCCAGTTTACCCTTGTCCGGGGTTTTCTGACCGGGCTAATTTTTTTGGCTGGGAAGTCTGGCTAGCGGGGTTTCATTTACCGGAATTTCCATATCAAACTCCTCAGAGTCAAGAACCTACAACAAGAGCGATCGTTACCAACCGGAGACTCTTCGGAACTGTGAAGCGTGAAGTATGAATGATGAATCCGGGGGATTCACCTTTCATCATTCATCGTTCGTGATTTTCCTAAGTCTCCTCTCAATGCCTGCGGAGTTAGCTGACGGGCTAGGGCTGAGAGATGCCCTTCTCCAGAAGGAGGAAGAATAAAAGGTGAAGATTCGGGATGAATAAATCGGTTGAAACTTAGCCTTCCGCCTTTTTCTGTCTTCCGCCTTTCAGAGATGCGCCCCAAAAAATTTAGGTGGTTCCTCCGCTCCAGTTTTTCTTGGCAGTAGAAAAACTGGATTAGGCTGACTTGTTTATTTTTCTTTAATCATATTAGCACTCCGCGCTTGCAGCGTCAATCTCTCTCAAGAGGTAAAGTTTTGTTACCTGGAAAACAGTAAAATTATCCTCTATTTGCTAATCAACAGCCATTGCTCCCGTCGATGTCCTGTAATTGTACGCATTTCCTGCGGGGGCGAGCGTTCTGCCCCTGCGGCGTCTGAAGCCTTAGCGAAAAGGATAGCGAATTGCCCGTCAGGGGATCGGGAAATACAGTCTTGACCTGAGAGGCAAGCTGGAACCCAAAAAATACCTAACAGCGAGGTTTCTAAAAAACGGTTCAACTTCGCTTTTAACGCCAACTTGCGAGACTGCACGACTACAGCAGAAAGCGAATCGTCACATACAAAGCGGCTGCGAGCAACTGCAGCACCATCACGGGCAGCCCGTAGCGCAGAAAGGTTTTAAATGAGATGCGGCGTCCGTGCAGTTCGGAAATTCCCGCCGCTACGATATTAGAAGAAGCTCCCACTAGCGTGCCATTTCCTCCAAGAGTTGCACCAAACATCATAGCATAAAATAAAGGCAGCACTTCTGGAGGAAATTGCCCCTGAAAGTCGGGAGACAGCACTTCTGCCGGTGCCAGCCCGACGGTGACTGTGTACTGTTTGAGTAATGGCACCATTGCCACGACTAGGGGGATATTGGGGACGACGCTGGAGATTATCCCGACGACCAAGAGCAAAACTATCGAACCCAAAGCGATATTTTTTCCCAAGATAACGGCTAAAAGTCCCGAAAGGCTGCCGATGACGCCGGTTTTTTCCAGCCCGCCAATCAGCACGAATATGGACATGAAAAATAGCAGCGTACTCCAGTCTACATCCCGCAAGATATTGTTAACGGAATCGATTTTGCTGTGGTGAGCGAGGAGCAGTGCCAAAGCTGCTCCTAATAAAGCAACGGCAGCAGGCGATACGGGAACGGGCAGGGTTTCTCCGACCACAAAAAAAATCAGCACGAAGGCGATGATTATGCTCCCGATCGCCAAAATTCGCGGGTGGTTGATTTTCGGGTGGGGCAGGTGTTCTAAATCGTCTAATTTTTTCCGCCAAGTTTTGGGGAATAACCACGGCAGCATGATTGAGATAGTGGCGATCGCGACGACTCCCCCCAGACTCAATTTGACCAAGTAATCTGCAAAACTGATATTCACGGCATCGCCGACAATAAACGTAGCCGGATCGCCGACGAGCGTCAGCAGTCCCGCACTATTGGCGACAAATACCATCAGAATCAGTAAGGGGACAAAATCCACCCCGATTTCTTCCGCCATTGGGGGAATCAGCGGTGCCAGCAACATCACGGTTGTGGCATTGGGCAAAACGGCGCAGATGGGAGTGGTAATCGCGACAATTCCCAGCAGCAGGCGCTTGCCTTGCCCTTTTGCCAATAGCACGATCTGGGTGGCTAAATAATCAAATATTTTGGTCGGTTCAAATGCCCTGACGAGTACCATGACGCCGAAGAATAAGCCCAGCGTGGCGTGACTGCGGCTGATGTAGGCGATCGCTTCGTTCAGGGTCATTATGTGGGCAAAAACCAGGATTAATGCGCCCAAAAAAGCAGCAATCGTTAGGTGTATCCACTCGGTCATTACTAAAAAAATCACGCCGATAAATGTGGCGGTTGCTACAAAGGCTTGCCAGTTTTCCACCGAATTTCTCCAATTTATCCGATTTTTGAGAGTTCAAATGTTGAAAATGGGCGCGAACAGCGTGCCGCAGCACGATCGATCGTGGGTGCAGCGCAGCGATCGTGCTGCATCAAGAAGCACGCGCGTGAAGCGCTTGCGATCGCAAGCAAATTGCTGCCAGATGGCATTAAATAATCAGTGGCGTTTTACAAGCGGGGAATAGAGAGGCAGTCTCTCGCCGCAGAAAAATTCAGAACAATCCCCAAAATAGCGGTAAAATTTTTACAGAACGTGAAGAATTGGCAGATTTGCTGCCGCCTGCCGAAATCGGCCACAGCTTTGAAGTGAGGGCTGGGTTGCATTGACATCATAAAGCCTCCCTGGCTTACAGTCGGGATGGGTACAAACGATCTGGTTTCTGAGGTAGCAGGGAAGCTGATGAGAGCGGCACGCTTTTGATTGAGAATGCTGTCTCGTCAGTCCCCTCCCAATGCCGGCGGAGTTAGCTGACGGGCTAGGGCTGAGAGGTGCCCTTCTCCTGAAGCAGAAAAGGTAAAGGGTAAAAGATCGATCGAAAATCTTTTAATTCTCCCTTCCGCCTTGGGACTTCCGCTTCTAAGAGATACGCCCCAGGAAATAAATTTGGTTCCTCCGCTCCAACACGCACGCTTTCAGTTGATTTGCCCTGAAAGCCCGGGCGCTAGATTAGGCTGACTATATATTTTTACTTAAAAAACATGATAGCATTTCTTTCAAGAAATGTCAAGCTCTCGATCGGGTAAGTTCGAGAAGTGATACAAGCTACAGAGTTCTCCGACAGGCAGATTCAGGGGTGAGGGGGAGGGGGATATAAGCACTTAAGCGTAAATCATTGCACTCGAACGAGAGCGAGAAACCCGGGTTTTTCAAAAAACCGGGTTTCTACTCTTCGCTTGATTTCTGCCTGCCTACTTACAAAGCAAATTCTATGCGTAACAGCTTAGGAGACAAAGCCGAGAAAATCGCGACCCCTGCAGTGACGGGGATTGGAGAAAGGAGATTGATAACTGCTAATGGGTAATTGGCAATGGGGTGGATTGTTCTGACCCATACCCCACCCTAACCAATGCCCCATTACCCATTATTTCGATAATTCACTGTTGAACTCATTGACAGAGCGCTGTTTAAGCTCAACCGATTCCGAACGGGGCAGTAAATTAAACACCTCGCGGAAAACATCGTCAACCTGCTCGAAGGGCACTTTTCCCGTCACATTCAAAACGACTTTACCAGATTGGTCGATCAAAACTGTTTGCGGGACTGCGCCAGAAAAGTAATAGCCCGGTTCCGTCGGTTCGTAGGTAGATTTAGGGGGAATGGCATCGGCACTGATGGGGATGAAATCGGCGGCGCGCCCGTAGAAGGCTTGCAGGTTAGAAACGACGGTTGCGTATTGCTTGCAATCGCTGCTGTCATCGACATAGAACACCAATAGCGAGGGCACGTCTCGCTTCAACGACTCGGCGAGCGTGACTTTGGGCGGCACCAGCGAGCCATTGCCGCCATAGAGGGCGAAAATATTGCCGTCGAAATTGTCGTCGTTGCTGCCCGCCAGAGCCGGCGGCGTCAAGAGCAGCAGGCAGCTCGCTGCCGCTACTAGCGCCAAGAGACAGGTAGAAACGGCTCGCCGCCACTGGCAGCGAATCGCGAAGAACTCGCCTGCACGGGCGATCGCGCTTGTCAGAAATTGCAACCCAGAAACCATCGCGTGAAACAACTGTGGAACCTCTACATTTACATGCTGCGATCGGTTAAGTCGATCGGACTTTACTACCAGTTTAGGTTGTTTGCGGCTCGGGCGTGCAGCGCGCTTGTCTGGCGCGCCTGGAATCGCGATCGCCTTGATAAACTGGCTGTAGAGATTGAAACAGAAGCATTTATGACAGCGGAAAAATCACTGGCGAGTCTTGTCACTCAACTGCTGCCGTTGGAAAATGGCGATCGCTTGACGCGCCGCGAATTCGAGCGCCGCTACGCAGCCATGCCCGAGATTAAAAAAGCCGAACTGATTGAAGGAGTCGTGTATGTGGCATCGCCGGTGCGTTTCGAGCCTCATGCTGAACCGCACAGCAGTATCATTGGCTGGCTGTGGGTTTATCGCGCTGCCACCCCGGGGGTGAGGCTGGGCGACAATGCCACGGTGCGCCTGGATATGGACAACGAGCCCCAACCAGATGCGCTGCTGCGCTTGGAGCCCAGCGCCGGCGGGCAGTCGCGCATCGATGCGGATGGCTATGTAGAAGGCGCTCCCGAATTGATTGCGGAAGTGGCGGCGTCTAGTGCATCCTACGATTTGCGCGACAAACTCCGAACTTACCGCCGCAATCAGGTACAAGAATATCTGGTCTGGCAAATTTACGAGAATAGGCTGGATTGGTTCAGGCTCAGAGAGGGCGAGTACGTTCTCCTAGAACCGGATGCGGCGGGGGTGGTGCGCAGTGAGGTGTTTCCGGGTTTGTGGCTGTCAGTCCCCGCGCTGCTGGCGGGGGATTTGGCGGCAGTGCTGGCGGTGCTGCAGCAGGGGCTGGCGACGCCGGAACGCGGGGCGTTTGCAGCACAACTCGGGGCGGCTCCGCCCACCCTGTAGCGGGGGAATGCCAAAGATTTGTGACAGGCTTTCGGGTGGCTAGATGTCAATTGCGTTTGCAAATGATAAATTAACAGCAAAACTAATTTCCACAAGTACAATCACTATTCGTCGTTGGAGTATTCAGCCACCGTGAGCCAAACCGAACCGCAAACCCCACAAGAGCTGCAAGCCGAAAACTCCCGGTTGCGGGAAGAACTGTTGGTGAAAGACCAACTCGTCCAACAGTTGTCCCAGGAGCTGTTCCGCCTGGTGAAGGGCAAGCCGGCTTTCATGCCCCAGCCCGAGGGGTGCGATCGCTATAAAGTCCAGATCCAAGCCTTGCAGGAACAGTTGCAAGGTGTCGAGCAGCAAGTCGGTTTTTACCAAGAACAAATCGCCGCGCGCGATGCCGAGATATACCAGTTGCGTCAGTCGGTACAGGAATTGACCGATCGCAGCCGCATGTTAGAGCAAGTCGTGCAAGAACTGCCCGGTGTGTATCGCGAGAAGTTTGCCGAGCGCATGGCTCCCGTGAAAGAAAAGCTAGCCGTGCTGCAGCGCGAAAATCGCCAGCTCCACGCCGAGCTGCAAAGTGTCAGCTACCGTCTGGCGGTGAAATCTCGTCGCTCTACTGGCAAGCTGGATTTGCCCAGTTTCTCTCCCGGCTCTAAAGCGCTCGACTTGCCCTCGTTAGGGAATGCTTGAAAATCCCGCTGTACGGCGGGAATGGGGCATGGGGTAGGGGTTATGCAGGGCATGGATAATGGGTAAAATGGCTAATCGGTAATTGGGAAAGCCGATTCCCCGTGCCCTATTTTCCATGCCCCTGCCTTGGCGTGCAACCCGTCTGCTAGCTTTTCCTATAAAGTCTCAGTGATAAATGTGAAGTTTTTATAAGTTTTCCGAATTTTTGCGGACGCCAACTCGAGCTGAAATCTTCTGGCTGAAAGCTTGCAGCTAAAATCTGGCAGCTAAAATTTAATAGGGAGATGCACCCGATTGGACTCGCTTTCTAAACCTTTAACTCCAAAGCGCGGACTCAGGCGGCGGCTAAAGCCATCTCTGGCGATCGCGGCGGGCGGGACTCCAGTGCTTGAATTAAGGCGTCGTAACTCTCAAAAATTTCAAAGACTCTATCGAGCTGAGTAATCTCGAAAATCAGCTTGACGGTTGCTTTCACATTGCAGATTGCGAAGCGACATCTCTGTTCGCGGGCTGAGCGCAATCCGGCGACTAGGGCAAACAGCCCCGAGCTATCTACGAAATCGACTTGGGTCATGTCAATCACCCAGACATCGTGTTCTTCAGCGGCGATCGCTGCCACTTGTTTCTGCAGGGCTTTGCCGCCTAGGGAATCCAGACGTGCTTGCGGCTGAAGGATGATGGGTTGCTTGATTTCTCTGGTTGCCATAATTTTACCCTAGCTGGTAGACGTTCGCTCATGCAGTGCTGAGGGGCTCCACCCAACAGCAACACGATCCTGATGCTACTAAGATGGAATATGTTTCCCCTATCTGGGTCTGCCAAGCGTCACGCCAACTCGTGTTTGCGATCGCTGCTGGCACTACATGTTATCGTGTATAATGCAACAGGTTTTTTGCGCCCACTCGCCAGCCACACGGACGGCAAAGGTGGGGTTGCCAAGGGTCGCTAAACCTCACTATGACGCATTACCCAGCCAGCAAGCGGCCATTTTGGCAGGAAAAACTTTCTCGCTTGACGGTTACCTACTGCCGACTGCGGCGCGCTCTGCGGCGCGATCGCAGCTTAACCTCTATTTTCGAGTATAGATTTTTTGCGGGGAATCACTGCCAGAAGCCAGTGCAAAAAAGAAAGCTAGTGGATTTCTCCGAGATATTTACAGGCTTTTTTACCGCAAAAGGCGATCGGGCAATTCCCGAACAGTCGCCATAAACTGCCTCCTGCACCACCCGTGAAACTTTCTCTAGCTTCTCACCTTTATCCCTCACTATTTTAATTCCTTACTTGTCTTCAACTCCTTACGCCGGGGTTTTTCCCGGGGGCTTTCATCCCTCACAGCAATCCACGCTCCAGACTCCGCACCCCCGAAGCATCGAGCCGAGGCATCCGAGGACTTTTCACGCTCCCTGACGCCACACTTCACACTATTCCCAAGTCAGACGCCAATATGTTACAAAGTACGAAGACTTTATTAAGACTCTGTTGAATATCAATGGAATTTGTATCGCTGGAGACTATCCAGGAAATTGCCCATCAATACGGCTACTTGGCAGTTTTTCTGGGGATTTTGCTAGAAAACCTCGGAGTGCCCCTGCCCGGTGAAACGATCACCATCGCCGGGGGTTTTATGGCTGGCAGTGGCGAACTGAGTTACTGGATGGTTCTCGGTTGCGCGATCGCCGGTGCCGCCTTGGGCGGGAACTTCGGCTATTGGATAGGCCGCTCTGGAGGATGGCCCTTGCTCGTCGGCATAGGGCGAATTTTCCGCACCGACGAAAAAAAACTTATAGAACTCAAAACCCGCTTTAGCGAAAATGCCGGCAAAACCGTATTCGTCGGACGGTTCATTGCCCTGCTGCGCGTATTTGCCAGCCCCCTAGCTGGCGTCGCTGAAATGCCCTACCTAAAATTTATGGCCTATAACCTGGCTGGGGCAGCAGCGTGGGCAACGGTGATGGTGAGCCTGTCCTTTTTTGCAGGGCAAATTGTGCCGCTAGAGCAATTAGTCGCCTGGGCGGCAAAATTTGCTTTTGCTGCTCTCTTGCTAGCCGTCGCCTGGATTGCCGTTCCGATCTGGCTGGAGTCCCGCCAGATCGGGAGCGAAGACTAAACGGAAGTGAGCATGGGGCATAGGGCATTGGGCATGGGGCTCATGGAATAGAAATCACACCAATGCCCCATTCCCACTTCCCAATTCCCTAACCTCTCGCTTTTTGCGACCAAACGCGGGTGGGAAGTCCCCAAACGTAGATGAAGCCTTCTGCCGCTTTGTGGTCGAATGCGTCCTCGGCTCCGTAGGTTGCTAGGGTGGGGCTGTAGAGGGAATTCTCGGACTGGCGACCGACAATCGTGGCGTTGCCTTTGAATAGCTTCACCCGCACCGTGCCCGATACGCGCTCTTGCGTCTTTTGGATGAAAGCATCAAGCGCCCCTTTCAGCGGGCTGTACCACAGACCGTTGTAAATCATCTGCGAGTAGGTTTCTTCGATGCCGCGCTTGTAGTGCGAAACATCTGCCGTCAGACAGAGACTTTCTAAGTCGCGGTGTGTCTGGATCAGCACTGACAGGGCTGGCGATTCGTAAATTTCCCGCGATTTAATGCCCACGAGGCGGTTTTCTACCATGTCGATCCGCCCGACGCCGTGGTTGCCTGCGAGGTCGTTGAGCTGTTGGATCAGGGCGATCGGCGCGAGACTTTGGCCGTTGAGGGTGACGGGGATGCCGCGTTCAAAGCCGATTTCTATGTATTCCGGCTCGTTGGGTGTGTCGGCGATCGCCTTCGTCATCGCATAAATTTCTTCCGGCGGCTCCGTCCAGGGGTCTTCGAGCGGCCCCGCTTCAATGCTGCGCCCGAGCAGGTTGCGATCGATGCTGTAGGGTGAGGATTTCTTCACCGGTGAGGGAATCCCGAAACGCTCTCCGTAGGCGATCGTTTCCTCGCGGCTCATCCCCCATTCCCGCGCCGGCGCTAGCACCTTTAGATTGGGATTGAGGGCGGCGATCGCCACGTCAAACCGCACTTGGTCATTTCCCTTGCCGGTGCAGCCGTGCGCCACCGCATCGGCTCCGTATTTCTCGGCAACCTCTACGAGCACCTTGGCAATCAGCGGACGAGCGAGCGCCGTCGCCAGGGGATAGCGATTTTCGTAGAGGGCATTCGCCTGAATGGCTGGGAACGCATAATCTTTGACAAAGCTTTCCGTGACATCCGCCACGAGAGATTCGAGAGCACCTGATTTGAGGGCTTTTTCCTTGATGGGCTGGAGTTCTTCCCCCTGGCCCAGATCTGCCGCCAGGGTTATCACTTCCTCGACTCCCCACTCGTTTTTGAGGTAGGGGATGCAGACAGACGTATCCACCCCGCCAGAATATGCCAGTACAACTTTTTTAGCGCGACCCATTGATATGTTGATTTTCTAATACAACCAAGTCTGTATTATCGAGGTACTTTTCCCTATTCTCTGGAAAAAGTACCGATATTCTTAACGATTTGCTCCCCTCCATGCCACAGCCGCGCGGAAATGTTGTATTGTGGTTTCAATTCGGGCGTCTGGAGTTGGGATCGCTGTTGGGGAGTCTGGCGCAGCGCCCTCGATCTGTAAAAATTAGTCTATGCCTGTAAATTTTAACGTTTTGCAACTAATCTTTTCAATCGCGGCGTCGGTTGGGGGCGCGATCGCCCCTTCAGACGACCTACAGCCATCTCTTCCCCCCGGCGAGCTTATTGATGTGGGCGGCTGTCGAATGCACGTCTACAGCGCAGGATCGGGCAGCCCTACTATTGTTTTCGACCACAGCCTGGGCAGTCCGAGCTGGGCCAATTATCGGGTATTTGCGGAACTGGCGCAAACGAATCGGGTGGTGGTGTGCGATCGCCCGGGTTACGGCTGGAGCGAGCCCAGCCCGCAAGCCCGCACCAGCGAACAAATTGTTCGAGAATTTGCAACTTTGCTCAGTCGCGCTGATATTGAACCCCCTTATATTTTAGTGGGAGATTCTTTTGGGGGCTATACCACTCGCTTGTATGCCAGTAAATTTCCCGAAAAAGTGGCGGGGATGGTTCTGACTCACTCCCTTCACGAAGACGTCGTCTTAAATTTTCCTCTCAGCATCCGCTTGATGAGAGAAATTTTCTTAATTTCTTTTAAATTGACTCAGTGGTCGGCTGACCTGGGAATGGTACGTCTGGCCGACTTGCTGGGATTGTTTGAATTCTTCAAGCCGGAATTGCAAAATTTTCCTAAAGAAGAGTTGCAGCGGATTAAGCTTTCGTATTATAATGCCAGACACTGGGAAACCATGTTTCGCGAAGTTTTAGACATTTACAAAAGTTCGGAACAAATGAAGGCAGTTCGGAGTTTAGGTGAGATGCCTTTAGTGGTTGTTTCAGTGAAGAACTTTTTACAGCGATCGCCCTTCACGGCTTGGATGCCCCTCGTCGAGGCAAATCGAACCTGGGAACGAATGCAAGTTGAGTTATTAAAACTGTCCGCCAACAGCAAGCGAATAGCGGTTGAAAATAGCAGTCATTTCGTCTGGGTAGACCAACCAAACGCGATGATTCAAGCGGTCAGAGAAGCGATCGCAATGGCAGAAAAGGCCAAGCAAAACTAACCCTCAAAAAATTGGCAATATTTAGGAGGTGGTTCGTGTTTTTCAGCGTGGTCATTCCCACTTACAATCGCCGGCCAATTCTAGAAAAATGTTTGAGAGCATTGGAACACCAGCACCTCGGCAGTAACAGCCCGATATCAGATTACGAAATAGTCGTCGTCGATGACGGCTCAACTGACGGAACGCTGGCGTGGCTGGCAGAACGCCAAGCAGAATTTCCGCACGTCTGCTGGTTCGAGCAATCGCATCAGGGGGCGGCGAGCGCCCGGAATCTAGGCGTGGAAAAGGCAAGGGGAGATACGATAATCTTTATAGATAGCGATTTAGTCGTGACTGAGAATTTTCTCCAGGCACATGCGGAAGGGTTGGAACGGGGGAGGGGGGAAATCGGGAGCGATCGCCTGTTTACCTACGGGTGCGTGATCAACACTAGCAATTTCGAGAATCCGACGGCAGAACCGTATAAAATCACGGATTTTTCAGCGGCTTATTTTGCGACGGGAAATGTCGCGATCGCCCGCCACTGGCTCTTAAAAGTCGGACTGTTTGACACCCGCTTTCAACAGTACGGATGGGAAGACTTAGAACTCGGCGTCCGCCTCAAGCAATTGGGCTTGAAACTGATTAAATGTCCGGCAGCAGTTGGATATCACTGGCACCCTCCTTTTTCCTTAGAGCAATTGCCGAGTTTGATAGACAAAGAAATTCAGCGGGGACGCATGGGCGTTTTGTTCTATCAAAAACACCCGACGTGGGAAGTGCGAATGATGATTCAAATGACAGGGCTGCACCGAATTCTCTGGGGCATTCTCTCCCTGGGGGGGAGGCTGAACGAACGCACGCTGGCACCCTTCTTGCAATGGCTGATTGACCGAGGAAAATCTCAACTGGCTTTAGAGATTGCCCGAATATTTCTCAACTGGTATAATGTACGCGGAGTCTATGAAGCTCATGCTGAAATGCAACAAAACAATTAAGCTAGGGTTGGGTGCGGTCTTTCCCGCGTTTCTGCCACGGCAGTCACTTCCGTGAGGGGTGAAACCACTCATCAAAAAATCAAAAACAAGCAGGCATAATATTTAAATCTTGAGAGGGTTGACTGAAAAGCATGAAAGTGCTGGGCGAGTCACGGGCAGTAAAAAGTTCAAGCGCTTGCTACAATCATCAGGGCGTAAAAGCACCGGAAATCACAGTACAATTGAAGCGGACATCTGGGGAAGCGTTCCGATCGGGTACGTCAGGAAAAAGTTAACCGATCGCCCTTCCTGAAACGACCGAGAAAAGAACTCGTACCGAGTGAATTTTTCAGCCGCCGTGAAAGCGATCGCCCCTTCCGCTCGTTGTTGGAGGATTTGGAAATGTCAGATAGAGCAGTCGCGAAACAAGATTGCGAGAAACGTCTCGATGGCAGCCTCTCAGAAAAAGCCCCCTACGACAGCGATCGGCACGAAAGCATCTCGGCAGAGGTGCGGGGACTGGAGTGGAAGTGCCAGCAGGCGGGGGAGCGCTTGCGCAACAGCCGCAGCGCAGAGCCAAGCGATCGCCGCCAGGGGAAGTGCCCCGACGGGAAGGCAAGCGATCTGGCGGGAGAGAGAGGCGGGCTTTTGGGGCGCGATCGGGCGCGATCGCGATCGCCCCTGAGATTTCCAGATTCTGCCAAATGTGCTACCCTAGTAAAGTTGTCTAAACTCGCACATCCAGAGGTTCGGGTGTTTCCCTCGGGAAATCCGCCTGGATGGAAGGTTAACCCGAATCAGGAGAAAAAAAAACTATGGCAGTAATATCTTTAGCTCAGATGCTAGAGTCAGGGGTACACTTCGGGCACCAGACCCGACGGTGGAATCCCAAGATGTCCCGCTATATCTTCACCGAGCGCAACGGCGTTCACATCATCGACTTGGTGCAGACTGCCCAGTTGATGGAAGAAGCCTACGAGTACATGCGCTCCGCTTCAGAGCAAGGGAAAAAATTTCTCTTCGTCGGCACAAAGCGTCAAGCTGCCGGAATTGTCGCCCAGGAAGCGCTGCGGTGCGGGGCTTATTACGTCAACCAGCGCTGGTTGGGAGGAATGCTCACCAACTGGACGACGATCAAAAGCCGGGTGGATCGTCTGAAAGAACTCGAGCGGATGGAAGAAACCGGTGCCCTCGAACTTCGGCCCAAAAAAGAAGCGTCCATGCTCCGCCGCGAGATGGCGAAACTGCAGAAATACTTGGGCGGGATTAAAGCCATGCGCAAAGTTCCCGATATCGTGATCGTCGTGGATCAGCGGCGGGAGTACAATGCCGTGCAAGAGTGCCAGAAACTAGATATTCCGATCGTGTCGCTGTTGGACACCAACTGCGATCCCGATATGGTGGATATCCCGATTCCGGCGAATGACGATGCCATCCGGTCGATCAAGCTAATCATCGGCAAATTAGCGGACGCGATCTATGAAGGGCGTCACGGTCAACTCGACGCAGGAGCTGAAGAAGACTACGAAGATTACGAAGGTGCTGAGGAAGATTACGACGAGTACGAGACTGACGAGAGCGAATCGGAATTCAGCGACGAAGAGACAGAAGACTAATTGAGTCTTTTGGGTTTAGTTGTTAGTTTTTAGAAGGCTAAAGGCTGACAACTAAACGCTCAAAAAATCAGCGAAAAAAGTGTCGAAAAAGTAGGGACAAAAGAGAAGATGGCGGAAATATCTGCAAAACTTGTCAAAGAGCTGCGCGAAGAAACCGGCGCTGGCATGATGGACTGCAAAAAAGCCCTCGCTGAAAACGACGGCGACAAGGAGAAAGCCAAAGAGTGGCTGCGGCAGAAGGGAATTACTTCGGCGGGTAAAAAAGAAGGTCGCGTAGCGGCAGAAGGTCTGGTTGGCAGCTACATTCACACCGGCGGTCGAGTCGGCGTATTGGTAGAAGTAAACTGCGAAACGGACTTCGTAGCTCGCGGGGAAGCCTTCCAAACTTTGGTGCGAAATATCGCCATGCAAATTGCGGCTTGTCCGAATGTGGAATACGTCAAAGTAGACGAGATTCCCGCCGACGTGGTGGAAAAGGAGAAAGAAATTGAAATGGGGCGGGATGACCTGGGTTCCAAGCCTCAAAATATCAAAGAGAAAATCGTCCAGGGCAGGATTGAGAAGCGATTGAAAGAGCTGTGCTTGATGGATCAGCCGTACATTCGCGACCAAAATATCACCGTTGAGGAGTTGGTGAAGCAATCCATCGCTACCCTCGGTGAAAACATTCAAGTTCGTCGCTTTGCCCGGTTTGTATTGGGCGAAGGGATTGAGAAAAAAGAAAGTAATTTTGCTGAAGAAGTAGCCGCTCAAACGGGTGGAAAAGCTTAAAGGCAAAAGGAAAAAGAAAAAGAAAAAAGGCAAAGGAAAGAGCCGGAGTTTCTGACTTTTACCTTTTTTCTTTAGAAACTCTGGGAAATGGGTAGTTTTGACTGATCCGTTGGAGCTATGGCGAGAGCAATCGATCGAATCGAACGGGATATTGCAGAGCTGGAGCAAGCAACCAGAGCGATCGCGCTTCAATTCTACGGCACTTACTCCAGTTATTTGACAGATTTGGGACAAGCAGTGCGGCAGCAATTAATTCTGGCGAGCTACCACCTCTGCACTCAGGGATATGCAGAATCCTTTCTGAAATTGTCCCTGAACCAGCGGCAGCAATTGCAGCAAGATCTGCGGCAGTTAGGCAAAAAGGTGCGAGAAATGCTGTTCGCCGCACTGCACCGCCCAGTCGCAAAGGAGCCTCTAGAATTGCAACTGTTTGAGAGCGGGTTGAACAAGCTGCAAGAATCAGAAAATCGCGGGTTTTTAGCGGCGGCAAGCCCGTTCTTTCAGCAAGAGTCAGAGCCGCCACCCGAAGGCGATCGCGCCTCCGAGAGCGCAGAACCGACCAACCTGCTGAGCAATCCAGAACAGCTAATGCAGTGGCAGCAAACCTTAGAAATGGCGATCGGCAAAATCCTGCAAACTACCTCTCACAAAGCCAATCACTTATTACAACAAGTAGGAATATTGCCGCAAAAATTGCCAGAACCTTTACTCGAGGCAGCAACCCGAGCAGAACCGGGCGAAGCCGCCGCCGTCGCCGGCCCCCCCAATCTCCTAAATGTACTGATTGAAACTGAGAATACTGAAGAGTCTCAAAGATCGACAATAACTCAGTTAATCGCGATTCACCTGCGGCTGCCTGAAATTGAATTCGCCGACCCGAAAGTGATGGCTGGGCGTTCCCAAATCCGCCAGCTAACCGCAAAATTGAACAAGCTCGGACGCGACTATCAAAAAAAGCAGCGCGAACGGGCAGTCGCCGAAGCAGAGGCGGCGTGGCGAGCGAGTTGGTTCGAGGAGGATTAAAAAGCGATCGATCGATAAAAACTATAACTTTAGATAGAGATAATGGAAAAATTTTTTGAGAGGATACACGGCCCCTAAAACTGCTTGAATTCAAGAGGAGAATAGGGGAAGTCATCTACCAGGCGATAAGTCTGGCTGTTGTTGAGAGTGCATATTACTTAGAAAAGTTGACCGCTACGGGAGAAACCATGCAAATAGACCAACCAAATTGGGTGCGATTGCAGAGAGCACTGGCTGTAGAGGCAGAGCACGGCTTTGGTAACTTGAAGGGGAAGGAAAAATACTTCAGTCAATTTCTAGATGAGAGCTTGAGCCAGCCGCCAAAAAGCCTGCCGACAGAGGAACAGCAGCGGTGGCATGACACGGCAGCGGCCTATGCAAATTATTCCGAATTAACCCTCGAAGACCGACAAAATTTGATAGAAACTACCCGCCGATTTCTCCAACAGCAAGAAAGGCTCTGCGAAAGCATACAGCGACAAAAAGAAGAGAAAAATAGGAAAATATTAGATTTGAAAAAAGCGGGAGAGTCCCCAACAGAAACTCCCCCCTCCAGAAATGGGAAAGCCAAACCGCAAAACGGCAGTAATGGCAGTGCAGAAACGCCAATTTCTAGCGTCAAAGAGGTCAAGTCTCAGACTCAGATGGCGGGACTCAATGGCACGGATATTACCCCAGAGCAAGCGCTGATTCGCCTGAGCGGAATAGGCACCAGAAACGCAGAGCGTCTGGCAAAATTAGGGCTGTATACCGTACACGACTTGCTGTTTTACTACCCGCGCGACCACATCGATTATGCCCGCCAGGTGAATATCGCCGAGTTGGAACCCGGAGAGACTGTTACTGTGGTGGGAACGGTGAAGCGAAGCAATTGTTTTACCAGTCCAAAAAATAAGAAATTAACAATTCTGGAAATAGTATTGACCGATAAAACAGGTCAGCTTAAGATAAGCAGGTTTTTTGCAGGTCGCTTTAGCAGTCGCGGTTGGCAGGAACAGCAAAAACGGACGTACTCGATCGGCTCGGTGGTGGCGGCGTCTGGGTTGGTGAAAAAAAGTAAATACGGGATATCGCTGGACAATCCGCAACTAGAAGTCCTCGATCAAATGGATGGGATAGACTCGATGACCGTCGGGCGGGTGATACCGGTTTATCCGCTCACAGAAGGCGTAGGAGCGGAGGTGGTGAGAAAGGCAGCGATCGCGGCGATGCCGGCAGTCAAGCACCTGAAAGATACCCTGCCAGATGGATTGCGCGATCGCTACGGGTTGATGGGATTGCAAGAGGCGATCGCCAACATCCACTTTCCTTCCGATCGCGACATCCTCGAAGAAGCCCGCCGCCGCCTCGTATTCGACGAATTCTTCTACCTGCAACTCGGACTGCTCAACCGCCGCTACAGTCAGCGCCAAGGGCAAAACGCAGCCGCTTTAACCTCAAGAGGCCGGTTAATCAATAAATTCTACAAACTGCTGCCCTTCAAACTCACCAGCGCTCAGCAGCGCGTCGTTGACGAAATTATCAAAGACTTGAAAAAGCCGGAACCGATGAACCGATTGGTGCAAGGCGACGTCGGTTCCGGCAAAACCGTCGTCGCTGTCGTCGCGATGCTAGCCGCCATCCAAGCCGGCTATCAAGCAGCGCTGATGGCTCCCACAGAAGTTTTGGCAGAACAGCACTACAAAAAATTAGTCACCTGGCTGAACTTGCTGCACGTTCCCGTAGAATTGCTAACCGGCTCAACCGGTGCTGCCAAACGACGGCAAATTTACAGCCAGTTAGAAACCGGAGAACTGCCCGTCTTAGTCGGAACGCACGCCCTCATTCAAGACACCGTAAACTTCCACCGCCTCGGCTTAGTCGTCATTGACGAACAGCACCGTTTTGGTGTCGAACAGCGGGCGAAATTGCAGCAAAAAGGCGTTGCCGGCGTGCCGCACGTCCTGACGATGACAGCCACGCCGATTCCGCGCACCCTAGCCCTAACTTTGCACGGGGATTTAGATGTCAGTCAAATTGACGAAATGCCCCCGGGTCGCCAACCGATTCAAACCACAGTTTTGTCCGGGAGAGAACGCAATCACGCCTACGATTTAATCCAGCGGGAAGTCGCCAGCGGTCGCCAAGCCTATGTCGTGCTGCCCTTAGTAGAAGAGTCAGAAAAACTGGATTTAAAATCGGCGATCGAAGAGTACCAGCGCTTGCAAGAAGTCATCTTTCCAGAGTTCCGAGTCGGACTGCTGCACGGACGCATGAACTCAGCGCAGAAAGAAGAGGCGATCGAGCAATTCCGCACCGGAAAAACTCACATTCTAGTCGCAACCACCGTGGTAGAAGTGGGAGTAGACGTGCCAAATGCCACAGTCATGCTGATAGAAAATGCCGAGCGATTTGGCTTGTCGCAACTGCACCAATTGCGGGGTCGCGTCGGACGGGGTGGCGAAAAATCCTACTGCTTGCTAATGACCCATCCTAAAGCCACAACCGATGCCCGTCAGCGGGTAAACGTACTGGCACAATCGCAGGATGGGTTTTTTATTGCCGAGATGGACATGCGACTGCGCGGCCCGGGTGAAGTGCTCGGCACCCGCCAAGCCGGCTTGCCGGATTTTGCGCTCGCGAGTTTGGTGGAACATCAGGAAGTCTTGATACTGGCGCGGGATGCGGCTGAGAAAGTGATGGAGAAAGATGCAACGCTGAAAAGCTGGCCGCGCATGAAAGTGGAATTAGAGCGTCGCTGCGAAAAATTAATGGGAGGAGCGGTTTGGACGTGATAGACCACGATCGCTTGTTTAAAGAACTCATCTCCACATTTTTTGTGGAATTTTTGGAGTTGTTTTTTCCCCAGGTGATTGACTACCTGGAACGCGATTCCATCTCGCCCCTAGACAAAGAAATCTTTACCGACGTGACCGCAGGAGAACGCTATGAAGCTGATTTAGTGTGGAAAGCTCGATTCAGAGGTCAAGACTCATTTTTTCTGATTCACATTGAAAATCAGGCGAAAACCCAATCGGATTTCGGGCAGCGGATGTTTCGCTATTTCGCTCGTTTGTATGAAAAATTCGCGCTGCCTGTCTATCCCATTGCGATTTTTTCTTACGACGCGCCGCAACGACCGGAACCGACGTTTCATCGCGTGGAATTCCCCGATAAAATCGTTTTGGAATTCAACTATGCGGTTATTCAACTGAATCGGCTGAACTGGCGAGATTTCTTGCGACAGCCGAACCCGGTAGCCAGCGCGCTGATGGCTAAAATGAATATAGCGCCAGAAGATCGGCCTCGGGTTAAGTTGGAATGCCTGCGCTTGCTGGCAACTTTGCGACTCGATCCAGCGCGGATGCAACTCATCTCCGGATTTGTTGACACTTATCTGCGCCTGAATGCCGAGGAAGAAGCGATTTACAGGGCTGAGATTGCGACGATACTACCACAGGAGCAGGAGGGAGTTATGCAAATCGTCACCAGTTGGATGGAGCAAGGGAAGGAGCAGGAAGCGCTGGCAGTGATTTCGCGCCAACTCAATCGGCGAATCGGTACGGTCGATCCGCAGTTGATGGAGCGCGTTCGCGGGTTGGCGATCGCCGAGTTGGAGGATTTGGCGGAGGCGCTGCTGGATTTCCAGGATGCTGCCGACTTGGCAAACTGGCTGGACGCTCATCAAGGTTAGGAAGAGGAGCGATCGCTTTTTCTGCGGCAAGTAGAAGGGGCGATCGCTCTGACACGAAAAACTCAACGCTATAAAAATTTTGGTTCTCCCTTACTTGTTATGCTAGCTTGAAGGACTATAAAGCTCAAACCCTTATCCCACTTGAATTACAGGCTTGTGCTTCCCCTACTATAGGGTGTAGGCCCCCTATAAACCTCTCAAACCCTTACTGTGAAAAGGTTTGAGAGGTTTATAGAGGGGGTTTAGCATAACAGGTACGGGAGAGCCAAAATTTTTCCCTAAAATTCCCAAAATTTGATCTATAATAAAATTGTTGGAGTTTTGTTAGAGGATATCCTCGTTTTACAAGCAAAACTTTGACGGGAATAAAGGCAAAATTTTTACAATATTTTTTTGAATTATTAAAATGAAAAAATCCTTATCTGTTTCCTTCAAAAATAAAAATGATATTAGCAATGGCCCAGACAAGCTCCTGGGAAACCTGGCCACACAAACGGACTTCGTTGAAGCCGAAAAATTTAGAATTGTGGAACAGCATCTCGCACAGTTCGAGGAATTTCCGGGGGAGTTCCCCCAGAACGAGGCAATGCTTAACAGGCTGAGGAGTGCCCTTGCAGAGGGGCGCGAAATTTCGGGGGCTGACTTGAGCTTCTACTATCACGAATTAAAAGAAGCTGAACTAATGGCAAGTGGACTTTCATACTATGAAGCACATGCAGCCGCTTTACAAGTCTATGGAGTATCTCCTTTCAGCCTGTACCATCCCGAAGTGATAAAGGCTCTTCCCGATGAATTTAACAAAAACTGGTTTGATGCGTGGGGGATAGATAAATAAAATGATAACCACACTCAATCTGAATCGCCATCGGAAGGCAAGAATTTGGCTGGGGGAATTGCCAGATATAATTTCTCCTACTGCCAAATTTGTAGAGCGCCCTTTAGAAGGGCGCGCGCCAGCGCTAACGCAAATACAACGGGCAGCAATTGAGATGATTGTGCCATCAGCCGGACGCGCTCTTTACGGACTTTTAGGGGCTGAGTTTGCGCCTAATAACTCAGGGCAACTTCTGGTAAAGGTAGCGGTATCTGAAAATGTAGGACAAGAGATTGAGTGGTCACTTGCCTCTAGCATGGATAAAGTCTGCAGTGGTTTGCCGGTTGAGTACGCAGACAGGGTGTTTGACGGGGTAGTGAGTGCCGGGGAAATTCTCGGATCGGGAGTGCTTTTGATTAACTGCGCGGCGCATGGTGCTGTGGGCTCTTCGCCGCGCATGTTTCAGCAGCTTGCGCTGAAGCTGGTTCGGTTAATCGCCTCTCAAGGGGAATCCGTGTCAGAGGAGGAATTAGCTGTACTTGTTTCGGCGGCGTGACGGAGGGGCGATCGCTTTTTCTGCGGCAAGTGGGAGGGGCGATCGCTTTTACTCTCGTTAAAGGGAGTTTTGTCAGAGGGATGGATTCTCAGCCAAACCCGCCCCTACCCTTAATAACCCGCTGGCGGCAGCAAATAAGTCGCCCAAGTCTGCTCGCCGTTGTTGTCGTTAATCGGACGCGCCAGACGCCAGGTTTTGGCTTGTTCTTGTCGCTGCAAGTACACTTCAAAAGGCTTTTTTGACTGCCGGATTTCCCGCTTTGGCAATTTAATTTTCAAGTCATAAGTACCGTCAATTCGGAACCCCTGCAACTCCTCGATCGCAACCGGTTCCCGTTTCTTTATCGCCACCCGTTCGATTTCTAATTCCGGCGGCTGGGATAACCGCAATTGCTGCACGAGTTGCGCTTGGGTTTGGCTCAACTGCAGGGCGATCGCCTGCTGTACCAGTTGGCCACCCGGCCCCGGGCCGATGGCAGTACAAGCCGTCAGCAGTGCCGCGAAAATTACTGCTAAAATCCGTCTCAGCATTAGTCTTTCTCCTGCTGTCTTTTTTATCCAGCGCTACTATAAGTTTTTAGCCACTTTAATTTTAAAACCAACTATGTCACGGAAGACTATCGGGCTGAGCGACGATCGCCTCTTCGATTATCTTTTATCGGTTTCCCTGCGCGAACCGCACATCCTCCGCCAGTTGCGGGAAGAAACTGCGCCTCATCCTTGGGCTCGCATGCAAATCTCACCGGAACAAGGTCAGTTTATAACACTGCTGGTGCAGTTGCTCGGTGCTGAGAAAACTTTGGAAATCGGGGTTTTCACGGGCTATAGTTCTCTGGCAGTCGCCCTCGCACTCCCTCCGACGGGTAAAATTGTCGCTTGCGATGTCAGTGAAGAATACACGAGTGTGGCTCGTCGGTATTGGCAGGCGGCGGGCGTTGCGGAAAAGATCGAGCTGCGCCTCGCTCCGGCGCTGGAAACTCTCGATGCGCTGTTAGCAAGCGGGCAAGCAGAAACGTTTGATTTTGCTTTTATCGATGCGGATAAGGAAAATTATCTCAACTACTACGAGCGATCGCTGCAGCTCGTTCGTCGCGGCGGTTTGATTGCGATTGATAATGTCCTCTGGGGCGGGCGCGTTGCCGATCCCGAGGTTCAAGATGCCAGCACGCGATCGATTCGCGCTTTTAATGAAACGTTACATTCCGATGAACGAGTCTCTTTCAGCTTGCTTCCCATTGACGACGGCTTGACTCTGGCGCTCAAGCGCTGAGTCGCAAAACCCGTTTTTTTGAGAAAACGGGTTTTCCTGATTCGTTATGCTTGCGCCCGATCGCCTATTCTCAAAGAATGGTTATTGGCGTTCCGTACACTATTGTTAGATAGTTCTTCCTCGTCGATTTCAGTTTATCAAATAATTTGGCAAGTGTCAAGATTTTTGGCAGCAATTTTGGGGGCAAGCCGGGAAAAGGGGGATTAGGGGATTAATTTCTGGGGTGGGTGGCGGTAAGCTTGTGGCACTTATCTTTTTCAACACCATGCCAAGATAGTTCTTCCTCGTCGTTTACAGTTTATCAAAAGATTTGGCAAGTGTCAAGGGGGCGTCAAAAAATTTAACGTTTCTGGCGCGAATTTTGGAGAAGGGTTAAAATTAGGCAAATTAGGTTCGGTAGGGGGTTGGAGTAGTGGGAATGCGATCGCATTTACTCCAGTCTGGATTTTGGGAAATGAGGCAAGATAGCAGAGGTAAAGCAATGTTTGAGAATCTCCAAAAGTTGGCAACCCAGAGCCAAAGCCGATTCGGCAGATTAATGATTGTCGGGCTGGGAGCGATCGCGCTTTTTTCGGTTCTGACATTTTCTAGTATAGCAGCGCCCCAGACTATTGCTAAGTTGCCGAATGGGAATTATCGCTATACTGCGGCAACGTTTTCGACGCCCATCGTCAGCGATGAAGAATTAGTTGAGGCGGGGGGGTATTACTTTTTATTCCGCAAGCGCGGGGAGCGGGTGACGGGGTTGTTTGCCTTGGTGGATTCGGGAGAAACGATTTGCATGAATGGCAAAGTGAATGGCAATACTGTCACCGGGCAAGCGGTGGAGGTGTCGGAACCTCCTTACAACCGCAAAACGATTCTCAGCGGCAGTAAGGGGGAGAATTTTGTAACGTGGAGTAAAGACGGAAGTTTGAGAGTGCGCCGGGGCTCTCAAAGAGGCAATATAATTCGATACCGGAGTGCTATTTTAGATTTGAGTGGCTTTCATCGCATCAATGCGGGCACTCAAATTCCACCTCGGAGATGTGGGTAAAGATGTCTCGGCGTGAGGGCTGGCACATTCGGCTTGCAGATTATTTGCCTGAATGCGCCAGCCTCTACAAAAAGGGGAGACTCTCCATATAAATGCGATCGCGCGCTACCCTATTCTGAACAACAGCGCCACGCCGCCCAAGGCGACAAAGACGCCTAAAATTGCCCGCAAGCTGACTTTTTCTCCCTGCCAGATAGCTAGGGGGAGAACAAATAAGGGACTCGTGGCGCTGAGTGTCTGGGCAATCCCGGCTGCGGCGAATTTCAAGCCGATTTGTTGCAGCCAGATTCCCAGGTAGGTGCTGAAAAATGCGGTAACGGCGATGACGAAAAGCAGGCGTTTTGACTTGAGGGGTTGCAGTTTGATAGCGCTTTTTTGCCACAACATCCAGACGAGCAGCACTAACATGCCGCTAGTGAGCCGCACAAAGGTACTCCACAAAGGATCGATCGCAGTTTGGGCGAGGGCGGCGCGGGAAAGCACGGCACCGCTGGCGTCTCCGAGGGTGGATACCGCCGCCCAACCGATGCCGGGGAGCAGGAATTTCTCCGGGGCGGCGGCATCGGCGACGCGCTCGCTGATTACCCACGCCACGCCTGCCAGGGTGAGGGCTATGCCGCCCCACGCGATCGCTGTCAGTTTTTCCTGTAGAAAAATCATCGCAATCAGGGCGACTGTCGGCGCAGTCAATACCTTGAAGAGCAGGGTGCGCCGAGCGCCGAGGGAGTTGAAGGCGGCAAATAAGGCGGTGTCGGCGATGGCGATGCCGATGACGCCGGATAGCAGCAGCAAAAGGAAGGCAAAGGGCTCTACGGCTGGCAGCAGTTGCCCCTGAATGAGGAAGGTAAACACCAGAAAAGCGATCGCGATTGTGCCCTTTACGAGATTCAGGTGCAGCGGCGGGATTGTCTGCCCCACGCGAGCGTAGATGACTGAGGCGCTCGCCCACAAACAGGCAGCGCTCAGCGCCGCGAATTCGCCTTTGAAGTGGTTGAGCCAGACAGGGAGAGCAATCATGCGGAGGTGGTAGAAGATATACGGCGTTGGGCGCGCTCCCCAGGCGGTTGCCCAGATGCGGCTGTGACTGATTTTATCTGAAGTTGGATGAAGTTATGTAAAGAAATATAACAGTATAACCTTGAAACAAAATGGAGGGAGAGCGATTCATTGTTGTTTAGCCGGAATTCGCGAAGAAACGGTAAATTTTGTAACAAACGCTAGCAAAAATTGGTGTAGTAATAGAAGGAACAATCGGCTGTTTGACAACTTGATGATTTAATAGCAAAACAATTCAGGAGGACAGTATGACTTACTCATTTGACATTCTAGGGGTATCTCCGCTTCTGTACTTCTTCAACCAACAACAAGAAATTTTACAGCAAAAAGATCGCCCGCGCGTGGAGTATGTAGGGACTCACAAGTGTACGCTGGATGCGTTTATTCAATCCGTCGAGACGGTTTCTCCCCAACGGGGTTGGGATGTGGATGATGTCGTCGAGACGGTGATTGATTTCTGGATGAATAATTCCGATAAAATTTGCTATTGGCGCGATCGCTTGAAGGATGCCGGCAAGGAAAATCTTTTGGTGGCGCGAGTCGGCGACATTAAGGCGTTGCAGGCGACTTTTGATGCGCTCTTCGGCAAGAACGGATAATTCGGCGGGCACCTATGGCAGAAACCCGGTTTCTTCGAGAAACCGGGTTTCTGATGTAGAATATGCCGTAAAATAAAAATCGTCCCGCATCTCCCGATTATGGTTTATTGCCTGAATCCGTATTGCCCGAAACCCCAGAATCCAGATAGCACCCATTTCTGCACGAATTGCGGCACGAAACTGCAGCCGCTATTGAGAGGGCGTTACCGGATTGTCTCTCCGCTGGGGGAAGGGGGATTTGGCAAAACGTATCTGGCAGAAGACGAAGACAGACGCCGCGCTCGCTGCGTTGTCAAGCAATTCGCGCCCGCGCCGGGGCTGCAAAGCAATCCTGAAGTTTTTAACAAAGCGATCGCATTGTTTCACCAAGAGGCAGAAAGGCTGCTGCAACTGGAAGAACACTCGCAGATTCCCACCCTCTATGCCTATTTCGAGGAAAGCAATTCTTTGTATTTAGTGCAGCAGTTTGTCAAAGGGCAAACCTTAATGCAGGAGTGGCAGCAGCAGGGAAATTTCAGCGAAGCAAAAATTCGCACCCTGCTGGAGGATTTGCTGCCGGTGCTGGATTTCGTACACCAGCGCGGGGTGATTCACCGGGATATCAAACCGGAAAATATCATCCGCCGGGAAAGTGACGGCAAACTCGTGCTGATTGATTTTGGCGTTGCCAAGCAGGGAACGAAAACGCTTCTCACCAAACAGGGTACAACTGTCGGCACCCCTGGCTACGCGCCGATAGAGCAAGCGATGCGAGGGGTTGCGTATCCCGCCAGCGATTTGTACAGTTTAGCGGTGACTTGCCTGCGACTGATGGCGGGATGCTGGCTGAAAGAAGACGGTGCCGACGAACTTTACAATGATTTAGAAGGGCGCTGGTTGTGGCGAGAATGCTTGCAAAAAGCAACGGCAATTACCCCTCAAATTGGAGATATTTTAGATAAATTGCTGAAAGATTATCCCAAAGAGCGGTATCAATCGGCGCGGGATGTGCTGGCAGCGCTGAATTCTCAATCGCTTCCGCCAGCGAGTTTTGCAACTGCGAAAGTTTCCCCATCTTTGAAACCCTTTAACTTCGAGGTGGTGACGGCAGACGCGCGGGGAAAGGAAATCAACCGCCGCCGCCACGAAGCCGAAGTTTTTAGCGAAGATTTGGGAGGCATAGTGATTCTGGAAATGGTATCGATACCGGGGGGCAGCTTTTTGATGGGTTCGCCCGATGGGGAAGGTTCTAATGAGGAACGCCCGCAGCATTCCGTCACGGTTGCACCCTTCTTTATGGGCAAATATCCCGTCACGCAGGCGCAGTGGCAGGCGGTGATGGGGAGAAATTTTTCTACTTTCAAAGGTGAAAAGCGCCCGGTTGAAACTATATCGTGGAATGAGGCGGTAGAATTTTGCAATCAACTCTACGAAAAAACGGGGCGCAATTACCGCTTGCCCAGCGAGGCGGAGTGGGAATACGCCTGTCGCGCTGGCACGACTACACCGTTTCACTTTGGCGAGACAATTACTGCCAACTTAGCTAATTATGACGGAAATTCTACCTACGCATTGGAGCCGAAAGGAATTTACCGACAGCAGACAACCGATGTGGGGAGTTTTCCTCCCAATGCTTTTGGATTGTACGACATGCACGGTAATGTCTGGGAGTGGTGCCAAGATGTCTGGCACGAAAATTACAAGGGAGCGCCGAGTGATGGGAGTGCTTGGGAATTGGGGGGAAACAAAGAGCGCCGAGTGCAGCGCGGTGGCTCGTGGCTCGGGACTGCGAGTAATTGCCGCAGTGCCAACCGCACCTGGAATTCTACGAGCATCAGAAGTGGGAATCTAGGTTTTCGCGTAGCGCTATCGTCACTGTAGCCGTGCGAGGATTCTTCTCTACTCTTTTGCCCTTTCACCCTTTTTTCTCGACGCTGGCGACGCTTCAATGCGATCGCACTAACCAGCCTTTGTTTAGCTGAGAGTTTGTACGTCAGGATAGGCTAGAATTTTAGCGTCAACAGTTAATAACGGACACCCGTAAATTCTCGCGGTAGCCACAATAAGCTGATCAGCCGGATCGCGATGAAATCCTGTTAATTGGGTTGATTTAACGATTATCGGTATCGTCAGATCGAGCAACCGCACTCCAGGATAAGCTAAAGCGGTTTCTAACCATTCCTCAACTGGACGAGACAGGTCGAGTTTGTTATTTTCTACCAATTTAGCCACTTCCCAACAAGAAATAATGCTCACTCCTAAACCTTGAGACTGGTATGCTTCTATCCACTCTCGATATTTTTTGGGTAATCGTTCGCTGTCGTTTACCCACCAAACCCATATTTGTGTATCCAGTACAATCATTGCAGTGCTTCCCAATCTTCCAGAGGTGTCGCTGGCTCGCAGGGATCGTCATAGCGGAGCACTGTGTCCCGTAGGGGATGCGTATTCGAGTTATTGATTGGCTTTTGACGTTCTAAAATAATCACCTCAATGGCTTCTCCTGCCTGAAATGGCAAATCTTTTAGAGTCAAGGTTCCATTTTCACTTAAAGTAGTCTCTATTCGATGGGCTTTCATATTTATGCTTTAATTTTTTGATAAAAATTACCGTTACAGCTATTATAACGCATTTTCTGTTTTTTATCAAGCGGGCGCAGGTGCGCCGACATGCACTGAAATGAGAAGGGCTGCTGACAAGGGGCGATCGCTCCTCTCTCGCGCCAGAGCGAATCGCCCGAGTTATTTCACGTTATTTCACAGCTCCAGGGATTGAATAATTTTTCGCATCACTTCACCGGAATGCTGCAACTGCTTCTGCTCTGTCGGCGTCAGCGCCAGATTTAAAATCCGCGTCACGCCCTGACGGTTTACCACCGCCGGCAAGCTCAGGCAAACGTCTGAAATGCCGTGCAGCCCCTGTATCAAACTGCTCACTGTCAAAACCCGATTGCGATCGCGCAATATCGCCTTAACAATCTCCGTCACGCCCAACCCGATCGCGTAACTCGTCGCGCCTTTGCGCTGGATAATCTCGTAAGCTGCATTCTTCACTTGTTCAAAAATGGGCTGCAGTTCGTCCCCCTCACCTGTCAAGCCATCTTCTACCAAGTGCATCCCGGAAATATTTACCTTGCTCCACACCGGCACCTCACTGTCGCCGTGTTCGCCGATAATATAGGCGTGCATACTGCGGGGATCGATTTGAATTTTATCTGCCAATAAATACCGGAAGCGCGCCGTATCTAACACGGTTCCCGAACCGATGACGCGGTTGCTGGGAAAACCAGATAATTTCAGGGAAACGTAGGTCATTATATCGACCGGATTTGTCACTAAAAGCAAGATGGCATTGGGGCAATATTTCACGACTTCAGGAATCAAACTTTTGAAGATTCCGACGTTGCGGTTGACGAGATCTAAACGAGTTTCCCCGGGTTTCTGCTTGGCTCCGGCAGTAATAATCACGATATCCGGATCGTCGCTATCGGCAAGAGTTCCGCTGCGTACTGTCGTCGGTTCCACGAAGGGCAGCCCGTGGACTAAATCCATGACTTCCCCTTGGAGTTTTTCCTGATTGACATCGACGAGGAGCATTTCATTGAGGGTGTTCTGAATCAGCATCGAGTAAGCGATCGCCATGCCCACCTGCCCCGTTCCAATTACAACGCCCTTGAGGGGGCGGCGAATCGCGCTCATCCCTTGCGTGGCGTCACCCGTAGCTGTGAATAATTGTTCAAACATGAATTTATTTTCTTCAACGTGATTTGCTCTCATTAGGATATCGGAAACGCCGCCTCAATGCCTCCTCCTGCAGCAATAAAAAACTGGGAGCATGGCGAAGCATTTGCGAATGAATCTTAACTGCCAACCGAGGGATTATCGACGCAAATGCTTCGCCCCTACAAAGGTGCAATGTTCGCAAAAAACTAAAAAACTGCCCCAGGGGGAATCCCACTGGAGCAGAGTTTTCAAGTAATCAGGGCAGGAGAGCGGATTTTATCCGCATTTCGAGATAACAGGTGACTACGAAGCGCCTTCCATCTTGGCGATGTCAAGCAGGGTCTTAATCACGGAGTCGGGGTTCAAACTGATCGAGTCAATTCCCAATTCAACCAGGAAGCGGGCAAATTCGGGATAGTCGCTCGGCGCTTGACCGCAGATACCGATCTTGCGATTGTTCTTCTTCGCTTTCTCGATGACCATGCGGACCATATCTTTGACGGCTTTGTTGCGTTCGTCGAAGATGTGAGCAACGAGGGCAGAGTCGCGATCGAGACCCAAGGTTAACTGAGTCAAGTCATTAGAACCGATCGAGAATCCGTCAAACACTTCGCTGAATTCGTCAGCCAAGATGACGTTACTGGGAATTTCGCACATCACATAGACTTGCAAGCCGTTTTCGCCGCGCTTCAAGCCGTATTTTTCCATTTGAGCCAGCACGCGACGACCTTCATCGGGAGTGCGGCAGAAAGGAATCATCGGGATGACGTTCACCAAGCCCATTTCGTCGCGAACGCGCTTGAGGGCGATACATTCCAGCCCGTAGGCATCGGCGTACATCGGATCGTAGTAGCGAGACGCGCCGCGCCAGCCGATCATCGGGTTTTCTTCTTTGGGCTCGAACTGACGCCCGCCGAGGAGGTTGGCGTATTCGTTGCTCTTGAAGTCGGACATGCGGACGACAACCGGGTTCGGATAGAACGCTGCAGCGATCGTGCCGATACCGTGAGCCAGCTTGTCTACGAAGAAGTCGGGCTTGTTGGGATACAGCGCGGTGAGCTCGGCGATTTCCTTCTTGACTGCTTGATCTTCGAGTTCGTCAAATTTCATCAGAGCCAGCGGGTGGCACTTGATGTGGTTGGCGATGATGAATTCGAGGCGAGCCAAGCCGACGCCATCGCAAGGAATGGAGGACAAACCGAAGGCTTCTTCGGGGTTGCCCACGTTCATCAGGATCTTGGTGCGGGTGGTAGGCAGTTTGTCCAGTTGGGTTTCTTGTACCTCGAAAGGCACCAAACCGCTGTAAACTTTGCCTTCTTCACCTTCCGAGCAGGAGATGGTGATTTCCTGACCGGTTTTCAGCAAGCCGGTGGCATTGCCGCAACCGACGATCGCGGGGATGCCCATTTCGCGGGCGATAATCGCGGCGTGGCAGGTGCGTCCGCCTTGGTTGGTGACGATCGCGCTCGCTTTCTTCATGATCGGCTCCCAGTCGGGGTCCGTCTTGTTGGTGACGAGCACTTCACCTTCTTTGAATTCGTCAATGCGGTGAACGTCGAGAATGACGCGGGCTTTACCCTGACCGATCATTTCGCCGACGGCACGACCGGTGACGAGCACGTCGCTCGTTCCGTTCAGTTTGAAGTTGCGCAGAACGCTGCCGGATTTTTGAGATTGCACCGTTTCCGGGCGGGCTTGCACGATGTACAGTTCTTCGGTGATGCCGTCTTTGGCCCACTCGATGTCCATCGGGGTTTCTTTGCCGCGCACTGTGGAGTAGTGCTCTTCAATAATCGACGCCCATTTGCCCAGGAGCAGGATTTCGTCGTCGGTGAGGCAGTATTTGCTGCGCTCTGATTCGGGCACTGGCTGGTTCTTCGTCAGTTTGGAGCCGCCTACGTCGTACACCATTTTGATTTCTTTGGTGCCGAGGCGTTTTTCCAGAATCGGGCGGAAACCTTCTTTTAGTGTGGGTTTAAAAACGAAGTATTCATCGGGGTTGACTGCGCCTTGGACGACGTTTTCGCCCAAACCATAGGCAGCAGTGATCAATGCGGCATTCTTAAATCCGCTTTCCGTGTCTATGGAGAACATGACGCCAGAGCAGGCGAGGTCGGAACGTACCATCTTTTGGACGCCGACGGAGAGGGCGACGCTGAATTCGTCGAATTCGGGGCGTTTTTCAGCGTATTGGTGGCGATAGGAAATCGCGCGATCGGTGAACAGAGAGGCAAAGCACTTGTGGCAAGCTTCCACAACCGCTTTGACGCCGTGTACGTTCAGGTAGGTTTCTTGCTGTCCGGCGAAACTCGCATCGGGCAAGTCTTCAGCGGTTGCGCTCGATCGCACGGCCACATCCAGATCGCTGCTGAATTTTTCGCATTCTTTTTGATAGTCCGGACCGAACCGCTCGCAGAACTGGGCGTTAGAACCATAGCGCTCGCACAGTTTCAGGTAAGCCTCGGTAATAACTTCTTCCAGTTCTTTGGGGAATGGCGTGTTGAGAACCAAGGCGCGGGCTTGTTTGCCCCGTTCCCGCAGGTTGTTAACGTCGTCTAAGTCGAGGTCTGCAAACAACTTGCGCAGCTTTTCTTCTAACCCTGCTTTTTCGATAAAATAGCGATAAGCATGAGCAGTCGTTGCGAAGCCTGTTGGAACGCTGACACCTTTAGATGTCAGTTGTTGGATCATTTCACCCAAGGAAGCGTTTTTGCCGCCGACTAATGCGAGGTCGGCGATTCCGACTTCTTCAAACCAGAGGACGAATGCTTGTTCTTTGGCTGCTTGGGATTGTTTTTCTAGAGCTGTACTCACCATACGGTTAATTCCTTTAACCTTGAGTCTCAATTACATATTAGCAGGATGACAAGGGTTTGGCAAACTTATTTCGGAAAAAGCCTGAAATTCTCTTGTAGCAAAGGTTTCAGCGTTTTAAATTTTGTAAAGTCCTCGGATCTTAAGAAATGATAATGAACGCGCTTTTCCCATGCAGAGGTGCTATGTTAAAATGACTGGTAGTGTAACATTTAGTTTAAAGTTCTCTTAATCCACAGAACGGTTGTTACCGGCAGGGTATTGCCCTTTTAACTTACGCTACAAAGAAGTTGTTTATTAACAAAAAATAAACAAAAAAGGCTAGCGACCGAGTTTGTGCTAGGGAAGCGGTTGCGGCAGGGAGGGAGAGATCGGGAGCGGCAGAGTGGTAGAACTCTGGAGCGGGAGAGTGGAAGCGCAGGAGAGAGTAAAACTATAAGGGATTCGGACGCTTTCGCAAGCTACTTCGCTCAGATGGATAAAAATCTCCTCTCGTGCGGGCTTCAGGGGAGAAAAAAGCCAGAGCTGCGGCTGTTTTGTTCGCTGAGTTACAAAAAAATATCCCCCTTGCGGAGGAGTTCGGCAACAGAGCCGCCAGTCAATAATAAAAACAGAAAGGGATAGGGGGGATAGAGCGGCGCAACGGCTCTCTCGGCGGGGAAAGAGAGAGAAATGTGATATAAAATACATTTATGTCGGCGCTTTCATCTACCGCAGAGCTGTTGAGGCGCTCGCCGTGGTAGTGGGAGAGAAACCCGGTTTCTTCCACGCCGCCAGAATCCTTTTGTGTACTTGCCAGACGAACTGAGCCTCAGTGGGGCGTCTTTTCAGTAGCAATAATATAGATATCGACGTGCTTGAGAGAGCCATCAGTTGCTCAACCAAAGAGCCGTGCCAGAGCAACTGCCAGCGGGAGCGGCGCGTCTCGCCGAGGACTACCTGCGTGATGCGGTATTTTTCGGCCACCTCGGCGATCGCTTTGGCCACCTAATAGCTGCTGGCGCGCAGGAACTCCCCCTCAAACTCCCGGCACAGCTTCTCGCAGGTTTCCAGGTGCAGGCTCTCCTCCTTGGTGAGGAAGCGATCGGGTATGCGCTCTGGCACCGCCACGCCAGTCATCCGCGCAACCAGATCGTTGCGACTTTCCAGGTGCCGTATATTAACAGTTTGGTGGGCTTCTTCCAGCATCCGAAAGGTCTTGCCCGCGCCCGGTGCCGTGCCGATATAGAGTTTGTGCTTTCCGCGCCGCCGCTTGCGATCGCTCTTGGTTTCCGGGTTGCCGTTCATCGAGGGCGCGCGGGTTGAGGGAATGCCGAGCCTGCAAGGGAAGCAGGCGCTCTATCCTTATTATTACGCCTTGCAGCGCGTGCCGGGAAAAGGGGGATTGGGGGAGAGGAGGGCACGACTTGTCAAGGAGAGTAAAAAGTTTGGGGATGCAGTTGCGATCGCCTGCACGCGAAGAGCGCCACTGCACCCCCTTGGAGAACTAGACGCCCGTGGCTCAGACGAGAGCGCCGCGCGATACCGCCTCTTCGCGGGCGGCGGCTATCAGCAGCACGCACAACAGGGCGATCGCTTTTTGCCATTGGGAGCGGACGTACTCGTCATCTACATCATCGAACAAGTCAACCAAATCCGGTGCCATGCGTTCCATTTCCACGGGCGGCAGCGGCTCCAGACTGTAAGTTTCGATCAGGCGCTCCAGACTTTCCCGACTGTTGAAAAAGCTGCACATCCACGGGGTTTGCTGTGCCGGATTTTCGGGATTGCGCGCGACTTGGAATTCATTTTTCAACCACTTGTAGAGTCCGGGCAGTTTGTCTGCCAAAGCCATCCCCGCTGTCGGTAAAGTTTGCTTGAGAACGCTCGTATCTACGCTGTCGATTTGTTGCTTAAATACAGGCGAATTCAGCAAATCTTTTAACGGCATTGAGAGTAAGGACTCTAACTGAAAGGGGGATAATTCTATCGGAAGAGATAACTTGTTCAGCATATTTCCGTTTCGAGAACAACAAACTTGCAGGCGGGAAGGAAGCGGCTAATGACTAATTATATAGCCATTAGCCAAGCCAGGAATTCAAAATATGTCTGGCGACAGAGCGGTGAGGAATTGTCGCGTTTCAGCGCCGAGTGACGAGCGGGAATCTGGCAGCGAATTGCCTCGGATTAAAATCCCCAACTGCTGACGCCCATCATGCCGGCAAATGCCGAGACGGCAGCGGAAGTGAGCGCCGTGCCGAACAACCACCAAGCAGCGCTGGCGGCTGCTGAGCGGGTTTCTTCGGCTTGCTCCAAGGCTTTGTGCTTGAGGGATTCCATGCGCTCTTGCACTTTTTGCTGCAAGCGTTCGGCGCGGTGCAGCACGCTCTGGCGGGCGCTGTCGATGCGATCGACAATTCGGTTGGCATCGGCTTCGGAAATATCCTCGCGAGAACTCAAAATTGCGACGAGGGTATCGCGGTTGAATTGGCTGAGGCGATGCAAGAGGGCTTCATAGCCCGCTTCGGGATCGTCGAAGAGCTTGCGCATGTCTTCTTTGATGGCGTCGTAGTTGAGTTCTGGGCGATTTAGGGAATTGAGGTAATTGCGAAGATTGCCCAGCATTCCGTCAACGGCTTGCTGCATCCGATCCTGTACTTCGTGCAATTGTTGAGCCAAGCGATCGCGAACGGAGAGGAAGCGATCGACAAGGCGATTGGCTTCTTCTTCGGAAATATCTTCCCGCTGCGACAACAGGGCGACAATTGTCTCGCGATCGAAGAGAGAAAGGCGATCGCGCAGGCTCACCGCACCCGCTTTCGGATCGTCGAGCAACTGTTTCAAATCGCGCTCGATCGCGTCTGGGTTCAGTTCTTCCTTGCCAGTGGAGCGCAGGTAATCTTCAAACGCGGCTTTGAAATCCATAGCCTGAGTTTGGACGCGCTTGGCAAAACGGCGCGGTGCTTTGACGACGGCGCGAATCGATTCTTGCACGCGATCGACGAGTTGATTGATTTCTTCTTCGCTCAAATCCTGGCGCTGAGCGAGCAATTGCACGATCGTATCGCGGTCGATTTGCCAGAGGCGATCGCGCAGTGCCAGAGCGCCTTCTTTCGGATCTTCCAGCAATTTTGCCAAATCCTGCTGGATGGCATCGGGATTGAGTTCTTCCTTGCCGGTAGAGCGCAAGTATTCCGCAATGCTGTGCGTGACGCGATCGTACTGCTCTTTTGTTCTATCGCCGAGGGTTTGCGGCGCGTGCAGCACGCTCTGCCACATTGACTGCAGGCGATCGATGACTTGCTCGATTTGCTCCGGGCTCAAATCTTGCCGCTGCGCTAAGAGCTGCACGAGGGTATCGCGATCGAAATCAGACAGCCGCGCCCGCATGGCGTTTAAACCCGCCTGCGGATCTTCCAGCAGGGTTTTCAAATCGCGTTCGATGCCTTCGGGGTTGAGTTCTTCTTTGCCAGTCGAGCGCAGATAATCCTCTATTTTTTGCCGCAGTTCGGTTAATTGGCTTTTGGCGCGATTGGTGAGTTCCTGCGCTTGCGAGAGGACGCGATCGCGCGCATTCAACAAGTCACCCGCAATCCGCTGCGCTTCGTCTTGACTGATATCTTGACGCTGCGACAGCATTTGCACCAAAGTTTCGCGATTGAATTGGAACAAGCGAGCCCGCAGCATGTCGATGCCCGTGTCCGGATCTTCCAGCAAGGCTTTGAAAGTCCGCGAAATCGCCTCGGGATTCAGTCTTTCCTTGTCAGAAGAGCGCAGGTAATTTTCTACCTGACTGCGCAGCTCTTGGCTTTTTTGCTGCTCGGCAGCCGTCCTGACGGTGTTGAAGACTTCCTGGCGAACCTTTTCCAAATCGTCGGCGATTTGTTCGAGTTTGTCTTGGGTAAAGACGCCGCGATCCGAGAGAATTTTAACAAAATCTTCTCGCGAGATCTGTTCGAGCTGACGCCGCACCTTTGCCGGATCGGCTTCCGGATCGTAAATGACCTGTTTGAATTTCTCCTGAATGTTTTCAGGCGTCATCTGCCAGGAGTAGGTATTGTTCAGGTAATTTTCTACATCCGCCCGGATGGTATTGAAGGGTTCTGGCTCTTTCAACCCCGCATCAGAGGCGATCTTGTTGGCTTGTTCGCTCAGGCGATCGCCAACCGATCGCAACTGAGTGACGATTTTTTCTACGTCGAAATCGGACAGATCCGATCGCCCCATCGCGATGCTGACGAGCCCGCCGATCCCCAGTTGCCCAGCTTGCGCCATTACGTTTGGTTTTTGTCCGTTACTGGAGGATTGGAAGCTAGAAATCAACCGATCTAGCCGACTGTTGAAGTCTTTTCGCAACTCGTCAGGATTGGCAGACTGGAGGTAGTGGGTAAAATCCGCCAGCGCATTGGACTGCGGCATTTGGCTCGTGGCTTGTTTCCAAGCGTCCTCCAGCATGTCGGCAATCCGATTGATATCTCGCTTGGAAAAATCCGAGCGATCGCCGAGCAAATTGACGAAAGTTTGGCGGTCGATCGCGGGCAGGTTGCCGCTTTGCGCCATCTCCTGCAAGTCGGAATTTTGGAAGAATTTTTCCAGTTGCGATCGCGCCGAACTCAAGTCCAATTCTTGCGGGCGCAGCTTGGCAAAATAATCCTCTATGCGCTCGCGCATATCTTCGGGATCGAGGGCGGCTGCCAGCTCGTGGCGCACGGCATCCACCGACGCTTCTACCGTCGAGACAACCTGCGCGTTAACCGTTCTGGCTCCCAGGGCGGCAGTAGCCGTTCCGGCGAGGGATTGAAAGCCGGCAGTCGCTGTTTTGACGATCGAGCCGATGAGAGAGCCTACCGTCGTCGAACCCACCCAGAAGACTAAACAGAAGTACGTCCCCCAGACAACCAGCCCGAAGATTGCCCCCAGCATCAGGCTGCTAATCAGGCTGAGTTTGGCTGCCAGCCAGCACGCGCCGCCCAGGGCTATGCAAACCGAGATTAAAGTCCAGAAGCCCAGTTTGCCTCCTATGTGGCGCATCGTGCCAACGCCGCCGCTTTCGCCATCGTGAAATTCCATAGAGGAAATCCCAGCGGCGAGTACAAATTCAGTTAACAGCAGTTGGAAAGCAAATGCCAGCACGACGCCGGCAATCAGAGCGATCGCAAATTGCGGTCCCGAAAATACGATCGCCATTTCTTCTGGAGTGGCGATCGCTTGCGCCACTTGGGTGGGCGCTACTTGCGTCGGTGCCGCCTGCGGGCTTAAGAGTGCCAGTATGATTCCTGCACTGTGAAACATAATTTTATTTTCCTCAGATGAAAGCTCAGCCAATTGCGAACAGATGCGATAGCATAATTTCCCGCTTCCCAACTCGGTAAACCTGCGGTGTGGACGTGAAATTGCCTGGAGGGAACTTTTAAGTCAGGGAGGAGCAACTCCCTCTCACGCTCCGTCGCTGGCTTGTATCTGCTAACACTTCTAACGCAGTCGATCGGAGGCGGGCATCTGTCAGACGGGCGAGGTATTGTTGAGGAATACTATTTCTAAAGTTTGATTTTTATCGGCAGTAAAAATCGCCCAGTTAAAACTCGAAAGCGCGATGGCGAAAAAAAGCCAGAAATTTTTGCACTTTGGCTCTCCCCGGGGCTTTAGATAGTTTTGCGCCCAATTCAGAACCTCTTAAATTGAGGAGTGCGTTTGAAAGTGGCGGCGATCGAGAAAAGCATTCCTTAACTCCAGTTTCTACAGACGCGAACTGGAAGTTCGCACTACAGAAGAGAACGGGTCATGGGTTATGGGTAGAGTCCCGGCTGAAACGGGAATAAACAAGCCATCCCTAACCCGATAGGGCCGCGATTCGACCGATTGCAGATTGCAGATTGCAGAGAGTTCCTCTATGAGTAACAACTGGGGTTATATACTTATTTTTCGAGAAAAAACCCTAGAACGGTTCAGCTTATCTACAATAAGAAGTAAATGCAACTCTATCTACTACCGTGAAAAAAATACTTGCGGGTTTTTTCGTCTTGATGGGCACTGCGGGCATCTTGACGCTTCCAGAGGACATGACAGGGCGTGCTGGCGCGCAAAATCCTCCTGCCAGAGTCTCCCCTCGGGGGCCAAATATGCAGCGCTCCAACCTGATACAGCAGATCGAAGCGCAATTGGGCAAACCGCTCAGCCCCCAACAGAAGCAGCAGATCGGGCAAGCTGCGACAGAAACGCGGGAAGGGATGACAGCAGCGCAGGAAACCTTCGTGCAAGACGTTGCGAGGATTAGCGGCATTGCAGCCGATCGCATCCGACCGATGATGCCTCAGATCGGACAGCCAAATGCCACCGTCACCACCAATATCATCCCGCGACTCGAGAGCATGAGGGGCGGCGCTCTGACTCAGGAACAAAGAAATCAGATAATACAGGCTGATAATAACAAGAAACAAACCATGCAGCCCATTCAAGACAACTTCGTACAGCAGGTGTCAGAGATTACCGGGTTGTCCGCCGATAAAATCAAAGCCATGTTGCCTCCTGTTCAGCGTTAAATAAGGCAGCGACGAGGGAAATTCAGGCGGCTTTCCAGGAGAACGAAGCAGCAGCGCCGCCTGAACAACTTCTGGAAAATACCCTTACGAAACGGGAGCAGGAAATTCTGGCGCTAGTGGCGGCTGGAAAGAGCAATCAGGAGATTGCAGAAATGCTCTATATCGCGCCTGGTACGGTGCGGGTACGCGATCGCGCGATTTTGCAAAAATTGGAGGTGCGCGATCGCGCGCAAGCTGCCGTCCTCGCCCTGCAAAAAGGAATCATTGATAAAGATTTTCTCTCGCCATAAGTCGATTTTTCAGACTGCCTGTAGCGAGTTGGGTCGAGCTGAAAGCGAAACCCAACCTACAGATCGCTACAGCCAAGCCGCTCAAGCCGCGACTTTTTGCCGATCTTTTTCCTCAGCGGGTTCGTGTTCTACTCGGAAAACATTCGCATAGAGGTTGGCAATAATTTGTTTGCCCTCTTGAGTCAGTTCCAGGTAGCGCAGGGCGTCTTGAATGTAAGGATAGACGCCGTGCCAATAAAATTTCGGATAGTTTTTCCGCAACTCTCCCGGATTGCGGTAGCCGAGGATTTTATTCGCGCCTGTTTCTTCAAACTCGTAGAACAGCGCGCTGATTTTTTGCAGGTAGCGCGGATCGCTGAGCTGACCGATCAAGTCGGCGGCGCGCACCAGTCCGGGATAGTTGATCGTATCTTGGTGATCCTCATCATTGGGCACCGGAAAGCGCGTCAGTTCGATGTAGCGCTCGATCGCCTCCGCATCGATGAGCTTGTGGCCCCCAAATCGCTCCTGAATGAACAGCTTGCCGCGATCGACGTGATAGGGCGTGAGGCTGGCATCCGTCGCCCCTGGCGGCAAGGCCACTTTTCTGCCGTCTCGACCGGTGGCATACAAGCTTTCTTCGATGTTGTCGTAGCGGCAGACGCCTTTCACATAGCCGATGTCGTGGCACAGTAAGGAGATGGTGAAGTGCAGCCAGTCTTCGCAGGAAACCCCACCTTCGCGAATGTGCTTGCCCCTGACGATCGCCTGTCCCACCAACGTCACCAATATAGTATGTTCGACGTTGTGATAGAGGGCGTCGCTGTTGGCGATATTTTCCAGGGCCATTCCTCCGGCCCAAGCGATAATTTCTCCATAGGCCGATTTGTACCCCCCATAAGTGCGGTGGTAGCAAGCCTGTAGTTGCTCAACGAAGGCGTTTATCAGGAGTTCAGTGCAGTTAAACATATTCAGTGTCCTCACCTCAACGTGAGCGTCACCACGCGATCGGAAACAGCTAGAGAGTTAAATTAAATACCCGTCGGCTACTGCCCGATTGATAAAAAAGCATTATTGATTGATTATATACCTCTCCCAGTGCATTTTTTTATCCTCTTTTAAATTATTTTTCGCTATTGGCGTCCTGCCCCGCATTGCTCGATTCAATCGATCGCGCACAGCCATCCCCTGCGAACTGCGTAGAGGAGTCGATTGATTAATCTTTGGTCTTGTTCGTTGAGCCCATCGGTTAACAGTGCAGCCTTGATCTGTTGTCGGTGAGTTTTATTGAGATGGCCCGCTTTCCAGACTTGAAAACAGAGTTCTGACAGGGTGAATTTTGGCAGCATGGCTTGAGATTCCAAGAACACTTATCTAAGTCTCTAAATTTAGGATGAGGCATTTTTTCGGCTGGTGGGGTGATGAACATCCGTCAAGGGTGTGATAATCCCGCAGCCCCCCTGCGATCGAAATCTCTGAAAATCGGTGACGGGAACTCCTGGAGGGAGCGATCGCGATCGCTCCCTCCCTGTGACAAATTTCTTTAAAAAGCGCGATCGCGTTCAGTGACAGCGATCGCGTTATGAAGTATGTTGTCGCTCCCCATAAATGCGCTTATTTCGCAAGAAAGCCTGCTAACTCTTATAAAGAAGTTAGTTTATTTTTAAAATAAAAAAATATCCGCAATAAAAGCTGAACTGAGAACGGAAGATATCCGAGGAGCGGCTGGCACGGTCTGGGAAGGCGATATGATAGTCAGCAGCCGCGCAGATGGGACTGTAAGGATGCTCACGCTAATACAACGGTTGCCTGCCAATGCGGAGGCAGCAGTCAGCATGACACTGGCGCTGACAGCGGCGGCGCGATCGCGCAGCCGCCAGCGGATAGAAACCCCAGACGGGCAAATCGTGGTACTGCAACTGCCCAGAGGAACGGTGCTGCGCGATCGCGACTTATTAATGACGGCGGCAGGCGATTTGCTCGTGCGAGTCAGCGCCAAACCCGAACCGGTGCTAACCGTCACCGCCAAAACCCCCCTAGATTTGCTGCGAGCCGCCTACCATCTGGGCAACCGTCACATCCCCCTAGAGATCGCTCCCACCTACCTGCGGCTCTCCCCCGATCCCGTCTTGCAGGCGATGCTGCAACACCTCGGCGTTGAGGTGAGAGAAGAAGTCGCGCCCTTCGAGCCGGAAGTGGGCGCTTACGGGCACGCGCATTGAGGAGAGGGGGGGAGTGAGTGAAAAGTGCTGAGTGCTGAGTGCTGAGAAGGGGGGAGGGGGAGAGGGGGGGGAGGGGGAGAAAGTTTTTTCTATTACCCATTACCCATTACCCATTCCCCATTTCCACCATGCACGAGCTAGCGCTTTTAAACTTGCTGCAACTGGCTTCGCCGTCCCTGCCCGTGGGAGCTTACAGTTATTCCGAGGGGCTGGAGATATTAGTCGAGCAAGGAGCGATCGCCTCGCGGGAAAGCTTGCAAAACTGGTTAGAGCGATCGCTGCAGGGTGGAGCGGTTCGCATCGAGGCAGCGGTGATGCTGCGGGCGTATCGGGCGGCAGAAGCGGGCGATCGCGAGGCACTTTCCTACTGGAATGCCTGGGCGAGCGCCGCGCGGGAAAGCGAGGAACTGCGATCGGCTTCTTGGCAGATGGGCAGCGCGCTGCGGCGGTTGCTGGTGGCAATGCAGCCGCAGTTAGAGCCCGTGCTGACGGCTTGCGGCAATCCGTGCAATTTCGCGATCGCCTTTGGCATCGCTGCCGAACACTGGCACGTCTCCCCGGAAGCCGCGATTCTCGGCTACTTGCACAGTTGGGCGTCCAATCTCATCGGTGCCGGCGTCAAACTCATCCCCCTCGGGCAAACAGCCGGTCAGGTGCTCTTACTCGACTTGCACCCGCACCTGATGGCTGCGGCTGGAGAGCTCCTGACTTTAGCAGATGATGACCTCTACAGTTGCTCTTGGGGCTTGGCACTCGCCAGTATGCAGCACGAAACGCAATACACCCGCTTATTTCGCAGCTAACTCAGGCTCGCCAGCCACCCGATTTTTTCAACCTACCGCGTGGCTCACCCTGCAGTTTATTTCTCCCGACTGGCAGGGCGGCTCCTCATTCATCTCCAGCCCCTCCCCCTCTGGCGGGCAGGCTAGCTTCTACCCGTGCCGCGAGGATGAAAAAAACGACTTTAATCGGATATGATCGTAATAGCAAAAATTAACTTTTTTAGCATCTGCCAGCTAAACAGATTGCTGAGCTTACCTGTCGATGGGGTGGCAGGCAGCCAACGCGATCGCCTCCCGTCTGGTTCAAATTGGGCGGGAAAAATTCGAGCAACTCCAGCAGACACTTGAAAAGTTATTGGTTTTAATTATTAACCCGAAATCGCCATTGCTCAATGAAGACAATGAAAAAAATACCGCTCTATCTGTACATTTTTCAAGGGGTTTTGTTCGGGATAGAGCCTGCACTGCTGAGCCGGGTGCTTGCCGCACCCGCTCCAGCCGGTACAGCGGGGTTAAATCGCCAGCCAATTGAGGCAATTGAAGGAGCGATCGCCCCTCCCAAAACTGAGGCAATCCAGCTCGCGCAAGAAAGCTCCGAAAGCCATTCAGAACCGCAAGAGAGCCCAGAAGCCTTCCTGCAAGATGCGGAAAAATTAGAAGGACTATTCACCCTTTACCGCCACGAAGAAACCGGAAAAATTTATCTAGAACTCCAGCCAGAGCAACTGAATAAAAACTACTTAGCCACCATTACCCTAGAATCGGGAATCGGAGCAAGCGGTCTTTACAGCGGCTTGGACTTGCAATATTTTCTCTTTTACTTCCGCCGGGTTAACAACACCTTGCAATTCACCGTCCGCAATGTTAATTTTCGCACAAATACCGGCGATCCGCAAGCGCGTTCTGTCAACCGCTCGTTTAGCGACTCAGTGCTGTATTCTCTAGAAATCAAAAGCACCGATCCCGAACGAAACACCGTTATCGTCGATTTGGGAGACTTGCTCTTAAAAGACGTTCCCGATCTGACTTCAATGCTGAAATGGAGTTTGGGCGTTCCCTACCAGATGGATGCCAGCAAATCCTATTTCGGCAATGCCAAAGTTTTTCCTCAAAACGTAGAAATCGAGTCAATTTACGGCTTCACCGCCCCCGAGGGAGAGGCGGCATGGGTGGCAACACTCCCCGACAGCCGCGCCTTCAATCTGAAAGTGCATTACAGTTTATCCGAGCTGCCGCAAAATAACGGCTATATGCCGCGCCTTGCCGACGAGCGCGTTGGATACTTCACCACCGATTACCAAAACTTCTCCAATACCAGCGGCAAAGATCCGATGGTGCGCTATATCAACCGCTGGCATCTGGAAAAGCAAGATCCGAATGCGCTGCTGTCGCCGCCGAAAGAGCCGATTGTTTTCTGGATTGAAAATACCGTGCCGCTGGAGTACCGCGATGCCGTTCGCGAGGGCGTGCTGATGTGGAATAAAGCGTTTGAAAAAGCGGGATTTCTGAATGCGATCGAAGTGCGGCAGATGCCGGATAATGCCGAATGGGACCCGGCTGACGTGCGCTACAATACGATTCGGTGGATGACTTCGATCGATGCTCAATTTGCCCTCGGACCTTCCCGCGTCAACCCGCTAACTGGAGAAATTTTAGATGCAGATATTCTCGTCGATGCAAACTTGGTGAGTTCGGCGAAACAGGACTATCGCAGCTTCGTTCAAATCAAGCAGTCGGGTGCGGATTCTTTGATGTCTCATTTAATGAAAAATGGCAGCTTGTGCGCGGGAGAACGCTCCCCCCAAGCCCGCTCCCAGCCGCCGGCAAAACGGCTGCTCGCCAGTCTGGCTGACGAACACGATTTGTGCTTCAGCATGAAAACCGCTCATCAAGCATCAGTGGGCTCGGTGGCGCTTTCACTGTTGTACAATGCCATGCCGAGCGGCGATGCTATGAGAGAGTATGTGCATCAATTCGTCCGCTATTTGATCGCGCACGAAGTCGGGCATACGTTGGGCTTGCGGCACAATTTCCGGGGCAGTACCCTGCTGGCACCTGAAGAATTGAACAAGACTGAAATCACCCGCACTCGCGGTTTAGTCAGCAGCGTGATGGATTATTTGCCGGTGAATTTGGCACCGGCGGGCGAACAGCAGGGGGATTTTTTCGCGCACATCGTCGGTCCCTACGATATCTGGGCGATCGCATACGGCTATCAGCCCAGCGGCGCGATCGCTCCGGCACAGGAAAAGCCATTTTTAGAGGCGATCGCCTCGCAACAAGCGAATAACCCAGAATTAGCCTATTCCCCCGACGAGGATAGTTTCGACCTCGATCCGACTGCCAACCAATTTGACATGAGCAGCGATCCCCTGCGTTACGCTCAGTGGCAGATGGATAACGCGCGCATTTTGTGGGAGCGCCTCAACAAGCTGTATCCGGGGACGGGAGAAACTTACAGCGAGGTGAGCGAGATGTTTGACGCGGTATTTTGGCAGTATTTGCAAAACGCATTTGTCCTCACCAAATATATTGGCGGTCAGTCGTTTTACCGCGATCGCCCGGGCAGTGGCGGCGGGCGGTTGCCGTTCGAGCCGGTGCCGGCAGCCAAACAGCGAGAAGCCCTCGCCGCCCTGCAGAAGTACGTTTTTGCCGAAGATGCGTTTAATTTCCCGCCGGAACTGTTGAATAAACTAGCGCCGTCTCGCTGGATGGATTTGGGCGCAAGCCTGCTCATCAGCCGCCTCGACTTTCCGGTACACGACAGCGTATTTTTCCCGCAGAGCGCGGTGCTGCGAGGGCTGCTGTCGGGCGATCGCCTTTCTCGCCTGCGCGATATCGAAGTCAAGTCCCCCCCCGAACAAGCCCTGGCACTGCCGGAATTATTCAACACGTTGCAGGCAGGGATTTGGACGGAGGTTCTCAATCCCCGCGACGGCGCGCCGAATATTTCCAGTTTCCGCCGCAGCTTGCAGCGCGAACACCTGGATATTCTCATCGACATGGTGCTGCGCAACAGCGACGTTCCCGAAGACGGGCGATCGCTCGCCCGCGAACGACTGCGCCAACTCGGCGAGAAAGTCGATCGCAGCCTCCGACGCCAAGGGCGGGATATGGACGACTACACCAAAGCCCACCTCGAAGAAACCCGCAGCCGCATCGTCAAAGCCCTCGACGCCCCCCTGCAATCTCGCTAGCCGTCCTTTTCTCAGCTCCATTTAATTCGTGTATTTATTTTATTTATTTTAGCCCGCACGGCGGGCTTTTCTCTTTTTTTGGGAAAATTGTGTACAATAGTCGCTACAGATGAGGATTTCCTATACAGAGGAGATAAAATTGTGAAAAAGGAAGAAAAGCTGAAATTCTCACATTTAAAATCAATATGAGCGCATTTCGAGTAGGAATTGCTGGCCCCGTTGGTTCGGGCAAGACAGCTTTAGTGGATGCCTTGTGCAAAGCCATGCGCCGAGATTATAACATAGCTGTCGTCACCAATGATATCTATACGCAGGAAGACGCTCAGTTTTTGGTACGGAGTCAGGCGCTAGAGCGCGATCGCATTGTCGGGGTAGAAACCGGCGGCTGTCCCCACACCGCCATCCGCGAGGATGCCTCCATCAATCTAGTCGCAATAGAACAGCTAGAGCAGCAGTTTGACAACCTAAATCTCCTGTTTGTAGAAAGCGGCGGCGACAATCTCGCCTCAACCTTCAGCCCGGAATTAGTTGATTTAACCCTTTACGTTATCGACGTAGCCGCTGGCGATAAAATCCCCCGAAAAGGAGGGCCAGGAATTACCAGATCGGACTTGCTAGTCATCAATAAAATTGACCTAGCTCCCCATGTCGGAGCTTCCCTAGAAGTCATGGAGCGCGACGCAAAAAAAATGCGCGGCGACAAACCGTTTGTTTTTACGAATTTGAAAACTCGCCAAGGACTTGACGCGGTAATCGATTTTATCCGGCTTCACGCACAGCATTTTGTAAAGTCCGTGTAGGAAGTCGAGACAGCCGCGCGAGAACATTCGATGCTGCTCTACTTAGTTTGCCTTTTCTGCTACTCAGCATTCAGCCGAAACCGAAGAACACTGATCACGATTTTCTGAGGAGGAAATTTATGCAGGAGCATCAACTAATAGGCGGACTTGCGAACCGGGATGTTTTCACTGAAACCGAAATCCTATTGCCAGAGCTGGAAGAGATAGCATTGTTGCGGGAACAGATAGAGAGCCTGATGCTAGAGCTGCTCGAAAAGAATCAGGAATTGAGAGAGCTAGAGGAAGAGTTGCAGTATACCAATGAGGAGTTGTGCGAGGCATTGAGACTCACCGATATCGTCTCTTTCGCCCGGGCGAAAAAATTCGCTCAGATAATTTTGGAAAACCCGGTGCCGTCAAAAGAAGCGCTAGCTGCCTTGCTCTGTGCTATCTATGGCTTTCCAGTCAAGCCATCGGACTTGCAATCAATAGCAGAAATACCAGCGATCGCTCTCGATCCTCTTTTGAGGATCGAGAGCGATCGCTACTGCGCGCATCAGAGTCGGCTGCCAGTTGAGTGCGGCAATCTTACTAAGGAGCAACTGGCTAATTTGCAGGAGAAGGTTACTCAGTTGCGGGCTGCCTGCCAGAAATCTGTGGTTTTGACTGAGAAGATTGCGAAAATCAAACAGGATTATCTAGCCAGAAAAAAAGATCGCTTGCAGTTATATAGCGGTTCTATTTGAGTCGTGAAACCCATACTGGCTGGGCCAGAGCTTACAACCTAGGTGCTACCAGGCTTATGCCGGGTAAGGATTAAGGAAGCTGTTTTCACAAATCAATTAGGAACGCTATAGTGGGGCTGGGCAAGGCTGCCTGGGAAGAAAAGCCCGACAAAATCGGGCTTTTTATCGGTGAATTTAGAAACTAAACGTCGTCCGCAGCGTTCCGACATACATCGTCTTATTGTTGTCGTTATGTTCGGGATTGAGAATCACCATGATTCCGGGAGTAATGCCGATATTTTCCGTTAATTGATAGCGATAGAACGCTTCTAAATGCAAAGAAGTATCCCCATCTTCGCGACCGCTGAGGTCGTTATCCGTGACTTTCGGCGGCATTCCCACGACAATCCCCCCCAAGTTGCCTTCTTTGCCGAGATCGGGAAATGCTAAAGTAACAGCCCAGTTGGCGATCGTTGCCTCTGCATTTTTATTCGGGCCGGTTTCGGCGTCGGCTTTCGTCCAACCCGCCCAGCCGCCGAGGGTAAACCGAGAACCGAGACGCACGCTCGCTTGTATCCCCAGAGAATCTGCCGAAGTCGCGACATCGCCAAAAGGTTTTTCAGACAGAGCGCTGCCGACACCGCCACCGGTAGAAACGTTATTGGCAGTGACGTCTTCTTCAGTAAAATAAGAGCGAACGTAAGTGACACCCAAACCGATATTATCAGTCGGGCGGAAAGTTGCCTGGGCGATCGCCCCAAACGTGCCGTTAAAAAATCCCCGTCCGGGAGTCGAATCGCCACCAGAAAGATAATTGCCCGCCAAATAGCCAAAAGAGACGCCAAACCTCTTGCTGAGATTGTAAGTCAGCCCCGCCCCCACACCCGGGCCGCTGAGGCGGTAAATGGGGTTGCGCTGCCCGAATTGAGAAATCGTGCCGAGAGCCGCGCCGCCGAAATCGAGGGCGTTGAGAGAGGGAGCGAAATCATCCAACTTGCCCCCCGCATATTCGATCAGCACGTTGGCGCGATCGCCGAGGGGGAAATTGTACCAGCCCAGATCGATATCAAATAAATTGCCATTGCCGCGATCGGGGTGGAGCCGTGCCATATTCGTGCCGGCAGGAACAGCTAAATTAGGACTGTTCGAGGAATACAAGCGAACTAATAAGTGATCCCTGCCCGTGAAACTCGTATTGAAATTCAGCCGCACCCGCTCGGATAAAGTCGGCTCCGTACCCCTGCCCGTGTCAATCTCTCCGAGAATGTCACTCGCAGCAAACACCACTTCCCCAGAGAGCTTAGTTGTCGTCGAAAATTGATTGGCTTCCAGTTCAGCAGTGCGGGCTTCCAGAGCGTCAGTTCGACCCCGCAGCGTCGCCAGTTCGAGTTGAAACTCTTCGAGCAGCCGCTGGATAACCGCGAAATCTTCCCGCGTCGCTAAGCGCGAAGTATCGACAGAGCCGCCAATAAGCTGAGTAATCGATTCCAAACAAGCATTTAGACCGGCAGCAAACTCGTAGCGCGTCATAGCGCGGTTGCCGCGAAAAGTGCCGTCGGGATAGCCGGCGATGCAGCGATAGCGCTCGACCAAATTTTGCAGAGCAGTAAATGCCCAGTCCGTCGGCTGCACGTCCGACAGTTGCGAGACGGAGTTCACTTGCTCCATGTCATCGCCCTCTAGCTGCGAATCCTCCAGCGCCGACATAGCCGGAACTTCCTGTGCCTTTGCACCCGTCAAAATACCTAGGTTGCACGTTAAAAGTGCCGAACCCAGCGGCAGTAGATGCCACACTGCGTTACGCATGTCCCCTCATACCCCCATGCAGAATAGAATAGCGAGAAAGTATCAGAGGTTTTCTGAAAAATATGTAATCTTCGCTACTGAATGACTTCACCGATTCCCTGCCGCCGCAGTCTGGTAGAAAGTGGTGTGAAAATAGAGAAATTCCGCCAATCCTGAAGATTAGCTTAAGCCTGCCTGGAAAAGTCTTAGAAAGCCAAATTTTGTATCATAATATACATTTTTTCCACAGGTGGCGTCATATTATCCCAGTTTACTTGTGATGTCTGGACGCATTAAGGTAGGTATATATCTATGGCAAGACGAATCGGTCGGCGCAAATTTTTCTGGTACGGCTCTGCCACTTTAGCAACTAGCCTTCTCCTGAAAGCTTGCAATCAAAATCCCTCGGCGGAGACTGCCAATACAACTAGCTCGGCAGTTTCCCCGGAAGCCACCGCTACAGTCGCAGCAGCCAACAGCGGAAACACGATAAAAGTCGGCATCCTCCACTCTCAGAGCGGCACGATGGCAATCAGCGAAAAAAGCGTCGTAGACGCCGAAATGCTGGCGATTGAAGAAATTAATAAAGCGGGCGGCGTACTGGGCAAACAGATTCAGCCAGTTCTGGAAGACGGGCAATCTGACTGGCCAACTTTTGCAGAAAAAGCGAAAAAGCTCATAGAAGTTGATAAAGTTGTCACCGTTTTCGGTTGCTGGACTTCCGCCAGCCGTCAAGCAGTGCTGCCGGTATTCGAGCAGAAAAACCACATGCTCTGGTATCCGGTGCAGTACGAAGGGCAGGAATGTTCTAAGAATATTTTCTATACGGGCGCTGCTCCCAACCAGCAAATCGAGCCGGCGGTCGATTGGCTTTTGGAAAATAAGGGTAAAAGATTCTTTTTAGTGGGTTCTGACTACGTTTTTCCGAGAACGGCGAACACGATTATTAGAGCGCAGCTAGAAGCCAAGGGCGGCGAAGTCGTCGGCGAAGATTACTTGACGCTGGGCAGCACGGAAGTGACGCCGCTGATTGCCAAAATCAAGGCGGCGCTGCCGGAAGGCGGGGTGATTTTCAATACGCTCAATGGCGACAGCAATGTGGCTTTCTTCAAGCAGTTGCAGGGGGCAGGATTGGGGCCAGATAAATATCCCACGATGTCGGTGAGCATTGCCGAGGAAGAAGTCAAGGCGATCGGCCCCGACTATCTCAAAGGCCACTATGCCGCCTGGAACTATTTTATGACGGTGAATACTCCCGCGAATAAAAAGTTTGTGGACGCTTTTAAGGCGAAATACGGGAGCGATCGCGTCACCAATGACCCGATGGAAGCCGCCTATATCATGGTTTACCTGTGGAAACAAGCCGTTGAAACCGCCAAAACCGCTGACGATTTGGAAAAAGTCAGAGCGGCTGCAATAGGTCAGACATTTGACGCCCCCGGTGGCAAAGTCACCTTAGAAAATAACCACCACCTGGCAAAATTCGTGCGCCTCGGAGAAGTTCGGGAGGACGGGCTGTTTGAGATTGTCTACGAAACGCCGAAAGCTGTTGCGCCGATTCCCTGGAACCAATTCGTCAAAGAAACGAAAGGATATGCTTGCAATTGGGCAGATCCGGCAAAGGGCGGAAAGTACAAGCTCAGTGAAAGTTGAAATTAGTTTGTAGTTTTTAAAGTATAGCGCGTCTTTCAGGAAAAGTACCTGTCGGAGCGGGGCAGCCACGGGGGGACTGCCCCTACAGGACTTTTACATGAGATTTAGGTTGGCGATAGGTTGCGTTTTGCGATCGCTTTACCCAACCGACTCGCTGCCCCCTACACGAGCGACGCAAGACGTGATATTCAATCTAAAAACCCTGGAGGGAGGGCGTGCTGCAACTGCTGGACGGTTTGTTTAACGGGATTAGTATTGGCTCGGTGCTGCTGATTGCGGCGCTGGGACTGGCGATTATCTTCGGGTTGATGGGCGTGATTAATATGGCTCACGGCGAGGTGATGATGCTGGGAGCCTACGCGACTTTTGTCGTGCAAAATTGCTTCAAGATGCTGGGATCGCCTTGGTTTGAACTCTATATATTTTTTGCCCTGCCGGTTGCCTTTCTCGTGGCGGCTTTGGCGGGGCTGATTTTGGAGCGGGGAGTGATTCGCTATCTCTACGGGCGTCCTCTAGAAACGCTGCTGGCGACTTGGGGGGTTAGTTTGATTTTACAGCAATTCGTCCGCAGCATCAACTGGGCGATCGCGATCGCGCTGCTGTTATTTTGCGCGTTATTTTTCGGCGCGCTCTGGGTTCTGTCGCGCCGCCCGGATTTTCAGCGGCTTCGCACTCGGGCGATCGCGGTGATGTTGCCTTTATCTGTGGGAATTGCCGCCGCAACCGCTGTTTTTTTGGGGCAAACGTTGAAATTAGCCGTGACGCAACCTTGGTTCGGAGCCCAAAACGTCAACGTGACAGCACCGGTTTGGCTGCGGGGTTGGTGGGAGCCGATGGCTAATTTGAGACTGCCCTATGTGCGGCTATTTATTATCGGGCTGACTCTCTCGTGCCTTGTGGGGATTTACCTGTTTTTGAACCGTTCGGCTTGGGGATTGCGGATTCGCGCCGTGACGCAAAACCGCAGTATGAGCGCTTGTTTGGGAATTCCCACGCAAAAAGTCGATGCCCTGACGTTTGCTTTGGGTTCGGGATTGGCGGGGATTGCCGGCTGCGCGATCGCCCTGCTCGGTTCCGTGGGACCGAATACAGGTCAGAATTACATTGTCGATGCGTTTATGGTGGTTGTCGTCGGCGGTGTCGGCAAATTAGTCGGCAGTATTGTCGCCGCGATCGCGATCGGTACGGCGAATTACCTCATCGGTTCGGGCACGATCGCACTGATGTTAACCCCGGTCAAGCCGTTGTTTGATTTCTTTACCTTTTTTGCCACAAATAGCATGGCAAAAGTGATGGTATTCGCCCTGATTATCGCATTTCTCCAAGTACGCCCTGCTGGAATTTTCCCGCAAAAGGGACGGACGGTGGAGGGGTAGGAGAGTGTGGAGTGCTGAGTGTTCGATGCCTCGGCTGAGTGCGTAGGGGCGAGAAAGCGAATCGCCCGTACAGGAGTGTGGAGCGTGGCGTGTGGAGTGTGGAGTGCGTAGGGGCTTTTCGCGAAAAGCCCCTACAAGAGGAGGAGAGGGGGAAATTTAGGCGATATCTGCCTTATATTTAAGGAAGCGAAAAGGGAGAAGGAGAGAATGTCAGAAACGGAGAAAAATAGTCAACTAGACAATGAGACAGCCGGGGAATTGGGCAGGGAGCTGATAAAAATCTATCACTATCCCCGCCGCCGAAAGTTAGAAAGGGAGGTTGGGAACTGGGAAGCGCTACAAGAGAAAAAAACGCGATCGCTCTCTCTGACGCCAAAACAGCGATCGCTTTTAATAGAAGCCTCGGCAGTCGCCGCGATCGCCCTTGCGGTTATTGTCGCGATGCCGCTGGTACTGCCGGAATTTCGCCTCAACTTGTTGGGGCGATTTTTGGCGCTGGCAATTGTCGCTCTCGGCATCGATCTGATTTGGGGATATATGGGCATTCTCAGCCTGGGGCACGGCGTCTTATTTGCCCTGGGCGGTTACGCGATCGCCATGCACCTGAAACTGCAAATTCCCGCAGACGCCAGCTCTCAACTGCCGGAATTTATGAGCCTCTATGGCGTTAAAGAACTGCCTTTATTTTGGAAACCGTTTTATTCCTTTCCCTTCACCGTCGCCGCTGCGATCCTCGTCCCTACTGCCGTGGGCGGATTGCTCGGCTATCTCGTCTTTCGCAACCGCATTCGCGGCGTTTATTTCTCTATTCTCACCCAAGCCACCGCTATTGTTTTTTTCAATTTCTTTAACGGGCAGCAAAAACTGATTAACGGCACCAACGGGCTGACAGATTTTAAAACCCTATTTGGGATGCAGGTGAATGCCGCGCAGACGCAAATTCTTTTTTTCAGCATCACCGTGGTGTTCCTGGCGCTGGCTTATGCCCTGTGCCGCTGGCTGACGAGCGGGCGTTTTGGGCGGCTGCTCGTCGCCATTCGCGATGACGAAAATCGAGTGCGCTTTTCCGGCTACAATCCCACCGGGTTCAAAGTTTTGGTGTTTGCAATTTCGGCTGGGCTGGCAGGAATTGCGGGCGCGCTGTTTACCGTGCAAACAGGGATTATTTCCCCGAAAGCGATGGATATTGCGTTTTCGATTGAGATGGTGATTTGGGTTGCCGTGGGCGGGCGGGCAACTCTACTCGGAGCGATCGCAGGTGCTTTGGCGGTAAACTTTGCTAAGAGTCTGCTGAGCGAACAATTCCCGGAAGTGTGGCTGTTTTTCCAAGGAGCGCTATTTTTAATCGCGGTGATGGTGCTGCCAGACGGCTTAGTGGGCTGGCTGCGCTCCCGAGGTTGGGAGCAGCTCTGGGCACTGTTGGGGCACCGCCGCCGCGTCGCGACTTATCCCCGTCTCGAAGAAGATGCCAACGTGCAGCAGGAACGGGAAGAGTTGGAAAGTTGAATGTGGAGTGTGGAGTGTGGAGTGTGGAGTCGAAGAATTTCTTTTTTTCTCCCCCTCTCCCACCAGTACCCAGATGTTTCAGCCTGAAAATAAGGACGGATATAAATGCGCGGCGGGTTACTACTTCCCATTCCTACAGCCGTAGGGGCTTTTATTGCCACAAACATCGACGATTTGGTTATCCTGACGCTGTTTTTTTCGCAGGTTAATGCCGCCTTTCGCCCCCAGCACGTTGTCGTCGGTCAGTATATCGGTTTCGCAGCCGTCGTGGCTGCCAGTCTGCCCGGTTTTTTTGGCGGGTTGCTCGTGCCGAGAGCCTGGATTGGCTTGCTGGGTTTAGTGCCGATCGCGATCGGAATCGCCCGTCTCGTCAATCCCGAAAAGGACGAAGCGGAGGAAATACAGGCGGTTTCTACTGGCAAAGCCGTGCCGGGAGCGATCGCCAGTCTCCTGAATCCCCAAATTTTCAACGTCGCCGCCGTCACTTTTGCCAATGGGGGAGATAATATCGGCATCTACGTTCCCCTATTTGCCAGCTCTGATTGGCTCAGTTTGGCAGTCATTCTCACCGTCTTTTTTTTGCTGGTTGGCGTGTGGTGCTGGCTTGCCTATCTATTAACCCGCCATCCGGCTTTCGAGCGCCTTTTAACGCGCTACGGAGGCGCTTTTGCCCCCTTTATCTTAATTGCTTTGGGAATCTTCATTCTCATTGAGAGCGGCAGTTATCGACTGCTGCCTTGGTTTCGCTAGCTGCAGGCAGGTAGGGCTGGATTTGATGAAAATTTTAAAATTCAATCTTGAATAAAAACAAAAAATGATAAGATTTTAATCACTGGCAGGAAAAGACCGAGCGATCGCGCTGTTTAAAAAAGGAGGAGAAAACGCCCGTGAAGGCAAAAATTTTAGAAATTGAAAATTTAACGGTAAATTTTGACGGGTTTAAAGCCCTCAACAACCTGAATTTTAGCATGGATGTGGGGGAACTGCGCGTGCTAATTGGCCCCAACGGAGCCGGAAAAACAACGTTTCTAGATGTCATCACCGGCAAAGTGCAGCCGACAACAGGACGGGTAATTTTTAAAGGGCGAAATTTGCGGCGCTTGTCGGAACACGAAATCGCCCGGTTAGGAGTCGGGCGCAAGTTTCAAACTCCCCGCGTGTACTTGAATCTGACGCCGCGCGAAAATTTAGAACTGTCGTGCAACCGCAATAAAAATGTGCTGGCGACTCTATTCGGGCGATCGCCCGCATCGGAACGCGCCACCGTCTCTAACTTGTTAGAAACTGTCGGATTAGTGCCGAAAGCCGACATGCCCGCAGGGCTGCTTTCCCACGGGGAAAAACAGTGGTTGGAAATCGGCATGTTAGTGGCGCAGTCGCCGGATTTATTGCTCGTAGATGAACCGGTGGCGGGTTTGACAGATGAAGAAACGGCGCTGACTGGAGAATTGCTGCTGTCGCTGGCAGAAAGCCATTCGATTCTAGTGATCGAACACGATATGGAGTTCGTGCGGCAAATTGCCCGCCAAGTGACGGTATTGCACGAGGGCTCAGTTTTGTGCGAAGGGACGATCGACGAAGTGCAGAACGATCCGCGCGTGATAGAAGTGTATTTGGGGAAACCGGCGAGCGATCGCTCGGCTGCGTGAGAGGAAAGTGAAATGATGTTGCAAGTATCCGGGCTGAATGTTTATTACGGCGAGAGTCACATCCTGCGGGATGTGGATTTGAGCGTTCCAGATGGCAAAATGGTGTGTTTAATCGGGCGCAATGGCGTCGGCAAAACCACTTTGTTAAAAACGGTGATGGGGTTGATTAAACCGCGCACGGGCGCGATCGCGCTGTCTGGCGAAGCGATCGCAAAAAAAACGCCGGACGAACGGGCGAGAATGGGAATTGGCTACGTTCCCCAAGGGCGAGAAATTATCCCGCGCTTGACGGTGAAGGAAAATCTGCTCCTGGGTTTAGAGGCGAGGCGCGATCGCCCCAAAAACGCCGCAATTCCTGATGAAATTTTCGAGCTATTTCCCGTCTTAAAAACCATGCTCTCGCGCATGGGCGGGGATTTGAGCGGCGGGCAGCAACAACAATTAGCGATCGCCCGCGCTTTGATGGGTCGCCCGCGCTTGCTCCTCTTAGACGAACCCACCGAAGGCATACAACCTTCGATTATATTAGAAATCGAGACAGCAGTAAGGCGGATTATCGAAGCGACCGGCATCTCGGTGCTCTTAGTCGAGCAGCACCTTCATTTCGTGCGCCAAGCCGATTGGTACTACGCCATGCAAAAAGGCGGCATTGTCGCCTCTGGAGCCACTAGCGAACTGAGCCAAGACGTGATTCAGCGATTTTTATCCGTGTAAGGAGGATCGGCTAGCGTCCATTAGCGGCAGGGCGATCGCGAACTCCACCCCCTGCCCCGGTTCTGAAAACACCTCTATTTTGCCCCGGTGTTTTTGCATGATTTGGTAGCAGATAGCCAGCCCCAGCCCCGTCCCTTGTCCCACGGGTTTTGTCGTGAAAAAAGGGTCAAATATCTTCTGGCAAATTCCCGGCGGAATAGCAGGGCCATTATTCCAAATTCGCACTCGAATGCGATTGGCATCTGCCGCTTCTGTTTGAATGACAAGGGTGGGAGATTGAGAAGGGGGCATCGAGGCTGTATGGTCTGGCTGCTGCCCGATGCCCGGTGCCCCGTGCCCTTCTTCTAACGCATAGATCGCATTTTGCACGACATTCATAAAAACCTGATTCAGCAGGGCTGGGTAACACTCCACTAATGGCAAATCTCCGTACTGTTTAATCACAGAAATTCCCTGCAATCGGCTGTTGAGGATTAATAAGGTGCTGTCAATTCCTTCGTGAATATTTACTAGCTTGCTCTCGGACTCGTCCAGACGAGAAAATTTCCGCAGGGAGAGGACGATCTGGCGGATGCGATCGGCTCCTGACTGCATGGAAGACAGAATTTCTAATAAGTCTTGGCTGAGGAAATCTAGCTCGATATCGTCGATCGCGTCTTGGATTTCTTTGGGAGGATTGCGATAGTGCTGTTGGTAGAGTTGCAGCAGATTGAGAATATCTGCGATATAGTCGCGGGCGTGGGTGAGATTGCCGTAAATAAAGTTGACCGGATTATTGATTTCGTGGGCAACGCCGGCGACGAGCTGCCCGAGAGAAGACATTTTTTCTGCTTGCACGAGTTGGGCTTGCGTTTGTCGGAGTTCGGAGAGGGCGCGTTGGAGGCGGTGTTGCTCGGCTCTCAATTGCGATTCACTGCGCGCCCGGGCTTCTTCTGCCAGCTTGCGGGCGGTGATGTCTCGCCAGCACCCGACGATTTCCAGCACGTTGCCCTCGGCATCCCGTACCAGCTTCAGCTCGTCGTGCAACCAGCGATATTCTCCGTTTTTGTATCGGAAACGGTATTCGTGAGAGCAATAGCCTTGCTCGAACAAAAGAGACAGACCCCCAGAGATTTTCGGCGCGTCGTCGGGGTGAATTCGCTGGCTCCAAAAGGTGGGATCTTCGAGGAATTCGCTCGGTTCGTAGCCCGCGATCGCCTTGACGTTTTCGCTGATGAAGGTAACGCCCCAGTCGCCATCTGGCTTGCAACTGTAAATGACGGCGGGGCTGTAGGAGAGCAAGTGCTGCAACCGCTGCCGAGTTTGGCGCAGTTGCAACTCGGTGCGGCGGTGTTCGACGATTTCGAGGACTAATTTTTCATTGGAAAATTTCAATTCTGCCGTGCGAGAGCGCACGCGATCTTCGAGTTGAGCATTGAGGGTGCGAACGGATTCTTCGGCACGTTGGCGATCGCGGATTTCGGCAGTAATCGCGCGCCCGATCGCCCGACTGCTCTGAAATGCCATCACCGCCGCCACTGCCGCAGCTATTCCCATACTTGCGCCAATCAGACTAAACCGCAGCGCCTGCGCTTTTTGCAGTTCCAAGAGCGCTTTTCCCTCTTGCGCTTTGGCTGACTCAATCAGCGCGTACAAGCTCTCAGAAAGGCGGTCGATCTTGATGGCAATTTCTCCGGTGAAGGAGCGCAGCAGGATGCGTTGGGCGGGCGCTATCTCAGATAGTTGTAAATTCGACGGCTGGATTTGTTTCAAAAGGTACTCGACTAGCTCCGCGTAGGAGTCGAGAGTGCTTTTGTAATTTTTCAGCAGTGTTGTTAACTCCGAGGCATTCGCGACTTGAGATTCTTGCTGAGAGCTGGCTGGTAGAGATTCGAGTTTTTCGCGGTACTCCTGCGCCCGGGCAATTTCTTGGAAAAAGCGGTCGGTTTCGGATCGAAGCCATTCGGAATTTCCCAAGACATGTACCAGCCGCATTTGATGCGATCGCGCCCTGACGAGGGTGATTTGCAGTTGCACGAGCTGGTACTCTTGTTCGCTGGCGTCTTTGAGCTTGGCGATCGCCTGTTTCTGATAGGCATCGGCGACGATCGCGCCGGCACCCGTGCCCAAAAGGGCGATCCCGATCGCCAGGGCATACCCGCCGCCGATTTGCTGGCTCAAACTCAAGCGAGCGATCGCGCCCCCGACGTGACGCGCCACAAATGCCAAGGCACCGAAGCCCCTGGAATGCTGCGGCGCAACCTCATTTGTATCTCCGGCAGGATTTCGGTTCTGCTGTTCCACCGTCAAAACTTCCCCCCTTCGCTGGCTTCTGAGCAGTGATTCAAGAAAGCGGGCTTTGCGGGCGATTTGTGCAGGCGTATGCCCGCGCGGCGAAAGGAAGCGCTTTCTGGGGCGCTTTCTCAAATCCCTCTGAGGGAGCGAAACTCTGCGACTGGCTTGTGGACGAGCCCCCCATCACACCGCCCAGTCTCCCCTGATGACCTCTGACTTCTCTCGGTACAGTCAGGGGCGACGCACCTTAACAATCAGTTAAAATTGTAGCTGGCAATTCTCTCTTTTTCCGAAACTCTTAAGAAATTATTATAAATTAAGCAAAAAATGCTAATCTCTGATAAGCAGATGAGCATAAATAATTGCAGTGATAGCGATTTGTGGGAGTGCGGGCTTCTAGCCAGCTTCCTTAAGTAGCGAGCTAGAAGCCCGCACTACTTCCGTAGTCTTCAAAGGGGTGCCAAAGACGATATGAAAGGCTCACATACTCCACCGAGCGTACTGAAGGCTGGTTTAAATGGTTGTTTATTTCAAGGTTGTTTCAAGCTGGATAGGGCAAGTTACCAATCGCCTCAGTATTAGAAACAAAATTATCTGCGGACAGGCTGTTGCTCTGAGCGTCGCCGTATTGGGAACAACTGCGGGGCTGGCGGTTGGCAATTACTACCAGCAACAGGCGAGCGCAGAGCGAGACATCGCCAACAAACAAGGAAGGCTGTTGACCGAATTACAGGTCAGTCTGCTCGAAACTCGACCGGTTAAAGAGTTTAGAGTGCTGATAGAAAAGCCGAAGGAGTTCGAGCAGCACAGAATCGACGTGATGCAGCGCCCTGTCAGAATCAAGGCGCTCATTTCAGAACTTCAGTCCTCCAGCGCCAGTAAAAATATAAAAGGTTTGCCGCCAGTTTTGCAGCAATGCGATCGCGCCTCTGAAGAATTCTATCAAGCGGTGGATAATTTAGCGCGCGCGGCTTTGCCGCTGATTTCAGAGCGGAAAACTCTGCCTGCCGCCAGCAAACTAATCGGAGAGTTTGCCGGAAACGCAGCCTTCGATCGCTATTTGCAAGCGGCTTACAAACTTACAGCTTTCATTAAAATTGCTCAACAGCAAGATGACGCCGCCGCCCGGGCACTCAGTCGAGCGGAAGAGCTGCGATCGCAAATTATTATCGCCAGTATCGTGCTGTCTGTGGCAATGGCGGTGATGCTGGCGAGCTTCACCAGTGCGGCTATTGTTCGCCCGCTGCAAGCCGTTACCGAAGTGGCGATCGCCACCACGCACGAATCGAAATTCAACCGGCAAGTTTCCGTCACCACCGAAGATGAAGTCGGTTTATTAGCCACCTCCCTCAATCAACTCATTCAAACGGTAAGAATACAGCTCGAAGAGTTGAAACAAACCCAAGCCCAATTAATCCAAACTGAAAAAATGTCCAGTTTGGGACAAATGGTTGCCGGCGTCGCTCACGAAATCAACACCCTACCCGTCAGTTTCATCTACAGCAACCTAGAACACGCCAAAACCTATGCAAACGACTTGCTAGAATTAGCGCAGCTCTATCAAGAACAATATCCCAAACCAACTCCTGCCATTCAAAAGCAGCTCGCCGCGATCGACCTCGACTTTCTAGCCGAAGACTTTCCCAAAATCCTGACCTCGATGAAAATCGGAGCCGATCGCATCCGCAACATCGTCCAGTCTTTGCGGAATTTTTCTCACCTCGACGAAGCCGAGATAAAATCCGTCAATCTCAACCAAGAAATTGAAAATACCCTATTGATCCTCAACCACAAAATCGAAAATTCGGGTATAGAAATCATCAAAAGCTATGAAAATTCGCCAGAAATAGAATGCTATCCAGCTCTATTAAATCAAGTCTTTATGAATATTCTCGACAATGCGATTGACGAGCTAAAATCGCAAAAAGAAAATCCTCAACGACAGATTTTTATTCAAACTGAAATCAAAGCAACTGACGCAATCGTGCGAATTCGAGATAACGGTCGCGGCGTCCCCTCGGAAATAAAAGAGAAATTATTCGACCCCTTTTTCACTACAAAACCCGTGGGACAGGGGACAGGATTGGGACTGGCGATCGCCTACCCGATCGTGAAAAAGCACGGCGGTAACATTGAGGTCAATTCAGAACTCGGACAGGGGGCCGAATTTGCCGTGATATTACCGATAAAGTCTTAATTCGGAGCTTGCGGCCCCCGCACGGCTTGGCCCAGTTTTTCTCGTTCGGCAAGTTGTTGATTTAATTTTAGCAGTTGTTCTAAAATATTGTCCCTCGGATTCAATCCATAAGCCTGCATGGCCAAAATATCCAATTGCTCGTGAAGTTTAAATAGCTGACTCGTCGGCTCGTTAAAAAATTTGTTGTACAATTGGGTAATTCCCCACTGTTTGGCTTGCATTTGCTGAGTTCGATACTGGTGAAGCTTTTCAGCGGTTACCCGTATTTGCTCGACTAATTGAGTGCTGGGCATCTGGGGAAAGGGGAAAGTTTCAAAGCAAGTATTGTGGGTGTAAGCAATATCAGCTTTGAGGGTCGATTTCTGCGCGTGCATCCAAGCGCGATGAATTTTAGAGGAGAGGATGCCGAAAATATAAAAATCTTCTGAAGCCACCACGACTGATTTATCCCCTGGCAGCCAACTAACCGGAGCGGGAATAAAAACCGCCCATTTTGAGACTCTGGGAACGGTGAAATAATACCCAAGGGGAGCGATCGCTTTTCTCATCCCTTCATGCGATCGCTTAAATCTCCACCACTTTTCCCGCAGCACGGGTTCTCGGTTTTGTTCTCTTTCGGGCTTGACGTGCAGTTTGACATGCTCGAACGGAAGAACATACGCGCTGCTCTCCTCGACTGACAGATTGCTAAAATCAATAATCCATCTTTCCGGCTTTCCGTGCGGATTCTTCGCCAGATTCGCCCCCATTGAAAAAAGTTTCAGAACTTCTCGATTTTTCGGATCGGCTTGAATCCACTTGTTAACCTGTTCCTCAGTCACGATAAACCCTTTACCGACGGGGCACGCGCCCTGAAAACATTGATTCAGATTCGCTTTCAGGCGAACAGCCGATAAAACGTCTGTCGCAGCAGTCAGCGAGGAATTAATCCGCGCCACGGGTTTGTTATCGAGATAGCAGCTTTGAGGCGCTTGCTTGCTCCAATTCACCAGACTGACGTGAACTTTGGCTTCACCCGACCACGGTTGCGTCGAAATGGCTTCGTAAATATACCCTCTATTTTGCGCGATATAGTCCAAAGACGCTGCCCGACTTTTACCCTGGCTGATGGAATTGGTGCCAACTAAACCGGCTCTGCCCTTTTCGCTCAGATGTTCGTGAGACAAGCGGAACCAATAGACGCAAAAATCCACTGAATCTTTGACATCGGGGAAGCGATCGAACACGCGATCGATGTAGCCATCTCCCAAAATCATCCTAACGTGCTTGCCGCCCAAAAATGGTGGATTGCCGATAATGGCGTGAGCTTGCGGCCATTTTTCAAACAGGGCATCTTTGCAAACGATATTTTTATCCAACGCATCCAGAGGCAGGGCGGGTTCGCTCAGCCCCAAATTGTCGATCGCAATTTTGCGAGCGTGAAGCGCAGCTATCCCGCAGGGAATCGCCAGCGTCACCCGCGCCAGTTCGACGGCAAAGGGATTGACATCCATGCCGTAGAATTGCAGCGGCGTCACAAACCCCATTTCCATCTGTTCGCGGGGAGAGCGGCGGCGCTGAGCGATTTTGTCGAGCAGCAGTTGTTCGATCCGCTTCAGTTCTTGATAAGCGATATAGAGGAAATTGCCCGATCCGCAGGCGGGATCGAGTACGCGATAACTTTGCAGCTCCATGCGCAGGGCTTCTAATTCTGAAATAGTTGCCGCCGCCTCGATCCGTTCTTCCCAATAGTTGCTTATCGTCGGTCTGACAATCTTCATAATATCCACTTCAGACGTGAAGTGCATACCGCGAGCGTGCCGCTTTTTCTTGTCCGTTGCTGCCTCAAAGATGTTGCCAAAAATGGCGGGACGAACCTGGCTCCAATTTTGCTCGGCACACGCATAGAGAATTTTTAACTCTTCTGCTGTCAGTTCAATGGGATGGATGACGGAAAATAAACCGCCGTTGAAGTAATCCACTCCCTGATAGCGCCCAGCCGGAGTAATTCCCTTCTGATTCATTTCCCGGAATAAACCGCCGATTAAGTCGTATGAATTTGCGCCATTCAAGCAATCTTGAACGCAAGAAATAAACATATCGCGCGGCAGCATCCCGCGATCTTCAGCAAACATTGCCAGCACGCACTGCAAAACGAACCGCTGCGCTGCTAATTCATCAAACAGGCGTTTTTTATGGCCGCGTTCTTTTAGTTGTTGGAAGAGCAGCCCCATGCGGCTGGCGGCTTTTTCTGTCACCTCTATTTGGTTATTGCGAAATACGGGCGTGCGATTCGCAAACTCCATAAAGGCGAAAGCCCCGGCGCGTTCTGGCAGTTGCTTTAATGGCACGGTATCGACTGGCGTGTCTAGCTGTGTATTGAAATCAAAAATCCAGAACTCGTCAAAATTGCACAGCACGACATAGCGCGGGCGATCGGGAACCAAGCGCGTCCAATAATCAAAAGCCTGGGAATAATGCTTGCTGAGATTTTCTCCCCGCTTTTTCATTTCTATCAGCACGCGGGGTTTCCACACCAAATCTGCAAAGCCAGTCTTGCCTTTCTTGCTGCCCTTTGCGATTCGCTGCTCGTAGGTTGCCCCGGCTTCTAACGCTCCCTCGTGCCCAAACGCGCGAAACAACCGATCGAGAAAAACCTGTGCTTGTCCTTTTTCATCTCCTATAATATGCTGCTGGCAGTAGGTGACAAATTTCTGAAGGCTCTCAGGGGTGGCTGACATGGATGATGCTTTGGTTTCTTTTGTTATTGGCGCAAAATTTGTCAATCATATTCTAGTATAAGAGAGTAAGTTTCTCAAAGTCAAGAATTTTATAGAGCTGTTTCTAAAAAAAAACAAAATGAATCAAGAGCCTCTAACCGCCGGGTGGCACGGCAGCCTCAATCTCGTCTATGTCAACCGCACGGGCGTGACGCAACTGGCACGCGATCGCTCCTGCGCGCCGCTAAAAATCCAGCGCCCCTTTTATCCAGAAGGTGCGGCTGTTTGTCACAGCGTCGTTTTGCACACGGCGGGCGGCATTGTCGGCGGCGATCGCCTTTCTTTTGACATTCACCTGCAACCCGATGCCCGCGCCCTCATCACCACCGCTGCCGCTGGCAAAATTTATCGCAGCAACGGCAAAGAAGCCCGCCAAACTGTCAACATTCAACTAGACGCGGGCGCGTGTTTGGAATGGCTGCCCCAAGAAGCAATTATTTTTAACGGCGCGATTTACCAGCAAGATTTAGTGGTAGAATTATCCCCAGGAGCCACTATCCTGCTGTGGGAAATCGTCAGATTCGGGCGCAGCGCCAGGGGAGAGCAATTTCTCCAGGGAAACTGGCGATCGCGTACCGAAATTTGGCAGCAAGGACGCCCCCTGTGGATTGACCGGCAGTGGTTGCCCGGTGGAGAAGAAATGGTGAAAAGCCCGCACGGATTGGCGGGAAAGCCCGTAGTCGGGAGTTTCGCCTTCCTCGGACAACCCGTGACGCCAGAACTCGTGCAAAACGCGCGATCGCTCTTTTCGCCCGCACCCTCCGCTTCCCCGTCACAAGCCGGCGCAACCAGACTGCTCGAAGGATTATCGTGCCGATATCGCGGCGAATCGATCGCAGAGGTGAGACAATGGTTTATAGCCGTGTGGCACCTGCTGCGCCAATCCTTTTCGGGACGCCCCAGTTGCCCGCCGCGAGTTTGGCCACTTTAAAACAGCATCCATGCAACTCACGCCGCAAGAAAAAGACAAATTGCTAATTTTTACAGCGGCTTTGCTAGCAGAAAGACGCAAAGCCAGAGGGCTAAAATTAAACTACCCGGAAGCCGTCGCCTATATTTCTGCAGCCATTCTCGAAGGTGCCAGAGACGGGCAGAGTGTCGCCGATTTAATGAGTTACGGCACGACACTGCTGTCGCGGGATGACGTCATGGAAGGCATCCCGGAAATGGTGACAGAAGTACAAGTAGAGGCAACCTTTCCCGACGGCACGAAACTCGTCACCGTTCACAATCCCATCCGCTAAAAATCCCCTCATCCCCCCATCCCGGCACTTCCTAAAAATTGAATTGATAAGAGGTTAAAATGATTCCAGGGGAACTGATCGTAGAAGACGGAGAAATCGAACTGAACGCGGGGCGTCCAACCGTGCGACTGCAAGTAGCCAATAAAGGCGATCGCCCGATTCAAGTAGGTTCGCACTTTCACTTTTACGAAGTCAACGAAGCGCTAGAATTCGATCGCGATCGCGCGCGGGGAATGCGCCTCGACATTCCCGCCGGTACGGCAGTGCGTTTTGAACCCGGAGACGAGCGAGAGGTGCAGTTAGTCCCCTTTGCCGGCAGCCGCGAAGTTTACGGCTTCAATGGCAAAATTAACGGACGGCTGTGAGCAGGGAGAAAACCTAACCCCCCCAGCCCCCAGGGCGAGCACGGGGGCTCGCCCCTACAAGGGAAGGGGGAGAAGCGGGGGAGAATTTTTTCAGAAAAAATGGGGTAAATCGCCACTATGCAAACGCCGCAAAAATCCGGCATCCTTTACGTCGTGGGTACGCCGATCGGCAATCTGGAAGACATGAGCTTCCGAGCGGTGCGAATTTTGAAAGAAGCCGATGCGATCGCCGCTGAGGACACGCGCCACACGGGCAAACTCCTGCACCACTTTCAGATTAAAACGCCGCAAATCAGCTATCACGAACACAACCAGCAACAGCGAATTCCCGAAATATTGGAGCGGTTGCGTCAGGGCGCAGCGATCGCCCTCGTTACAGATGCCGGAATGCCAGGAATTTCAGATCCGGGATGTGAACTGGTACAGGCTTGCGTTAAAAATGGGATTGCGGTCGTGCCGATTCCCGGACCGAGTGCGTCGATTACCGCTTTGAGTGCAGCAGGATTGCCTACCGACCGATTTGTATTTGAGGGGTTTTTGCCCGCCAAAGGCAAAGATCGGCGTCGGCGTCTGGAAGTGCTGCAATCCGAATCCCGTACTCTAATTTTATATGAAGCGCCCCACCGCTTGCGCGAAACTTTACAAGATTTAACAAATGTTTTCGGGGGCGATCGCCCGATTGTCCTCGCCAGGGAGCTAACCAAGTTGCACGAGGAGTTTTGGCGGGGAACGATAGAGGAGGCGATCGCGCATTACAGCGGGCGAGAACCCCAAGGAGAATTTACCCTAATTGTGGGCGGCTCCCCCGAACCAGAAGCGCCAATTTTATCGGAAGAAGCGATAAAAGCCGAATTGACAAACTTATTGAAACAGGGAATCTCGCGATCGGATGCCAGCCGCCAATTAGCGCAGCAAATCTCCCTCCCCCGCCGCCAAATTTACCAATTAGCTCTGACAATTCCCGACATTCCGCCATCGGAAACCTTGTAGGTTTGGCTCCCTGACTGCTGTCAGAGCCGCTAGCACTGGGGGACGGGCAAAGGACATGCGATCGCAGCTATATAGCGGTTTTCAAGAAGCGTGAGGGATGTCAGAAACCCGGCTTCGTCGAAGTTACCGGGTTTCTTATCTGTACTTCATCAGACTGAAACCCGCTATAGTGAAGGCAACCTGAGTCTACCCCTATCTGAGATGCACCGACGGATTTATCTTCTGGCTGCCTGCCCGATCGCTTTTACTTCCCTGGCTCAAGCGGCTTCTGTGGCGGTGGCACAAGCGCCCAGGGATGCAGACGTGCAATTGCAATATGCCAATGCCCTGAAAGCGCAAGGAAAGTTAGATGAGGCGATCGCCGCCTACCGCGAAGCCATCCGCCTCAATCCCAATTCTGCCAGAGCTTACAATAATTTGGCGATCGCCCTGAAAGCTCGCGGGCAATTAATTGAAGCGATCGCCACTTACCGGGAAGCCCTGCGGCTCAATCCCAAATTAGCTGCCGTTCACTACAATTTAGGCGTCGCGCTCGCAGAAAATCGCCAGTTCGCCGAGGCGACTTTGGAACTTCAAGAAGCGATTCGCCTCGATCCGTTTTTTGCCGAAGCTTACAATAATTTGGGAACGGTTTTTCAAGCACAGGGGCAAACGGTAGAGGCAACGGCTGCTTTCCGGCAAGCCGCCAATATCAATCCCCAACTGACGAGCGCTCAACTGAATTTAGCCAACTTATTATATCAGCAGGGGCAGTTTCAAGAGGCGATCGCAGCCCTGAAACAAGCCGTGGCGGTAAGCGAAGCTATGCCGCAGGCAATCGCGCCCAACCAGTCGGGACTGAAATTAAAATTAGCCAATTCTCTCAAAGCAGTCGGCGACATTCCCGAAGCGATCGCTGTTTATCGGGACATTACCCGCACCGAGCCGAACAATGTCGAGGCGCAATTGAATTTAGCCATGCTGTTGCAGCCAAATGAGCCGAAAGAGGCGATCGCAGCTTATCAAAAAGTCATTGCCCTGCAACCAAACAACAGCGAAGCCCTGAAAAATTTGGGCACCCTGCTGCTAGCTCAAGGCGAACTCAGAGAAGCCGTCTCGGCGTATGACAGGGCGATCGCGCTCAATCCCGAACTGCAAAACCAACTCAAGCCGCAGTTACTAGAAGCGCGGCTGAAATTAGCCGCGCAGTATGCCAGTGCAGGGCAGATAACCGAAGCGATCGCCCAGTGGCAAGGAGCGGTGAAACTCGAAGCGAATTTGCCGGAAATTCAGAGAACTTTAGCAGACGCTTTGATGGAACAGCAGCGCTATGCCGAGGCAATCCCCGCCTATCGAGAAGTGATTCGCACCAGCAGCCCAACTGCGCGGATTTACAATAATTTGGGTACGGCGCTCTATCAAAGCGGGCAGCGTGAAGGTGCGATCGCCGCTTGGCGCGAAGCGATTCGCGTCGATCCCTACTATGGCGACGCTTACTTCAACTTGGGCAATGCCCTGCGCCAGGAGCGGCAGTGAAAGGTTTAGGGGAATTGGGTATGGGGAATTGGCAATCGGTAATCGGTAATCGGTAATGGGTGGGGCTCTAGTTTTCCATGCCCGATGCCCGATGCCCGATGCCCGATCCCCAATCCCCAAATAATGTAAATTTTTGTGCTATAGTTTTGAGATTGTTTGCAGGAATGGGTGCTCTACAGGGGCAGCGGCTCCGGATCGGTGCCCCCCGGCAGGATAGTGAAAGGAGATATAACAAGACTATGCAAGGAATGACCGGTTTTGTCGTCCCTGCGATCGCCGTCTTCGCGATCGCCTACATCCTCGGCGTACTGATTCTTTTGCTCAACGGGCTGTCTGGAGTACTCGAGGCGATTCCCCATTGGATATGGACTGCCGCCCTCCTGTCCCTGACTATCTCGGTTTATCGCGTTCGCTGCTATTGAGACACCCTGGCGCTGCCATTTCCTCTGACAAAATAAAAAATTTTTGTCCCAAAAGCGGCATTTTTTCAGTCCTCATTCAGCCTTCGGGGCTGTGAGGACGACCGGTTTAGGGTTTCAACCTACTTTCTCAACGAATACCGCATCCGGCTGTACAGAGTGTGCTGGGCTTTCTCCCAGAACTCCAGGGGCAGCCGAGTCTGGTGCTTTTTTGCGAGAACGGGGCGGTTATCATAAGCAAGCAACCGGACTCTGTATAAATTGCCGCCCCCGTTACCCGACAAGGCGATCGCGATCGCCCGGTTTTGGTATCTCAGATCACATACGGGTCAACCTTCAGTCACATCTACTCGAGTTATGAATCATCGATTCTTACAGTTACATGATTCATATTAGTAATATCGAGTGGATGAGTACGATGCCTGACGATATTTCAGAACGACTGAGGTTTTTTTATAGGTTATCCTATGAATTCCGCCTGCCCCTAAATGCGATTTTACTGTCGGTCGAATTGCTCGAACGTCACGGCTCGGACTGCAACGAGGAAATCCAAAGCGAATCTCTGCAGTGCATCCGAGAATCCGCCCAACAGATGAATCAACTGTTTAAAGAGGCGCTGGCGATTTTGAGCGTTGAGTGAGGGCAGCCGGTGGAGTAGTGTGAGGAGTTGATACCGCGAGAGCGCGCGATCCGGCAAAAAAAGCATGTCTTTAGAATTGCTTTTTCGATGGGAGAGCCCAGAAAACCTTCGACTCAAGCAAAAGTAAGCGCTCTGTCAATTTGACATAAAAGTTTATAAACAGCCTGTAGCGCGACCATTTTTGCGGTTGAAGTTAGAGCGAGCGCTCACTAAAGCTTCTCACCTAAAAATGCAGTTAGAAATAGCAGAAAAACAGAGTTTTTTTAATGAGAAAGACGCGCCCGCCGCACAGCAGCAAAACAAGACCGACCCGCGATCGCCTCCCGTGAAAGAGTTGCCGAGTTGCGCTGCGATCGGTAAAATGGAGGCCCTATCGGGTTAGGGATGGCTTGTTTATTCCCGTTTCAGCCTGTACTCTACCCATCACCCATTACCGATTACCCATTATACCAATTCTCTAAAATCCGGCTACAGATAAAGCTGATAAAATATCA
>CAYOOD010000007.1:0-50892 GCA_964405435.1 uncultured bacterium
TCCGGGATATATAAAAAAATGTAACAATACTAAGTTAGCCAACTTGGTATAATTCCGCCACCAGCCATTCTTTCTCTGCCAGCGTCAGCGCTGAGCCGAAACGGTGTACTCGCCTTCCCTCCACCAGGGCGACGACTGTTGATTCTCCGTTCTCTGTCGAATTTTGGCCCAGTTGCACCCGGTCGAGCTTTTGCGTGTTTCCCTCTATTTGGCAGCTGATACCCAGCAGCGCCCACCGCAGCCGGAAATATTCCCGGTTCATCTCCAAGCGCGTGCGACCGGCAATTCTAAACAGCAGCCCGCAGACGATACTCGCCCCGACGAGCCAGAAGGGAATAGAAAACAAAGAGAAAATCAGCGGCGCTCCCGATCCGATCGCCGAGGACGTCCAGAAAAATATAAAAGCATTCCAAATCAAGGCAAAAACTGTTAAAAACACATTATCCTCTCGCAACCCAGCCGGAGGAATTTCTACCGTCAGGTATTCTGTCGTTTTTTTCAAAACAACGCGACTGCCTGCGGGCTGTTGTAAAGTGGCAGCTTGAGGACGCACAATCTCGCGATCGCCCTTGAGTACCGCGATCGCTTCTTTCGCCGTCGCGAACCTATCTTCAACCATTGGTTCGAGCATCATTTCCAACCAGTCTGCCAAATCAGCCGATATATCGAGGCGCGATCGAAAATCAATCTTGAGGCGGTGCTGCGGCATATCTGCCGGGGAAGTACGCGCCAGCACGAACAGCAGCGTCGCCCCCAAACCGTACAAATCCGTTGCGGGTACGGCTTGCCCCAAAAACTGCTCCGGTGCCATATAGCCGTAAGTTCCCACCACCGTACTGCCCCTCGCAAATGTCTGCCGGTAGGTATGCTGTACCGCCCCAAAATCCACCAAAAACAACCGCCCGTCGTCGCGCCGGATGATATTTTGCGGCTTGATATCCCGGTGAATCACTGGCGGCGTCAGCCCGTGCAAATAACTGAGAATTTCCAAAATTTGCCCTGCTAGCAGCCGCACCTCACCTTCCGACGCCCGCCAGCCCGATTCTACCAGCGCCGCCAGCGACTCTCCTGCTGCAATTTCCTGAACCAAATAAAAACTGCGATCGCGCTCTTCATCCACCTGAAAATAATCCAAATAAGCTGGAATCCCCGGATGATTCAACTGCGAGAGTACCCGCGCCTCCCGCTCGAACAACTCCAGCGCCTTCCAATCAGTCAGGCGGCGCAGTGACAGCTCCTTGAGAGCCACCCGCTTGCCAGTCTCTCGATCTTCCGCTGCGTAGGTGATTCCACTTCCTCCGTGCCCTAGAATGCTCGCGATCCGATAGCGATCGGCGATCGCCTCTCCAATTTCATGCCGTGGTTCCATTTTTAAAAAATTATCACCCTTCAAAATTCTTATTTTTTTATTTTACACTTCCATCCCAACCCACTTAAAAACCCTTTCTTCCTGCGCTCCCTCTGCGCCCTTTGCGGTTCCTATAACAACCCTCCTGCTTCCCACTCAAAACAGAAGTAGAGCGCGCCTAGCGCCCTACTTCTACAGCCTTTTACCATTCGCGGTTAACAGTAGACTGCCCCGATTCCGCATGGCGAACCGCAGCGATCGCTTTGTGCTTTCTGAAGCGCTTAAAACCGTACACAGCCGCGCCAACCAAGACCAAATAAGGGCTAAAAGCAAATAACCAAATACTCAAACCAAGCAAACCTAAAGTAAATTCGCTGACTGAGTGAGTGGCTTGCCCCCAACTTTCCTGCATCCGCACGCCGAGAGACGGTTCCGAGGCGGGGGAAGCAGAAACAGCCGCTTCTAAATTTAAACTAATCGTGGAGAAAGCGACTTGATTGCGCAAAGTTTTGAGCTGAGCGTCAATGCGCTCGATCGACTCCCGAATCGTGCTGAGTTCTTTCGCCGCCTTGAGTACGTCGCCGACGGAGCCGGAGCGCTCCATAATTTTCAAAACTGCTTCTTCTCCTTTGCGGAGGTTGCGCAGTCTGGCATCTAAATCGACTAGCTGAGTGGAAACGTCTTCAGCAGTGAGGGAGCGGTACTGTACGGTTCCCAATTTGGCGAGTTCGTCGATCGCCGCTTGCAGGCGCTGCTGCGGAATCCTGAGCTGCATCGATGCCGTGTGGCGGATGCTGGGATCTTGCGGCTTGTTATCTTGGAACCCCATAATATCGCCCTTGTATTTGCGCGCGATCGCCGAGACTTCTTTCATGCTCTGGTCGATCGACTTCACGAGCAGGTTGAGTTCGGCTCTTTTAATCAGTTGCGGGAGCGCTTGCGCCGGTTCAGCCGCTGCTATCTCCTGGTTGAGTGGCTGTGCGGGAGCCGCCGAGCCTGCCGCAGTGACAGGAGCAGGCGCTGGCATGGTATTGCTCGTTGCGTCCATTTTTTGTTGCTGTTCCATGCGCGCCATATTGGGCGCGCCGGCGCAACTCGCCAGCGTCACCGACGAGAGCACTCCTAGCAGGCTGAGAATCAGCGCACGCTCCATGCGGGCGGGATGGGGCGGGTTTTGGGAGAGGAAAGAGTGCGGGGACTTGGCGTTGAGGTTAGATTTCATCGCAGGTTGCTCCTGAGAAAATAAGCGGGGATTTCGCCCGGTTGTCCCTAAATTAACCTCAGCTTTGGAGAGAGTGGGGATTCGATACAAAAAATGAAACAGCAGCGGATGTCGGCGATCGCGTTATAAACTCGAAATTATTACCGGCAAAAAAAATCTCCCGCCCAGCCACCGATGCCAAAGGATTTTGACAACTCCGATAACAATGTAGCGCACCTTTCCAGCCGCGAAGACGATGCCGCACTGCGGGAAGAAGCGCTGCGCCGCATTCGAGACAGCCTGCGCGCGGGACAGCATCAAATGGCCGACTGGTCGGGAGGGCCACTTGCCGTGTCTGCCGTACCCGGTGCGGGCAAGTCTACCGGTATGGCAGCCGCTGCCGCAATGGCGATCGCTCGCTACCAGCTCCACCCGCGCCGCCAGCTCGTTGTCGTCACCTTCACCCGCGCCGCCGCTGCCAACATCAAAGTCAAAATCCGCGACTACCTGAAAATATTAGGCTTGCCGCAAATCGGCTTTACCGTCAATACCCTGCACGGCTTGGCGCTGAATATCGCCAGCCGCCATCCCGATTTATCGGGTTTGAATCTCGATGAGGCGACGCTGGTAACGCCAACCCAGAGCAACCGACTGATTCGCACCTGCGTCGAGCAGTGGATTGTCGCCAATCCCAACCGCTATCAAGTGCTGCTGGAAGGGCGGCAATTCGACGGAGAAGAAACCGAGCGGCTGCGGCGTCAGTCGGTTCTGCGGACGGAGATACTGCCCGATTTGGCAACTACGGTGATTCACGAAGCGAAATCCTCGGGATTGCTGGTGAAAGATTTGTGGGACTTGAGCGAAAAAGCGAACGACCATTACGAAGTGTTGGCGATCGCGGCGGGGTTGTATGAAAATTACGAAAAATTGCTGCGATCGCGAGACTTCATCGACTACGACGACATGATTCTCGCCGCCTTGAAAGTTTTAGACAATCCAGCGACTCGCCAGTTGTGGCAGAACCAAGTTTTTGCCGTCTTTGAAGACGAAGCCCAAGACTCCTCGCCCCTGCAAACCAAACTGCTAGAAATACTCGCTGCCGATCCTGCCGATCCCCACCGCCCCCCTAACTTCGTGCGCGTCGGCGATCCGAATCAAGCGATTAACTCCACTTTTACCCCCGCCGATCCGATATATTTCCGCCAGTTTTGCGAAGAATGCCGAGGGAGCGATCGCCTCGCTACAATGAATCGCGCCGGTCGCAGCACCGCTATTATTATCGACGCCGCAAACTTTGTTTTGGAATGGGTGAATCGCACCTGGCAGAGTAAGGGCGGTGCTGCCGATGCTTTATCCCCAATTGATACCCCTTTTCGCAACCAAAAAATTCAACCGGTCGATCCGGACGATCCCCAACCCGACGCCAACCCTTTACCAGTCGGACGCGGTTTAGAACTGTGTGCCCCCCGGGATATTTTTCAAACCATCGAGCTGCTGGGCAAACGAGCGATCGCGCTATTCAAAGAGAATCCAGAAGGGAAAGCCGCCGTATTAGTGCGAGAAAACCGCCAAGGGCGATTTGTTGCCGACGCGCTCACAAATCCCAGCAAGTACGGGATAAAAGTAGAACTCGCCAAACACGGGATAGAAATTTTTGAAGTCGGAGAGCGCGATCGCCGTTCCCACGTTCCCGCAGAAATATTAGCACTTTTGCAATTTCTCGATCGCCCCCACTCTCCCGACTACCTGAAAGCCGCCCTTACCGTCCTCGTCGATCGCAAACTCATCCCCACACAAGACTTAAACACCCTAGCCAGTTCGCCAGAACAATTCCTCTACCCAGCGCCCCTCGATCCCCAACCGCAACCGCCGCCCGTTTTACAAGCACGGCGAACTTGTTGCGACTTGCTCCGCGCCCGCATGGAATTGCCCCCGTATCAAATTATCCCCTATCTCGCCATGACGTTGAATTACAACCAAGCCGAACTCGCAACGGCTGACAAATTATCAGAAAAAGTAATTCAACAGTGTGCCGGCGATACCTCCTCGACAAACCTGCTGAGCGTCCTCAATGAAATCGTCAACTCAGAACGATTCGATCCCGTAGAAACCGACAATCCAGAAACCCTTTATACCCGCCCGGGCAAACTAACCATTATCACCATGCACAAAGCAAAAGGGCTGGATTGGGATTGGGTATTCCTGCCATTTTTGCACGAACAGCTCATGCCGGGGAGTTTGCGGGTGCTACCGCAAGTGCAATTTATCGGCGAGTTTACCCTCGCAGAAGTTGCCAAAGCGCAAATCCGCGCCTACCTGCACGGCGAAACTTTCCTCCCAACCATACCTGTTGCTTGGGAGAAAGCCAACCAGCTCAAGGTAGCAGAAGAATATCGCTTGCTGTATGTAGCGATGACGCGAGGAAAGCGCTTGCTGTGGATGTCTGCTGCCGAGAAAGCGCCGTTTACTTGGAATAAACTCAACAATTTGCAGGAACAAAAACCCTGCCCCGTCTTGCCGGCATTAAAGAGTCAATTTCCCGGCGCGTTCGTCTCTCCGTATGCGATCGCTAGTAAGGCAGACGCGATCGAAGTTCCTTTTTAGAGGGTGCTGTAAAGTTAAAAAGACTGGGCTCCTACCAGTTTTGCAAATTTCCTTTGGAGGGCGAAGCATAAAGCCCTGCGGGACCGGGCGCAAGCTAACGGATTATAAATTTTTGGTTTTGACCGAGACATTATTCGCCCGAATGCTTCGCCCCTACAAAAGTGCTATGCTTCCGATCGCCTTTCTATTGGGTGCTGGGTAGAAAGGGGCGATCGTTGTAGCAAAAACTTAGGATACTCCCTAGATTCTGCTAATTCAAGGCACTGGCTTCACAGAGGCAGAACGGATGGAGGAAAACTGGAAGGATCGGAACTATACAGGAAATCAGCAGGGTCTAAATCTGTTGCCATAAGTTCCTTATTTCCAGGCGCGCTCACTACCGCTATAATTGCTCCAAGATTTCCTTCGGGAGTTTTGAGACGAATCAAAACATCCTTGTCGTTAACGACATCACTTAACGATAGATTACCAATTTGCGGTAAGTTCTCGCGATCGGTAGCTTGAGTAATTAGGATATCCTTAGAAGTGAATGCCGAGCCAACCAAGCCAATTCTGTCTGCGCCTTTTTTAAAATCGGTAATTAGGTCAATATCTCCTGCATTTACTCTCAAGGCAAACACGTCATTGCCACTGCCACCTGTCATCACATCCGAGCCAAAATCCCCAAATAAAAACTCATTGCCTTGCCCTCCGATTAAATAATCCGAGTCTTTCCCTCCATAAATTGTATCATCTCCCGGCTTTCCCATCAAAACATCTAGACCCAGGTTTCCATAGAGATAATCATTTCCTTCTCCGCCCAGAATCAAATCGTTACCAGCATATCCCCGAACAGTATCGTTACCACTGCCACCCAATAGTACGTCATCACCTCCTTCAGTAGGAATGATGTCACCAGAAATGTCATCATTGCCGCCCTCTCCATAGATTATATCGTTACCATCTCCACCCAGAAGCGACTCCGAGCTGTCAGAACCAACAATCACATTATCTGCAGAAGTTTTACTGGGATTAGGAGTTAACAATTGTTTGATGGATGTCATATCGACTGACTCCTTTTATTGAAATTTGAACCAAGCGCTAGTGATGGCTGCTTAAAAATAGCCTAGCAGTATTTTTTTGCAAATTGTGATAAATTTTGCTTGTCAATTCGGTAAGATAACCTCGCTGACAAACCGTAAAAAAGTCATTCATAAATTGCAGGTACTATCTGCATCTGTTTTCCACCGCCAACACAAGTGACCTATCTACATTTGATTTTTCAGATGACCTGTAGGGGTGGTATAATCAGACACTAGATGTGTACCAACAAAGTAGCTGGCTTGTGAATTTCGCAAATTGCTTTTCTGCAAGTGCCATTAATATTGGGTTGCCGACTTAGAAGCCCTGACTAATACCCTGATTGGGTCGGCTTGATTATCTCCACGATAAACTAAGTGAATTTACCGATCAAGTAACGTGGGGTAGTAAATAAGCTATTATTTAGTTAGTAATTTGCTAAAGAAATTGTGAAATGGCCACTGACGAGCCGTTTGCCCAGGCGGCACGCGACTGGGACTTAGAAACACTGTACGCAGACTTGGCATCGGTCAAGGGCAAGCACCTGACTCCCGTTGATAAGCTACACCTGCGGGGCTTGCTTTGCGGCTACAGTCCGGCTGAGATTGCGGAAAAGCTCAGCAAAAATGTTAAGGGTGTTGAAGTTAATTTTTGTAACACTATCTATCAATATGTTAAGGGCCTTGTGGGCAGAACCAATGGCAAGGTAGAAAACTGGAGAAATATCACTGAATGGCTTGAGGAATCGGGATATAAAATTCAGCCGTCTATTGAATCTCAATCTAGCGATTGTTTGCCCTTAAAATTTTCAATCAAAAAAGCTAATATAAGTTTTGATAAAAATCAACTAATAATTGACATCAATCTGAGAATAATAGCATCCTCCCCTTTAGAACCCTCAACAGAAGAGTTAGAACCGGACAACAACGATATCTAGTGGGCGCGTGAAGCTTGAGCGTCAGCGCGATCGCATCGCCTACCTTAAAAAGCAGGCAACTCCAAAACCAATCCCGGCAAAACTTCTTCCCCTGACAAGTTAGCGGGAAGTTGTATGATTTCAACTGGGCGTGAAGCGAAGCTATCCCGCAGGGAATCGCGACGGTAAATTTCTACCTGTTGCTGTTGCGGGTTAATCAGCCAACCCAGTTGCAACCCGCTATTCAGATATTCTTGCATCTTTTCCTGTAGAGGAACGAGCGCATCGGGCGAGCGATCGCAGTTCGATGACGAAATCCGGGCAAATTGGCGGAAAAGCTTCTTGTTCCTCAACTATTAAAGCTTCCCACCGCTCCAATCTCGCCCACGATGCATCCGGCGAGCGATCGCCTCCATTTGGCAAGCGAAAAATCGTTGACGAGCTAAAAACTCTCCCCAGTTGGCTTTGACGGTTCCATATATTCAATTTAGTAATTAAATTCGCTTCTCGATTGCCGCTCCTTCCTCCAACAGGTGACATAATTAAAAGTTCTCCTTTCGCACTGCGTTCTAATTTCCAATCTTTATTATCCTGGCAGAGGCGGTAAAATTATTCGTCCGTCAGTCCGACAGTCTCTAAACTTAAAAGTACAGCCGTCATAGTCATTGACTCCAACAACCGAAATAATTGATAAAATTAAATCTTGATATTCAGATTTTATCTTAGCACAAGCACGACTTTCTCTAGCTCAGACCGATCGCACTTCTCAGCATTGGCTGTAAAAAAAGCCCGCCTTCGCGGGCTTTGTTCGCGTAGCCGCACCCTTCGAGGGCGCGATCGCAGGGATATCCCCAACGAATTAAGCCTTGCTGCCTGCCTTCTTCGCTTTCTGCTTTTCGCGCTTAGCCGCAGCTTTCGCCGCTTTTTCAGCCGCGAGTTTCTCCTGCCGAGCCTTCTCCTTTTCCTCCTCTATCTTGCTGAGGTAATATTCGTAATTCCCGCGATACAGGTGCAGCTCCCCATCGCGAATTTCTACGATTTTGTTGGCTACCTGAGAAATAAAATAGCGGTCGTGCGAAACAATTATCACCGTGCCTTCGTAATTCTTCAGGGCATCTTCGAGCATTTCCTTGGCGGGAATGTCGAGGTGATTTGTCGGCTCGTCCAAAATCAGCAGGTTAGCGGGGCGCAACAGCATTTTAGCCAGCGCCAGACGGGCTTTTTCTCCGCCGCTGAGAGCTTCGACTTTTTTGAATACGGTGTCGCCGCTGAAGAGAAACTGTCCTAACAGGGTGCGGACTTCTTCATTTTTCCACTCCGGCACTTCGTCGTGGATGGTTTCGATGACAGTTCTGTTCAAATCCAGCGCTTCTGCTTGATTTTGTTCAAAGTAGCTGGGGATGACGTTGTGTTTGCCGAGTTCGATCGTGCCTTCAGTGGGTTGTTCCATCCCCATGAACATGTGCAGGAGGGTGGATTTTCCGCAGCCGTTGGGACCGAGGAATGCGACGCGATCGCCCCTTTCTATCAGCAGGTTTGCTCCTAAAAACAGGATTTTTTCACCGTAAGTGTGAACTAAATCTTTGACGATCGCCACTTCTCGCCCGCTGCGCGGCGGATCGGGAAATCGGAAGCGCAGGGTGCGCACGTCGGAAATCGGTGCTTCTATCCGCTCGATTTTTTCGAGCTGTTTCTCGCGGCTCTTGGCTTGGGTGCTGCGCGTGGCAGAGGCGCGGAAGCGATCGACGAAGGCTTGCTGCTGTTCCAGTTCTTTTTGCTGGCGATCGTAGGCGGCTTGTTGCGCGGCTTTTTGTTCGACTTTTTGCAGCAGGTAGGCTGAGTAATTGCCGAGATAGGTCGTCGAGACTCCCCGCTCGGTTTCGACTATTTGCGTGCAAAGCCGGTCTAAAAAGGCGCGATCGTGCGCGACAATGACCATCGGAATGACTAAACCTTTGAGGTAGTTTTCCAACCATTCAATGGTTTCTAAGTCCAGGTGGTTTGTCGGTTCGTCCAATAGCAGGAGGTCTGGCTTTTGCAGCAGGATTTTGCCCAAGCTCATGCGCATCTGCCAGCCGCCGCTAAACGCGCTCACCAAGCGATCGCCGTCTTCTGGCTCAAACCCCATTTCCGGCAGGATTTTTTCGATGCGCGCCTCTAAACCGTAACCGTCCATCGCTTCAAACTGCCGCTGCAGTTTGTCCATCTTGTGGATGAGGCGATCGAGTTCTTCGGGTGTGGCGGTTTCCATCTCCCGGTGTACTTGCGCCAAGCCGTGCTGGACGTCGTTGGCTTCTTGAAAAACCGTCCAAAACTCTTCCCGCACCGTGCGCGTGGGGTCTACTTCAAATTCTTGCGTTAAATACGCAATGTGCAAGCTGGCGGGGCGGATGACTTCCCCGGCTGTGGGTTCGATTTCTCCCGCTATGATTTTGAGTTGGGTGGACTTTCCCGCTCCGTTGACGCCCACTAAACCGATGCGATCGCCGGGTTTCACTTCCCAGCTCACATCTTTGAGCACTTCTCCGGTGGGATATATCTTACTGATATGTTCGAGTCGCAGCATCAAGCCTCTCCAGAATCAACTATTTCAAGCTCTGTAAAGTTTTTTTTGGCGACGGTCACGAGGGTTCGCGTTGATTCGGCGACTGAAACATACGGTTGCGACTTTTTCTGTGCATTTCTTTGTTTACTTTACTTAACAGGGATCGGCACTGTCAAGTTTTTGGTACGGCTGTTTGGGGGCGATTCCCGCCACGCAGTCAGATATCCGCACGTTCCCCTCTCGCGCTCCTTGCCAGTGTGGTTGTTTGCATTTCAGAACTGTCAGGGCACCCTCCAGGCTGAGAACTGACTCCGGGATAGGGGGGACAAAAATTATTCACTTAACCTATTACTTTTGGGCTGGAAAAGTGAGGTTTTCGACCTACCCCTGCCAGGAGGGTAAGCGAGGGGGCGAATCCTTCGCTCGCTTGCCCGTGCCACTTGAATGGGGGCGATCGCGCTTTTATAAAGTCCGGTTAATCCGTTATTTTATGACTGGTCGGCGTGCGGCAGAGCGGCGAAAATCTAAAATCTATATAAAACTTATTGACACTTCCCCCTAGCTTGCGTATAATAGGAGTCTTGTCGTTCCCAGGCGGTCGCCTGGAAACGACCGAAACCCAAATCAAGCCTGCATAGGGGATAGCAGTTTAGCGGGTGGGTTCGCGGGCTCAAAACTAGCAGTTAGAGAAATCCGTTTTTTCCTTGAAAAGGAATTTCTCGCGCTAGTGGAGACGAGTTGCCTTCTGAGAGCCAGCTAGTAGTAGTCCGCTTCGGGTTGAGGCTCTGGGACTTCAAAATTAGAGGCATCGTAGAGGTATCGCGTCACTTCTTCTTCCAACCTATGGATGAGATAAGGTTCGATAGCGTTTGAGTGACGGAGTGCGGCTAGGTATCCATCCAAATACATCCGCATGTCATCAAACCGATAACCTCGATTCCAAATTTCGACGAAGGCGTCGGTGAGTTTCTGGTAATGGCGGATAGTTTGTGCGTCCTGAAGCATAGTGGTGTTTTCAAAGAAGGTAGTTGCTTTAAAAATTTGCCGGGGGTGTGTGTGCTAGCTGGCTCGGCTTGCCGATTCAGTCTCTCGTATCGATCGCTATAGCCCTGTCGCGTATGGCGAAAGCTAACGCTAGCGCTCTACACGCAGTTTTTAACAGATCGACGAGCTCCACCGGGAGATTGTTCGGGACGCGGTTAGCATTTCTCCGAATGCAGGGGCATCGGATGCTTTCTGGGCGTTCTTGTTGAGGGGTTGGTCTGGGTGATCTGGCTGGTTAACGCCTCCGGTATCGAGCCAGTTAATAGTCTGGCAGTGAAATCCGTAGTGTAGCAAATGCTTCGCACTTGCGCCTGCCAAAATGCCAATCGATCGCGCGGGAAAGCTCGGACAAATGGCAGCGTGGGTGCAAGCCCGTGCTGGCAGGGGGTGGGGCGACAGAGGCGATTCGGGGAACATCCAGCGTCCTGTGAGCGGCGGGCTGAAATCAACCGTGCGGGTGAATTCGCCCTCGGTCAAAAACTGCTCGTACATGCACTGTAGGGCAGAATCGCGATTTCCCGTACCCCCGAAAGGCAGAAGGCGGAAGGCTGGGGGAGTGGTGTTTTCCGCCTTCTGCCTTCCGCCTTCCTCCTCTATCGGTCTTTCCGGGGAGGAGAAGCGTTCACCCTGAACCGATTTTTTCGGCTTTTTTGGGTGAATTCGAGCTTTTGGTGGCAAAAATCCTGCCCGATGGTTGGCTGTGGGATCGTGCTTCATGCTCCCATACCCCAAGCGAGAGAAGTTTCGGTCAGTTGAGGGGTGGCGCGACAGCCTAATAGCGATTCCCTGCGGGATAGCTGCGCTTCGCGCGACGGCCCCGTCTCGACGGTGAGAATTTCAGACACCGACAGGTCAGTTGCCAGCGCCAGAGGCGGGCGAACCAGGTCAGGGAGATTTCTGTCAATCGGCGGTTCTGGCATGAAGGCCCTCCAGCAACACCTCTGTACTATTAGCTATTCTAACGGGATCTGGCGGCAGCCCCCAGGAGCGTTCTGCCGGCATCGCGTAGGCAAAAAGGCTCACGAGTGCGGTAGCCTGTAGATTGGTGCTGCTAGAGATGGCGGAATCCCTAGGAGGGACTGCAATCCAGGTTTAACAGAATCTTTAACAGTTGAGGGGGCTGCGCCCGCCATTCCTTTAAATTTCGAGTAGCGCCAGTTACAAAACCATGACAAATGCTTTGTTACTCTTAAAAGCACCGACGTGAAGGTGTACTTCTGTGGGAGCAGTTTGTATTCAAATCGTTGAGGGCAATCCTCATTTGCGATCGCTATTAGGCTGGCACTTACAGCAAGTCGGATATGGGGTGTATCAATCAGCCGATATTCGTCATGCCAGGGAAATTTTCTACAATCGCCAACCTACACTGGTCATTCTCGACTCTGACCTGCCCGATGGCGATGGGGTAGAGTATTGCCGCTGGATATGCCAGCAGCAAGTGTCAATGATTTTGATGTTGTCTGCCCGCAGCACGGAGGCTGATATCGTGCAAGGTTTGAGGGCAGGGGCGGATGACTACCTGAAAAAGCCCTTCGGAATGCAAGAATTCCTCGCTAGAGTCGAAGCCCTGCTGCGACGCCATCGCAACATCACCCCCCCGGCTTCCCTGGATTTCGGCGACCTGCAAATTGACCTCGTGCAGCGCCGCGTCCGCTTCCGGGGGACTCCGATCGACCTGACGCCGCAAGAGTTCAGCTTGCTGTACGTCCTCGCCCAAGCAAGCGGCACGCCCCTGTCGCGTCCGGAATTGCTGCGCAGGGCTTGGCCAGATGCGATCGACAACCCGCGCACGATTGACACGCACGTCCTGTCGCTGCGCAAGAAAATCGAAACCGATCCCCGGCAACCCAGTCTGATTCAAACGGTTCGGAATGTGGGCTACCGATTCAATCTGGAAATGCTCAATGCCAACGCCGCACCGCCAGCGGCTCCGGCGAATGGCCAAAGTCAGCCGGCGCGTCCTCTCTCTCAGGCAGGCGCGAACGATGGCCGCCGCAATTAGGGCACTGGGCATGGGGACCGGGCGCATGGGGCATTGGTTTGATTTCTATTCCCTTTTGCCCAATTCCATGCCTGCCCAATTCCCAATCCTTAACTCCACTCCTCGGCTTCTCGGGCTTCTGCCTGCACGAGACTTTCGCGCAATTGCTGCCAGTCCAGTTGCCGAGCTGGCACGTCCTGCACGAGCTGGCCATTTTGCAAGTGCAAGACGCGGGTAGAAAATTCTCGGGCGAGTTCTAGCTGGTGATTGGCCATGAGAATGGCGGTGGGGCTGTCCGCCAGACCTGCCAGCAGTTGCACCAGGTGCGAGGCCCGTCCGGCATCGAGGGCAGAGGTGGGTTCGTCTAAGAGCAGGATTTTGGGCTCTAGAATCAGGGCGCGGGCGATCGCTACCAGTTGCCGCTGTCCGGCAGAGAGCTGCAGTTCCGATCGCGAGAGCCACTCTTCGGGAATTCGCAACCGCTCTAGCCACTTTTGGGCGCGCGGCTCGATTTCCTGTGGCGTCAGGCCCCGCAGTTTCAAGGGATAGCCGATCGCTTCCCGCACTGACATCCCCAGCAGTCGGGCTTCTTGCTGCACTAGCGTCACCTGCTGCCGCAGCTCGATAACCGGGATTTGCCGGTAGTTCCGCTCTTCTAGATACAGCGATCCCCGCGTCGGCTCGCTCAGGCGGTTGAGCAGCCGCAACAGGGAGGTTTTCCCGGCTCCCGACGGGCCGACTAGGGCGACGCGATCGCCGCGATTTACTTCAAACGAAATGTCGGTCAGTACGGGCACGCCGATCCCCGCGCCCCCGACTGTGACGCTCAGGCTCACCCGATCGAGGCGCAGTTGGATCATTTTTTCGGTTGCCAAACTTCTGCCCTTCCTAGTTTACAATCGCTGTCGCATCCAGAGGCGATCGCTTTTCTTTCTTTTTAACGGCCCGGAACCCGATCTCGTTTTGCAGAAGCGCCGCTTTCTGCTTAAACGCGCTATATTTTGATTGACTCTAATTTAACGGGTTATTAAACATCTCAACTCAACAGCCTCTCTGGTTGCTCCCTTTCATAAGTCTAATCTTCATTTACTTTTACTTATATAGAAAATTTAAATAATGGTTAAACTTTGATTAACCTAAAAACCCGAAAAAAGTTTTAGCGGTCAACGGATTGACGTTGTTTCAGGGGTGTGGTACACTTGGATAATCCAGGGCACTTTATAACCAAATCTTCAAAAAAGCCGGAAATCGAGACGGCGTAGAGCTTGGAATCCTTATTTTATCGTAAAACTGTCACACGATACGAGGCGGAAATGTCAAGTATTTTAGCAGTGACGAGACACGAGTTTTTCGGGGGTCGATGGCGATCGCCCAACCTAAAACTTGACAAAAAAACTATTTTGTGCTAGAGCAGCTATCACCATCTCTCCAAACTGAAAATCAGAAAAAATACGGATATCAACTGACAAATTTAATGAAATTTTTCAAAAAATTAAAGCAAAAATAAAAAATATTAATCAGATCGGGGTTTGCAAACGAGAAACCTGTCAAAATAACTAAATAGTCAACATGGGGAGCGCAAGAGGCCGCAACGGTGGGGAGAGCGATCGAAAAGCCGGATGAAGGCTGCGCAAAGCGCGCGCCAGAGATTGAAAACAGTGACGACGAGGGACACCTCGAAGCCGCGACAGAAAATTTTTCTCGCCTAAAAACTCAGCAAGAGGAGAGCGAACGCTCTGACACCGCCCCTAAAGACTCAGTACCCATTACTGTCAACGGAGATGAAGCAAGCACCCCTAAAAATCCTCCTAGTAGGAGACAATCCCACCGACGCCGAACTGATTCAAAAAATATTAGCCCCAGGGTGGGGATTGAAATGGGTGCCAGTCGAACCGTTGAACGAAGCGATCGCTCAGTTGAACGAAAAATCCTGTGATGTTGCCCTCCTCAACCTGTCGCTCCCAGACGCGCCCAGTTGGAATGTCCTCAAGCATTTGAGAGCTGCCGCACCCGATATGGCGATAGTCGCAATCGGGGAGCCCGACGATGCAGCCATCGCCGTGCAGTGCATCCGAGAAGGTGCCGAAGAATATTGCGTGAAGAGAGAACTCAACCAAACCTCTCTCGCGCGCGTGCTGGGCTGCGCTTTAGAACGAACGCGCCAGCGGAGATTGCGAGCAATTCACGACTCGCAAACGGGCAAGGGAGAAGAAAACGCAGCATTTTTGCTGCGAAAAAGTCAACAGCAACTTCAGGCTATTTTGGATTATGCCCCAGCCGTCATTTACATGAAGGATTTAACGGGGCGATACTTGTTGATTAACCGCCAGTTTGAAATTTTATTTAACCTAGATTCAGAAGCCGTTAAAGGCAAAACAGATTTTGATTTATTCCCGAAAGCGATCGCAGAAAACCTGCGGGCGAATGACCGCACCGTATTGACATCTAATTCAGCCATACAGCAGGAGGAAATTTTCCGGCAACAAAACGGCGTCCACACCTACATCACCAGCAAATTTTCCTTGCGAAATGCAGCAGGCGAACCTTACGCACTCGGAGGAATTTCTATCGACATCACGGCGCTCAAAAAGGCAGAAACAGAGCGCGATCGCTTTTTTGAAATTCCCCTCGACATGCTCTGCATTGCCGGATTCGACGGGTATTTCAAGCGCCTAAACCCGGCTTGGGAAACAACGCTCGGCTACAGCAAAGAAGAACTTTTAACAAAGCCGTTTCTGGACTTCGTACACCCAGAAGACCGAGAAAGTACCCTGGCAGAAGCGCAAAAACTCAGTGCAGGAACATTCACCGTCTATTTTGAAAACCGCTATCGGTGCAAAGACGGCTCTTACAAGTGGCTGGCATGGACGAGCGCGCCCTTTACGCAGGAAGGGTTAATGTATGCAGTTGCCCGCGATATCAGCGATCGCAAAGCGGCGGAACTGGAAAAAACAGAATTAATCGAGTCCCTGCAAAAAAGCGAAGCCCGAAATCGGGCGCTGTTAGGTGCAATTCCAGATATGATGTTTCGCTGCAGCGCTGACGGCACCTATCTAGACTTCAAACCGGCTGAAGGCATGGAAACCTTAGTGCCTGCCAGTTTCTTTATCGGGAAAAAACCAACAAACGTGCTGCCGCCCGATTTAGCCGAGACAATAATGCAGGCTCAAATTCGAGCGCTTTCTGCGGAGAAAAGCCAAATTTTAGAGTATCAACTGCCCATAGATGGGGAAATGCGCCATTACGAAGCGCGCATCGTCGCCGTCAAAGGACGCGATGAAATTATTGCCATCGTGCGGGATATCACGGAACGCAAGCAAACTGAAGAAGCGCTCCTCGTGGCGAGCGAACGATTTCAGCTAGCCATAGAAGGCAGCGCCTTGGGACCTTGGGATTGGAACATCCGCACCGGAGAAACCTATTTCAGCCCGCAGTGGAAGGCAATGCTGGGTTATGAAGTAGAGGAGATAGAAAATAATTACCCCTCCTGGGAGCGGCTGATACATCCAGAAGACTTGCCTCATGTACTAGCAGCCCTAGGCGCTTATCTAGAAGGGCGTTCCACCTTCTACGAAATAGAATTTCGCATGAAAAATAAATCCGGCGAGTGGCAGTGGATTCTCGCCCAGGGCAAAATATTCCTGCGCGACGAATCGGGAGCGCCCTTGCGAATGACGGGAACCCACAAAGACATCACCGATCGCAAAATGGCTGAAGAAGCATTGCAGCAGCAATTAAAGCGAGAGCGGCTGGTGGGCACCATGCAAGAGCGGATTCGTTCCTCCCTCAACTTACAGGAAGTTCTGACAACAGCGGTGGAAGAAGTGCGGCAGTTTTTGCAAACGGAACGCACGCTGATTTACCACTTTAACCCCGACTGGAGCGGCGAAGTCATCGTCGAGTCAGTTGAGAAAGGTTGGCAGTCGGTGGCAGGAATCGACATTCAAGATAACTGCTTCGTCGAGACTTTCGTACCTCTCTACCAAAAAGGGCGCATTTGCGCTATCGAAGACATTCACCAAAGCACTCTCAATCAGTGCTACCTGAATTTTCTCGACGAGTTTCAGGTGCGCGCAAAATTGGTACTGCCGATTTTGCTAGGAGAAAACTTGTGGGGGCTGCTGATTGCCCATCACTGCAGCGGTTCGAGGCACTGGCAAGAATACGAGATAGCGTCGCTCGAACAGCTCGGCGTGCAACTGGCGATCGCAATCCAGCAATGCACGCTCTTTGAACAAGCGCAAATCGAAATCGCCGAGCGCCGACTGGCAGAAGAAGCCCTGCGCCTTTCCGAAGCGCGCGAGCGAGAAAAAGCCACCCAACTCGAAGCGACTCTGCGGAAACTGGGTTCCACCCAAGCCCAGCTCGTGCAAAATGAAAAAATGGTCAGTTTGGGGCAACTGGTGGCGGGAATTGCCCACGAAATCAACAACCCCGTCAGTTTCATCTACGGCAACGTGACTTATGCCAGTCAGTATGCCGGTGAATTGATAAACCTCGTGCAACTTTACCAAAAATACTATCCCGAACCCGTGCAATCGATTCAAACAGAAATCGAAGCAATCGATCTCGATTTTCTAGAAAAAGACTTCCTCAACCTGCTCAAATCGATGAAAGAGGGAGCGAACCGCATCCGCGAAATTGTCCTTTCCCTGAGAAATTTTTCGCGGTTGGATGAATCGGAGATGAAAGCCGTCAATATTCACGAAGGTATAGACAGCACTCTACTGATTTTGCAGAACCGATTGAAAGATACAGGGGATCGTCCGGAAATTCAAGTCGTCAAAGAATACGGCGACTTGCCGCTAGTAGAGTGCTATGCTGGACAGTTAAATCAGGTTTTTGTGAATTTAATCGCCAATGCGATTGATGCTCTGGAAGAGGGAAACTGGGCATCGGGCATCGGGCATCGGGCAGGAGAAAAATTATCTATGTCTCGTGCCAAGAGCCCCATGCCAACCATTCGCATTCGCACGGAATTGGTACAGAGAAATAAAGTAACCATTTCCATTGCCGACAATGGCCCCGGCATACCCGAAGAAATACAGTCGCGCCTATTCGATCCTTTTTTTACCACCAAGCCAATCGGCTCGGGTACGGGTTTGGGACTCTCAATCAGCTACCAGCTTGTCGTCGAAAAACACGGCGGACAGTTGAAGTGCCTTTCCGCACCCGGCAAGGGGGCAGAGTTTGTGATTGAACTGCCCGTACAGCAAAAGAAAGTGCTGAGTGCTGAGTGAGTAGGGGCTTTTCGCGAAAAGCCCGTAAGTGCTCAGTGCCGAGTGCTGAGTGCTGAGTGCTGAGCGAGTAGGGACTTTTCGCGAAAAGCCCGTAAGTGCTCAGTGCCGAGTGCTGAGTGCTGAGTGCTGAGCGAGTAGGGACTTTTCGCGAAAAGCCCGTACAGGAGTTTACAGTGTTGAGTGGAGTTGTGAGTTTTGAAATACAAGAATTGTCCTCCTGAACACTCAGCCGAGGCATCGAACACTCAGCACTCCACACTCCACACTCCACCCTTACCTTCCTTGCGCCAAAACCGTCCAGATAGTCCAGCTATCCGTCAGCAAGAGCAACAGCGTAAATCCGAGCAAAATTAGATACATCCAGGGTTGTGCCAGAGGACGCACGTCACTCGTATCGATGCCAGTTTTCGCTTGCACCAAATTCACTAATCGGGCAAACCCCACCACGCGCATCGGCAGCAAATACCCTTCGCCCGACTTGCTGAGGAAATAGTAAACCAAGCCTCCTTGCCCTGTAGTACGGGGTTTGAGAGCTTGTACCTCCGCCCAAGGCAATGACCATCCCTTGCGAAATAAACGGGGAACCCATCTCGGATAATTGACGTGAATTCCCTCATCATCCAAAACCACGCGCTCGCTCAGGGCACCGTAGAGCGCCACAAAGCCGAAACCCAACCCCACCCAGAGAACGAGGGGCGGTACTGGAGCGCCAGTGACTTGCGACAAGAAAGGCAAGGGAACTGTGAGGGCGACGTAAAGACTTAAAAGAGTGAGGCGAATCAGAGGAGAAATGCGAAAAATCGCCGGCGAGGAGGTGCCGGGATCTCGGGTTTCTCCCTCAGAAACCAGGCGCGATCGCGTTTCGGTTGACACAGGAAAGATTCCTCGCTTTGATTCTACCTTAAATAGTATAGAGCAGGCATAAATAAATACCCGCCAATCCTAAAAATTCCTTTCCTTCTCTCCCTGTGCGTCCTTTGCGGCTTTGCGGTTAAAAAAACTCCTACTTCTTGCACTCTATCCATCATAGCAATAGGATAGGGCACGAGATGACTCGCGCCCCACTCAAACTTTTACTAGAAAAGGCTTATGGTAAATATTTTTGCACCACGAGCCAGCCCGTCCACGAAACCCAAGCCAATCCTAAAAATAGAACTGCATTCGCGCTGAGGTGAACCGCTCTAGCCCGAGGACGTTCAGGGCTGATATTCCAGGCGCTCCAGGCAGAGAGGAGAACTAAACCCACCACGCTCAAACCCGCCGCCAAATGAGACGAATGGCCAAGCGTGCCGAAGTGCCCGAGAGTGCCGACAATGCCGATCGCTAAGAGCAGCAGCACCAGCCCAACCAAACTGCCACCCACCATAAAATGCAGTTCTCGCAGCCGTCGCGGGTGCCCGTGCCCTCGTTCGCGTCTGAGAAACATTGAAATGCCGGTTGCGGCTAGAAACAGGTAGGCGACTAGGGAAAGTCCCATTGCCCACGCCGCTGTTTTCCACAACCACAGAAAGGAAGGAAGATTCAAAGTAATTTGACAGTTGATGAATGCACCTGCATCATAGCAGCTTTGGGGGTGCTGCTATCAGCTACCCCGAAGCGCCTCAAAATTTGATTCTAGTCAACAGCGGTTAGAGCCGCTGTCATTAAAGATTTTGTCTTGCCTCGATGGGCAGAGGTTGCTTGGATTCCCTGTTTGTGAGTGGTGACTTCTTCTCTCGGTTCGTATTCGCGATCGCGAGAAGGTTGATTTTCGTCGCCGATGCGCAAGCGCCTGCAGGGAATTGTATCCGATAAAATAGCGCTAGCCATCATGCCTGTATGAATTTCTAATAAAGCTTCGGGGAAGGCTTCAAATACCAGGCGCTGTCCCGGGAAAACAACCCGTTCAAAGTACCAGTTAGGAATATTGGTAATCCGAGCCACCTGTATCTTGCTGGAGGCGTTGACGTAGCAGCAGAGGATTTGACCGGAGCGGTCAGAAGGTACGGGATCGAGGATTTGAGCCATGACGACTGAGGAGCTTCGCGCCAAAACGATTTACACAGAAACCTTAACACCCCGCGATCCCCGCGTGCTGTAAACGGGGCTACCAACTGAGCGATCGCTCGCGCGATTTTTACGAAAAATCAGGAATTCAAATGTTAAATTTTTCTTATAACTGCCATCGATCCCGTGAATGAGTGGGCATCGGGCATCGGGCATCGGGCATCGGGCATTGGGCATGGGGCATTGGGCATGGGGCATTGGGCATTGGGCATTGGGCATGGAAAAGACTAATTCAGTCAATTACCAATTACCAATTACCAATTCGCCATGCCCCACTCAGCACTCAGCCGAGGCATCGAGCACTCCCGTGCAGTGATATCGTTAAGTTATATAAAGAAGCCTTTCAGAAATCCTCAACCCCTCTACCGCTATGGAAAATCGCATCCTCTACGTTCGCTTGCCGTGCAACCCCATCTTCCCCATCGGGGTTGTCTACCTTTCCGATCACGTTCACAAACTGTTTCCCGACGTAGAACAGCGCATTTTCGACTTGGGAACGGTGCCGCCGTTGGATTTTGCTGGGGCGCTGGATGCCTGTATCGACGAATTCCAGCCGGGGCTGCTGGTGTTTTCCTGGCGGGACATTCAAATTTACGCCCCGGTGGGCGGGCGAGGCGGCAATCCGCTGCAGAACGCTTTTGAGTTCTACTACGCCAAGAATCCGCTGATTAAATTGCGGGGTGCCTTGGGGGGGCTGCGGGTGACGACGGCTTACTATACGGAACTGTGGCGCAATCTGGGGCTGATTAAGCGGGGGCTGAAACGCGCTCGCAAGTACAACCCCGACGCGCGAGCCGTGGTAGGAGGCGGTGCCGTCAGCGTGTTTTACGAGCAGCTCGGGCGTTCTTTGCCAGCGGGAACGATCGTTTCGGTGGGCGAGGGCGAGACGCTGCTGGAAAAATTGCTGCGGGGCGAGGATATCGGCAGCGAGCGCTGCTTTGTGGTGGGAGAGACGACGCCGCGCGATCGCATGATACACGAGAGCCCCACCCCGATTGAAAAAACCGCCTGCAACTACGACTACATCGAAACCATCTGGCCTGAATTTCAATATTACCTGCAAGACCTGGATTTTTACATCGGCGTGCAAACCAAACGCGGCTGCCCCCACAACTGCTGTTACTGCATCTATACGGTGATAGAAGGCAAGCAGGTGCGGATTAATCCAGCCGATGAAGTCGTCGCCGAGATGCGCCAACTCTACGCTCGCGGCGTGCGCAACTTCTGGTTTACCGACGCGCAGTTTATCCCGGCGCGGCGGTTTATCAACGACGCCGTTGAGTTGCTGCAGAAAATCGTCGATGCCGGGATGGAAGACATCCACTGGGCGGCGTACATCCGAGCCGACAACCTAACGCCGCAACTGTGCGACTTGATGGTGAAAACCGGCATGAATTACTTTGAAATCGGCATCACCAGCGGTTCGCAAGAACTGGTACGCAAAATGCGGATGGGTTACAACCTGCGCACGGTGCTGCAAAACTGCCGCGATTTGAAGGCGGCTGGTTTTAATGACTTGGTTTCGGTGAATTATTCGTTTAACGTGATAGACGAAACGTTCGATACGATTCGCCAGACTATTGCCTATCACCGCGAGTTAGAGCGCATCTTTGGCGCGGATAAAGTCGAACCGGCGATTTTCTTCATTGGGCTGCAGCCGCACACCCATTTAGAAGAATATGCCTTTAAAAACGATATCGTCAAGCCGGGTTACGATCCGATGAGCTTGATGCCGTGGACGGCTCGTAAATTGCTGTGGAATCCAGAGCCGCTGGGCTCGTTTTTCGGAGAAGTTTGCTTGGAGGCTTGGCGTCGGAATCCGAATGATTTCGGGCGCGAAGTGATGCGGATTTTGGAGGAACGGCTCGGCGGCTGTGCGGAGTTGGAGGAGGCTTTATCTGCTCCGATTGAGGAGAAAGAAAAGCAGTTGGTTTCTGTTTGAAGTAATTTTCTCGTTCCCAGGCTCAGCCTGGGAACGCCTGCCTAGAGGCTCTGCCTCCCAGCTAGGAAAAAATAGGGGATGGTTTGAAGAAGGCGATCGCATTTAAGCGCGTGCGAAAAAGCGGGAGAAACTGCCAATGCTGACAAATTATATTCATGCCGCTATGAAAAAAGCAACTTACGAGTTGCTAGAAGACGGAACTTTCTATGGGGAAATTCCTGAATGTGAGGGAGTATGGGGCAATGGTAAAACGCTGGAAGAATGCCGAGAGGATTTGCAAGACGCTCTAGAAGGATGGATTATTTTGGGGTTGCGATTGGGGCATACGCTGCCGGTAATCGATGCGATCGACCTGAATTTTACTAAAGAGGTCGCCTGATGCCAGTATTTGGACCGATTAAATGGCGAGATTTGGTTTATTATTTGAGAGAGGCAGGTTTTGAGGGGCCTTACCCTGGCGGCAAGCATCAGTATATGGTGAAAGAAGGCTTAAAGCTGACAATCCCGAATCCCCATCAGGGTGATATCAGCCAAGGACTATTAGCCAGGATATTACGTCAAGCTAATATTAGCATTGATGAGTGGCAGGAATTGTAAGAATTAGCGCGATCGCCTTCTACGAGAGTATCCCATTTTTGTAGGGGCGATAGCATATAGCCCTTCGGGCATGGCTGTCGCTAACGGGCGAAGAATCTATAGCTCAAAACGAATAATTTACAACCCGAATGCTTCACCCTCGCAACGGGATTGGTAAAATTAGGACGTGCCCAATAACAAGAGATACCAAACGGTATATTTTTGATAATATACGTTGAGGGCGAAGCATTGGCGAATAAAGATTTATACTCAACCGACAGATGAGTCGCGCCAATGCTATCGCCCCTACACAATTCTACAGAATTCAGGAATGAGGCGATCGCCTTCTACGGGAGCATCCCATACATTTTTGTAGGGGCGATAGCATTCGGGCAAATAATCTTTGAGTCAAAACGAACAATTTATAACCCGAATGCTTCGCCCTGGCAACGGTATTTGTAAAATCAGGGCGTTCCAACAACCAGAGAAAAATAAAAATTTTAGTTTGGACAATATACGTTGAGGGCGAAGCATTGGCGAATAAAGATTTGTACTCAACCGACAGATGAGTCGCGCCAATGCTATCGCCCCTACACAATTCTACAGAATTCAGGAATGAGGCGATCGCCTTCTACGGGAGCATCCCATACATTTTTGTAGGGGCGATAGCATGGGGGCAAATAATCTTTGAGTCAACACGGAGAATTGATAATCCGAATGCTTCGCCCTCTAATCGAGAGCTGCGCCTCTACACAATTCTACAGAATTCAGGCGATCGCGATCGCACCCTTTTCGCGCGCGAGCCTCCCATTTGTGTAGGGGCGATAGCATTCGGGCGAAGAATCTTTAGCTCAAAACGAACAATTTATAACCCGAATGCTTCGCCCTCTACTCGATAGCTGCAAAACTGGGATGCGCCCCTCGCCCGCAGGCAAGCAAGCTCTAGCGTAAGGACGCGCGATCGCAGCGCCCGTATTTTTACCGCCTTGCATCCTCAATCTCGCCTGGATAGTATACTCTTATGCACAATATCGATGAAACCATTGTAAAGAAATGTTAAAAGGCTCGATCCTACAGCAGTTGGCGATCGCTCACCAAGCGTCCCCCAGACCGCTGCGTTTTGGCGTATATTACAAAAATACTCTAGTTGCTCTCTGTCACGCCCTCGAAGACAGCATTTTATCCTCAAACACTGAGCCCCTTGTCATTGCAGCCTTTCAACAGGGCAAGTGGTATCTGCAGGAAGCCGATCGCTACGCGGAAATCGCCGATCGCGCTAACCATATTGTCATTATGGCTGCATCGGAGAGCGGATTTGCCGAACACCCCACCAGCCAGCTTTCCAATGTCGATTTAGTCGGTTTGGACAGCGCCGATCCCGTGGCGCAAGAATGGCACTTGATGATTTTCTCGCCGACATACACGGCGATGGTGATTTGTCAAGAGCTTTCTGAGGAAGATTATGGCGCAGCGGGACGTCCGGCTGAAGACTTGGAGCGGAAATTCTACGGTTTGTGGACGTTTGAGCCGGGGCTGGTGCGGGAAACGGTGGAGTTTGCGATCGCTCACGTCGGGCGCTACAATACCGACCTGCAGAAAATTCTAGCCGATCGCGTGCGAGAAATTTCCGCTGCCGCCAGCACGCAGCAACCGGAGGATCTCGGCGCGATCGTCAGCCGCGTAGTCAATTACCTACAAACCAGCCAATCGCACTTAGTCTCGCAGCACCACGCCCTCGATAACAACTTGATTTCCAACGAAGTGCAGGCTTTCGTGAGAATGGCGCAACTGATGGAACTAGCTGACACGGGCAATCCGATGGCGACTGCGGAACTGTCAGCGCTGGCAGAAGTGATGGGGCAGTTGTTGGATTTGCCTGCTTGGCAAATCAAGCGGCTGCGGTTTGCCGGGTTGCTGCACGGGTTGGTTCCCCTGGCACCCGCTGCGCCTGTTTCCGAAGAATCCGCGCCTTGTTGCCCGCTGGTGCCCGGAGTGCAAGCGCTGCGAGCGATGCCGAGATTGGAGGCGATCGCTCGCATCATTACTCATCAGACGGAATGGTGGAATGGCTCCGGCTCCCCCGCCGGTTTGGCTTACGACGCCATCCCCCTAGAGTCGCGAATTCTCGGACTGCTGGCGCACTTCCAGCACCGCGTCGTCGAGTTAGCGAAGGAATCGGCGACAAGCACCACCCAGGAGAATTTGACGAAAGCGTTGGCTGAATGTCAAACTCAAGCTGGCGATCGCTGGGACCCCAAACTCGTTGAAACGCTAGCGCTTCTAGTGATGAGCCTGCAACAGGGCTTAAACTTGCCCGTGATGCCTCCCAAAGTTTCTGCCGGGATGTGGCTGCTCGATTCCGAGCTGCCCGCAGATGCCAAAACTTCTGAGGCGATCGCTAAATAAACTCGTGTTTGTAGAAGTCTTCAAACAGAATCTAGTGGATTTATGCCACTAAAAACTATATCCTGCAAGCGATACGGCTTTCTGAAAATACTAAAAACCGGAAGAACAGTTCTGAAAACGGGGTTGACAATTATGGATGTTGAGGCGCTGCGCGCGGGAAAACTCAAACAGTTGGCGGGAGCCAATCTAGAAGATGAAGACCTTTCGGGCTGCAATCTGCGCGGCGTCAATTTGGCGGGGGCTACCCTCGTCGGGGCAAACCTGAGCGGCAGCAAGCTGGAAGGGGCGCGTCTGGAAGGGGCGAACTTGCTCGGCGCTCAGTTGAGTGCGGCTGACTTGCGAAGTCTCCTGCTGGGAGCTAACCTCATGCAAGCCGATTTGACGGGCGCTGACTTGCGAGGCGCAAATTTGCGGGGCGCGAACTTGATGGGGGCGAAACTGGCGCAGGCATCTTTGGCAGGCGCGTTTCTCAGCGGTGCGAATTTGATGAGCGCTAATTTGCAAGGAGTTGACTTGCGCAGCGCTGACTTGCGCGGTGCCAATCTCTCCGGTGCCAACCTCCAGGGCGCGAACTTGAGTCAGGCAGATTTGCAAGGCGCGGTGGTGAGCGAAGCCAATTTGGAAGAAGCAGATTTGCGCGGCGCTAACCTAATCGGCGCGAATTTGAACGGGGCAAACCTGCTGTGTGCCGAATTGGAAGGAGCAAATTTGAATGGGATTAACTTGTCGGGCGCTTGTTTGATAGGGACTTCTAGAGAGTAGAGGCGATTCGCGAATCGCCTCTACAGGCGAAAAGTAATAAACAACAAGTGACAAGCAAACCTAAAAAATTCTTTTCTTTCCCTCCCTCTGCGCCCTTTGCGTCTTTGCGGTTTAGAACCGAGGCTGGTTTTGCCTGTCGAGTTTCCACATAAAAGCAGCCAGCGCCGATAAAATCAGCAATCCCGTTAAACTCGCCAGCGGATTGCGATCGATTCCCGTCAGCCACTGCGGGACTTTTTCAGAATACTGCACGAGCTGTCCTACATTAATGATGTAGTAGCCCCAAACTAAACCGGCGTGCAGCCCTATCGGCAAGCCGAGCAGTCCGAAACGCCCGCGCTTCGCCCAAACTAAAGTCAAACCCAGCAACAATAAAGCGGGAAACGTGATAAAAGTGCGGAGAATTTCCGAGAGGGGTTTGAGAAAGTGCGCCAGCGCAAAAATAGCGGCATTTGCCCAGAGTGATGTTTTGCGGGTGAAGTCTCGCTGCAATTCGTCAAGCAGCCAGCCCCGGAATACTAATTCTTCGGCAAACCCGACGCCGAGAGCGCTCAAGAGCCCTTCTACAACGATTTTTGGCAAGAAATGCGGCGAGGGCTGCCACTCAATCCATCCCAGCATTTCTTGCAGCATGAATAGGGTGAGTACGAGCTGCCAGCCAATGAAAAGCCCTGCGAGCAGTTCTTTGCCGTTTTGCTGGGTTGCTTCCAAACCGTAGCTTTTCAGGAGGTGGGGCTGTCGGTAGACGTTTTTGCCCCAAAATTGCAACAGGAGCAGAAATTCGACGAATAACAGCCCCATTGTCAAGATAGTGGCTGCATTGCGATCGCTTATCGCTAAAGAAATGGGCAAGGCGATCGGCACCCACAGCACCGCTAATCCGAGTAAAAAAATAACCAGCCGCAGCGGTGCTGGATAAGTGGCAATCTTAGAAAAATCGAGATTGAAATTATTTTTCAAATTCGGCTAGTTTATTTTTCAAATTTTCGGCTGGGGGCAGTCAATAGAACTTGCTGTTATGCAGATTTACTGCAAAATCGGAAAACTCCCTGGCACCGTGGGCCACTTTTTGAAGGGACAGTGCGAACCGCGAAGCAGCAGCGCGATCGCGGGCGTATTGTACTCCCTCATAGGTAAGATAGCACCTCCTGAAATCCCCCAATCCCCAAATCCCGGCTAGCACTGAGCAGTCGCGAGGAAACTATTTTGGCCCCTCACTTTTTCACTTTCTGACTTATCTCCCACTCAGCACTCAGCACTCAGCCGAGGCCGAAGAGCACTCAGCACTCCCGGCTTGCATTGGGGAGAGGCATCTTATCTCGGAACGTAAAAACCGCTATAGACTAGAACTTTGGGCGTCATTGAGAGTCAAGCGGTTAAGATGGACTTGCTGGAGCTGAAGTTTCTTTTAGAGTTATTGGGTTTTCCCGATTATCGGGCACCCATCGCCAAAATCAAGCCCAATCCTAAAACGAACGCAGCAGAGCGAGATAATCTGTGTCGCTCGCTGCGCGATCGCGACTTAGTGGGCTTTAACTTTGAGGTGACGTTATTTTCCATTGCCCCGCCGGGGAAATCGCTGCTGAAGCTGGATACGTCCGGGCTGCCGATCGCCGAGCAAGAACTCGCCGTGCTGGAGGCGTGCAGCGATTCTGCAATTACCCCAGCCCAAACCGGGCTACCCGCGCCGGAGCGGCAAGCGATCGTCAAAGGGCTAGTCGAGCGGGGTTTGATAAAAGCCGAGAAAACGCAAATCACGGAAGTCTGGCTGACGCAGCGGGGGCAGGAATACCTGCTGTGGGAGTACAATCCCAGCGGCAGCGCGCCGATACTCAGCTTGGACATGCTGACGAATTACCTGCGCTTCATGCGCAAGAGCGTGAGAGAGCGCCTCTCTGGCAAGTCGGGAGATGCCGCCGCGACTCGGGAAATCCCCGCGCCAACGCCTGCAAAACAGCAGGGAGAGCAGCCCCTCGATCGGGAAAAAGAAGGGGTGGTCAAGGAAACGCCGGCTGCGTCGCTGACGGACGCCGACATTTTGAAAGCCATCCGGGATTTAGACCGCGAACTGGGCACGGACAACTACTTGCCGATTTATCACCTGCGGCAGAAGTTGCAACCGCCCCTGGCTCGGGAGGAATTGGATAAAGCGCTCTACCGCCTGCAGCGGAATGACAAAATTGAGCTGAGTTCTCTGCAAGAAGCGATCGCGTACACTCCCGAACAAATAGAAACCGGCATTCCTCAAGATGTAGGGGGGCCGCTATTTTTCATTATCGCGACTTAATTCCCTGCAGTCAGATCGTGTCCTATTAATTGCCTGTAATTTATTTTTCTCCTCCTCCCCCCCTCTCCCCCTCTCCCCTATGGCATCCATCGAGCAGATCATTCAACGAGAACCCAACCCCTTTGACGCCGAAACGTTTTGGTCGGGCAACTTTTGGCAGGAACAGCAAGACCCGGCGCTCACCGTCGATTCGATTCACGCGGAGGCGGTTGCCGAGGTCGAATCCGTTCTCGATCTGGTGGCGAAAGACAATCGCACCCGCACGCTGATTATTGAAGGCGAAACCGGTTCGGGGAAGACCTATTTATTAGGTCGCCTCAAACGCATCCTCAACCCGAAAGCCTTTTTTGTCTATATCGAGCCGTTTACTGCCAGCGATTACATCTGGCGGCACATCCTGCGCTATACCGTCGATAGCTTGCTAGAAGTTCCAGAAGGAAAAGAAGAATCGCAGTTGCTCATCTGGCTGAAAGGGCTGTCGGAATTCAAACAGCGCAGCATTTTAGATTTGATTCGGGGCGATCGCCAGTTGTTCATCCGCAACCTGCGAGAAACCTATCCCTTCGGCATCTACAACGCCGCCGAATTTTTCGGAGTTTTGTACGACCTCACCAATCCCAAACTCGCTTCCCTCGCCTGCGAGTGGCTGCGCGGCGACGACTTAGACGAGGAAAGTCTCAAAATGCTGCGCGTCAATCACGCGATCGAAACGGAGGACGCCGCCCAGAAAATCCTCGCCAATTTCGGGAGAATTTCCGCCGAAACTCAGCCGATCGTCTTGTGTTTCGACCAGTTGGACAACATCGCCCGCCTGCCCGACGGTTCCATCGACTTGCAAACGCTGTTCAGCGTCAATTCGGTGATTCACAACCAAAAGCTGAAAAACTTTCTCGTTATAATTAGCATCATTACCGATACCTGGCGGCAGAATGGCAATCGCATTCAGCCGACGGATAAAGATCGGATTGACTCCCACATTCAACTCAAGCAAATCAGCCTCGATCAAGCGGAATCCCTGTGGATGAGCCGCCTGCACGTTCTGCACAGACAGGCGACGCCGCCGCCGCGATCGCCCATTTATCCTTTAACCCGGCAAATGCTGGAGGAGAAATTCCCCGGCGGCAAAACCCGACCGAGAAATATACTGATTCTCGGACGGCAATTATTTCAAGATGCGAAAGTTGGATTAGTGCGCTCCGACAGTACAGAGGCGATCGAAGTGAGAGCAGAACTCGTGCCGCCGGCACAGCTCCCGCCGACTCCAGAACCCCAACCCCAAGAAAAACCCCAACAGGAAGAGAAAGCGCCGCCTGTTGTGGAAAGTGGTTTTGATGCCCTTGCCGCCTTTAAATTGGTGTGGCTGCGGAAATTCAACCAAACCCAGCAGAGAATTTCTAAAATTCGGCAATTTTCCTCGCCGGAATTAATCCAAATGCTGGCAGAAGCCCTGGCGGCGCTGCAAGTCGTGGAGGACATTCAGCCGCGACTGCTCGACAGCCGCACCTATGCCAGTTATTCCCTCAGCTATCAGTTGCCGGGAGAGACTGAGAGAGTGGGACTGGTGTGGAGCGAAGACCAAAACATGACAAAATTTTGCAACTTTATCAAAGTTTGTCAAGAGGCGATCGAGCAAAATCTCTGCCAAAGACTGAACCTAATTCGGTTTGAAGGAGTTGGCACGCAGAGCAACCTCGGTTACAAACTCTACACGCAACTCTTTTCAGACAATCAGCACAACCACCTGATGCCGAGTCTCCCCGCCGTTCAGTATCTAGCCACATACCACAGTTTGGTTAACGATGCCTACTCCGGGGATTTAGTCGTGGGAGAAGCCACCCCCGACATCAAGGAATTAGAAGCCCTGATTCGCGAGTCGAAGATTTTGCACGAGTGTTCGCTCTTGCAGGATTTGGGGATAGTTCCCAAGCGCCTATTCAGCGAAGAAAACCGAGCGGAATGGCAGCCGGTGGAAGATTTCCTATTCAATCGGGTGATCAACCAACAGTGCCTAGCCCGCCAGCGCTTGATTCAAGAAACGCTCAGCCAGTTTGCTCAAGTGAATGAAGTGCAAGTGAATCAATTAATCGAGCATTTGTGTCAGGAAAATGAGAAAATAAAAATTCTCGATCCGGAGGCAAAGCTAGAAGATCAGTTGGTTTACGTTCAGCAGAGTTAGCCGCTTTTCTCTCGTTCCAGGGCTTTTCCCGGGGCACGCCCGCCGAATAGCCTGGGAACGAGAAAAACGAGAAAAAATTTATTTCTCCTTCTCCCCCTCTCCCCCCGCCCCCACTCTCCCCCTTCCCGCCTGTCCGGAAAGTAAGCTGTAAATGAGGTATCAGTGTGGCATCCATTTATCAAATTATCCGACAAGAAATGAACCCGTTTGACTCGACAACGTTTAGACCGGGTAATTTTTGGCAGGAGCATCAAGATCCAGCGCTCACGGTTGAGTCAATTCACCAAGAAGTTGTCGCGGAGGTTGAGGAACTGCTGGAAAAGGTGGCGCGCGATCGCCGCACCCGCACGCTACTGCTCGCCGGCGATTCCGGTTCTGGCAAAAGTTATCTCTTAGGTCGGCTGAAACGCCTGCTCAATCAGAAGGCTTTTTTTGCCTATATCGGGCCGTGGCCCGATAGCGATTTTATATGGCGGCACGCCCTGCGCAATACGGTTGACAGTTTGATGTACGTTCCAGACGGGCAAAAAGAGTCTCAGTTGCTTTTGTGGCTGAAAAGTTTGTCGGCGTTGCGAGACGAAAGCCTGTGGAAGCAAATTTTCGGCGAACGAAATTTATTTATCCACAATTTAAAGGGCTCTTATCCGGCTGGCATTTACAATGCTAATGAATTTTTTGGGGTTTTGTACGCCTTGACAAATTCGGAATTATACCCTTTGGCTTGCGAGTGGTTGAAGGGAGACGATCTGGATGAAGAGACGCTGAAGCTATTGAAAGTAAAGCGGGCGATCGACAGCGAAGAGACGGCGCTGAAAATTCTTTCTAATTTTGGTAAAATATCGTCAGCGACTCAGCCGATCGTGCTGTGCTTTGACAATTTAGATAATATCGACAGAGCGGAAGATGGATTAATTAACCTGCAAGCATTATTCAGCCTCAATTCGATTCTGCACAACCAGAAGCTTAAGAATTTTCTGGTGATAATCAGTATTGTTACGAATACCTGGAAGCAGAACTCTAGGCGCATTCTCCAGGCAGATTTGGCGAGGTTAGATGGAGAGATTCGGCTGCAATCGATTAATTTAGACCAAGCAGAGGCGCTTTGGGGGAGCCGGCTGCATCCCATTCACCAGCAAACCGATCCGAAGCCGCGATCGCCCATTTTTCCTTTAACGCGAAAAAATTTAGAAGATAAATTTCCCGGCGGCAAAACCCGTCCGCGTTACGTTCTGATGCTGGGGCGGCAGCTATTTCAAGAAGCCAAAACGCAAATAGAATCTCCAGATGGCAAACTCAGCTTAGTGCTTTCGCCAGACCCCCTAGCGGCATTTCAATTGCTCTGGATGAAGGAATTTAGCAAAATTCAGGAAAAGATTTCTCGCGTGCGGCAATTTTCCGCCCCGGAGCTGATTCAGATGCTGCGAGAAGCGCTATCGGCGCTGCAAATGCACGGCATTCAGCCGAAACTTTTGCCGAGCCAGACGTATGCGAGTTATTCTTTCAGCTATCAACTGCCGTTGCAGAGGGGGCGGATCGGGATTGTGTGGTCGGAGGAACCAAATCTGACGAGTTTCTGCCACCTGATGCGGGCGTGTGAGAAGGCAGTCAAGCGCGGTTTGTGCCAAAATTTGTACCTGATTCGGACGGAAGGTGTGGGAGGTTTCGGCAATCAGGGTTTTAAATTATACAATCAAGTGTTTGCGGGGACGCGCCACCGCCACCTCACGCCGGATATGAGTTCCCTGCACTATTTGGCGACGTATCACAGCTTGGTGAATGCAGCGTGTGCGGGCGAGTTGGTGGTGGGCGATCGCACGCCGAGTTTGAGCGATTTAGAAGCCCTTGCCCGCAAGTCAAAAGTTTTGCGAGACTGTCGATTGTTGCAGACATTGGGCGTGTTTACGGGTTCTACTCAGATTGGGGATGCTGAGTCAGCAAGCCATATCCGCGAACTCAGCCAGCCCTTCCACAACGTGAAAGAGTTTTTGCTGAATCTGGTGAAAACGCAGCAAATGATGGGGCGTCAGGTGCTCTGTCAAAATGCGCGATCGCAGTTTCCCTTGGTGAATCAATCCCACCTCGATCGCTTGATTGACGAGCTGTGTCGGGAGAAGCAAATTTTTATTCTCGATCCCAGTGCAGCAGTAGAAGCGCAGTTAATTTGTTTGGCGAGCAAGTAAGTTAGAAACCCGGTTTTTTGAAAAAACCGGGTTTCTGAATTTTGCCAGCACTAAAGCGATCGCGGCGAACCGGGACGGATGGGATGAGGGGCGATACCCCCTCGCCCCCCTGCGTAACTAATTGTTATCATTTTTTAAGTTTATTGAAGAAATTATTAAAAAGGTAAAGATTTGGGCAATACTATAAAGAGGCTGAGTTAAGATTGGGAGTCAGCGTAAGGCGAACACATGGACGCAAAAGAACTGAAATTCCTCTTGAAATTATTGGGCTTTCCCAATTACCGAGCACCGCTATCAAAGATTCAGCCCACCACGGGAATGAAAGCGCCGGAACGCAATAGTATCTGCAAAAAATTGCGCGATCGCGACTTAGTGGATTGCACGGAAGAAGTGACCAAACTGGCGATTACGTCTACCGGGAAAGCGCTACTCAAGCTCGAACCGGGCGAGGTGCCAGTAGGAGAAGCGGAAATCAAAGTGCTGCAGGCGTGTGCCAAGGCGGCGATCGCGCCAGCTAAAACAGGAATTGCGGCGGGCGAAGTACAGGCGGTTCTCCGAGGTTTGGAGGCGCGGGGGCTGATTAAAGCCCTAGACAAAAAAATAATAGAAGTCTCGCTGACAAGCCGCGCTAAAGAATTTTTGCGCGACGAATTCGAGTCAAGCAGTACGGCGGCAAATATCCATTTAAGAATGCTGACGGATTATCTCCGGTTCATGCGCAAATCTCAACCGGCAAAATCCGCAGGTGAACCGTCAGGCGATCGCACTTCGGCACCGACGGGCACGCTGAGTGACGAGGAGATTTTGCAGGTGATTCGAGATTTAGATTACGAAATGGGTACGGAAAATTATTTGCCCATTTTTCACCTGCGACAGAAGCTACAGCCGCCGTTGTCGCGGCAAGAATTGGATAAAGCCCTGTATCGCTTGCAACGAGAAGACAAAATCGAGCTGAGTTCCTTAGTAGACTCAACCCCATACAGCCCGAAACAAATTGAGGCTGGGATTCCCCAGGGTATTGGCGGGCCGCTGTTTTTTATTGTTTTGAACTAGACCGTTATCCTCAAAATCTCAAAACTTGCAAATCAGTAGCATAAGGGAAATTCAAGCATGGGAGCGATCGCATCTATCGACGAGATCATTCAACGCGAGGTTAACCCCTTCGATCCGGCAACGTTCAAGCCCGGGAATTTTTGGCAGGAAAAGCAAAACGCCGCACTCACGGTTAATTCCATTCACCAAGAGGCGATCGCCGAGATCGAAACCCTGCTCGATCGCGTTGCCCAAGATCACCGCAGTCGCACGGTACTGCTCACTGGCGATTCCGGTTCCGGCAAAAGTTATCTGTTAGGGCGGCTCAAACGCACCCTCAACCCTAAAGCCTTTTTTGCCTATATTGGCCCTTGGGCAGATGGCGACCACATCAGGCGTCACATCCTCCGCTATACCGTAGACAGTCTCACGCAAATCCCAGAAGGTCAGCAAGAATCTCAGCTCATGCTTTGGCTGAAAGGCTTGTCGGCTTTCACCAAACGTTCTGTCAAACAGCGAATTTTTGACGATAGCGTTTGGGAGCTTTTGCGCAGCGATCGCCAAAAATTCATCAAACACCTCAAAACCACTTACCAGAAAACAGGCATCTACAATGCCGACAGTTTTTTTGGCGTGCTGCACGACCTCACCGATCCGGAATTATCTACTCTAGCCTGCGAGTGGTTGCGCGGCGACGACTTGAGCGAAGAATCCCTGAAGGAATTAAAAGTCAAGCACTCGATCGAAAGCGAAGATGCCGCCTGGGAAATTCTCGCAAATCTGGGACGCATTTCTACAGCAACCCAGCCGATTGTTTTGTGCTTCGACCAGCTCGAAGACCCCATGCAAACCGATCCGCAACCCTTTTTCAACATCAACACGACGATTCACAATCAAGCCCTGAAAAATTTTCTAGTCGTCATCAGCCTGACGACGAATACCTGGCGGCAAGTGATCAATCGCCTGCAGATGTCTGACAAAGCGGGCATTCATCAAGAAAATCATCTCAAGCGCATCAGCTTGGAACAAGCCGAGGCATTGTGGGCATTTCGGCTGCAGACACTCCACAGTCAAGCAGATTCCCCGCCGGATTCCCCCATTTTTCCACTGACTCGGCAAGCATTAGAGGTGAAATTTCCAGGCGGAAAAACCGATCCGAGAAATACACTCGAGCTGGGGCGCATAGAGTATCAACGGTATAAAGACAGTTTGGTGCTGACGCAATCAAAGCCAATTCAACCGCCACCGCCACCGCCACAACCGACGCCAACACCAGCGCCAGCACCCGCACCAGCGAAAGCGCCACAGCCAGCGCCAGCACCCGCACCAGCCGCAGCGAAAGCGCCAGCACCCGCACCAGCCGCAGCGAAAGCGCCAGTACCAGCGCCAGCACCAGCGCCAGCACCCGCAGCACCGCCGGTAGACGCTGCCTTTAAATTGCTCTGGCAAGATGAATTGAAAAAAGCCCAAGGAAGATATACGAAACTGACGCAGCTCTCTTCTCCGGAACTGATACGGATGTTGCAAGATGCGCTAGCCGCCTTAGCAGTTAAGGAAATCAAACCAAAACTGATCGGCGGAAAGTTTACCAGTTCTTCCTTCAGCTACCAAAAAGTCGGTGGAAAGGAACAGATGGGGGTAGTTTGGACAGAAGACTCGAACATGAATAGCTTCTACACGGTGATGAAAGCGTGTGAGGGTGCGATCGAGAAAAAAGCCTGCCACACTCTGATTTTTATTCGGGCAGGAGCGGTTGGAAATGCCAAGCTCGCCAGCTATCAAATTTACCGAAAGATTTTCAAAAATGACCCACACCGTCACGTCAAACCGACGTTGACATCGGTTCAATACTTGGGAGCTTACCACAGTCTGGTTAATTCAGCTCTGGCTGATGAACTGGTTATTTCAGGCGAAGTTATCAAGCGCAAGCGACTGGAGGAACTGGTACGCCAGACAGAGATTTTGAGCAAATGTCCGCTTTTGCAAGAGTTGGAGATTGTTTCCAAACCCAGCACGGAGGCGTCTCCGGTTCTGGATGTCAAAGACTTTTTGCTAAACTTAGCCAAAACTCAGGGATACTTGGGTAAAATCACATTGATAGACAATGCCATCCGTCAGTTTCCTGAAGTCAATCAAGCTCAAGTCGAGCAGCAAATTCAGGAGCTCATTCAGGCGAAGAAACTAAAAATCGCCAACCCCGATCATCCGCCAACAAAACATTTAATCTGTTTTGTGCCTTAAAAAATTTGAGAGTGAGAGCTAAAGTTCTCACTCTTGGCTGATTTCTGAAACGGACATCTTGCAAAGCTATCTGAACCAATGGTTTACCTGACAGACCCTGCCGAAATTCGTTCGTTTTTTGCCCAACTCGCCGCTGTTGAAGTTCTCTGGGCAGATACAGAAGTTGCCGACTGGAAGACTTCCAAACCCAGACTGTCCATGATTCAAGTTTTGACCGATCCGACAGATTTAACGGGTAATTCAGCTTACTTGATAGATGTTTTAGATAAGCCCGATTTGGTGACAGAGTTTATCGCCAAAATCATGCTCAATCCTAAAATAGAAAAAGTTTTTCACAATGCCAGCTATGACTTGCGGTATCTAGGCAAAAGTGACGCTCAAAATGTCACCTGCACTTATAAAATGGCGATGAAAATAGGCTGCGATCGCCTGGGAGTTCCCAACTTAAAACTGAAAACCCTCGCCGCCTATCTCGGCAAATTTTCCAACCCAGACACAGAGGAACAAGGAAGCGACTGGGGGCAGCGACCTCTCACTGCAAAGCAGCTAGAATATGCTAAAATGGATACAGTCTATCTGGCTAGAGTACATCGCTATTTGCTGGATTTTGCAGAGCCAGAGGGGGCGGCTGACAAAAAAAATGCACCCATCCTGCAACCCAAAAAAACCGCCAGTTCCTCTTTCACCGCAACCAAAGTCCGAATCGCTTTTGAATGTTCGCGCCTGTTTTACTTAACGCACCGCTTTGGCGGAAAAAGCTTATTTTTGCCTGCCGAAACTACCAAGAGCATTGGCATTGGCAGCGTTTTTCACAAGCTGGCTGATAAATTAAGCACGACTGCCAAACAAGAGCCCCGATTTCGGGCGTTGTTCGAGCCGCCAGCCGAGCAGTTAGACGCTGCAGCGATCGCGTCTCAAATGCAACAGTTTTTTTACGAATTAGAATTTTTCCCCTACCTGGAAGCCTCACTTCAAGAGGATGCCAGCCGAGCCCTAGCCCTTCATCAAATCTGGCAAGGCTTAATCCGCCTGATTCACCACTGGGCGGAATTGCTCGTTAAAAATCGCCGATTTTGCACTGCCGAGTCAGTCATCGGTAACACCTTGCTGGCTGGAGAAATTACCCTCACGCACAACTTCGATTTGCCAAATGGCAGCCAGCAACCGGTAATCGGCAAACTGGATAGCTTAGTCTTTGACTTCGAGCAAAAACGCCTGTGCGTTGTCGAATACAAAACTTACCAGCCAGCCGATTTGTCGGCTCAAGTCGCGCAGGTTGCTCTCTACAGCTACATGCTGGCAAAAAAGAAAAATGTCCCGGTTGATTCGGCTGTCTACTGCATTTTTCCTGAATTTCAAGAATATCGCTATCGCTGGGAGGAATTAGAAAACACCGTACATCGGCTGATTCCCCACAAATTGCAACAGATGCAGGAATGGCTGGCGTGGGAAAAATCCCAACCCGATCCGCCGCCGCCCACGCCTCAGCTTCACTTGTGCGAAATTTGCCCGCAGCAGGAAAAGTGCCAGAGCTTTTTTCAGGTGGCTGGGGAGCCGTCTAAAACTGAGGCAAGGAGCGGGCAGGATAAGCCCCAGAAAATAAGCAACCCAGAGCAAAAAAATAACCCCAAGCCAAAAAATGACCAGCCGATTGTCGATGCAGATGCCATTGGCAACCAGTTGGTGGAAACCTTCCAATCTTTCAAAATTGGCGTCGATTATGTTGGCGCAGCAGTTGCCCCGGCTTTTATTCGGGTGAAGCTCAAACCGCATCTGGGCGTAAGAACAGCGTCTCTCCTGAGATTGTCGGCTGATTTGCAGGTGCAGATGGGCATCGCGTCACCGCCGTTGATTGCGCCCCAGGCTGGCTACGTTAGCGTCGATTTGCCCCGGAGCGATCGCCAAATAGCCCCTTTTGAGGATTACATCCAGCAGCAGGAATCGCCCCCAGACGCTCCGGTGAAAATTGCGATCGGCGTTGATTTAAATAGTCGCTTGATTGAAGCCGATTTATCCGATCCCAATACCTGCCATTTTTTGGTCGGCGGCACTACCGGCAGCGGCAAAAGTGAGTTTCTGCGCAGTCTCCTCCTCAGCCTCCTGTACCGCTATTCTCGCGATCGCCTTCAAATCGCCCTTGTCGATCCCAAGCGCGTCACTTTCCCCGAATTTGAAAAGATGCCCTGGCTCTACTCGCCCGTCGTCAAAGAGAGCGATCGCGCCATTGAATTAATGTCTGAATTGTGCGAAGAGATGGAATCTCGCTACCAAAAATTTGAATCTGCCGCCTGCTTCGATCTCGCCACATACAACCGCAAATCTGCCAACCCCCTCCCCCGAATCGTCTGCATATTTGACGAATATGCCGATTTCATGGCTGAAAAAGAAAGCCGAGAAGGACTCGAACAGAGCATCAAGCGACTTGGCGCAAAGTCTCGCGCTGCCGGCATTCACTTGATTATCGCCACGCAGCGCCCGGAAGCCAAAGTCGTCACGCCGCTCATCCGCTCCAATTTGCCCGGGCGCGTCGCCCTGCGTACCGCCAGCGAAGCCGACTCGGAAATTATCTTGGGAGGTAAAGAATCCTCAGCCGCCTACCTGCTCGGAAAGGGCGATTTGTTGCTTCAAGTCGGTTCGCAATTGCAGCGATTGCAATCTCTACTAGCGAGGAGCATTTCTATTGTGTAGTGGCGAACTTCTAACCGGGGCGGGCAGTCTCTTCCCCGCCCCCACACGACTGTAGAGACGCGAGCGATCGCGTCGCGAGCATCCCAATGCCTGTAAATAGATGTGTAGGGGCGAAGCATTCGGGCGAGTCATCTATCCGTCACAACCGAGAATTGATAACCCGAATGCAACGCCAAAGTTCGCAGAAGCAGCAATTAAGCCTGCTTTTTGAATAACCCAGAGAAGCCCGCTTTCACCCCGTCGATCGCCTGTTGAAAGAAGCCCACAGCTCCCGGTTGCGGGCGCTCTGCCAGTTGGATGGGCTCATCGGCAAACTCAGCGCCCTTGAGCTTGTAGCCGTATTCCAGGTTTCCCAGGTTCTTGCGCAGCACGGGGAACAGGCGAAACGCGCCTTTCTGCAATTCTTCCTCGTTGTCAAAGATTGCGTTATTAATCAAACTGGTGCGGTTCACCGCTAGGGAACCGACGGGATACCAATTCTTTTTATCCTTAATGCGTATATAGATATTAAACTCTGGCACGCCGTCTGCCTTCATTTTTTCGTACTGCTTGGCAGCGGTTGCCCGTTTCTCCCCGCCTTTGCTTGCTTTCTTGCGCTCTTGCACTTTGCCGAATCCAGTGTGAGTGGTCACAGATGTTCCTCCTTGGCGTCCTTTACAAAAGTTTACATGATTTTTCAGAAATGCGCGCGCTTTGGGGAGGGGAGTGGGGAGTGGGGAGCCGGGATTGGGGGATTGGGGGATTGGAGATGAATTTAAAAATATCTCTCCCCCTCCCCCACTCTCCCACTCTCCCACTCTCCCCTGAAACCATTTACTCAGCACTCAGCACTCAGCACTCAGCACTACTGGAAAGCACCACAGGGTGCAAGTAGTCTCTAAGAGCATTTACTCAGCACTCAGCACTCAGCACTCAGCACTACTGGAAAGCACCACAGGGTGCAAGTAGTCTCTAAGAGCATTTACTCAGCACTCAGCACTCAGCACTCAGCACTCCCCCTCACCAGCCGGCGACTTTCATAAATTCCGCTCGGAAGCACTGGTAAATTTCTTTTGTCAAGCACACGAAGAGGACTTCTCCTATGGAGCTGTTCGTCAACAGAAAGCGGCTGGTTTCCTTGAAAGCGACTTCGGCGGCTCGTTGGGGCGGGAAGCCACATCCGCCGGTGCCCATCGCGGGAAAGGCGATGCTGCGGATGGAGTTCTGGGCGGCGAGTTCTAGACAACTGCGGTAACATTGTGCTAACAATCGCTCCTCGGCGCGATCGCCTCCCTGCCAAACCGGGCAAGCCGTGTGAATCACCCACTCTGCCGGCAGGTTGTAAGCGCGCGTCAGTTTGGCTTCCCCCACCGGGCAGTCTTGCAAGCGCTGGCATTCTTCTCGGAGTTCTGCTCCGGCGGCGCGGTGTATGGCTCCCGACAAACTGCCTTCTTTTACGGAAAGGTTTGTATCCGTCGAGTTGACGATCGCATCGACGCGCAAATCTGTCGTAATATCTCCCAGAATCGGCCCCCGCCGAAAGGCGTAAAATAAACTAACGTGCCCGCCACTGTGAGTGTTGCTGCGGCGGTAGCTCTGGGAAGTAGACATTTTGCGATAGCTCGATATCTGCTGCGACTTCAGCTCAGTTTGCAAGTCCGACAGCGCCTCTGCTTCCGGTGCCATCATCGGCAAGTCGGAGTAGCTGAGCAACTGCATTTTAGTTTGCTCCAAGATTTGATTTGCGGCTTCGTAGTCGCCGCGATCGACGAGTCGCACCGCTTCTTTTTTCGCCCGTGCCGCCATCATCAAAGCAACTTGCTGCTGCACTTCTGAATTTAAAGGCAATTTCTCTAACTGCGCTGAATCTACCACCGGCAATTGCAATTCTACCCGCATTTTTTGCCGCTCTTGCACTTTGGGCGCGTTCCAAGCTAGGCGGAAATTGCATAAATTTGTTTCTCGTTCCATTGGCGGAACTTTCAGCCGCACTACGACTTCGATCGGGTTTCCGCTGATTAAATTGGGCAGTCGGTAGCGTCCGTTGGGATTCACGGTGAGTTCGTTGAGTACCTCGGATATTTCTACGCCCGCTTGCGGTTCAATTCCCAAGGTAACACCCGTTCCTGAAGTTGCCATCAAGCCCAGCAGTTCTTTTTGGAAAATACTCGGCAACTGTTGCGGCGATTGGATGTAGTAGTAATTTCCGTCGCCGCTGCGGGCGATCGCTTCCATCAAATCTTCGTTGTAATCGTCCCCTACTCCGATTGTGGTGGTACTCACGCCCCGCTCTGCCAAACCGTGTACGTCCGAGGCGATAATATCGGGATTGGTTTCGCCCACATTTGCCAAGCCATCCGACAGCAAAATGACCCGATTTAAGTGTTCGGGATTGAGATATTTGCTAACTTGAACGCCTCCTTCTAACCAGCCCGCGTGCAGTGCCGTGCTGCCTCGATCTTCAATCGTTTGGATTTTGCGCGTGATGCTGGCTTTATTCACGGCGAGGGTGCTTTCTACCAGCGTTTCTACCCGATCGTCGTATACCGTCACGCTGACGCGATCGGCGGGCAGCAATTGCTCGACGGCATAGCAAGCCGCCTGACGGGCATATTCTATTTTTTGTCCTTCCATCGAACCGGAGCGGTCAATTACTAACCCGATGTTGAGCGTCGGTCGCTTGATTTCTTCTTCGGGAGCGGGCGGGATAATTCTCACCACTACGTCTAGTGTCGTGGGGCGATCGCGGCAGACAGCCGAGCGCAGGGGGATGAGTTCAATCTGAGGTTTTTTCAAGAAGATGCCCTCCTGTTATTGTAATAATCGACGAGTTTGTCGGCAATATATTCGAGCAACTTTTGCTGTTCTTCTGAGCTGGCAGGATAAATAAAATCTTCGCGCAAGTGAATTTCTAAACCGGGCACGATTTCTAACCGGCTCCAGCTCGTTGTAGCACTGAGATTGGAGCCCGAAGAAGGGGTTGCTGGTGTTGCTGCCGCTGGCTGTGGAGATTGACGTTTTTTAATCGCCCGCAAAAACTCCAGCGCTGAATTAGCAGTATTTTCATTCATCTCAACATCCTCTCCTCCGGCGATCGCGCTTTGACATTTTTCTGGTTATTAATGGCATCCGTCCCGTTAACTTTTTGGCGTGACGCCGCCCCACCCGTATTGGCAACAGAGGGCTTTTAGTATAGCGGATTTATTTTTCTGTTCGAGCTGTTCTTTGGTGGTTTCTAGGGTTTTATAGATTTTATCGTAAAAATCAAAAATTTTTAGCACGTTATCTCGCTCCGGCTGGGGGTGCCCTCTGGCGGCGGCGATTTCCCTGGATTGCTGCGCCTCACGCGCGATCGCCCCGGCAAATTGTGGCCCTCTCCGCGAGGCGGGCGCACCTTGGCATCTTGCCCTTTTCTGCAACAGTGTTAATATTTCTGAAACGTCTTACTCTGGGAAAGCCACCAAAGCTGCCTGGATTTACCAGACCGGGGACTGCATCGCTAGAGGAATCAGTGGATGGGATATGTCATTGCAACCGCCAATATGAAAGGCGGCGTCGGGAAAACCACCGTCACAGTCAACTTGGCCACTTGTCTGGCCAAACATCACGGGAAGCGGGTTTTAGTTGTCGATCTCGACACTCAAATCAATGCCACGCTCAGCATGATGTCGCCTACAGACTTCACCAAGCTGCGGCGAGACAAGCGGACGATCCGGCAGTTGATTCACGCAGCCATTCTCCCACGCGGCAATAAAATCAGCGACCTCCTGATAGATATCATTCATCCTTATGTCGGCCAAGTCAAAGGGTTAGATTTATTGCCCGGAGATATCGACCTGTACGATGAATTTATCGTGGCTGAGATTCTCCACGAAAAAGCCCTTCGTAATAGCAATTACACTTTTGAGGATATTTGGAATCGCTTTGAGAGAACTTTAGTTGAGAGCATTTTACTGCCAGTTATCGATACCTATGATTTTATCATTTTAGATTGCGCTCCCGGTTACAATCTTATCACGCGCAGCAGCTTGCTGGCCAGTGATTTTTATATTTTGCCGGCCAAACCCGAACCGCTCTCGCTGATAGGAATTCAGCTTATAGAGCGGCGGATTGCCAAATTAAAAGAAATTCACAAACTTAAAAATCCAGCCACGATAGAACTGCTGGGAATTGTTTTTACCATGTCCAGCAGCTTGCTGGCAGGCAGATATTACAAGCAAGTGATGCAGCGGGTGCATCAGGATTACAGCGACGCCAAAATCTTCAAAACGCAGATCCCGACTGACGTAAATGTTTCTAAAGCTGTTGATTGTTTTTTGCCCGTGACCTTCACCGAGCCCAATTCGTCGGGAGCGAAAGCTTTCGCGAGTCTTTCGCAAGAGTTTTTAGAAAAGTTAGAAACGGTCACGGGCGTGGTTCAACTGCCGAAGTTAAATTTAGCGGCTCTGGATTGAGGTAGTGGGGAATGGGGCATCGGCTGCTCAGCACTCCCCCCTCTCCCCTACTCTTCCTCTTGTTCGTCGTCTGCGTGCTTTTTGGCACTCAAGCGCCAGCCGATGATTCTTTCTTTTTCGAGGGGGAGTTCGCCGGCGTAGGTTCCCAGCCTGCTGCGCATCTGTTTGGTCAGGCTGAGGGTAAAGTTAAAGTCGATCGCCCATTTTTGCACTAAATTGGCCAGGTCGGAAAAGGGCACTTTCACGCTCAGGCGCTCTGTGGAAGAAAGCTTCCAGTGTTCTGTTTCTTTCACCTCCTGAACTTGCATGGCGCTTTTGAGGCGATTTTCGAGGTGGCTGACTTCTGAATTGATGACTTTCAATTGGTGCTTGAGCTGCCAATATCTTTCGGAAAGAGCGGCGATATCCTCCGTGGCGGGGTCCCACTTACACTGTTCGCCTAGTTCTACCAGGAGCAGGTGGACGTGTGCTAAATACACGGGGTCCATCATGGCGTAATAAATCTGGCTCTCGCTCAAGGGGCGAATTCCCCAATCGCTTTGCTGCTCGGATTTTTCGATCGCCGGGAAGCCGCACATCTCGACGGCGATAGTTTTCAGCTTCAAGTTGCGCAGCGGGATCAGGTAACTGGGCAAATCCTTGGCCATTTCCCAGGTGCAGGTGGTGTTCTGGGCGCGCTCCATGCCGAGAAACCGCACGTCATATTCCGCATTGTGGAAGACTTTCTCGATCGCGGGATTCACCATAACCTGCTCGATGAAGAACTCCGCGAGTTCGGGGCGGTCGAGCATATCCATTATAGAGACGCTCGCCCCGGAGCGATCGCTCGGATCGTCGAGCACCTGAATCAGCGACAGTCTCGGATTTTCGCTCAGGTAGTCCGCTATTTCCGTATCCACCCACAGCCTCGTCGCTCGGGCGTAGTTCGCGATCGCCGCTTTAATCTCGTCTGCCTCTGTCAAGTACGGCATTGCTTCTCACATCCTGCCCGCCATTCAGAAACCGGGCAACAAAACTGCAGAATTTATCATTATAGCTTTCATTTTACCGTTGTTCTCGCCACAATCGGCGTTTTGCGGCGATCGCCCGTTGCGCCGACGCTTAGTGATTTCCATCACCTCCTGCCCTTGGCAAAATCACGCGCGCGCTTGCCATTGTGTCACCCGAAAGCGCTGAGAGCGTCACCTGAAATCGCCCAAAACGTCACCGGATCTACACTCCAGCGTCACCCACCAATCTTGGAAAAAGCCAGATACTACAGATATCGAGGAAAGACATCAACCACTAGAGTGATTTGTGAGCCCCTATGATGGTACTGATTCGCGAAGTTGTTCAAGAAGCCCTGAAAACTGGTTATCTGACTGTAGAAGCTGAGGAGCAATTGCGGCAACTGTTAGCTGAGCAGTACGATTTGGAAGACCTCAATGCTTTTATGCTCTTGCAACATGCGGCGATGTCTGGGCGCGTCAAGCAGCAGTCTAGAGAATTGCTCCGCAACCGACAGATTAACAGTGGGATGACTAGCTCTCTGCCGCGTGAAGAGTAGTTTTATTGAGAAACGCACGGTAAATATATGATTGGCTGAATATTTACAGGGTGCCAAGCCATGAATCCTTTGCAAGGATAGCGCCAATAAAATCCCAGTCAGTTAACGGCTGTTCGCTGTCGGTGACAGCCGTTAACTAACTTGTGAGGCAACAGATTAAAATTCGCCCGCTAAAGCAGGAACGCAGCGATTCGCTACAGCTTCACGCCCGTGCTGGCGTCGGCAGTTGACGTTGCACTTGTCAAGAAATTACATCAGGACAAATAAATTCTACTTGTACGCCGTGAGCGGCTAATTGTGCCCGAAAATCTCTCCAATCTGAATCGACAGCGTTTAATATCGGCGGTTTTGCCGGATGGGTTAGAGCGACTGCCACCCACTTGCGATCGGAGAGGTCGAATCCCTGAAGGGCTTCATCTTGCGGAAATTCTGCAAAATTATACTCAGAGATTTCTGTAATTTGAACGAGCTGGCACTTATCGGTATTGTAGCGATTGTCGTGTACCCATTTAAAAAAAGCATCGCCGACACCGGGTTGCCCTGACAAAGATAAATTTTTTTTGTATTCTTCAAAAATCAGCCCTTTCTCATCCAAAACGAGAATTTTTTGCCCTCCAATAATTTCTCTCAACCGCTGAATGCAGTTAAGAATGCATTGGGGTGAAGCTTGCGACGATTTCTGATTGGCGACAATCGGCACGTTAGTATCAACGATAACGTAGCTCACTTGGCTTGAGCCTCCAGGCGGCGTCTCATCTCTGCTTCTGTTTTCGCCGCCAAGTCTCCGAATTCGTCTCCAAAAAAGCCTTGCGGCCAATTACTAATATTACCAAACTCATCTAATTGCAGCGGTGTAAGTTGCGATACGCCCTCACCACCAGTCTCGCAAAAATAGAGGGCAGCACTTTCATGGGATAGCTGTTCTTCAGCAATGCGACGCTGCAACCGTCGCAGCAAATGTTCGCTGTGGCTTTCTAGGATAATCTGGACGTTGCGTGTTTTGATAACATCAATGAAGACGTCAGCTAAACCTGCCTGAACAGAAGGATGCAGGTGAATTTCTGGCTGTTCTAGAAGAATGGTAGAGCCAGTCGGGACGTAGTAGCACAGTACCAATACGGGCAAGATTTGCGAAACGCCAAAGCCAACATCTGTAATTAGCACTTCAGAGGCGCTGGGAGAACGGCGAACCCGCACTTCGTAATCTTGACGGTTCGGGGCAATGGGCTGGAGCCTGAAGTCGTCAATCAACCCTAACTCGCGCAGCCATTCCGCCACGCGCTCTTCAACAGTCTGGCTGGACGACTCTTGCCCGCGACTGATTTTTTCTCTGGAGCGAGAGGCTAGTAATGCTGCAACAGCGAACTCTCCTCGCTGCCCCACATCCTGTGGCGCTTGCCCTGACCACAAGTAACTGCGGCGCGGGTAGTCGCGCAATGGCCCTAAATAGTAGACGTTTTGAAACAGTTCCTCAAAAGCCAGCACTAACTTGGATAAAAAATCGGCATTTTGATAGTAGGCATACAAGCGAGCGGGAAATCCGTAACTTTTAAGTGGCGGGGGGAGTGGCCACACTCGCCCCCGATTTTGATTGAGCTCATAGCCTTCGGAAATCAGCTCGTACTGCGTTTCAGTATCAGATTTTTGCTTTTCTCTGCGGCACATCCCAAATTTGTATGCTGACTTTAACGCTAAGATATCGGAAAAGCTATAGAAAATTTTTTCTACCTCTATTTTCTCATTAGTTCCCTGAATTTTGGCTTCAAAGCTCAAATTTTTTAGAGATAACGATAGGCTTTTAGTATGGATTTTAGGAATAAAAATTTTCAGCCGCTTAGGAAGTTTCCAACTGATAGAAAAAGAGATGGCTCCGGGAATCTGATGTTTGTGTACGATATCGTAAAATGTACCTAAATTAACGTAACTTTGTTCGTCGCCCATGTTCAGCACGCGCTGGCGATCGCTCGTCTCGACTGTCTGCTTCAACAGCAGCAGCAGTTGCAGGATGGCTGTTTTTCCAGAACTATTCGTGCCAAAGAACCCCGTCAGCGGAGCCATCCTAATCTGACCGGTATCGTGCCACGCTTTGAAATTTTGGGCGTGTAACTGTTCAATCATCCGTTGTTTTCTGTGAGTGGTTAGCCTAGGCATAGGGTGGGGCAACCCCCACCCTGACAGCGCTTAGAATTCGCCCGCTAAAGCAGGAATGCAGCGATCGCACAGCAAGGGATGCTCTGCCGATTCCCCTACAGAAGTAGAGTAATTCCAGCAGCGATCGCACTTTTCTCCGGAAGCCTTCACCGCACCAATCCCCAGCGCGTCGGATTGCGAACTGTGCTGCAATCCCTCCAGCGCTTGCGGCGATTCCAGCAATTCCACCTGTGACGTGATGAACAGGTAGCGCAGTTCGTCTACTCCATTATAAACTGCTGAATGCTGACTGCTCAGTGGTGAATACTGAGGATTCAACCCTTGCAGTTGCTCGCGCAGTTCTAAATCTGCAACGTACAGCAGCACTTTCGCTTCCAGAGAGGAGCCGATGGTTTTTTCAACCCGCGCGCGTTCGAGGACTTTGTTGACTTCGCCCCGGATGTCGCGCAGTTGTTCCCACAATTTCGCGAGTTCTGGGTTTTTCCAGGTTTCCTCGACTTTCACCCAGCCCGCTTCAAACACGGATTTGTAGGGCGTCGGGTAGGGGATAAATTGCCAGATGTCTTCAGCTAGGTGGCAGAGTACGGGCGCGATCGCTCGTGCTAAATTCTCCAGCGCGATCGCCATTACCGTCTGCACGCTGCGCCGCCGCAGGGAATTCGGGGCGCTGATGTACAGCCGATCTTTGGCAATATCTAGATAGAAATTCGACAAGTCAACCACGCAGAAATTCTGCACGGTTTGGAAGAACCGGAAAAATTGATAACTTTCAAACGCTTCCGTAACTTCTGCAAAGACTTCCGTCATCCGGTGCAGCAGGTAGCGATCGAGTTGCGGCATTTTTTCATACGGCACCGCATCCTTTGCCGGATCGAAATCGTGCAAGTTCCCCAGCAAGAATCGCGCCGTGTTGCGAATTTTGCCGCGCACGTCGCCCAACTGTTTGAGCATGTTCTTGCCGATGGAAACATCAGAAGAATAATCCACCGACGACACCCACAGGCGCAGCACGTCGGCTCCGTAGGGCGGTTCTTCTTTCTGATTTTTGCCGCCGTCGATGACGATTTTGGGATCGACCACATTTCCCACGGATTTGCTCATCTTCCGCCCTTGCTCGTCTAATGTAAAGCCGTGGGTCAAAACCTTTTTGTAGGGAGCGATTCCGTTGTTGGCGACGCTGGTTAATAAACTGGATTGGAACCAACCGCGATGCTGATCCGACCCTTCCAGGTAGATGTCGGCGGGATAGCGCAATTCAGGGCGCTGCTCCGCGACTGCCGCCCACGAGGAGCCGGAGTCAAACCAAACGTCCATCGTATCGCTGCCTTTGCGGTAGGTTTTGCCGCTGTTGCGGTAGGAGGGGGGCAATAAGTCTTCTACCGGCAGTTCCCACCAAGCGTCGGAGCCTTTTTCGGCGATGATTTTTTGAACGTGGGCGATGGTTTCTGGGGTGACGAGAGGTTCTCCGGTTGATTCTTCGTAGAAAACCGGGATGGGAACGCCCCAACTGCGCTGCCGGGAGATGCACCAGTCAGAACGCTCGGCAACCATTGCGGTGATGCGGTTTTCGCCTTGAGCGGGAATCCACTTGACGGAGGCGATCGCTTCTAGGGCTTCTTTGCGGAAACCCTCCACCGACGCAAACCACTGCTCGGTTGCCCGGAAGATGGTCGGTTTTTTCGTGCGCCAGTCGTAGGGATACTTGTGCTTGTAGGGTTCCTCTTTCAGCAGCGAGCCCGCCTCGGCGAGCGCTTCCACCACTGCCCCGTTGCCGTCGCCGAGGACGTTCATGCCGGCAAATTGCCCTGCTTCTTCGGTAAATTTGCCATCTTCGTCTACGGGTGCGAAGATAGGCAAACCGTAGCGCAGTCCGACTTGATAGTCTTCTTGACCGTGCCCGGGGGCGGTGTGTACCAAACCCGTACCGGAATCGGTGGTGACGTAATCGCCGCCGATGACAATTTCGCTGGTGCGATCGTAGAGCGGGTGTTTGTAAGTGGAGTGTTCCAGCGCCTCGCCCTTGACGGTAGATTTCACCGTCACGCTGGTGTTGAATGTCGCGGCGAGCTTGTCTGCCAAATCGGCAGCGACGATGAGATATTTTTGATTGGGGAATTCCGCGCCCACTTCCACCACGGCATACGTCAGCTCTGGGTTGACGCTCACCGCCAAGTTTGCCGGAATCGTCCAGGGCGTCGTCGTCCAGATGGCGACGCCGAGGTTGGGCAAATATTGCTGCCATTCGGCGGGGACGGTTGACGCCAGTTCAACCATTGGAAAGGCGGCGTAGAGGCTGCGGGAGGTGTGAATGGGGCGTCCTTCGGAATCTTCGGGATATTCCAACTCTGCCTCGGCGAGGGCGGTTTTGGAACTGGGGCTCCAGTGTACCGGCTTGCGTCCCCGGTAGATGTAGCCTTTGAGGAACATTTTGCCGAAAACGCCGATTTGCGCGGCTTCGTAGTCGGGGGTGAGGGTTAAATAAGGGTTTTCCCAGTCGCCCCAGACGCCGTAGCGCTGGAAGTCTTGTTTCTGCTGCTCTACGGTTTTGAGGGCGAAGTCGCGGGCTTTGTGGCGCAGTTTCAGGGGGGTGAGCTGCTGGCGTTCTTCTTGCTTCATGTCTTGCAAGACTTTCAGCTCGATGGGCAAGCCGTGACAGTCCCAACCGGGGACGTAGCGGACTTTGCGCCCTTGCAGCAGTTGGTATTTGTTGATAATATCTTTGAGAATTTTATTCAAAGCGTGGCCAATGTGTAGGGTGCCATTGGCGTAAGGGGGGCCGTCGTGGAGAATGAAGAGGTCGCCGGGGTTTTCTCGTGACAGGCGATCGTAAATTTTATGTTCTGCCCAAAATTTTTGCAGCTCGGGTTCGCGCTTGACGGCGTTGGCGCGCATGTCAAATTGAGTCTGGGGCAGGTTTACGGTGTCTTTATAACTCTTTGCTTCTGTCACGGTTGGATGCGGATAAGAGAGAGTTGTTGGATTTCTATTATAAAGTGTGCTAGGGACGAGCGGGGCGGTGCAAGTTAGGGGAGTGGAATTTTGACGCCGATCGCTCTGAGGCTGTTGAGCGGATTCTCGGACTTTTGGGGGGTTTTCTGGGAGGAAGGGCTTTCTCGATGGCTCTGCAGCGACATGCGGCTGAGTGGCCGAGATATGGACATTGCCTGTGGCGGCGATCGCGCGATCGCTGTATCGGGAGGAACTATTTTTTCTGAAAAATGAGGGCGCTAACCGTCAATTTTGGCTGAATACTTGCAGCAGCCAGCGATTGATTTCTCCATCCTCCTCAGTTTGACTGCGCCTGAGTGCTTCCTCGGCGATCGCAATTTCCAGCCCGGGCAACACCCGCGACTCTCGCACTCGCCCGCTCCGCCCGTCGGAAATTTCAAAGGCAATGACTTCTCCACCCTCCACATTTTCAACCCAATATTCCCGCACTCCTGACTGTTCGTACATTAACCGTTTTCGCCCCAAATCGTCGCTCAGGGATGAAGCCGCTGTTTCTACAACCAGTGCGGGAGGGTCGAATTCATCCAGGTTAATCGGTGAATTACTGCGCGGCGGCATCCGAAAATAGGCTCCTATATAAAAAGCTAAATCCGGTTGAAATTCTGCGCTTTCTGGTTTTCTGAAACTGCAATTTACCAATCCTTTAATTCTTATATTTTTAAGTGTAGAATAAAAACTGAAAACATTAGAAATAATTGCTTTATCTTGACTGTGGCTGGAACCTGCTGATATTAATTCGCTCCTCATGTAGCCTTGGTCATAATAAAAACTAAATTTCTCATGGTTAGGATCGTCTGCCAAGGCGAGAAACTCTTCCCAGCTTGCTTGTACCCATGTATTCGTCACCAAATTCTGTAGATTTGGGCTCGTGCTAACCATCGAACTTTACCTCTGCAATCTCAGCTATCGAGCTATTTTCTATTTTCGCTGACCGGAATTCTATCGCTTTCAGCTCTACAGGGGAGCGCTAAAGCGCCTCGCGACAAAAGAAGAACGCGCTTTAGCACACCCTACTCTCAATCTGTCAGGAACCGCGACTAGCCCGGTTGCGAATCTTCACCCTCGGAAAGCGGCGGGGTTTGAATGGGCGCTTCGGCAGATTTTTTAGCAGTTTCTACCAGTGCCGGTTCGTCGGCGCGTTGCGGGCGCATCAGTTGGGCAAAGCCCTGCTCTTCTGACGTCTGTGGCTCGGCTGCGGGTTCTTCAACTGGCTGAACTTCGATCGCTGCAGCCGGTTCCGGTTCCGCTTCTGGCGCAGCTTCCGCAGGCGGCGCGAGTTCGGCTTCGGCAGCGATTTCTTCCACAGGAATTTCTGCGGTTTCTGCGGTTTCGGGAGCCGATTCTCTGGCAGCTTCTACCAGTTCGGGTGCGGGAGGATTGGGGCGAATCAGTTCTGGAGCGCTTTCTTCAACCGTAACAACCACTTCGGCAACTGCTTCGGCGGCGGGTGTGCTTTCTTCAACCGTAACAACCACTTCG
>CAYOOD010000007.1:50992-60063 GCA_964405435.1 uncultured bacterium
GCAATGGTTTCGGCGGCGGGAGCGCTTTCTTCAACCGTAACAACCACTTCGGCAATGGTTTCGGCGGCGGGAGCGCTTTCTTCAACCGTAACAACCACTTCGGCAACTGCTTCGGCGGCGGTTTCTGTCGTTTCAACAGAGGCGATCGCTTCTTCCTGCGCTGACTCGCCCGCCTGCGCAGCCGTTTCTGCAGGTGCTTCGGGAGTGCCGACGATTTCCAGCGCTGCCTCGACTTCTAGCGGGAATTCGTCGTCTTCAATCAGTTCGCTGCTGTCGTCATCTATTGGCTTTGGTTCGGGTGTCTTCGCCTCGGACTGCTTAGCAGCCGGCTGAGGTTTCGGCTTGTTAATCTTGCTCAGGAGCCCTCCGATTCCGCTCGAAAGCGCAGTCACCAAACCCGTCACGGGTGCGAGGAGATTGCCGCCACCGCCTTTTTTCGCGGTTGTCGGTTTGGCAGGCAATTTTTCTTTCGGTTCTGCTTTCGCTGCGGAAGCTTTTGCTTCTATTTTTGGTTCTTCGGGTTCGGGTTCAAACCCTTCTTCTAGATCAAAATCGTCATCCTCGGCAGTGGCTCCTGAGAGTGCGGCGGCAGCGGGCAATTGCTCTTCAGCCGGCAAGTCTTCTGTGACTGGCGGGGTTACTGCGGCTGGGAATTCCACTGCCGAAGCGGGGATTTCTCTTGCATCGGCGGCAGTGCCTCCTGAGAGGGCGGCGGCGGCGGGCAAGTCTTCTGCCACTGGCGGCGTTATGGCTTCTGGGAATTCTACCGCCGAGGCGGGGATTGCTGCCAAAGCGGCGGCGATCGCTTCTTCGGAAGGCGCTATTTCGGGCGCTGTATCGGGCGCTATTTGGGGAGCGATCGCCTCTACAGGCTCCACCATTTCTCGCTCTTCCGGCGTCACCGCACCCGCTGCTACCGGCGCTTCCACTACCACCGCAGGCGTCGGCGCAGTTTCCACCGCTGGCGGCGCTTCTACTTTCGGCTCAGCCGGCTTGCGATCGATGACTATCGTCGGTTTGGGCTGGCGCTGGAAGAATTTTGGCCAGCGATCGCGCAGCGGAGACGCGGCTGCTTGTAGGGTTTCCTCCGATACGGGCGTCTGCAGCTCCGAGGGCGTCACTTGCCTGCGCAGTTGCAGCGTTTGCCACCCGAACCATCCCACCAGCGCCACGCTGGCAATTTGTCCCAACAAGACGGCACCCGTCATCCGCCCCGCACAAAACCACAACACCAAGGCGTAAAACAGTCCCACTCCACTCCAGATAAAGTCCCCTTTGCGGTGGACTTCTGGGAAAAAGAACGCAGACATATAGTAAACGAAGCTGCCCGCCAGGACTGTTATAGCCAAAATGTACGAAAGCATAGTGCCGGAACTCCCGCTGTACACAACCAGACAAACCGCCAGTTTGTCTTACCAGGCTCATTCTAGCGTTCGGATAGTGTCTTTATCTCTGTTTTTCGGCGTAATTCTCCTGCGGATTGAAAAACCCTCAAAGAAACCGGGTTGCTTCGACAAACCCAGTTTCTGGCGGCGGTGACGTCCGCCTTAAATCTTTGCTAGCATTTTGGAAATATCAACGGCCCTTTTCCGTGCTTCTACTGGGCTGCAACCAGAGGACAACTAAAAAAACGGGAGGAGATTTGTGGGAGTTAAAAGAATCATTTCGGCTGGCATCCTCGTGACTGCTGGCATTTGCTTGTCAAAGTCAGTATTTGCCCAAACTTCAACAGAAGCACTCGCCCGCGCTGCCCTCTCAGAAAATCCGTCCGAGTCGGCGGCTGCGATCGCCCAATTGCGGGCCAAAGGGCCAAGCAGTATCCAGACATTCCTATCCATCTACGGCAATGATTTAAAAAACCGATCTGCCGTACTGGATGCGATTTGCCAGCAGCGAGATTGTCATGCGTCGCGGTTGTACTGGTACACGGATTTGGAGCAAGCCAAGGCGGCGGCGAAAAGCAGCGGCAAACCCATCCTCTCCCTGCGCCTGTTGGGCAAACTCGATGAAGAACTGAGCTGTGCGAACAGCCGTTTTTTCCGCATCGCGCTTTATCCGAATGCGGAAATTTCCAAGTTCCTGAGCGATCGCTATATTTTGCACTGGCAATCCGTCCGCCCCGCTCCCAAGCTGACAGTCGATTTCGGCGACGGGCGCAAGTTGGAGCGCACGATTACCGGCAATAGCATTCACTACATTCTCGATGCAGAAGGCAGACCGATAGATGCTTTGCCGGGACTGTACGGGCCTCAAGCTTTCCTGAGAAATTTAGCACGCGCTGAGAACTTTGTCAAGGAATATTCCGCAAAAATCGGCGAAGAACGCGAGGAATTTCTGCGCCAATATCACCGCGACGCCCTCAACAAAATAGAAACATCTTGGACGGCAGATTTGTCAAAATTGGGAATCAATCTGCCCCTAGAGGCGGTTGCGAACAATCCCGTAGCGACTAGCGAAACCCCTGCAGCGATCGAGGCGGCTCCTTTGGCGATGGCGAAGATGGCGGTAGAAATCCCGGCGGTGCGAGAAATTTCGCCCCCGCTGGAATCGCTCCCGCAAGCCATCGATGACACTACTTGGGCGAGAATTGCCGAATTGCACGCCGCCGACGCCCGCCTAGATGCCAAGACCAAAGCGCTGATGCAACTGAAAAATCCGCAAGCCTCCGATCGCGCTTTGCCGAATTTCGAGCGCGCGATCGCTCTGGATACGGTTCGCAACGAATACATTTTCCGCACGCAGCTTCACCAGTGGTTCTTACAAGGAACCAGTACAAATGATGTCGATACTTTAAACGAGCGGGTGTATGCCGAGCTCTTTCTCACTCCCAGTTCCGATCCCTGGTTGGGGCTTTTCTCCCCCGATACCTTCACCGGGATTGAAAATGATGGGGTAGTTCAGTAACTAGACCGCGCGCAGTTCTGGTCGGTGCAGGCCATCTGGCCTGTGGGCCAGCAAAAAGAACTGGGGGTGAGAGAGAACAAGGAAGAAGAGGAAAGAACCAGGGTCAACCCATCTAAAAGTTGGCTCTCTTGACTGCGTGCTGGAAACCCGGGAGCAACGGGTATCATCGCATGGAAAATGCTGCTGACTGCAAGCCTTTCAGCCATTAATAATTTTCGCTTATCACCCAAAAGTCAGGAGAGCTGACCGGGTTAAAAAATTTCAAAATAAAAAGTGTCGATTAAAATTTTAAGAAACCTTATTAATAATAAGGTTTAGCTCTACTAATTCGTGCAATTTTATCAAAAAAACGGGTCGAGGCGATATCGAGCGATCGCAGGGACAAGGCAACCGCGAAGAGAACCGCGACAAAAAAACAGAATATTATACCACAACTCATGCTAGCGGTAATCTACCGGAAAGAGGGAACCCACGCGCTATCTAGTGCGTCTAACTGGCAGAACCTCTGAAAATCCACCAGCAGATTGCAAGTCGCTCAGTAAAAATGGCGTTTCAATAGGAATTAGTCTGTAGGTTTATGCCGGATAAAAGGCTTGTATCCCTCGCGTCTGAAGTCTGAAGTCAATTGGCTGCCCATCTCAATTAACTGATTTATTTTTTTTTATCGATCGTTAAAATTAAATTACTTATTTTTAAAAGTCAGAAAGAATTTCAGCGCTAAATTCAAGGCAGATGGACAAAATCGACCTTGACGATTTTACGGATTCTTCGAGTTATAACCTAACCTTATTAATAAACTGACGAACAGTTCCCGTTAGAAAAAAGTTTTATGGCTGGACAGATCGGGGAATATACGGAGACACCCCGGCGATCGGTGCCCGCCAAGCATGGATTCATTAAATTTACTGAAAAATCACGAACCTCTATAAAAATTTTGTAAAGCTGATTGACAGCTACAATGGGTCGAGATAAGATGGAAAATATTAATATAGCGCCACCTCGCGCTTGTTAGGAGCCCGCCTGAGGATTGTAAAATCCAAAGCGAAAGAAGCGTATTTTTACAGTTGACGCAGGAAGGAGCAGAGACTCTTTAACGATCTCTTCAAAACAAGAAGGTTGGCAAGAAGCTGTAAGGCGAAAAAATTTAGAGCGATCGGGGAACCTTAGAAATCAAACAAGAGTCATGTCAGGGGGGAAGGCAAAGTTAGGCTTCTAGCGGTGGGTTTTTCCAACGTAGAAGACATCTAGTGTCGGCCAGCATAGAAGATGAAAAATGAATCTTCCAGAATCAAAAGTCCCATTATAAGGGTAAAGATATCGGGGCGCACCTAAAAGGTCGAGGAATCTCTAGGAAAATCAGAATCGGTTAGCGATTTCCTCGAAATTTAAGCATCTCTGTTTGTGTACTTTAAGCAAAGGTTTTCTATTCCTATGGCACTTAAAGAAAAAAGCGCGAAAACCCCCACCGGCGGCGCGAAAACCCCGACTGGCGGCATGAAAGGAGCGTCTGGCAGCTCGAAAGGAGCATCCGGCGGCATGAAAGGAGCGTCTGGCAGCTCGAAAGGAGCATCCGGCGGCATGAAATCCCCCACAGGCAGCTCGAAAGGAGCATCCGGCGGCATGAAATCCCCCACAGGCAGCTCGAAAGGAGCATCCGGCGGCATGTCAGGCGGTTCCGGCGGCATGAAGGGATCTTCCGGTGGGATGAAAACCCCCAGCAAAGATCTGAATCCCTCCGAGTCAGCCAAAGTCAAATACTGTCGGGATAAACACGCTGAAAAACTGATTGAATTCTATGGCGTGGACAGCGTAGACGATCTCAGCGACACGCAGGTATTCGAGTACATCAAAGTTGAAGGCAGGTTTACCGCTGTTGGGTTGCTCGATATCAATTACTATCGCGTGCTCAACCCCGACTTAGAAGCAGCCGGCCTGAGCGACGAAGAACTGATCGCCCACTTCGAGGAAAACGGCATCCGCGAAGAGAGAAGCTTCAGCTCCACCATCAACCTGAAGCAATATAAAGAACTCAACGCAGACTTAGCCGATTTGAGTTCTGAGGAAGCATTTGAACACCTAACCACCTTTGGGTTTAGCGAACGCCGTCAAATCTCCCTGTCGCTCGACCTTTCCTATTATCAGCGCTCAAACGCCGACCTCGCTGAGATGGACGGAAAGGAACTCTACACGCACCTGACTACCTTCGGGCTCAAAGAACTCCGCAAAGTCTCTCCGCTGATCGATCTCAAATACTATCAAGCGCAAAACTCCGACCTCGCGGGCATGAGCGGCGAGCAGTTGATGGAGCACCTGAGCGCTTTTGGGTTGAAAGAACTCCGCAAATTCTCCCCCTTCTGCGACCTGAAATTCTATCAACAGGCCAATGCTGACCTCGCTGGCATGAACGGCGAGGAGTTATTCAAACACCTGGTTACCTTCGGGCTAAAAGAGCTGCGGCAGATTTCTGCGTTTATCGACCTGAAGTTCTATCAGGAATCCAACGCTGACCTCGCTGGAATGGACGGGGCAGAGCTATTGGAACACTTGATCGAGTTTGGGTTCAAGGAAGCGCGCAGCTTCTCGCCGCTGATCGACCTCAAAGCCTATAAGGAAATGTACGGCGACGCGATCGCCCAATTCTTCGGGCTTGACATCGGGCAAATCAGCTTCGATCTGGTTGTCCAATTTATGACCGGCGCTGGGCTGCAGCAAGGCATCAGCCCCTCCCCGCTCATAGACATCGGCTTCTTCACCGGCGACGACTCTGACGAACTCAGTGGCGGTAGCGGCAATGACGACATGACCGGTGGCCAAGGCAACGACATGACCGGCGGCCAAGGCAACGACATGACCGGCGGCCAAGGCAACGACATGACCGGTGGCCAAGGCAACGACATGACCGGCGGTGAAGGCAACGACATGACCGGCGGCGAAGGCAACGACATGACCGGCGGCGTCACTGAGCCTACGCCTTCATTCCCCTTACCAAATCCAACAACCCCTCCCCCAGTCGTCGAGCCTACCCCGGTTGACCTGACCCCGACTCCGTTCTTCAACCTCGGTTTTATTGTCAGCGTCAGCGCTTACCTGGAAAAACTAAAAGTCGAATTCCCCAGCATTGACTTTGGCAACCTCAGCGCAATTACACCGGAGCAACTCCAGCAAATCAAAACTTTCGTCGTAACGGCGAAATTCAATCCGGCTCCGTTTGTTGACATCAATGATATCAGCGTCAAACTTCAGGATGCTGGTATTAAGGCCAAACTGATCGCAACCGGAAAATACACCGAAGCCCAGATCGCCGCTCTCAGCGGAGAAGCTGCCGCAGCGGCGCTGCTAGAAGTCGGCGAAAGTCCCAGTAAGTTCGTCAGCTTTGAGTTCATCCAGAAGAAAGCGGAATTAGCGGAGTTGGTCGCTAAATTCACGATTGATGGAAAAATTGACTTCAAGGCACTTTTCGAGTACGTCACGGTTGGCGAAGGTGCAGCAGAAGAATTGGAGCTATCTCCCTTCTTCAGCCCGATCGCTTTCAAATCGAAGTACTTGAAAGAATTGTCCGAGTACGTCGTCGAAAAATTCGGCACCAGCGAAGAAAAAATCCAAGATGCCGCAACTTTTACGAACGAGCAAATCCTTTCGTTTGCCAAGCTCGAAGCGGCGGTTGACATCAATGTCGAGTACGGCCTGTACAAATACTCGATTCAAATTGCCAAATTCTACAAGGTAGAACTCGGCATCACTGACGCCGAGCTGGAAACTCCCGACAGCGCGGCTATTACGGTCAAAATCAAAGAGGCGATCGCCTCGGGCAAGCTGGACATCAAACAAGTCGAATCTTACCTGCTGCTGAAAGCATCAGACGAAGAATTCAGCCTGTCTGAAATTAACTACAAGGGTCTGATCGAAGACGAAGCGATCAAAGTCCAATTGAAGCTGCACTTCTTCGGCAGCGAAACCGTTGACGACGCCGAACTGGAAAAAATCGGCGAAGTAAAAATCAAGGAATTCCTCAAAGAAGAAGCCTTTAATCTCAAACTCGACTTCACGAAATTTGTCGATGTCAAGTTCTATAAGGAAACCTTCAAGGTCCACCTGAAGAATGCCTTTGGCTTGGCCGACGATGCAGCCGTCGAAACCCTGGATGTCAAGAAGATCGCCCGCTTCGTGTTGGACGACGAGTGTTCCTACGTTGACACTGACTACTATGTCAAGAAATACGGGATGGAACAGGCTGAAGGTGGCAAACTCGTCAAGGATCTCGACGATGAAGAGCTGAAGTTCCACATCTTCGGCAAGGGATGGAAAGCAGATGGCAAGTTGTCGGCGTTCAAGATTAAGGAATATGGCGCTGCCAACCAAGCGGCTTTGTTAGAAGCTTACGGCGTCACCACCCTCGACGACCTGAGCGAAGGGCAGATCGTCGCCTTTATGAAGGGCGAAGGCTTGAAGAAAGGACTGAAGCTGGATACCTTCCTCGACGAAACCGCGATCGCCGATTTGAAGACCACCTACCAAGCCGAAATCGCCAGCTACTTTGGCATAGATGTAACGGCGGTTGCCACCCTCAGCGCCAATCTGGTGTTTGACTTCAAGTATGGCGGATTCTCCAAAGTCGCAGATTTGGATTACGTCCGCTTCATTGCCACGGAAGAAAATCTCACCACGGCGGCGGGAGTTGCGGTTGCCACCTTGAGCGAGATCGACCTGCTCAAATACATCTACGAAGAGTTCTCGGTACAAGCAGATTTCGTCAAGAAGCTCTCGGCGATCGACGTGGAAGGGTTCCTCGCAGTCGAAGCCAATGTCACGGCACTGAAGGCATTCTTTGGGGTCGAAGATGTAGAAGAGATCGAGACGGAAAAAGTCCGCGAGTTTATCTGCGGCGAAGCGGTAGAACAAGGTCTGGATGTCAAGAGCTTTATCGATCTCAAGTACGTCAGCGAAACCTACTCTGTCGCGATCGCCAGCGACGAGCAAGTGCTCTCGAAGTGGCTGGGTAGCGAAACCGCAGACATCGATGTTGCCTACGTTCGCTATCAAATCCAAGGTTGGATTGCCGACGGCACTCTGACGCTGCAACAACTGATTGACAGCAAACTCGTTGAAGCCGACACCACCGACATCGCAAAACTCAGCGATGAGAAACTCGTCGAACTCAGCGTTAGCGAAGAGTTCAAGACGCTCTTGGGCACTCAAACCCTCAACTTGTCGGGGGATGGGGATGCCACCTACCTGCGTGCTACTTTTGCTGCAGCGATCGCCAGCGAACTCGGTGTAGATGTAGCTGCCGTTGCCGACGCCGCGCAAGTAACCGACGCGCAAATTACCGAGCTGTTTGCTGACGCACTCGCGGATCTCGACGTTGCATTCGTTCGCTATCAAGTCGCAGCCTTAGTCAAAGCTGAAACGGTGACGGTGGAACAAGTGAATGGCTTCTTGGGCACCACCATCACAGACATTGCAGAACTCACCGACGCGCAACTGATCGACTTGACGTTCAACGCTGAGTTCAAGACGGCTCTGGGCGAAACCAATGCCATCAAACTGTCGGCTTTCGATTACGAAGGCTACGCAACCGCCAACGCCGAAGCCATCCAGACAGCGCTGGGCGTTACGGATATTACCACCCTAACCAACGCTCAGATCGAAGAGTTTGCCTTCGGCGCAGGATTGGAACAAGGCATCTCCTTGGAAGGCTTGGTGAATGTCGAATACATCAGCCAAGTCTACTCGGGCGCGATCGCCTCGTGGCTGCAACTTGACGCCAACAGCCAGATCGCTCTCGACTGGTTTATCAAAGAATCCCCCCAGATCGACGTGAAATTCGTCGGCTATGAAATCGACAAGTGGATTGAGGAAGGCAAACTCACCGTAGAAGAAGTCGCTGGTTTCTTTGAAGGTGTCGATGTTGCGACCTTCGACATTACCAAGCTCAGCGAAAAGCAAATCCTCGACTTAGCCTTCAGTGCTGAATTCGAGAGTTTGCTGCAAGAAAAAGGCATCTTAACCGCAGAGGCAGAACTCAAACTCTCGGCGATCGATATTAACGCCTACATCGAGCAAAACGCCGCCAAATTGGCTGAGTTCTACATGGATGATGCCGAAGAAGGCGACGATGACGGCGACGATGACGGCGACGATGACGGCACCGAAGAAGGTGACGATGA
>CAYOOD010000007.1:60163-120933 GCA_964405435.1 uncultured bacterium
CGGCACCGATGACGGCACCGATGACGGCACCGATGACGGCACCGATGACGGCACCGATGACGGCACCACCTCAACCCCCGATCCTTTAGAAACCGCCAAGAAACTCACCTATCAGCAAGTGATCGACTACATGTTCGATGAAGGCTGGGTGAAAGAAGGCATTGATCCGAGCCAATTCGTCAAGGTCGATTACCTGCGGGCTGAGTACGCGGCTGAAATTGCCACCCACTTCAGCATTGACATCAATGTCGTGAAGGATGCGGCCCAATTCAGCGACGCGCTTGTCCTTGACTGGAAGTTCGGCGGCTTGTCTAAGTACATCGACAAAGAATACTTAGAGGAAGAAAAAGGCATCACTGCTGATGCAGATTGGAAGGTTCTCAAACTGGCTTACGAGCAAGGTCTGAAAGCAGTTGACGTAGCAGCGATCGACGTTAAGGGCTATTCACTGGAATACCTGAAAGAATTGGCCCAAGAGTTGAAAGTGCCTTTCGGTCAGCTCAAGAAGCTGGACAAAGAAGAAATCGACGCGATCAAAGAGTTTGCCCTCGATGACGCAAAAGGATTGAAGCTGGCTGTAGATACTGGCAAGCTAGAGTCCTTCTTCAAAGTCGATTACTTCCGCACTAAAGAAGCTGCCGAAATTGCCTTCAACTTTAATTCTGAGAACGCTTACACTGCTAAAGCGACTCAAGAGTATATCGCCGGCGAAGCCGACCAAGAAGGCTTGGATGCCTCGGCAGTGGTTGACAAAGAGTGGTACAAAACGCAGTATGCTGCGGATCTGGAAGCTAACAAAGCAACCATTGACATTGATGCAAGCGGCACGATTGAGGATGGCGAGCTGGTCGATTACATCACGGGGGCTGGCTTAGAAAAAGGCAACAACCCGTCGAAGGCCATTGATTTCGCGACTTATCGCGCTGAAGGTTCTGCATCAGCTCAAGACCTCCTCACTGCCTACGGTGCTGCCAGTCTCGATGAAATCAGTTACGCTGAGACGCTGGATCACATGTTGACAGTGGGTGTAGAAAAAGGCTATGTGCTGTCCTCCAGTCTGGTTGACTTGCAGACGTATAAAGCTGAATACGGCGCAGAAATTGTCAAACAATTTAACGTGGCGGATGTTGCCAGTTTGACAAATGAGCAGGTCTTCCAATTCCAGGTGACTGTGGGTGTCGAAATCGGCATTAACGCCTACATCTAGAAGGTTGAATCGGCCTAGGGTAAAAGGTAAAAATAACACTTGTTGATTTTTACCTTTTACTTTGGCGGCAGCCTTTCCAGAGGGGATGGAACGAGACGAAACTCGTTTTGTAGAGATTGTTGACAAGACCAGCCACCCCGTTTTGGCCAAATATGGCTAGCGGGGTGGCTGCTTTTTTTTGGCGTTATCTGGCAGGTCAAACATGCAGGCGATCGCTCTTCTGTAAAATTCCAGGCACCGAACAGAGCGAATCGCGGAGCGCGAATCGCTCTCGCTGGCGTGAAAGCTGTCGCTTTCGATCGCGCTTCACGCGAAACACGCTGGCTGCACGCGCTGTCAATAATCGATACCTCCCCAGGGAAGAGAGCGATCGCCTATTTTATTCTCATTGAGAATTTTAGAATTCATTCAATCTTTACATAAAAATGTCATCCAAACCAGATATGAGAAGTTAGCATGGGAAGGACAGCGACCTAGAAAATCTCAGAAAAAACCTCCGCTGAAGACTGTAAAACCTATGGTGGCATGGGAACCAGGCATCGAATTGCAAGAAGGGAAATACGTCATCGAAAAAAAGCTAGGAGAAGGGGGATTTGGCATCACCTATCTGGCTCGGCACGAGACGGGCAATCTGGCTGTTATCAAAACCCTGAATGAAAAGGTGCGGAAGCGGCGAGACTTTGCAAAATGCCAGCAAGATTTCCTGAATGAGGCGCTCCGTCTGGCCAAATGCACTCACCGCTACATCGTGCGGATAGACGAGCTAATTCAGGAGGGGTCGTCGTGGTGCATGGTGATGGAGTACATTGAGGGAATAGACCTGGCGAATCTGGTAGAAAATGAAGGGGTTTTGCCGGAGTCGGAAGCGCTGCGCTACATGCAGCAGATCGGGGAGGCAGTGAGTGCAGTTCACGAGCGGGGATTTTTACACCGGGACATCAAACCGCTGAATGTCCTAGTGCGGACAGATCGGTCGGAAGCGGTACTGATTGATTTTGGTCTGGCGCGGGAGTTTACGCAGAATTTGACTCAGGTTCACACGGAATTATTCTCAAATGGATTTGCACCGATCGAACAGTACGACCGCCGATCGCTGCGGGGTGCTTATACAGATGTTTACGGGTTAGCAGCGACGCTTTATGCGGGTTTAACGGGCAAAGCCCCTGAATCGGCACCCAGCAGAGATCGCAGCCTAGCCCGATATAAAACTGACCCTTTGGTGCCGCCAAAACAACTCAATCCGCAAATGAGCGATCGCGCCAACGAAGCCATCCTCTACGGACTGGCATTAGAGCCGGAAGATCGCCCGCAATCCGTGCGAGAGTGGTTGCAATTGCTGGATATCAGCCCAGCTTGTCCGATCGCCCCCCCCGTACCGGCGTCGGGTTTGACGACGGCATCCGCCGCGCCGCCGCAGAGGAGCTGGAGTTCGGCAGTGGGGATGGACTACAGCCAACTGCGCGACTTGCTCGCAGGGGGATTCTGGCAACAAGCAGATCGGGAAACGGCTTCTGTGATGCTGCAAGTCTGCGGTCGAGAAAAACAAGGCAAGCTCAGTCTAGAAGATATCGAAAATTTTCCCTGCCGGGATTTGCGGGCGATCGATCGCTTGTGGGTGCAATACAGCAGCGGACGCTTCGGATTTAGCGTGCAGATTCGCATCTGGGAGAGCGTGGCGGAAAATTACGACGAATTTGGCGATCGCGTCGGGTGGCGTCGCGACGGCGCGTGGTTGCCCTATCCCGACCTGACTTTCAACCCAACTGCCGTGGAAGGACACTTGCCCTCTTGGGGGCGTCGGGGGCGTTTGTGGGCTCTGCTAGCCAGCAGAATTAAACAGTGCAGCCTGTAAATCTCTAGCAACTGCGATCGAAAGCGCCGCGCGATTTCCCCGACGTACAGGCTCCGCCGAGACTTTCTCTCAAAAAGGGGGCGCATCTGAGCTATCCTGATCGCACAGTTAAACTCAAGCGAACAAACTGCCCAGATGATCGCCCCGGTACGTCCCCATCAAAAAGCCAAAGCCCTCAAACCCACCAGCCGCCGTCCTGCCAAGGAACTTTGCAGCGAATGCGGGCTGTGCGATACCTATTACGTCCATTATGTCAAGGAAGCTTGCGCCTTTATCAATCAGCAGGTTGCCGATCTGGAACAAGCGACGCACGGACGCAGCCGCAATCTGGACAATCCCGACGATTGGTATTTTGGCGTCCATCAGGACATGATGGCGGCGCGCAAGCAACAGCCCATCCCCGGCGCGCAGTGGACGGGAATCGTCAGTACCATCGCCTGCGAAATGCTCGATCGCGGCTTAGTCGAAGGGGTGGTCTGCGTGCAAAACACCAAAGAAGACCGCTTTCAGCCGCAACCTGTCATCGCCCGCACTAAAGAGGAGGTTCTGGCAGCTAAAGTCAACAAGCCTACCTTATCGCCCAACCTCTCGGTATTGGAGCAAGTAGAACGCTCCGGGATGAAGCGCCTGTTGGTAATTGGCGTCGGCTGCCAAATCCAGGCACTGCGGGCGGTGCAGTCTGAGCTGGGCTTGGAAAAACTTTACGTTTTGGGCACTCCCTGCGTGGATAACGTCAGCCGCGCAGGCTTGCAAAAATTTTTGGAAACCACCAGCCGTTCCCCGGAAACGGTAGTGCACTACGAGTTCATGCAGGATTTTCAAGTCCACTTCAAGCACGAAGACGGCTCTGAGGAGAAGGTGCCCTTTTTTGGCCTCAATACCAAAGCCCTCAAAGACGTGTTTGCTCCTTCCTGTCTGAGCTGTTTCGATTACGTTAATTCTCTGGCTGATTTGGTAGTCGGCTATATGGGCGCGCCGTTTGGCTGGCAGTGGCTTGTGGTTCGCAATCAAACCGGTCAGGAAATGCTCGATTTGGTGCGGGAGCAGTTGGACGTTCAACCGGTCATGTCAAAAGGCGATCGCCGCGCTGCAGTTCAGCAGAGCATCCCCGCCTACGAAAAAGGCGTGACGCTGCCCATGTGGGCGGCCAAACTGATGGGCTTCGCGATCGAAAAAATCGGCCCGAAGGGTCTAGAGTACGCTCGCTTTTCCATCGACTCCCACTTCACCCGCAATTATTTATATGTAAAACGACATCATCCAGAAAAGTTAGAAGCCCACGTTCCAGAATATGCCAAGCGGATTGTAGCACAGTATAAACTGCCAGATTCCTAAAACAACAGAAAAATGCGAGGATGAATCACGACTCGTGAAGGGAACCGGGAAAAGGGAGAAGGGAAAAGGGAAAAAACAGCCCCCACTTCTCCCTTCTCACTTATAAAAATTTTAAGAAAACACTTGACGCATTGCTTTTTAAAGCTTGCGGGCGATCGCGGGGAGTTCGTTAATTTGCCTATTGCCCATTAACCTACAATGAAACAGCAGCAACACTTGCCGGCGATCGGGTGGCGGGAGTGGCTCTCCCTACCCGATCTGGGAATTGCGGAAGTCAAGGTAAAAATAGACACGGGTGCCCGTTCGTCGGCGCTGCACGCCTTTGATATCGAACCCTTCCGCCGCAACGGCAAACGAATGGTGCGCTTTCAGGTGCATCCCTACCAGAGGGATGCGAACAAAACGGTACTCTCAGAAGCGGAGGTGATCGACGAACGCAGCGTTCGCAATTCGGGCGGAAAGGAAGAATTGCGACCGGTAATTTTTACCTCTATAGAACTCCGGGGGGAGCGGTGGCCTATTGAACTGACTTTGACCAATCGAGATTTAATGCGATTCCGAATGTTGCTGGGGCGAGAAGCCGTGCGGGGACGTTTTTTAGTCGATGCGGGTCGCTCGTATTTGTGCAGTCAGAAGCGGGTTCGCTGATTTTAAAAACATAGAAAAACCAAGATATGAAAATCGCCATATTATCCCGATCGGCTACACTTTATTCTACCAAGCGCCTGCAAGCTGCGGGGGAGGAGCGCGGGCACGAGGTGCAGGTGATCGATTACCTGCGCTGTTACATGAATATCACCTCGCACAAGCCTTTGGTCATTTATCAGGGGAAACCTCTAGAAACATTTGACGCGATCGTGCCCCGCATCGGGGCATCAAAAACTTTCTACGGAACGGCGGTTGTCAGGCAATTTGAAATGATGGGCGTCTTTACGGCCAACAGTTCTCAGGCTATTTCGCGATCGCGCGACAAGCTGCGCTGTCTCCAGCTTCTGGCAAAAAAAGGAATCGGCTTGCCCGTCACGGGCTTTGCTCACTCGCCCAAAGATATCGAAAATTTAATCGATATTGTCGGAGGACCTCCCCTCGTCATCAAAGTGCTGGAAGGCACTCAAGGTATTGGCGTGGTTCTGGCAGAAAGCCAGCAAGCCGCTAAGTCGGTTATGGAAGCGTTTCGCGGCATTGATGCAAATATTTTGGTGCAGGAATTCATCAAGGAAGCGGGCGGCATGGATATTCGCTGTTTGGTGGTGGGTGACAAGGTGGTGGCGTCGATGAAGCGGCAAGGAGCCGAGGGAGAATTTCGCTCCAACCTGCACCGGGGCGGAACGTCGGAAAACATCAAGTTGACGCCGGAGGAACGCTCTACAGCAGTCCGCGCTGCTAAAGCGATGGGGCTGAATGTGGCGGGCGTGGATATCCTCCGATCGAATCACGGTCCCGTGGTGATGGAGGTGAATTCTTCACCCGGACTCAAAGGCATCGAAACCGCTACTCAGAAGGATGTGGCGGGGAAGATAGTCGAGTTTTTAGAGAAAAATGCCGGTCTGGTGAAAGACGGCGATCGCGGTCAGTATTGAACTCACCCCCTCTCCCCTACTGCCAGCTATGCTTTTACCTTGGCAATCCAATACTTTGCGATTTCTCCTGTCCCGTTCATCCCCTGGCATTCTGAAAGGGTTTTGAACTCAGATATTCTCTTCACCTCAGTTCCCTCATACTTATTTTTATCAATCTCATCTGATATGAAGTTCAACCCCGTGCCATTGTGGATGACCCTCAAGCAACATTGTTTATAGCCCAGCCGTTAGTGAGGCGTTTTTTAATCAATAAAAATTTAAATTAATTGAATGTTATCAAAATTAAAAAGCAGGAGCGTTATGGCATTGGTATGTTCGGCAAAGTTAAAGCTATTTTCAGTGGGTCTGTGTATGTAACCGTCCGTACAATCAAACGCATTTACCAGGTTTTTTATGACTTTCTGAATGCAATCATTTTCACGAATATTGAGTAATTTATAGCAGAGAGCTACCTCTGCATTAATATCTAAACTGAGGCGGTTAAAGATTTCCTCTTGATAAGTATCAAAAGCTTCCAGGCACCAAGTATATTTGGAGGAATCTATTTTATTAATATAAAAATAAGAAGCGCCAATAATTGCGTGAGTTAATCCATAGACGTAATTGGTAAAGACTGCATTGCTTTTTAAGACTTCTTCAGGTTGAAAAATTTTTTTAAATTTTTCGGTGTATTCTATTTCAATATCAAATAATCCCAAATTTTTACTTAAAAATACTAGATTAGTCGCGCAAGTAGTCGCATTTTTTATAAAGTTTGGATGGTCGAGAATTTCGGACCTGATGGCGTCTATATTGGGAATATTATCGGGGACTTTTTTCTCAATTCCCAGGGAATTTAAATAGTAGAGTTGAAATAGCAGAGAAACATAGGCAGATAAATTGACGTGTTTTTTTAAGTAGAATATTTTTTCTCTATCGTTGACTTTTGAAGCTTTTTTGGAATTTAAATGTTCCTGCAATCGAGCTAAAAATCCCTCGTAGTTGGATAAGTAATTGTTAACTATTTGGCTGTTTTTAGTATAGGGAACGGATTTTTTTAACAAAAACTCTTTTAATTCTGGTCGGCCAGTGGCCTTGTAAGACCTGTACAAAAAATGGCGGGCTTTTTTTTCGCTCAATTCGTCCAGCCTTCTTATATAAGTTTGCACGATCGCGTCAGAGATAAATTGAGTAGAGGTCATTTTTGCTAAATATATATTTAAGAGAAGAAAATGGTATTCTATCGACGATGGGCCTGAGTGTCAAGTGTTTCAATCCATCCGATCGCTGAAAAACCCAGAGACTTTGATTCGTTGCCCTCGCAGGCGATCGCCCGTCGCCCTCTCGTCTCCCTTTCACAGCGCCACTGCTTCCCGCCAGCCAATTTGGCCGATCGCTGCTCTCAAAAATTGGCCATATCTAGAGCGTTTTGGCGCGGCAAAGGAACGAGAAGGAACCCGATCGCAGTCTTCAACTCAGGAGACATCCCCGTACAAATGTCGATCTCGTACCGGGCTGTTAGCGAGGACACTTATTTTTTTTACAAAAAGTTACATTGATTGACGAGAAAGCGACAATAAATTAACAAATCTTCGTTCATACTGAAGATTAGTTTTAAACAAACGCAACATATCCTACCGGTCATCAGTGGGGCACTGGCTCAACCGACTGCGGCGCAAAGCAATAGCGTTCGCTTTCGCTAGGGGCGATCGGGCTGCAGCCAGGGGCGATCGCTATCCCGCCTTCCAATCGCCACCTCCCGGGCAACAAGCGAGTTCTTTTGCGGAAGCGCTTGACAAATAGGGAAAATTATGCAGGAGAGTTGGCAGGCGATCGCGTTCGTACCCGTACACCTCGACCGATAGCAGAGAAAAGCAGCGCGCAGATTCGAGTTAGGGGCTCTCACAGATCGACGGCGGGTAAAAAACGGCCCGACATCACAACTCAGTACACAGTTCGGCTTTTTTGGTGGGTTGGAAAATATGAAACTTCAACAGGGAGAACTTTTGATTTCTCAGAATGGACGGTATTACTTAGTCGTAGAGTGCAGCGAGGATAGCGTTTCTTTAAAACGGGTGAATGGCTATACCTTGTTTTCCTGCCATCCCGGCTTTCTAGATGGGTCGTTTCGTCGAGTCCCCGCAGCTTCAGGTTGTTTGAGGGGGAGATAGGGAGATCGGGACTGACGCAGAAACTGGGTTTCTCTACGAACAGAAACCCAGTTTTTTAACGCTAATCCGCTGGGCCAATCGCTTCAATGGCAGCAGCAAGGGCGATCGCGACGTGGGACCAGTGGGTCCCCCCCTGGCAAAAAGCAATGTAGGGCTCGCGCAGAGGGCCATCGGCTGAAAATTCCGAGGTACTGCCGTCAATAAACGTGCCGCCCGCCATCACCAGATGACTCTCGTATCCCGGCATCGGGGCGGGCACCGGGTCTAAATAGGAGCCGATCGGCGAGTGCTGCTGAATCGCTCGGCAAAAGGCAATCAGTTTTTCGGGCTTGCCAAATTGAATCGCCTGGATGACGTCGCGGCGCTCTGCCAAGGGGGCGGGATTCACGGGATAGCCCAGCTTGTCGAAAACATATCCCGTCAGGTGATTGCCCTTCATCGCTTCCCCCACCATTTGCGGAGCGAGAAATAAGCCCTGAAACAGCAGGCGATTTTGATCGAAGGTGGCACCGCCGCTGCTGCCAATTCCGGGGGCTGTGAGGCGACAGGTTGCCGCCTCTACGAGGTCGGCGCGACCGGCGACGTAACCGCCGGCGGCGACGATGGTGCCGCCGGGATTTTTAATCAGCGAACCGGCGATTAAGTCGGCACCCACGGCGGGGGGTTCGCAATTTTCGATAAATTCGCCGTAGCAGTTATCGACAAAACAAATAATTTCGGGATTTTGCTGCTTGAGGGTCTTGACAATTCTTTCGATATCGGCTATTGATAAACTCGATCGCCAGGAATAGCCGCAAGAGCGCTGGATGAGGGCGAGACGGGTGCGATCGCTCGCGGCAGAGGCCAGGGCGTCCCAGTCCACACCTCCCTCGCGAGTCAGAGGTAACTGGCGGTAAGTAATGCCAAAATCAATTAAAGAGCCTTGATTGGAGCCCCGCAACCCAATCACTTCTTCTAATGTATCGTAGGGAGCGCCGACAACTGCTAGCATTTCATCACCAGGGCGGAGGACGCCAAACAAAGCACAGGCGATCGCGTGGGTCCCCGAAACAAACTGCACCCGCACTGCTGCCGCTTCGGCTCCCACCACCTCAGCAAACACGCGATCGAGCGTTTCGCGCCCCAAATCGTCGTGACCGTAGCCCGTAACGCCGGCAAAGTGGTGGACTCCCACCCGGTGGTTGCGAAACGCCTGCAGCACTCTTTGCAGATTCTGCTTGACCCGAGCGTCAATCCGATAAAAAATGGGTAATAGTGCCTGTTCTGCCTGCTGCAGCTCATCCAAGCTGTTCATTACCACCTCACTCGCCTCTTTTTGCGTGCGGATTAATTATGGCGCAGATTGGGTTAAACATTTCTGACAAAATATTTTCATGACAATCGCACCTTCCAAACAAGTAGAAACAACAGAAACAGCGCCTCTGCGCCCCAAGTGGCCCGTGATCGTCTTCATGGCGGCTGTCCACCTATTGGCGCTTCTGGCTTTGCTGCCGAGCAACTTTAGCTGGGCGGCAGTCGGTCTGGCTGTCTTCCTCCACTGGGTAACTGGTGGGTTGGGCATTACCCTCGGATTCCACCGCCTCGTTACTCACCGCAGCTTCCAGACGCCGAAGTGGCTGGAATATTTCCTGATTTTCTGCGGCTCCCTCACCTGCCAAGGCGGAGTGATTGACTGGGTGGGCTTGCACCGCATCCATCACCTGCACTCCGATAAACCTTCCGATCCCCACGATTCCAATAAAGGCTTTTTGTGGAGCCACATGACTTGTTGGTTCTACCACCTCCCCGCCGATTTGGAAGTGCCTCGCTACACCAAAGATATTGCTGATGACCCGGTTTATCAGTTTTTAAATAAGTATTTTTTCCCGATTCAAATTGCCTTGGGCGTCGCCCTTTACTTCTTGGGAGAAGCATTTTCTCCGGGCTTGGGTTGGTCGTTCGTGGTTTGGGGGATTTTCGTCCGCCTGGTTGCGGTGTTTCACTGCACTTGGTTTGTCAACAGTGCGACGCACATGTTTGGCTATCGCACTTATGACTCCGACGATCGCTCGACCAATTGCTGGTGGGTGGCTCTGCTCACCTACGGCGAAGGCTGGCACAACAACCACCACGCCTTTCAATATTCCGCTCGCCACGGGATGCAGTGGTGGGAAATTGACCTCACCTGGATGACGATTCAATTCTTGCAAGCCCTGGGGCTGGCGACTAAGGTGAAATTGGTCGAAAAATAGTCTCTCACGGCGGATTCTGAATTTTCAACCGCAGAACAAAGCGCAGATAGGCACCGCTAAATTGTCTTACATGCGTGGTTCTGCGGTTATTTCTTTTCGGCAATTGACTCTATAATCAAACTATGAGGATTCTAGTAGTGGAGGATGACGATCGCATTACCCGATCCCTTGCAGAAGCCCTCACCGACCAATACTATGTCGTTGATATTGCCCAGGATGGTGAAGAGGGGTTGGAATTCGTTCGCTCTTTTCCCTATGACTTAATTTTGCTAGATATCATGTTGCCCAAGCTCAATGGGATTAACCTTTGCCAGCAACTGCGCCGCCAAGGCTATTCTCTACCGGTCTTGATGCTCACAGCTTTAGATACCAGCACGGATAAAGTCATGGGGTTAGATGCCGGAGCCGACGATTATGTCGTCAAACCGTTTGACCTCAAGGAATTGCTGGCTCGCATCCGTGCTCTACTGCGTCGGGGAAGTTCCACCTTGCCGCCGGTGCTGGAATGGGAGAATCTCCGCCTCGATCCGAGCACCTGTGCAGTCACCTATGGGGGAAAACTCCTGCACCTCACCCCCAAAGAATATAGTTTACTAGAATTATTTCTGCGCAGCAACGGTCGCGTACTCAGCCGAGGTGTTATTCTAGACAACCTCTGGTCTTTTGAAGATCCGCCGGGAGAAGAAACGGTGAAGGTTCACCTGCGCAGCTTGCGCCAGAAACTCAAAGCCTGTGGAGCACCGAGTAATTTTATAGAAACTGTCTATGGCTTGGGTTATCGGCTCAACCAAAATATCTAATCCTCAGTTTCGCGCCTTGCACTGGCGTCTTTTGCTGTCATACCTGGGCGTCATCGTGGCTATTTTGGGAATATCCACCGCTGCCGTCTATGAGTTTTTCGCCTACAGTCTTTATCAAAAACTAGACCGCGATTTGGTGAGGTTAGCGGATGCGGCAGCTCACAGTTTGCCCGCAATTAAAGCCGATCCGGCGGCAATTGACACTCAGGGAACCCGGAGTTTAGACAATGATGGCGATTTGGATATTCCCTGGCAGAACCTGCGGGAGAGCGATCGCTCGGTGGAATGGTTTGACGGCGATCGCCTCCTGTTGGGGAAAGCTGGGAAATACTTGCCAGAGGTAGCCCTATCCCCTAATTTCCACGCATTCCAACAAGGGAAAATTCGCAGTCTCGCCATTCCAGTCTACCCGCCGGGATTGGGAACAAGCAGGCAAAATATCCAAGGGTACGTTCGGGTTAGCGCCTCTACAGAGGAAATCGAAGAAGAACTCGCCCGACTGATGCGGGGATTTCAGTGGGGAGGGTTAATCGCTGTAGTTCTCAGTGGCGTGGGTGGTTGGTGGCTGACGAAGCAGTCTTTGCAACCGATCGAGCAAAGTTTTCAGCAGTTAAAACAGTTTACGGCAGATGCTTCCCACGAGTTGCGCAGTCCCCTGACGGCAATCAAAACTTCGGTTGAGGTGATGCAGAGTCATCCAGAGCGGATTCATGCGGCGGATGTGAAGAAGTTGGAGGCGATCGCTTCTGCTACAAACCAAATGACCGAGTTAGTTCAAGACTTACTCTTCCTGGCTCGCGCCGAGGCAGCACCAGCCTCTCCATCTGTGGGATGGATTCCCATCCCCATCGAGGAAGTCTTAGAGGATTTGGTGGAATTTTTGCAACTCTCAGCAGAGGAAAAAGAAATTACTCTCACCTCGGAGTTGTTAGATGGGGTGTTGGTGCAGGGGGATGCTGCCCAGTTGAGGCGTTTGTTTTCTAACTTGCTGGAAAATGCCCTGGAATACACCCCTGCCGGGGGAGCCGTCACTGTTTCGATGAAGAGGAGCGATCTCTCGGTTATCGTTCGCGTTAAGGATACCGGTATCGGCATTGCTCCAGAAGATTTGAATTTAGTTTTCGATCGCTTCTGGAGAGCCGATAAGGCGCGTTCTCGGCGGCAGGGAGGTTCGGGGCTGGGATTGGCGATCGCCCAGAGCATTGCCCAACGGCACCGAGGCGACATCACCGTCACCAGTCAGCTCGGCGTTGGCACCTGCTTTTGGGTGCGTTTGCCGACGCTCTAGATCGCGGGCTTTTTGGCCATAATTGAGCGGCGGTTGCCCGCCTCCCCCCACCAGAGCCGTCTGAAAAGTCTCAAACAGCTCTTTTTCTTTCCGAGTTCTTTACCTTTGCCTCGCACAATCGAATCAACAAGGCAAAACCAGAAGACTCGACCGATGAGCAACCCAACTGAAATCCGCACAGGTGAAGACTTATCCGATCTCGATGACACATTGAGAGCGGGTGCAATGCCCCAATCCTTAGAACGCTCCGATCAGTCCGACAGTGGCGACAGCGGCCAAAGTTCCGATGACTGGCGCGAAAGTGGCCAAAGTAACGGGGACTGGCGCGAACACTACGATGACGATGGGTATGATGAATGGGATGATGTTACCGGCTCGGAGTGGGACGATGTTCTCAAGAATACTGCGGAGCGGACTGATTTATTAACCGAATTTGATGATAACTACTACCGACAGACGAACCCGGATGTAGCTGCTGCCATTAGCAGCGGACAGATTCGCTCTGCTTTCTCGCACTTTCTCAATCATGGTGCCGCAGAGGGACGCGCTCCCAACCAATTCTATGATGAAGCGTACTATCTGAATGCCAATCCCGATGTCCAGGCTGCGGTTGTCTCCGGCGCTTTCGGCTCTGGTTACTCACACTTTATCAGACACGGTGCCCGCGAGGGACGCGATCCCAGCTCTCGATTTGATTCTGAATTTTATCTCAGCCAGAATCCAGATGTAGCGCAGGCTGTGAATAGCGGTAATCTCAGCAGTGCTTTTGAACACTATCTCAACTTCGGACAGTTTGAAAATCGCGCTGCAATTGCGCCGATTGTCTAACTAAAAATCTGCCGATATCCTGGATGTAAAAAGAGGATTGATTGCATCAGCAAAAAGGGTATTTTCCAGAAACTTTTCTACTTTTGTCGGGGGAAAGCATTTGCCTCCGGATCGGGGTTTGCAAAAAAGAAAGTATCTCATTTTCTCGTCCTCCAAAAAACTTTTTCACAAGTACGCAAATGTCTAAATTTACGTTTCGCAAACTTCACCGACAATTAGCTCCGATTCTTTTCCTGCCCCTATTGATAACTGCCACAACGGGAATCTTATACCGCCTGTTAAGAAGTTGGGGTGGGATTCCGAAAGATGCGACAGAGATTTTAATGGTTATTCACCAAGGAGAATACCTGGGGGACCAGATCAAACCAATCTATGTACTCTTGAATGGCTTGGGGCTGATAGGAATGCTGGTGACGGGCTTGAGCATGACGGGAATCTTCCGCAAGCGACGGACTCAGATAAATGACGTGGAAAATTGAGGGGGAAGGCAGCCGCCTTGGGGAAGTTATTGCTGGCGATCGCGAATCTTCGTTCAGAAGAGCTATACTGCAGGTTATAATCTAAGTCTCTGGACCTAAGCGGCAGCCTTTTCTGATGGCTGAACCGATCCGAAAAAGCGGGGGCATCTTCGAGCAAAAATGGGACGGTTTAGACTGCCTAGCATCACAGAGATGTAGATTCACTTTCAGCTAGATTGGCAAAACGCCAGATGCTACCACCACAAGATGCCATAGAAGTTCGCTTAAAGGGAACCCGCCGCAGCGCTTTTCTGCGGGAGGTGTTGAGCAACAGCGGTCACTTTTTAATTCTTAAAAGCTTATCCGACTTAATTTTATTAGGTTGGACTATTTTCATAACCGATCCCACCGAATATTTACTGGTGGTTGCCATGCTCTTGCAGGCTTGGTATCTGTCGCGATCGCGCGCCCACCGATTTTGGGGCAACCTTATCGGCGTAGCTCTCTACACCCTCATCGACTTGCCTATAGACGGGCTGGAGTTTCTCGAAAACCCCATTCACCTTGTTTTTTGGGTATTTTCCCTCGCGCTCGCCACCTTGCAGGGGCTGCGCTGCCACTGGATTGAAGGTGAGACTCTCTGGATGATTCCCCTAGAGAGCTTGACGCGAACTCTGATGGTGGTGGCTCTCTATGTAGTCGTTGGAATCAATCAAGAGAATCCATCGGATATTCCGGCACACATTCTGCAGTATACAGCCACTCCCAGGCACCATTTTTTGACTTGGAGTATGGTATTCATAGGATTGCTTTTGGGCTTCCAGGCGCTCCAGATAACCACTCAACAAAAACAACTGCAAGAAACTGCCCAAGTGCTGCGCAATATGGCGGAATGGGGGATGGGTAGTCATGCGGTGACGGCGGCAGTCAACAATCCAGAAATGTTAAATCTTCACAAGTGCGATCGCGCCATTATCTTTATGGATATTCGCGGCTTTACGGCTTGGTGCGAAAAGACTTCACCTGACGCAGTGGCAGCCGTTCTCAATGACTATTACCGCAGTGTGGAGCCGGCAGCCGCTCAGTACCTACCCCTGAGAATCACCCTGACAGCCGATGAAATTATGGCAATTTATGCCACTCCGCATCAGGCAGTCTCTGCTGCGCTGGCTATGCGTCAAGCTGCCCTGAAAACCCTCGATCCCTATCAGATTGGTGCTGGCTGTGCGGTTCATTGCGGTACTGTAATTGAAGGACTGTTTGGCAGTGAAGATGTTCGGACTTATACGGTTATTGGGGATGCCGTCAATACGGCGAAGCGGCTGGAAAGTGCGACGCCAGCCGGAGCGATCGCGATTTCTGATACGGTTTATCAAGCGATGAATTGTCAATTAAATGTCGAGCCCTGCGCTCCAATTGTGGCGAAGGGAAAGACAGAGGCGATCGGGGTTTGGCGACTGCTTGACGGGTGAATTATTTTTTTTCGATTTTTCCAGTTCAATCTACAGGTATAAAGAATTTAATTGACCCTAAACTGAAGACGTATATCTTTTTTTTGCTCTCAATCGAAGGCTTTTTGTAGGTTTTCAACCCGATCATTCCGATCGCAAAGCGACGATGGGGTCTAATAACGCGGCATTGCGCGCCGGAACCACTCCAGCGACTAAACCCACGGCAAAAGAAAGCCCGAAACCTGCTGCGATCGACCCCACGGAAACGACAAAAGGAAATTTTAAAATAGACGACGCGCCAAAGGCAATCCCAATGCCTAAACCGATTCCAATGGCTCCGCCGACTGTAGAAACTGCGATCGCTTCTGCCATAAATTGCATCAGGATGGCGGCGTTCGTCGCGCCGACTGCCTTGCGGATGCCGATTTCTTTAGTCCGCTCTACGACTGAAACTAACATGATATTCGCAATTCCGATGCCGCCAACGACGAGAGAAATTCCCGCGATCGCCGCCCCCATCGCTGTAAATAAGCCGACTACATTGCTCAAGGTTTCAATCATTTCTACTTGGTTGATGATGCGAAAATCGTCAGCCCTTTCTGAGTAAATATTGTGGCGCAGGCGCAAGATATTTTCGACTTGAAACTGAGCGTCTTCTAGTTCCGCTTCGCTGTTGACTTCCAGCCAAATGCCACTAATTGCCACGCCAGAAAGAGAATTTCTGCCGACAATCTGCGCGGACATATTTTGCAGGGGAATGTACACGCGATCGTCTTGATCGAGGTTGCCGACAGAACCCTTGGGCTCCATGACGCCAATCACTTTGTAGCGCTTTCCTTGAATGCGCACGTCAGCGGCGATTGCCTTCGGCATAGCTGCGCTTACCGCGCTGGCTCCCGTGCCAAATAAATCATCGCGGACTTTCGAGCCGAGAACAACCACAGGCTGCGCGTTTCTCAATTCTTCTTCGCTAAAAAACCTTCCCTGCTGGGGGTAAATATTTTTGACATCGGGAAAATTTAAATCCGTTCCTAAAATCGCTGTAAACGTATTGTTAGCGCCGCCCACGACTTGCCCTTGTCGCTGCAAATAGGCAGAAACTCGCTTGACGGCAGGCGCTTGTTCGGCGATCGCACTAGCATCCTCTAACGTCAGTGTCGTTGCCGAACCGCTGCCTTGATTGACTCTTCCCGATCGCGCTGAACCCGCTAAAACTAACAAAACATTAGTGCCTAAAGCTTGTAACTGTTCCTCAGTAGATTTTTGTACTCCCTGCCCTACAGAAGCAATCCCAATCACGGAGGAAATCCCGATAATTACCCCCAGCATCGTCAAGCCGGTGCGTAATTTATTATTCCAAAGCGCCTGAGCTGCGATCGACAAAATTTGCAACGTTGACGCCGTTCCTGCACTGCCCCGAATCGGCAATTTCATCTGAACTCTTCCCCTCAACTAACGAAACCCAATTAACGGAAGCGATATCCCCCTCCCCCCGGCGACATTCCCGGCAAACCAGGAGCGCCCGGAGAATTTTGATTGCGCGATCGGCTCCCTGGCGGCAGCCCGATAAACACTTGTTCCTTCCCTTTCAATCCCGATCGCACTTCTGTCTTGTCATTGACGGTAGCGCCTGTCTCAATCCGAGTAAAAACAGGCTGCTGATTTTCAGAAAGCACCCACACCCCCGTGCTATTTTCCCGACGGACAATCGCCACCGTCGGCACCACCAAAGCGTCTTTCAATTCTCCGACTTTAAACTCGACATTCACATTCATCCCAGCACGCAGCAACCCTTCCGCGTCATCAATAATCGCTAATTTAACCTCAAAACTGGTGACATTTTGCTCGACAATCGACTGCGGCGAAATTTGGCTGACGCGCCCTGCAAAAGTCTTGTCCGGGTAGGCGTCGGCTTGAATCGAAACCTCTTGCCCGATCCGGATTCGCGCAATATTGGTTTCTGCAACATTCGCGACTATTTGATTCGCAGAAGCCAGCGCCAAAATAGAAGAAGAAGTCGCGGAGGAAACCGAACTCCCGGCAGTTGTCGGCGTCACGAATGAACCGGGATCGGCATATTTGCGCGCCACAATGCCGCTGAAAGGCGCGCGAATCACCGCATCCTCAATCAGCGCTTGAATCGACTGCACGCTTCCTTTTGCAGCCGTCACTTGCGCGCGCGCGGCAGCAATTTCTTCCGGGCGAGCCCCAGCTTCCAGCAGTGCCACGGCTTCCTGCCGTTGCTTTACCATTGCTCTCGCGGCAGCAATTTCTTCCGGGCGCGTTCCCGCTTCCAGCAGTGCCACGGCTTCCTGCCGTTGCTTGACGGTTGCTCTGGCTGCGGCAATCTCTTCCGATCGCGTGCCGGATTTCACCAGCGCCAGGGCTTGCTCTGCTTGCTGCACTTGACTTTGGGCGCGATCGCGCCCCGTGCGCGACGCATTCAGACTCTGCTGAGAAATCGCCCCGGCGGCAAACAGCGCTTGATTGCTTTGCAAGTCGTCTTCAGCTTGGCGCAACGCATACTCCGCATCTCGGAGACGGGCTTCTGCTTGACCGATTTCCTCGGGGCGGTTGCCGTTGAGCAGCTTTTGCAACTGCGCTTCTTGCTCCGCCAGTTGCGCCCGGGCTGCGGCGATGTCTTCCGGGCGGTTGCCGTTGAGCAGCTTTTGCAACTGCGCTTCTTGCTCCGCCAGTTGCGCCCGGGCTGCGGCGATGTCTTCCGGGCGGTTGCCGTTGAGCAGCTTTTGCAAGTTGGCTTCGGCAGACTCCAACTGCCCCGAAGCCTGGGTGAGCTGCCCTTGCAGGTTGGAGTCGTCCATATAGGCGAGTACCTGCCTTTCCGCGACGCGCTCTCCTTCTTTGACGAGTAAACTCTTGAGTATGCCCGAAGTTTTCGGACTGACATTGACTGAACGTTCTGGCTGAACGGTGCCGTTGGCGGCGATCGTTATCGGCAGGGTGAGCTTTTCGACAGGAGCGGTTCTTTCCCTGCTCCTGACTTCGCGGCTCTGTTGAACCGTTACTTGGCTGTAAGCGAGATAGCTGCCTCCTCCCACCAGGCAGAGAACGAGCAGCCCCACCAGCCACCGATCGATCCTTTGTTTGTGAAAGTGATGTGCGATATTCATGTCGCATTAGACTGAGTTGTTAAAAAAAACGTTCAACTGAGCTGATTTTTTTTGCGGGGATGAGAGGGTGAGGTTGGGTGAGAGCCGGGAAAAGGGGGAATAGGGGATTCAAGAGGGCTGGCAGCGAGTTGAGCAGATGTTTCCCCTACCGGCAGCACTGGCTTTGCCTTGCCGTGCAGTCGCGGTCAAAGATTCTGGTTTTCTTCCGATTTTTTTCTCCGGTTTCCGGGTTGTTTGGGAAATGGCAGTTCTGTCTTTTTCTCCCGAGGGTAAAAAATTCAAAAGTCAGGCAGTCTGTTTTTTTGAAGAAACCGGGGTTTTCTCCACGCTGGTTTTTACTTACTGTCTGGATAGGCTTGCTAAAATTCAAGGCTTTTTTACGCGACGACCGCGCCTTTCATCAAATCTTTTTTCTGAGCTTGACAAGTTATAAGGTTTTATGGCATAATTGAGCCGAATTTACTTTGAACGAGCGTCTAGATAGAGGCTTGAGAAACTCTCTCAGTGTAACGGGATTTAATTAAATAATGAAGCGGAGATTGGGGGTTTTAAAATGCTGAGTTTGTATCTGTTTTTAGCCCTGGGTTTTATCGGTAGCGGCCACTGTGTGGGCATGTGCGGCCCTTTCGTGATGGGCTATACGCGAGCTGAAAATAACCGCTGGTATTCTCACGTCTTTTACGGTTTGGGGCGAGCGACGACTTACGCTTTTCTGGGGTGGATGGCGAGTAGTTTTGGCGAGGTTTTACAAGAGTTGGTGGGGGTGAGAGCTGCTATTTTAATTCTAGCAGGGCTGATTATGTTGTATTTATCTTTGGGGCAGTTGCACCTGCTGCCGATTCGGCTTTTGCCGGTGCAAAATTGGCGCTGGTATCGGAAAAGTATCGGACGTTTGCTCGACAGCACTACTTGGTATCGCACTTATCCGCTGGGGGTGTTGCTGGGGTTTATTCCGTGCGGGCTGACGGCGATCGCGCTTTCTTTAGCGATTACCCAACCGGTGGCGATCGCTACCCTCGGCATGTTTATTTTTGGGCTGGGTACTATGCCCGCAATGGTGGGTTTTGGGATGATGATTCAACGGCTGAAAATGCCCCGGCTAGAACGTTATATGGCGGTGCTGATGGCGGTATTGGGCAGTTTGACGGTTTGGATGGGAATGCACCGTTTGGGTTGGGCGGCGGCACCTCCTCAGCAAGAACTTTTGATGCGCTTGCATCCGAGTAGCGTGCCGGCGGGCGAGTCTGACACGCCGCCGATGCACCACCATCACCATCATTGACTGGGCATTGGGAATTGGGCATTGGGCATTGGGAATTGGGAATTGGGCATTGGGAATTGGGCATTGGGAATTGGGCATTGGTTCTCGGGCATTGGGAATTGGGCATTGGTTCTCGGGCATTGAGAATTGGTTAATTTGTATTCATTTTATTCACTTGAGCCCGATGCCCCATGCCCGATGCCCGATGCCCTCTGCCCTCTGCCCAATGCCCCCTTTACAATTTCCCATTTCCCTGCACGATGTGCTTGAGCGTTGTTAGGGTTTCCAGCCCGATGAAACCCCGGCGATGCCCTTTTTGATTCGACATGCCAAGAAAAATCGCGTCTCCCTGCTTCGGGTGGCGGTAAAATCGGGGGGAGGCATTGATATAAGTCGAGGCACTATTGACTCCCAGGGCAAACTCGCGGCTTTCGTGGTAGGATTCCGTGACCAGAGAGTCGGCGTGCCCGCTGCTGTATTGGTTAATCCAGGCGATCGCCTCTTCCAAGCTATTCACGACTTTAAAGGCGACTGTTTTCGTTAAATAAGCTTGATTCCACTCCGAATCCGACACTAATTTTAAATCGGGAAAATCAGCCGACAACTCCGCATCTGCTCTAATTTCAAAGCCCTTTTCCTTGAGGCTGTTCCACAGCATAGTGAGGGAAGAAGGCTTTTGATTGCGGTGAATCAGCACTTTTTCGATCGCATTCACCGGATCGGGTTCGCTTTGATGGCTGTCTAAAATCACCCAACGGGCCATGTCCAAGCTGCCGTTAGGGGACCAATAGAGGTAACAGTTGCCCATTGCGGATTTTAAAACCGGTGCGGTTGCTTGCCGCACGACTTGCTGCACCAGGCTGGGGCGACCGTAGGGAATAATTAAATTAATGTACTGATCGAGAGTAATTAAATCTCGGGTAGAGGCTCCCTGTTCGGAGGGGAGCAGTTGCAAGCAATCCAGCGGCATTTGGCTTTGTTGGAGTGCTGACTGCAAGCAAGTGACGATCGCCTCATTGGAGTTGCTCGCTTCGCTGCCGCCTTTGAGGATGAGACTGTTGCCTGTTTTGATGCACAGCCCCGCCGCGATCGCCCCCAGTTCCGGGAATGCCTCGTAAACCAAGGCGATCGTTCCGAGGGGCATCAATTGGCAGTACACCTGAGAGTTTTCCATCTGGTAGGAAGCGTTCATCACCCGCCGGATGGGATCGGACAGCTCCGCGAGTCGCTGGAGGATTTGCACGGCTGCTTGGATTCTCTCCGGCGTCAGTTTCAGCCATTCCAGAATCAAATCCGGCACCGCCATTTCCCGCGACGCTTCCAGATCGAGGGTGTTGGCTTCTAAAATAATGTCGGCGTCGCGCTTGAGCGCTGCAGCCATTGCTTGCAGCGTCCGAGAGCGATCGGTCCCCTTTGCCGTTGACAAGTCCACGGACGCTTGATAAGCGCGGCGCGCGGCAAAGAGGGGATCTGATATTGGATTGAGCGAGTCAGTTGTCATGGAGCTAACGCCTGTAAGCCAGCCAGACCATTAACGCTGGCAGCACTGCCAATATTAACGCCACCAGCGCCCAAGGAATAATATTAGAACTCAACGGCGATCGCAGCGCGAGCGGCAGCCAGACAACAAGCAGCACGAAGACAATCCCCATCGCCAGGGGCAAGTAGCTGTCCCTCAGCCCTGCATGGGCTTTCGTCCACTGGTTTCCCGTCCATCTCCAAGCTTGCTTGTAGGGATAGGTTGTGGACAGTTGTTCGAGGGCATAGCCGTTATCTTCCACGACAAATATTTGCTGACATCGATTGCAGCCAAATGCTTCTGTCAGCACGATCGGAACGATGCGACCCCGCCGGCGACAAGGGCAAGGGTACTCCGCATTTAAGTCAATCTTATGAGGTTTTTGAGATTGCACGAGCGATCGTAAAACCAATTAGTATTGTATGCCCAGTCTATCGAAGAGATTGTAGAAAACCTGTTTTCGCCTGATTCTTTTAAGAATATCCTCCTTGAGAGGAGCGGCGATTTGCAGGCGCTCAGCTTGCGCTGCGCGCGCGTTCTCGTTGGCACTTTTACAGACAGGACCGTTATGGGAATTTTAGCACTCTTCTTTTGGGGGCGACCCCTATCTCGAGAGTGAGAAACTTGGCCCCTGACAGCAATGGCCACACCCTGGCAAGTTTCAATTTACCTCTCCTATCTTAGATTTAAATTGACGCCGGAGCGCGGCGTTGGAGGGCGAAGGGGGCAGGAGAGCGATCGCCCGTCCATCGTGCCAAGTTACGTCAAAATCTTGCTGCTGTCTTGAAGCGTGAAGCCGCGCTATATATGGCTGTTTCGGTTCAGTTTGCCAGATGCAGCCAGACGTTGATAACATTTATCCAGACCGAGCGAGGAAGCTTTGCTTTTCCTCTCTCTCCAGATATACTTTTTTTCTCAAAGCGGGTCACGCGACTCGAACGCGCGACATTCACCTTGGCAAGGTGACGCTCTACCACTGAGCTAGACCCGCACAGCGCTCACATTTATTAATATCTCAGACCGTTCAAATTTTGTCAACCCCTTTGGCAAAAATTTTTAGAAAAATTTTCCGATCGCCTCAAATCGGTTCCTGGTGGGGCGCTCCTGCGACATCGGCGCGCGCGTCCTTCAGCGCTGCTGGCAGGCTTTGAGGCGCAGCCGTTCCCCCCAGATTCCCGTACAGATCCGCGCCGGCACTGCCCTTGACTTGCCGCATCAAGCTGGCCATTTCCAGAGCGCTCATGGCATAGTTCCAGCCGAGATTGCTCTTGATGCCCGCCCGTTCCAGCGCTTGCTGCATCGTATCCGTGGTAACGATTCCGAAAATGACTGGCACGCCCGTCTGAAATCCTGCCGCCGCAATTCCCTTTGATACCTCGGCTGCGACATAATCGAAGTGAGGAGTCTGGCCCCGAATCACGGCACCGAGACAAATCACCGCATCGTAGCGACCGGTCAGGGCTAACTGACGAGCCACGAGCGGCACCTCAAAACTTCCCGGCACCCAAGCATAATCGACTTGCGTGCCTTGAGGATCGATGTCGATGCCGTGGCGTTTCAGGCAATCTTGACAGCCCTCGAGCAGCTTGTTGGTAATCAGGTCGTTGAAGCGCCCGATGACGATCGCGAAGCGAAACTGACTGGTATTAGTAAACGTTCCCTCAAAAACGGCCATGTTGTTTGTCCTTAATTGCGTTTCCTGCGTCCCGCGTCCGCCACTGCATCCCCGGCCACCGATCGGCGAGCCGCAGACCTCCAGGTCAGCGGCCAGCGGAACGGTGGCCCATAATCAAGTTTAGACGACTAAGTAGTTCAAGACGCCCACCAAAATCACGAGGGCAAACCAGATGCCGGAACCGACATAGAGCAAGGGCTTGGATTGATCCCAGTTTTGAGGTGAGGCATAGGCAACCGGAACGCCTATAACCATAGCGAAGGACACCAACACCAGAGCAGCCAGTGCAATTTGAAATATAATTGACATTTTCCTTTCTCCCGATACAAGCAGTGGACTAGACAACAGTTTTTAACAGCGGTTCAGCCATTATTAAGGCTAGCGTCAAAAAGCCATGAGTCTTAAACTACCAAAAAATGACGAGCTGCGAGCCAATGGAGGCAGCAGAACTGAAAAAGACGCTGGCGGCTAAAACCGGGCAAAAGGGCGGCGATTCAAGGATCTGGCAGCAGTAGGAGCTTTTTGAGGACACGATACCCAATCGAGGGAGAGCGATGGATCTAATTCTGTGCCATACAACAGCGGATTTTGACACCCTCGGGGCAGCGGTGGGGCTGACGAGGCTGCTGCCGGGAGCGAGAATCGTACTGACGGGGGGAACTCACCCGACGGTACGGGATTTTTTGGCCCTGCATCGAGACGAGTATCCCCTGATCGAGCGGCGATCGGTGAACCCGGAGAAAATTCGCTCCCTGTCTGTGGTAGACGCGCAGAATCGCGATCGCCTCGGCAAAGCAGCGGAGTGGTTCGACTTGCCCCATCTGGCGGAAATCGCCGTCTACGACCACCATCTAGAGGGAGAGGGAGACATCCCCGCCACCCGCACCCAGATCGAGCCGGTGGGGGCGTGTACCACCTTAATTGTGGAACACTTGCAGCGACTCGCCGCGTCTAAACCCTGTCTGAACCCGGTGGAAGCAACGGTAATGGCATTGGGCATTCACGTCGATACGGGCTCGCTCACCTTCGATGGTGCCACGGCGCGAGATGCCAGAGCCCTGGCGTGGCTGATGGAGCAGGGAGCGAGCTTGTCGGTGATTGGCGAATATGTCGATCCCGGCTTGTCGCCGCCATTGCAGGAAATGCTGACTTCCGCACTCGATCGCCTGCAAACGGAAACCGTGCGGGGCTATAGCGTTTTTCGCGTGCTGCTGGAAACCCCAAATTTCGTGCCCGGGCTGTCGAGTTTGGCATCGCAACTGATGGAAGTGACAGAAAGCGACGCCGGCATCCTGGCGCACCGGTATTTGGTGCGATCGGAAAAAGAAGAACGCTGGAGCGTCATCGGGCGATCGCGCATTCCCGGCACCAATCTCAACGAACTGTTCAAACCCTACGGCGGCGGCGGACATCCCAAGGCGGCAGCCCTGATCCTGCGCGGAGAAAGCCGGGAAATTTTCGAGCAGCTCGCCAGCCAACTGCAAGCGCAGATTCCCCACCCGCCAGTTGCCAGAGATTTGATGTCCTCTCCCGTGCGCACGATCCGCCCCGAAACGACGATTCACGAGGCTCAGAGAATTTTACTGCGCTACGGTCATTCGGGCTTGTCGGTGGTGGACGCGCGCGATCGCCTTGTGGGGGTGATTGCCCGCCGCGACATCGACATTGCCCTGCACCACGGCTTTTCCCACGCGCCAGTCAAAGGTTACATGACGTCGAACCTGAAAACCATCGCGCCGGAGACGCCGCTGCCAGAAATTGAAGAAATTATGGTGACTTACGATATCGGGCGGTTGCCGGTACTGGAAAACAATCGCCTCGTGGGCATCGTCACCCGCACCGACGTGCTGCGGGAGCTGCACCAAAATCAAGCGATCGGCAGCACGCCCAAGGGCAAGAGCGCTCTGACGCCCTATTGCCCGCTGCCGCAGTCGATTCGCGATCGCCTGCGATCGAACATGGCACCGGAACTGTGGGAATTGCTCGGCTGCGCCGCCAAATTAGCCGAAGAGCGCGGCTGGCACCTCTACCTCGTCGGCGGTGCGGTGCGGGACTTGCTGCTGGCAGGGGAGCGCGAGAGCGCCACCGAACGCGAAAATCAAAAACTTTCCCCCCCTCTTCCCCTCTCCCCCTCTCCCCCTCCCCCCCTCTTCCTGACGGATATTGACTTGGTGGTAGACGGGTTTCACCGCTCGGCAGACGTGGGAGCGGGGGTAGAACTGGCGAAGGCGCTGCAGCAGCGCTACGCGAACTCTCGCCTGCAGGTACACGGGCAATTTCAAACGGCGGCTCTGCTGTGGCACAAAGATCCGCTGCTCAATTCTCTGTGGGTGGATATTGCCACGGCGCGCACGGAATTTTATCCTTATCCGGCGGCGAATCCCGAGGTAGAGGCGTCGTCGATTCGCCAGGACCTCTACCGCCGGGATTTTACCATTAATGCCCTGGCGGTGCGGCTGACGCAGCCCCGAACTGGGGAGCTGTTGGATTTTTTTGGCGGCTTGCTGGATTTGCGATCGCGTCAGATTCGGGTTTTGCACGCCAACAGTTTTATCGAAGATCCCACGCGCATTTACCGCGCCGTGCGGTTTGCCACGCGCCTGGGTTTCGAGATCGAACCGCAGACGCAAGGCTACATCCGCCACGCGATCGAAAGCGGCATTTACAACCGCACCCACGGGAAGACTGCCGGGGAAAACAACCGCGCCCCCGCCTTGGAAACGCGCCTGAAAACCGAGCTGAAATATATTTTGCAAGCGCCTTACTGGAAAAGGGCGCTGCAGGCGATCGCGGAAATGGGAGCGCTGCAGTGCATCTATCCGACTTTAAAACTAGACCGGCAGTTGTGGTGGCAGGTGCATTTTGCCGATCGCTGCTTGCGCCGTTTCGATGCTGAGAATAATTTAGAACACTGGCGGGTGAGGTTGGAAGTTTTAATCGCTTCTCTCGCGCCTGAATATCGCGCTGTTGTGGCGGCGAAGTTACAAATGCCGCAGGAAACTATCGAACGGATGCAACAATTGGCAGCGGCGGAAGCCGAGGTGGCAGTTGCAGCGATCGCTTCTTTTCGCCCCAGCCAAATCGTGCTGCGGTTGCGCCAGTACGATTTGCCTACTTTGATTTTAATTGCTGTCCGCAGCCCCAGAGCCATTCGCCGCCCGATTTGGCAGTATCTTACCAAATGGGCGACTGTCAAACCTTTGCTGGATGGCAACGATTTGAAGGCGATCGGCTACAAGCCAGGACGTCAGTTCAAGCCCATGTTGGATGCCCTCTTAGCGGCAACGGTAGATGGGGAGATTCGCGATCGCGCCGACGCTGAAGCGTTTTTACGGGCTCATTTTCCCCTGCCGTAAAAAGCTGCCTTGCTTCTGTCCGCCTCCTGTTCAGAACTGCTGTATTGCAGCCAACCTCCACAGTACGGTGATTCTGATGAAAATATTCTTCAGAAATTCCCCAGCCTCCCCTCGCGCCGCCTATGATTTGAATAGACGATCTCTTTGCCTTCTGGGGCATCTCGCACTTGTCAATATCTGTTCGGCAAATCCGATGAAACTTCGCGCTCTCTTGTCTTTGTTTGCCATTTTTTTAGCTGGCTTTTTTGCTGTAGTCAGTTGTACTCCCTCTCAACGCCCGAACTCAACAATTTCTCCGGCTAGCGTGCAGGCACCCTCTCCCATCCGACTCGGCTTTAGCAATTGGCCTAGTTATTTAAATTGGCAAGTGGCGCAAGAAGAAGAAATATTTGCCGCCAACAATTTAGAGGTTGATTTAAAATTCTACAATTATGAAAAATCGCTGGAAGCAATGGCCAATGGTGAACTAGACGCCAACCTTCAAGCTTTGAGCGACACAATTATCGCGATCGCTAAGGGGTCTAGTTCCGAGCCAGTTATTATTTTATTTACTGACGCTTCTCATGGCGGAGATGCCATAGTGGTTCGCCAAGGAATTAATAAAATATCTGATTTAAAAGGCAAAAAAATAGCCACTCAAAAAGGCTTTACCGACCATTTTTTACTCTTATTAGGATTGCAAAAAGCCGGAATCAAACAAGGTGAAATTCAGTTGATAGACCTAGACCCCAGGGCAACAGTCGCAACATTTGTAGAAGGACAGGTAGATGCTGCAGGTCTTTACTTACCTTATATGAATGAAGCCCTAAAACGTCCCGGAAGCAAAATTTTATTTAGTTCAAAAGATTTTCCGAACGCTATCCCCTCTCATATCGTCGTCACCCGCCAACTGATTGAAGAAAGACCAGAAGATGTCCAATCACTGGTCAATACTTGGTTTGATACATTAGACTATATCCGCAAAAATCCCGAAAAAGCTTATAAAATAATGGCTGATTATATGGGCGTTTCTGTTCAAGAATTCAAGCAATACAACGCTGCGATTAGATTTATTAGTCTGGAAGAAAACCTAAAAGCTTTTCAAAATTCTACTCCAAACTCTTTCCCTTATAGAGCTCAGCAAATTAGCAGATTTTTAGCAGAAGCTGGCACGATCGAAAAACAGCCCGATCTCAGCAATATCTTCGACAGTCGATTTGTCAAAGCTTATGCTGAGATTGAAAAATAATTGGTTCTCCAGACTTGGCGGTGAAAAAATAGCCTTTCCGGGCTTGTGGCTTATGGCATTAGCATGGAAAATGTTTTTAAACCAAGCCTGTCATCCTTTCTGAGTTTTTACAAAATTGCCGAAATATCGGGAGATATAAATAAAATTATAGCTTCATTTTAATCGGCTAATTTAATTAGATAAAATGAGCAAAATTTGTCTTTTTATAAACAAGCTATGTGACTTGTTTGTCTTGAAAAAAATTCTTGAAATAATTGTATGAGGTTTATAAAAATGACTAAAGGTTGGTTTCGTCAAATAGGTTTACAGGCTAGACTAATCGCCGCTTTTCTACTCATGGGGCTGATTGTTTTTGTCGTTGGCTGGATGGGAAATAGCGGCACTGACCAACTTGCGGATCGCCTGCATGAAGTCAGCGAGGTGAGATTGCCCAGTATCGTAGGGCTGCAGGTGATAGAACGCGGGCTAAAAGACACTTATGCGGGGGAACTCGCTCTTCTAAATACAAGATTGAGCGAGGCAATAAGACAGGAGCAAATTCACGAGATGGAGGAAGGTTTGGAGCAAATAAACGCCGGATATAATCAATACAACCCCCTGCATCGAACTGAAAAAGAAGAAAAACTTTGGAGGCAATTCCTGTCTGCGTGGGAGCGGTGGCAGCAAGAACACGAGTCATTTATACAGCTCTATAAAAAATACGAGCAAGGGAGAATATTGTCTCCGGCGAAAAGGCAGTTACAACTGTTTTCAGAGGGGAAAGCTGTTTCGAGGGAAATGGCAGAAGCCGTCAGTGCCAGCATTTTACTAGAACAAATGAACGTACAGGTTTTCACGATCGCTCGACCGGCGTTTAATGCCGCAGAGTCAGCGCTGCAAAAAGTCATCAAAGAGAATGAAGAAATAGCAGCCGCTCAAAAACAGGCAGGGGACAGGAGCGTGAGTCTAGTTCGCTTCTGGGTGGGGTTGGGAACAATTTTAGGCCCCGTGACGGCAGCTATTTTGGGCATTGGTTTGAGCGTGGCGATCGCCAGACCCCTATCCCGCGCCATTTCCAGCAGCATCAACAAAATTGCCAGTTTTTCCTCCCAGCTAGCCATCACGGTTGAGGAACAAGAGCGCATTGCCACCGTACAGGCAAATTCCGTCAGCGAAACAGCTTCCACCCTGGATGAATTGGGGCATTCCTCCCAACAAGCCGCCAATCTCGCCGAAACCGCCACCGTCAGTGCCAAACAAGCCTTGAAATTAGCGCATTCTGGAACGGGGGTTGTCGGGCAAACCCTGGAAGCTCAGGCAAAGCTGAAACAGAAAGTGGGAGATCTCGCCGAGCAAATCGGGCGATTGAGCCAGCAGGCGCGTCAAATCGCCGCGATCTCTAGCCTAGTGGGGGATATGGCCAATCAAACCAACATGCTGGCCCTCAATGCCGCTGTGGAAGCCGTTCGAGCTGGGGAACACGGCAAGGGATTCAGCGTCGTTGCCGTAGAAATTCGCAAATTAGCGGACAAGAGTAAAGAATCTGCCCAGAAGATAGGCGATCTGGTTGCCGAAATTCAAATGGCCATCAACTCCACGGCGGGGGTGACGGGCGAGGGCATTCAGACGGTGGAAAACGGGGTGCAACTGGTACAAAAAATGGCAGACGCCTTTGCAGGTGTTTCTGAGGCGATTGACGAAGTGGTGGCGAACAACCAATCGATCGCGCTGGCTGCCGAGCAACAAGCCGTCGCGATCGCTCGAGTGGCAGACGCCATGAATAACATCAACGCCGGCGCTCGAGAAACCGTCAGCGGCATCTATCAAACCAAGCTGGGCACCCAACAACTGAGTGAGGTAGCGCTGAATCTCAGGGCTGTGGTTTACCCGGGCTAGCACAAACAGCACGAGCAGACCCAGTTCTGTAAAATTATTCGATATTGTTTAATATTATTGATTATTGCCAGCCTTTCGGTTTTTAAAAAAGTCCGAAAGTGCGGTCAGCTTGCTTGTCAGGGATTCTGACGAATGTTATTCGCTACCATACGGGCGGGCTCCAAGCCCTCATGCCTGGGTCCAAAACAGGCGCAAATCGCGCTCGTGCGGAATGGGAATTTCCGCCCCTGCCTCTGACCGCCGGTTTTGTTTTGGCGATCGCCCCCGTCCATCCGCGTTTTTTTTGGGTTTTGGGGAGTTTCCGTGCTTTCAACTCTTCGCTAGCAACTATTAAAACTCAAGGAGAAATGCAGATGCTGGCTAAATTAAAACTGAAAAATCGCTTGTTGATTGGTTATACCATTCCTGTACTAGTATCCCTTGGATTGACCGGATTCGTTTACGCAAGTGCTAATAAAATATTTGAAGTTTTGGTAGAAGTCGAACGGGTGCAGCAGGCTATTATAACGACCGATACAATGGCTATTAATGCCCAAGGAATGATAGCCAACACCCGCGGATACATAATTAATAGAAATGAAGAGTTTTTCAACCGATATCAAGATGATTTCAAGTCTTTTCAGGAGACTGTAGTGGAAGCTAAAAAGGTGATTAAAGATCCAGGTCAGCAACAGCGATTCCAAAAAATGGTAGAACTCGCAAAAGAATATGACGATTTCGCCCGAGAAATGATGGGCCTAGTTCGCCAGGGTAAACAAGCGCAGGCGTTAAGGTTGTTGTCTCAAGGAAAGGGTCGGGAAACAGCGGATGACTTTATGAAAATGAATGATGACTTTAACAATACGGAGGTAGAAACGTTGGAAAAACAAAATAAACAAGCCAAGGAAGCTTTAAATTCGGTTTTGTTGATGCTGGCGATCGGCTCGGTAACGATCGCGGTAATCGCGGCGATTGTAGCCTTGGCAATCTCCTCTGGCGTGGCTCAAACCATCAATCAGGCAACCAATGCGATCGCCACTTCTTCCAACCAAATCGCGGCAACAGTAGAGGAACAAGAACGGGTTGCTTCTCAACAAGCAGTTTCCGTCAACCAAACCACAACGACTATGGACGAGTTGGGGGCTTCTTCCAAACAAGCGGCGCAGCAAGCCGAAACCGCCGCCACCCTTGCCCTACAAATCTTGATGCTGGTAGACGGGCGCAGCCAGAACCTGAAAGAAGGCGAATATAGCAAGCTGCAAACCCTGGCTGGGAAGTCGAGCCTGCGCGACAATGTAGAGGCGATCGCCCAGCAAATTATCCGCCTCTCCCAGCAAACCGGTCAGATCGGCAATATCTCCGCTGTGGTGAGCGAATTAGCCAGTCAAACAAATATGCTCGCCCTGAATGCCGCAGTTGAAGCCGTGCGCGCCGGCGAACACGGCAGGGGATTTGCCGTCGTCGCTTCTGAGATTCGCAAACTCGCCGACCAAAGTAAAAAATCAGCCCTGGATATTAACGCCCTTGTTACCGATATTCAGAATGCTGTCAGCTCAACAGTGATGGTGACTGACGATGGAAAAAAAGCCCTTGACAGCGTAGTTTTTGCCATTAATGATATTGTCGTGAACAATCAACAAATCGCGCTCACTTCCAAGCAGCAAGCTGTCGCCATCCAGCAGGTAGTAGAGGCGATGAATGCCATCAATACTGGGGCTAAACAAATTGCCAGCGGCATTTCTCAAACTAAGGTAGGCACGCAAAACTTGAATCAGGCAGCACTCAATTTGAAAGCTGTGGTGTAGCCTGGTAAAAATAAAACTTTAAATGTGAGCCAGGTCTGTTGTAACATTGACCAAAATCTTTCCAGGCTAGGACTTACGCACAACCTTGTAAGAAATCCGGTTTTCTGTTCCCAGGCGGAGGCTCTGCTGTAAAGACGCCTGGTTCTTCAAACCCGGTTTCTGCGTAAGTCCTACAAGTCAAATTTAAAAATCATTGAGTTCTTCTTTTTTTTCGTTTCTCGGGCTCGAAAAATACACCATTTTTCATCTGAATGAACTTCTGGGAAGAAACCCGATTTATCAATCAGAATTTTATTCCTTATGAAAAATACTGCTATAGGGTTCCTCATTGAGGCGTCAACCCTCAAAAATCCGGTTTTTTGAAGCAACCGGGTTTCTAGCCGCAACAGTCGTTCACCAATGGGAGCCTCCCATTTTTGGAGTGCGAACGTCTCGTTCGCTCAACATTTCGTTCGCTATGGGATCGATCGGGATCGTCTCGCTCCCACTTCTGAAAAAAGCTATTTTTACAAAAACGGGATGCTCCCTTCACCAATCAAATAGAAATGCTATAGGTAGGGCAGCAGCAGAAATCAATACACTTAACCGAGAGCCAGAAAACCGTTTTTTTGAAAAACCCGGTTTTCTTTAGAAAATTACCCTAGCTGTGACGAAGGATATTTCTTTTATTTTTCACGTTTGCCCCGAACCTCAAGCATTATAACTGAATAGGAAACAAGTTCGTCTAAGCCTAAAAAAATTACTTCAGATAAAACCAACAGCATTCCTATTATGAAGAGGTAAAGCGGGAGGCCGCGAGCATTGCTGTCCAGATAAAACAGCATTCCTATTGCCAAGCAAGTCAGGACAAATGCTCCCACAGATAGGGCGCAACAAATAATACAGTTGCGAACGTACCAGCCTCGCCGCAACAGAGAAGTTAGCTGAGTTTCGATGCTCAGACATCGGATGTCATCGCAGCGATCGCTTTCCACCCCATCATTGATTTCTCGCAGGATTTTTCTTTTTTCGTCGTTCAGCAATCGAATTCGGCTGAAAACTGACGTTTGTCTGGCATTCAATCCCAAAAAAAACAAGCCATTGGATGAAATCATCACCGCTGGAGCCAGGATGGATTGGATGGCTTGAGTTGCATTGATAGCACTGTCATGCATATTGTCACTACTCAAAACTGTGGAATGTGGAGTGTGGAGTGTGGAGTGCTGAGTGCTGAGTGCTGAGTGCTGAGAAGTTCTCCCGCTTTCCCCCTCTCCCCCTCTCCCGCTCTCTCCCCTTCACCCACTCTCCCCCGCCTCCTGAAGTCATTCAATGAGTCCGCGTCAAATCCAAAATCAAACTCGCCAACTCAGCAGTGGGGCCTAGCGGACTGGTTAGATGAAAATTCACGGGTGTATAGTGTTGAGAAAGATCGGCGACTTCTCGGGCGATCGCGTCCGTAATTCCCCCTGCAAATAGAAAGTATGGCACGATTCCTATCTGCTGGCAGCCAATATTAACTAATTCTTCAACCCGCGATCGCCAACTCGGCGAGACAGACCAGTACGCCGCCACCGCGCCCAGTTGCGCCGCCATTTCCTCGATCGCCTGATGGCTGCCGGGGCGGCGACTGCCGTGAGAGAGCAAAATCCAAGCATCTGTTTTGACTCGCCCCATCTCAGAGGAGAGCAAGTCACCCACGCCGGGGTGAGCGCCCAAGTGAGGCCGCAGCTCGATTTTCACGTCCTCTCCCAAAGCTTCCCGGGCGATCGCCACCTCGGTTGGGATGTCCTCTGTAACGTGAACTCCCGGCAGGAGAAATAGCGGCAGCAGTTGCATCCGGTGCAAGCCGATGGCGCGGGTGCGCTTGCCAAATTGCTCGACTTGCTCAGCCAGAGAGATCGGGGCCAGCTCCAGGGTTCCAGTCCCCACCAGCGGCGCGCGATCGGGGCGGGGACGAGACGAAACAGCTTGCACCTCCCCAAACAGTCCGCCTAACTTTTCCAAAGCCACTTGCGGGCGCGGGTCGCGGCTTCCGTGAGCCACCAGGAAATAACTCGATTCCAATTTCAAAATTGATTCTGATATCAATACTAAAACCTTATATTATACCCCAATTCAACCTACTTTCCTATCCCCTAATCTTCTAATCCCGGCAACGCTAAAGCCTCGCCCTCGACGTTGAAAAAACACTAGCCAATCCCGCACCGATCCAGTTTCGCCGCCATTGCCCCAGCGTGCTGCCACCAGTGATATCCTCCGGACCAAGTGCGAGAGGGCAGGTGCCCGGGGGGCGCTTTGTAACTAAAGTTCAGCCCCTGAGCGGGAAACACGGGGTTGTGGGCTGGCCACCCGAGGCGATCGCAAAAACTGCCGTAATCTTCGCCCACTTCTTCATAAATGCGTTTTTGCACGCTAAAGCCAAATCGACCGCTGCTGTACTTCACCCAGAGCCGGTCAATCGTTTGCAAGTCCTCACACGGCAATTCGGCGATATCGCGGCTGCTCAGATAACTGCCAGTACGCTTGCCGGCAGCCAGACACAAAACCGCCTTTGTTTCCGCATCGGCTTCTTTCCACTTTTTAGCAGCCAGAAAACCCCGCAATTTCGCGTAATCGATGCCCACCGCCGAGACGAGTTGGTCATTAGACGATCGAGACGCCGATCGCTGAAAAAGTTTGGCCAAAAGCGAAACGCGCGGGGTTGCCGCTGGCTGCGAGGGGGGAGAAGGCAAAACTTTTGCCGGAGATGGCTGAGCGAGTTTTGGTTTCTCGGGCTTGTCGAGAGCCTGCAACACTTCAGCCGCAGACTTGTAGCGATCGCTGACAGCCGTTTGCAGCAACTTATCCAAAACTTGACCCAAACGCAAGCGAACTTCGCGATCGGGCAGCTTGCCCAGAGCCGTTGTCGGCAAAAAATCGCGCCACAGAAAGCGATCGCTGCTCATATCAAACAAATTAGAAGGAGACACCCCAGTCAGCAGGTGAATGCACGTCAGCCCCAAACTATAGAGATCGCTCGCCGGCACCGCCTTGCCCCGCATTTGCTCCGGTGCCATATATTCGGGAGAGCCGATAATCGTGCCAGTGTGCAGCAGCGCCGTGCCCGCAAACAGCTTGGCAATCCCGAAATCGATCAGCACCAACTTAGAATCGCTGTGGCGGCGCATGATATTGGCAGGCTTGATGTCCCGGTGGATGATTTGCTGCTCGTGGATGTACTGCAGCACCGGCAGCAAATCTTGCAGCAATTGCCAAATCTGCAGCTCGCCGATCACCCCATTTTGCCTCAGTTCTTGGGCGAGAGTCTGCCCCTCAATCCACTCCTGAACTAAATAGAAGCGCTGATTTTCTTCAAAGTGGGCCAGTAAAGAGGGGATTTGGGGATGCTGGCCCAACTGATCCAAGCGCGCCGCTTCTTGGTGAAACAGCAAAATTGCTTTCTGGAAATTCTCTGTGCTTCCATCCTGAAAGTGGAGTTGCTTGATGACGCACCTGGGTTGTGAAGGGATATCTTCATCGACAGCCAAAAACGTTCGCCCAAACCCGCCCTGACCGATCGGCTGGAGCGATCGATACCGATCTTTTAGCCGCAACTTCGAGCCGCAGCTCTGACACACTTTGGCGGTATCGGGATTCAAGGGTTTCTCGCACCCTGGCAGGAGGCAGTAAGTCATAAACTCATCAGCAATGGTAAGGGAGGGGATTTTTACCCAGCATAAAAGCTTTGGCCCTATTTCTGCTTAGCTTTGTAGATATAAAAGCTTTGAAACACGCCCACCGTTTCAAACTGGTAAGACGGCAACCCCGACAGCACCGAGTTCAACCCAGACGGCAACAAGCGGTTCAGGGACAACTCCGTTTTGTAGACGCTAAACAAGATAAAATCTTGTCGCTGCGTGCTGGCGGCGATAACTTTCTGAATGTCAGAGCGCCCAGCATCTACCGTTGAGACACATCCGTCTCTGAGTATGGCTGCTTTTTGGCAGACTTTTTCTTTAACGTACTCGCTCAACTTCTCAGCCGCATACTCGTCATAGGCGGGCTGGTTGGGATTGGTAAGGGCCATCGCCGCCCCCAACCCCAGTAAAGTGACTCCTGTCACCAAAATGGCCATCTTTAAACCCTTCATACGCCCCCCAGCGCCGATTTTTCAGCTCAGACTACCCATTTGCCCGCCCGAATTCCGCAATCCGGGTACGAGCGCCCTGGATGATTTAAAAATTTTATAGGAAATTTTTTTGGCAAGTAGTAGATCGTTCGACGGATACTATGCTATAGTAGTTATCGCAATGGCGAGCGTAGCCAAGTGGTTAAGGCAGAGGATTGTGGTTCCTCCACCCGTGGGTTCGAATCCCATCGTTCGCCCTACTAATACGAGGACTCAAGCGAGTCCCGGTAAAGCCGCAAGGTGCCATCAATTGAGTATTGTTAAATTTACTGTCATATTTCAGCAGCGATCGACCTGTTCGCTGAGTGGGGCAGGAGCAACCGCGCCTCGGGCGCGAGAACGCGCAAAGATTAGTTAAACTTATCTAGGCAAGTCATATTATCGGCGGAGTCTGGTGTAAGATATCGACTCGCGATCGCCCCAGACAGCGTGAGGCAGGGGAACTTGCGATCGGGAGTGTCTATCTCAACTAGCGGAGCGCCCTTCCTGCCACAAGCGCGAGAAAGGCGATGTGCTGCGCTAAGCTTAAGCTTCACGCCAGCAGGCAGCAGTTCAGATGGGACACAGACCTGCTGACATGCTCGTCAAGGCTTGTCACTCTCTAAAATTGAAATGCTTGGGATTTGTTGAGGGCAACTGGTAAAACAGCAGTTGGGGAGAGCAATGTACGGAGGAACCAAGAGACTGTGAATTCTCTAGAAAACTTTCAGAACTTTCCGATCGTCGAGATAATCATCAAAGGCGGCCTGCTGGTGATGGTGCCGCTGATGATTTTGTCGGTTATGTCCCTCGCTACGATCGTCGAGCGGCTGCTGTTCTGGTTTCGCATCCTGACCAAAGAGCAGGAGATCGTCAATCGAATTCTAGAGGCGGCTCGTTACGATTGGGGAGTGGCCAGCGAGATTGCCAGACAAGCCTACAAGCAGCCAATCGGGCGATTTCTCTACGCGCCCCTGCGACTGCAAAACCCCGATCCCGAACTGTTTCGCCTCGCCCTCGAGGCGGCAGCAGATGAGGAATTGGCCGGCATGAGGCGGGGCGACAAGATATTAGAAGCCGTGATTGCCCTCGCTCCCTTGTTGGGATTGTTAGGTACAGTTCTGGGATTGATTCAATCTCTCGGTTCGATTCGCCTCGGGGATTTGGGGACGTCTTCGACGGCGGGAGTCACCACGGGGATTGGCGAAGCGCTGATCACGACTGCCACCGGGATGATTGTGGCCATTATCAGCCTCACCTTCTATCGCCTCTTTCAAGGATTTTTGTTCAAGCAAATCAAGGTTTTCCGCAGGGCAGGCAATGAATTGGAGCTGCTGTACCGGCAGTTTTGGCCTCAAGCGAACAAGCCTGGTTATGAGCGAGAGAATAATGGCAGTGTTCGCCCGTCAGAAATGCCCAAAGACCGTTCCGAGCGGCCTAAAAAAGCGCTCAAGCAGGCTGCGCCGCCGGAGGAGTCCAGCCATTTAGAGGATTCTAATGGAGCTGAATCTTCTGAAGCTGAGGAGGGGAAATAGTGCTCGTGACGCGCTTTGCTAACGCGATAGCGAATCGCCGAACTGATGGATAATAGGCCACGGCGGCGGCGATCGCTCTCCCGATCGAACTGAATTTTCCCCATCCCTGCACGCGCTTACTCTTTATATTTATGAAAATTAACCTGGATACTCCCGGCGAAGAGGTTCGGATCGAGCTGGTTCCATTAATTGACGTTATCTTTTGCATCCTGACGTTTTTCTTAATCGCTGCCCTGCAGCTAACCCGCCAGCAGGCGATTACGGTGGATTTGCCCAAAGCCCGCACCGGGCAGGGACAGGCGCGGGAGATGTTGATCGTCAGCCTTTTTAATGGCCAAACCTACATCGAGAAACAGCTCGTCAGTCGCGATCGCCTGTTTGAGGAAGTCAAGCAGTACCACCAGAAGAATCCTGCGGGCGTGACGGTTCTGTATGCGTCCAAAGACGCGCGCTACAACGACGTGGTGCAGGTGCTGGATATGCTGCGCGTGGCGGGGCGCGATCGCGTCGCCCTGGCTACCTTGCCCGGTTCCGACAGTCAACCATCCAGCCCCAGCCCCCAAGTTCCCTTCAATCCCGCCTTTCCCAACTTGAACCTGCCCCCGCTGTCTCCGTCGGGCGCTCCCGCTACTGGCACCCCCCTCGATCCCAGTCAATTGCCCCTGCCTGCTAATCCCGCAGCACCCGCTCTGCCCAATCCCGCTGCTCCCGCGCCGGCTGGTGGTGCTTCTTCGGCTCCCGAGGCTGCCGAATAGGATCGATTTTGGCAGCGAAACTCCGGTAAGATATCCTTAATCCGCTTGATTGAGGTCGAGGGCGGCTCAGCCAAGCGATCGAAAATGTAGGAAACTGACTGGCTGAGCAAGATAGTCAATCGCCATTATGCGGATAAAAGGTTTCAACTGAGGAGCCATCTGGAATGGACAACCGCGCCGCCGAAATACAAGAAAAAATTCGCCAGCAATTTGATACCGCCCCTTATCCCAGAGATCCGCTGGACGCATCTCCAAAAGATGATGCGAATTTTCTATTTATTCACAACTTGGCAACCTCCTACTATTTAAGAAATCAAAAAGTTATAGCAACGGAAGGAAAAGTTATCTTAGATGCAGGCTGCGGCAGCGGCTATAAAGCCTTGGCTTTGGCAGAAGCCAATCCCGGGGCAAAAATTGTGGGAATTGACTTGTCAGAAGAGTCGGTAAAATTAGCCCGACAGCGCTTGCCATACCACGGCTTCAATAATGCAGAGTTTCGCGCGATTTCTGTAGAAAAATTGCCCGAATTGGGTTTGCAGTTTGATTATATTAATTGCGACGAAGTTCTCTATCTTTTGCCCGATATAGTTTTAGGTTTGCAGGCGATGAAGTCTGTTTTGAAGCCGGATGGAATCATCCGAGCCAATCTCCACAGTTCCCTACAGCGAACTTACTTCTACAGGGCTCAGGCAGTTTTTAAAATAATGGGATTGATGGACGCTCCTCCAGACAAGTTGGAGATAGAATTGGTCCGGGAAACCATGCAAGCTTTGAGAAATGAAGTCATAGTAAAGCAAAAAACCTGGACACCTCTGGACGATCGCGAAGACGAGCGGGTGCTGTCCAATCACCTGCTGCTAGGAGATAAAGGAACGACGATTCCTCAACTTTTCTCGGCGTTGAACGCTGCGGATTTAGAGTTTATTGACATGGTGAATTGGCGGCGGTGGGAATTGATGGATCTGTTTAAAAATCCTGACGACTTGCCCGCCTTTCTGGGAATGAGCCTGCCAGAAATTTCTGTCGAAGAGCGACTGCGCTTGTTTGAGCTGTTACACCCCATCCACCGCCTGCTGGACTTTTGGTGCGGCCATCCGGATCGGGCTATTCCCTTTGTGCCAGTTGCGGAGTGGGAGAACGCGGACTGGCAAGGAGCCAGAGTCCACCTGCACCCGCAGTTGAGAACGCCACAAGTTAAGGATGACCTGATCGAGTGCATCCGCAAGCACAAACCTTTTGAAATCAGCGCTTATATCCCCCTACCGACGACAGTGCCGATATTAATAGATAGCAGTATAGCGGCTTGCCTGCTGCCGCTGTGGGAGGGGGCGCAACCGTTTTCTGCGTTGGTGGAGCGATGGCTGGCAGTCAGACCGCTGGATCTGGCAACTCTAGAGCCAGCGAGCGAACAAAGGGCGTTTGATGAGGTCAAGGAACTGTTGAGCCGGCTGGAAACTTTTTTGTACGTTCTATTGGAACGTTCGCAGTCAGAAGGCTGAAAGATGGCTGTACGGGCAGTCTGGGGAGCGATCGACACAGAACGATCGGGCGCGTGAAAATTCTCCGCGTCCGATCGCCCTGAACTTTCAAAGGAGTTATTGAGAATGGACAAGCAAGACGTCGAAGCGATCGAGAAAATTCGCCAGCAATTTGATACCGCCCCTTATCCCAGAAGACCTCTAGAATCCACTCCTAAAGATGACCCAAGTTTTCTCTTTTTTCACAACCTGGTTACTCCCTACTATTTAAGAAACCAAAAAATCATACAAACTGAAGGAAAAGTCATTCTAGATGCAGGCTGCGGCAGCGGCTACAAAGCCCTCGCCTTAGCCGAAGCCAACCCGGGCGCGAAAATTGTGGGAATTGACATCTCAGAGGAGTCCGTCAACCTCGCTAGACAGCGCTTGCAATACCACGGATTTGAAGCTGCCGAATTCTACGCCCCTGTTTCCCTTGAAGAATTGCCCCAGTTGGGTTTAGAGTTCGACTATATCAACTGCGACGAAGTTCTCTATCTCCTCCCCGATATTGCGAAAGGACTGCAGGGGATGAAGTCGCTTCTAAAACCCGATGGAATCATCCGTGCCAATCTCCACAGTTCCCTACAGCGAACCTATTATTTTCGGGCTCAAGAAGTCTTCAAGATGATGGGGTTGATGGATGAAAACCCGCGAGAACTCGAAATGGATGTGGCGCGGCAAATCATGGTGGCGTTGAGAGATGAAGTTCTGCTCAAGGCTAGAACCTGGGTGCCGGACAAAGCAGACGATGAAGAGTGGATACTGATGAATTATTTGTTTCAGGGAGATAAAGGCTACACGATCCCTGAAATGTTCGCCGCCCTGAACTCTGTAGATTTAGAGTTTATCAGCATGGTGAATTGGCGGCGGTGGGAATTGATGGATCTGTTTAAAAATCCTGACGACTTGCCCGCCTTTCTGGGAATGAGCCTGCCAGAAATTTCTGTCGAAGAGCGACTGCGCTTGTTTGAGCTGTTACACCCCATCCACCGCCTGCTGGACTTTTGGTGCGGCCATCCGGATCGGGCTATTCCCTTTGTGCCAGTTGCGGAGTGGGAGAACGCGGACTGGCAAGGAGCCAGAGTCCACCTGCACCCGCAGTTGAGAACGCCAAAGGTTAAGGACGATCTGATCGAGTGCATCCGCAAGCACAAACCTTTTGAAATCAGCGCTTATCTCCCCCTGCCCGCAACAGTTCCTATTGCTATAGATAGCAGTGTGGCGGCTTGCCTGCTGCCGCTGTGGGAGGGGGCGCAGCCGCTCTCTGCGTTGGTCGCTCGCTCGCTCCAAGTCAGACCGCTGGATCTGGTTACCCTAGAGCCAGCGGACGAACGGAGGGCCTTTGATGAAGTCAAGGAACTGTTGAATCGGCTGGAAACCTTTGTGTACGTTCTGTTGGAACCTGCGGTGCCGGACGACTAAACGAGGGAGAGGAAAATTTTTGGCGAAGGTGATATGAAAGCGATCGCTCGTGGGTAAGATATTACTTTTAGGCGATTTCGGAAATAGACGTCTCACAGACCGAGAAAAAAATTTTTGCCGAGGGTGATATGAAATGGAGGAGGAGTGGGTAAGTTAGACTCAGGAGTTAAAAAGCAAGCATCCCACACCTCAAGGAGAAGTCACTTATGAAGACCGAATTTAAAGCCAAGTTCCTGCAACACCTCAACGAAAAAAGACAAGACAAGGGTTTCACCCTAATTGAACTGCTGGTTGTGGTTATCATCATCGGGATTCTGGCTGCTGTCGCTCTGCCTTCTCTCCTCAGCCAAACGAACAAAGCCAAGCAGGCTGAAGCCAGACAAAACATCGGTGCGATGAACCGCGCTCAACAAGCATTCTTCTTGGAAAAGAATACATTTACAACCGACTTCGCAGCCCTGGGTGTTGGGATCAAAACCCAAACAACCAACTTCAAGTACACGATTGGCGGCTCTGAAAACACGGTCATCAGCAACATGGCAGAAGGGATCGGCAGCAAAACCCTGAAAGCTTATGTAGGCGCAGTCGGTACGATCACTTCCGGTACGGGTACTGGTACTGAAGTTCTCACGCAAGCCATCTTGTGCGAATCCAACGATCCCGGCGTCACACCTGCTGCAGCAGCGAACATCAACGACTGCGCGACTGGTTATAAGAACCTGGGCAAGTAAGGGTATTTGTCTGGTTTAGGTTCTGGCGCGTGCCAGCAGAATTTATTCTTGAAAGGAGTAGCGTTCGCGCGCTACTCCTTTTGATGTTAAAGTCAAGTTGGAAATAGTTTTTATGACCTCTGAAAGCTCCCTAACTGCACGGGTTGAATGGCAGCAGCAGGCGCGCAAATATCTTCTGGAAGGGAGTTATTCCCTAGCAGCAAATCTCTACGAGCAGGCGATCGCGGTTGAACCTGACGTCAAATCTCACTACTGGCATCTGGGGCTGATGTTGCTGTTGCAGGGACAAGAGGCAGAAGCTCACACCACCTGGCTGCTGGGAATGGTGGAGGGCGAGCCGGAGGAAGTCGAACAGTGGACGGAAGAACTGATAGAGGTATTGCACGCCGAAGCCGAAAGGCAAGAAGCGCTTAAAAACTATACAATTTCTTGGCTAATTCGGCAACACCTGCGGGAAATTTCTCCCGCAGATATCAACAACCTTTTATATCTAATTCAGCTTGGCATCGAGCTGGGGACGCTTTCGGGAGACGAGCTAGATGAGTGGGGAATCGTCGAACTCCTGCGCTCCGAGCCGCCAGCGAACCCGAACTTTGATTTATTAATGCAAGCACTGCGGCGGGTTTTAGATAGTGCTCCGCTCCACCCTTCCTCCCTGGAATTGGTAGAAGCCAGTCTCGCCTACATCCGCGAACCGATAGAATTTCTGAAAGTCGTGCTGCCTGCGGCTGTCACCATCGCCTACGCGCAGAGGCAGCCGGCACTGGCAGCACGCCTCGCAGAACTTTACCTACAAGTAGATGCTAACAATCTAGAAGTTCTGCGCCACTTGTCAATTTTTTATCAAAATGCTTGCGATTTTGATAAAGGAATTGAAACGGCTAAATTGTGCTATTCCCTTTTAGAAAAAATCCCTGATAAAGTTTATGCAAACTACCTCATCCTGCGGGGGTTGATGAGTGCGGGGGGATACTGGGAAGAAGCCCAGAAAATAGGACAGCGGCAGGAATCCCTGATGTCGGCACTGATAGAAGCACAGCCGACAAATCTATCGGAAATTCAGGTACTCCGATTGGTGAATACGAGCTTTTTTCTGCCCTATTTTGGCGATCGCGCCCAGAGTAACAGGCAGCTTCAAAATAAATTAGCTGAGGTATGCCAAACCAATGCTGAAATTTATGCAAAGGAGAAAGTCGAGCGATACCGATCGCGCCACAGACAGCGCCAGCAGGCGAGCCGCACGTCCGAGCCGATAAAGATCGGATACTTATCCCACTGTTTGAGAAGGCATTCGGTGGGGTGGCTGGCGAGATGGCTGTTGGAGCATCACGATCGGGAACGATTTCAAATCAACGGTTATTTTTTAACCCAAAAATGGAGTAACGATCCCCTGGAAGAATGGTATGTCAGCCAGATGAGCAAAGCTTACCACTCCGCAGAAGGTTTGGACGTGGCTGAACAGATCGATCGGGATGAAATAGACATTCTCATCGAACTCGACAGCATCACGCTCGACACGAGCTGTGAGGTGATGATGCTCAAACCGGCTCCGGTTCAGGTGACGTGGTTGGGATGGGATGCCTCGGGCATTCCAGCGGTTGACTACTTTATCGCCGATCCCTATGTTTTGCCCGAATCCGCAGGGGATTACTACGCGGAAAAAATCTGGCGCTTGCCGCACACTTTTATCGCAGTCGATGGGTTTGAGGTAGACGTGCCGACGCTGCGGCGGGATCGGCTGGATATTCCCAGCGATGCGGTGGTGTATCTGAGCGCTCAAAAGGGCTATAAGCGGCACCCCGACACGGCGCGCCTGCAGATGAAAATTCTCAAGGAAGTGCCGAATAGCTATTTTTTAATTAAGGGAACGGCAGACGAGGAATCGATTAAAAGTTTCTTCATGCAGTTGGCGGAAGAAGAGGGGGTGGAGTGCGATCGCCTGCGATTTCTATCTGAGGTTGCCTCAGAAGCGGTTCACCGAGCGAATTTGGGCATTGCGGACGTGGTACTCGATACCTATCCCTACAATGGCGCGACAACCACGCTGGAAACCCTGTGGATGGGGATTCCTTTAGTCACGCACGCGGGCGAACAATTTTCGGCTCGCAACAGTTACAGCATGATGGTGAATGCGGGGGTAAAGGAGGGGATTGCTTGGACTGATGAAGAATATGTCGAGTGGGGGATTCGCTTGGGGAAAGATGCAGCCTTGCGCCAGCAAATATCTTGGCAATTGCAGCGATCTCGTCACGCCTCTCCCCTGTGGAATGGGAGGCAGTTTGCCCGCGAGATGGAGAAGGCTTGCGAACAGATGTTGCAGAGGTATCGCGAGAATCAATAAGCGATAGGTAAAGCGGCGATCGCCTGTTTATTGCAGCTTCCAAGTTCCCTGCTCGGATTGAACAACTCGTTTCAAGCAGATGCTCTCTAATTCGCAGGTGGGAATATTTTCGGCTCCCACAGTTGCGATCGCCTCTGTGCCCTCGTTTTCCACAATCAGACGAGCGTCAAGCCACGGCAAGAGAGCGCCCCACTCCATTTTCCGCATCTGTCCCGACACTAGGGAAATTTCAGGCCCTTCGCTGACGTCCAAATCATCTTCTATCAGCAGGTTCATCACCACACTGCATAAAATCATATCGGCGTCCTCGTCCGCAATATAACCGGGTCCTATCAACAGGGCGATGTGACTGCGATCGGGGTGCGTGGCGATCGCTCGGATTGCTCGCGCCAAATCCTGGCAGATTGCGTCTTCCGAAGCATTCCAATCTGGAAAAACAATTAAATTAATTTCTCGCAGATTTAAATTCAGATTAATATAACTTTCCTTTAAACTCTCCAGCGACCTCCGGAAGCTGCGACTTTCTAATAAAGCGCTTTCTCCCCGGAAATAATCTTTCATTAGTTTTTTGGTTTGATATCCCTGGAAGTGAAGAATATTAAATTGAATAGCTCGCTGTAAATCGAGATGCCGACAAAAGGGTTTATTTTCGACAAAATAAATATTTTTGACTCCCCCTGCCATTTCAAATCCTTCCGACTCGTTGATATTGAGGTCGTAGGTTGCCCCATCAATAATTGCGCTCAGTTCCCCTATCTTCACGTCTTCTCTCCGGGCAAACTCCTCAAAGGCGGTCATGTCGGAGACGATACCATATAAATTGTTCTGAAGCCGTTCTAAAATTGCCGAATTTGCATACATCTCAATTAAAAAATTACAAAAGTTTTCTAAAACTAAAAAATTATTAACAAATGTACAGTGCGGGCTGGTTCCGGCAGATAAAGTTAGGTCGCGATCGGCAAATTTTTTCTGTTCTTCCGTCACGTCAGCATATAACAATACATCAGAATCTATACAAACGCATTTTTCTAGTTTTTTAGCCCGCATGAATTCTTTCAATATAAACCATCTTTGAAAGCAAAATAATTCAAAATTGAAAGAGTTGGCGCTAATATGCTTGTAAAACTTCACAAAATTATGCGCTTCTTTTATGTAATCAAAGATAGGTTCATGCACCGCGAAGTTGTAACAGTCATTGCTGGCCTCTCCAAGCAAGATAACATCGGATTGAGGATTGGATTGTTTGGCTTGAGCCAAGCAATATAATAAATAATCATTGTTGTTAACGTGAATGACAACAATCGGTAGAGACATTATTGCACTCCTCGAACTTCCTGTACTGCACGGCGATAAAATGCCTCAAGGGCTTCTACACAAGTTTTGTCATCGTAGAGGTAGGACTGGCGCTCGACAATCTGCTCGACGAGGCGGTTTCTCCACTCGCTGTCCAGACCTAATCTGACCGCAATCTCGATATATTCAGCTTCATTTTCAGCAATAGTTTCCGTTACGCCCAGCATTTTCACAATCGCATAGGAATGACGACCGCGCATAAATTCACCTGGGCAGGTAACTGCGGGTAAATTGCAAGCGATCGCCTCTAAGGTAGTATTGCCACCCGACCAACTCAACGTATCTAGATAAACATCAGACACTAAGTTCAGACTCAAATAATCAGGCGTATTCAGGCGGCTCACCATGACGCAGTAGTCTTCGCTATTCAAACCAACTTCAGCAAATGCCCGTTGCAGCCGCTGCCGGAACTTTTCATTGATGTGAACGCTTCTCTGGTGAGAGAGAAAAACAAACTGAGACTGGGGCACTCTTTGCGCGATCGCGGCAAAAATATAGTCATACTGCGGCAGGTACTTAAACAGAGATTGGCAAGACAAGTACACGACTGCATCGTCGCGCAAGCCAAATTCCGACCGCGTTTTAACTACTTCAGGCAGGATCGGCTTTGCATAGGCAATCCCAATATTCGGCAAGCATGTCAATTGCTCTGAATAGTGTTCTGTTGCATTTTCTGGCTCCATCAGTTCGCTAGATATAAAGTAATCTACGGTCGGCAAACCCGATGTAATCGGGTGTCCCCAGCTCGTACACTGTACGGGCGCGAGTCGCAGAGCAGCTATTTTGGTCATCGCCGGGTCCATGCCAATTTCTATAAAAACTAAAACGTGCAATTGGTCGGCAAGAATCTGCTGACACGCAGCCTCTAGGTCGTCTGGAATGTGGTGAAATGTATCGCTGTAGAGGCGGAATTGTTGAGTATAAAAGTCTTCTTTGCGATAAGTATAGTAGCAGAACACTTCAAAGTCTTGGCGGTTGCAGTTTCGCAGCCAGCCTAGCATTAATTTGCCAACTGTATGCCATCGCAGGCATCTGGAAACATAACCAATTCTAATTTTTCCATTTGGGCTGAGGGGCGGCACGGGCAAAGTTTTGGCCCATTGGGGATAGTTGGCCGCCATCACTTGATGCACGAACTGCCCGTAGCGGACTTGCAGATCTAAATCATTTTTACCTTGATACTGTAGGTAAAAACTTGTCCGGCTCCCTACACCTTCTAAAGCGTTCTTACTTTCTTCAGAAGTTTGCAATGATGTCTGCTGAATTAAGCTTTCTAAGCCTCGCGCATACTCGTTCCTGTAGAACTCAATTTCTGCTTCGCTCTCATAAAGAATGGGCAGCAGAAATTGCTTTTGTATTTTCACCGTTAAATTATCTGGCGCTAATTGAGAAGCCTCGGCGAGAACCGCGATCGCTTCCTCGGTTTGCCCGTATTCTTGCAAGGCGATCGCCCAACACGAGTAAAGGTAGGCATCGCCGGGATAAAGCTTTATTCCTTCTCGGTAAGTATTTATCGCGTCTTCATGTTGATTTATAGATTGATAGCATTCCGCCAGGGCAATGTAGAAATCTCTATCTCCGGTTTGAGTTTGGAGAAACTCCTGATAGTATTGAATCGCTTCTTTATACTCTCCTCTGCGATAAGAATCATAACCATAATATAGAGCCGCTTGGGCGCGGTCGTTCTTGGCATCAAACGCGACACCTAAATTATGAAGAATATCGGGATCGCGCGGTTTTAAACTCAGAGCTTTTTCATAAGTTTCTACTGCCTCATCAACTCGATGCCGATCCATCAGAACATTTCCCAAATTAAGGTAGGTGCCAAAATGTTCTGGGTTGGCAGCAATGCAAGCGCGATAAATTGTTTCAGCTCCTTCTAGATCGCCTAAATTGTAGAGTATATTTCCCAGATTGTTATAAGCATTCACTCCATTTGGATCGAGAGCGATTGTATTTTTATAAGCTCGGATGGCTTGTTCCCGATCGCCTACTTTCTCCAGCACGACTCCTAAATTATAATAAAGCACGGCTTTTGCCTGCTCCACTTCTAAAGATTTTAAAAGAACAGCCAGCGCCTTTTGATATTGGTTTCTTTGGTAGTAGAAAATGCCAAAATTCAGCCAGCGATCGGCATTTTTACTATCTAAGTATAAAAGCTGCCTGTACTTGTCTTCCGCTCCTGCATAATTGCCCGACAATTGTACGGTCAAGGCTTCTTTATAGATGGCATCAATAGTTTCTTTCTTGGTTTCTGACGGCAAGTTTTCAATCCGAGCTGCCACCGATCGATCCTTGAACTCTTGGAAGGTTGACCAGGCATAATTGCGGGTTTGATTTTCATCCCAAATGAAAATCTGCAACCCGTTCCAAGGTGCCGAACTATCTTGTTTAGAAAAGTCCAGTACCATCTGGCATTGAGGATGGGCAGCCAAAAAGTCCCAGTTCGCTTGTCGAACGGCTTCCCAATTGCTGTGGCTGACAAGAATTATGGCTCTTTCAGAGAATAAGGATTTGGCCATTAGTAAGGCCATTAAATGGGAGCGGTAATCGCGCGTCCCGTTAGAAAAATAAACGCCGATTCTGTCTTCGGTTTCTAGTTCCCGCAGTTCAAATAAAAATTCGTGAATGTCGCGATCGCTTAAAAAGACTCTCTCGTCTAAATTAAAACTTGACAGGTTGTGCGTCAAAGCCTCAAAACTGTCTCCCAAAGGGTCGAATTCAGAAAAATTATCGACTGCGCAAGCCATTTTCTCTGGATTATCCAGCAGTGCCCCGATTAAATTGCTGCCCTGGAAGCAACCGGCTTCACAGTAAAATTCGCTGCTGTCCATGCACGAGACAGCAAAGTTTAGCGCTTGCAGGACATTGACAGTGGTCAGCCCGCCCGCGCGATCGAGGACTTGTTGAAACAAGTCTGACTTCGGTCTGACTGATGCTTTTCCCCAATTGTCGTAAAGTTCGGGTAGCTGCTGGATAAATTTGTCGCAGTCCATGTTTGCCGTTGCCTGTAGTTTTCTAATTCAGATCGTGTTGTTTAGAATCCATTCGGTCGATTGGGTTTTGCTCGTTTTGTTTCAAGCGAAGCGTTGATTTCTAGCACTTTCGATAGAAACGGCTGAAATCATTTGTATTGCCGATCGCGCGATCGCCTGTTGATTTTCTCGCTCCAAGATGATTCTAGCTTGGATGCGCGGCAGGAGGGCTGCCCACTGCTTTTCATCCAGCCGATCCACCAGAGCAATTTCTGGCCCTTCAGTCACGTCTAAATCTTCCTCCATGAGCAGATTCATTGTAACACTGGATAAAAGCAGATTGGCATCTTCTTCAGAAATAGCGCTAGTTTCTACCAGCAGCGTCATGCGACTTTTATCTGGGTGAGTGACGATCGCCCGAATGACTCGCTCTAATTGCAAGCTCAGAGCTTCTTCGGGTTCCGACCAATCGGGGAAAATAATTAAATTAATCTCTCTGAGCGGCAGCGAAAGCGGCAGCGAATGGCCCGGTGAAAGGCGGCCACTAATTGTTTCTAGAAAACGCAACGCTGTGGGAACTGGGCCGTAATTTGCGATCGCCCACTCGCGCCCCGATGTAGAAATCCTCTCTAAAATTCCAGGTTCGCTGGCAATGCGATCGACAGCTTCCTCAAAATTGTCTAAGTCCAGACCGATGTAGTGCCGCCAGTTTTCTGGCATGACTGGCAGTTGGATGCCATACTTGTCAAAATCTGCGTGAAACGTCACGCAGCCTGCCGCCAACGACTCCCAAAATCGCCAGCTATCCCACCATTCCACGAGGGATTTTCTTGTTGTGCCGATCGGGGCTGCATACCCTCCAAAGCACGCACAGGCGGCAGATTCTTTCAGGCGCTTGTAGTAATTGGGGTAGTGGCGCTGACCGGTTTGAGTCCACTGCAAGTAGTGGTAACTGTCCGAGGGAGGCAGGTCAAAATAATCGACGGTATCCTCTACTGGCAGAATTTTCTGAACCAGCGGGAGAAATTGCTCGCGAACAATCTGCCTGAGAGAACGGTCAACGATTACTGCCCCCCGGTCAACTCTCAGAAACCCTTGGTTAACTTTCAGCCAGCAATTGGCAATTTCTAAAACATCCTGGTCGTTGCGAAAGTTGACGAGCAGGTGTTTGCTTCTTTCCTGAAAGCTCGGTACTTGAGTGGTTTCTTTCAGGATTCTGTTAGAAAGTCCAAACTGCCAAGGCAAGCAATTAGAAGGATATTCTCCGTTTTGATTGTAGTGGGTTCTGAAGATCAAGTCAAAGTTTCTAAATTCAGGGTTCCAAACGACTGGCCCATCCATATCATCTAGATAGACCGCAATATATTTTCGATCTGGGTGAAACAGATTTTCAGGCAAAAGCAAGTTTTGATTGAACCACTGGTGGCTCACCACCACGACAGAACAATCATCTGGGCTGACGTCGGCATCGTAGCGGAATAGATAGTCTTCTCGTTCTGGCGAAATTTTCCAGTAGTTGATATTGGAATAAAAGGGTATTCCTAATTCCTGCAAGCCTTCCGCAATACATATACTTAAATGGTGGTAGGCTTCGGCGCAATAGAAAAATATCGCCCCAGAAAAATTGCTCGCATTCGTGAATGAGCCTGCCGCCTTCTCGCCGTTCACAGTTGCCTCCCTGTCGTGCTTGCCTGCCGTTTGTCAATCTATCAGATGCTGGCGAGATTCTCTAGGTCCCAGACAGGTAGATTTTCCGCTTTTGCGGCTGCGATCGCCTCTTGATTCTCGTTCTCCAAAATAATCCGAGCCTGGAGGCGAGGCAGCAGCGCTTCCCACTGGATTTCACCCATCGGGCTGACCAAGGAAATTTCTGGCCCCTCCGTCACGTCTAAATTTTCATCTTCCATGAGCAGGTTCATGGTCACGCTCGATAAAAATAGATTAGCGTCTTCCTCAGAAATATTGCTCGTATTTATCAGCAGAGTGATGCGATTTTTATCCGGGTGAGTGACTGCCGCCGCGATGACTCGTTCCAATTCCCAACCGAGGGACTCTTCTGGTTGCTGCCAATCTGGAAAAACGATTAAATTAATCTCATTCAACTTGAGAGGAAGGAGAGTCGCTTCAATCAGCGCTGAACGTACTCGATCGGCCATTTCTGCCCAGGAAAACTGTTTCGCGCGTTCCAGCCCAGCGGCAGTCAATGCGCTGCGAACGGCAGGCTTTTGAACGTCGCAAAGCGCATTTGCCATTCCTATCACGTCTTCGTCGCCGACATATAAAACCGCCTCTCCCCCCACCTCGGGAATGGAGGCATTCGCACAAGTGATGACCGGGCAACCGCAAGCCATTGCTTCCAGAACAGGCAGACCAAACCCTTCATATTTTGACGGGTATGCCAAGGCTACAGCACCGGAGTAGGCGGCTCTGAGTTCTTCGTCGTTCAGTTGCAGCATGTGGACGACAATACCCGCCGCATACTCTCTAAATTCTGGCGATAACAACCCGCCGCTACCCGTGCAAACCAGCTCGAAACCTCCTCGGCTGCAAAGTTGAGAGATTGCCTTGAAAAACAAGCCAGAGTTTTTGTAACCATTGCCAATCCCAGCGCCGATAAAGTAGGGTTTCGAGATACCGTACTTGGTTTTAAAACGCGCTATTTCATCAGGGCTGGCTGGCGAGAAAATATCTTTGACGCCGCAGTGGGCTACAGTCACGGATTGGGGGGAAATCTCCGGGAAAAATCGCACTATATCGCGAGCTGTATTTTCTGAAATGGCGATATAAGCCGAGGCGTGTCGGATGCCATAGTGCTTTTCCCGCCACATGGGTTCTCTGAGGTTGGCTCCCCAAACTTCGGGAATCATGTCATACGCCATGAATACTGAAGGCGTTGAGAGGGGAGTTGTGTAATAAGTTGAGATAAATAAGTCAGCCCCTTCTTCATCGCAAACCTGCTGTAGCATGGCGCGATCGCCATCGGTATTGTTGTAATCATACGGGGGGATGAGGCGATATCTGATCCCCGGTATGGCTGGGGCACTCCCGGCGCGATCGAGGACGACAATATGCCGAGCAAAACCATCCTCTGCCCATTCCTCCAAGAGCGATCGCCAGACTCGGGCAATGCCAGTTTGGTAAAATTGGAAAAATATACTGTCAACGAGAATCGTTGGCGAGGGCTTTTTAGGCGCTACAGATTGGCTGAGCGATCGCTCAGATTGTACAAACTCCCATCCCTTGTTGTTAGTATCTTTCTGGGCAATTGGGACTACACCGCACGACGCTGCCTCATCCACCATCGTTGCATCTTGTACCCAGGGAAAATACTGGCGCAATAAAACTGGAAATTTTCTTTGCTCCTGCAAAGATGTCCATTGCAAGACAGCATTGGCATAGCCATAGTATTGCTCTTTAAATCGCAACTGTTCTGGCGTTACATAGGCGAAATGCTGGAAAACCAACCCTTGGCTTTCAGTTTCTTCATGTAAAAAAGGATTGAGGGCTGCCATATCCCTCCACTCTCCCTCTGACAAGGGCTCAACTAACCTAGGCGGTTCGTGCGCTGCCCAAACCAATCCCGGTTTAAACCGCCAAGTGCGCAACCAGTCTTGAGCTGGATTCTCCGCGTAACAGTTGCGGCTGCTGATGACCAACTTCTCTCCGACGAAATACCAGCACCAGTAGAAAGCGGCTGTTTTTTCAGGATTGTTGACAAACATCTGCCGCGCCGTACCTATCTGCTCGACTGTCCACAGTTCATCAACATCTACTTGCCACAGCAAACATTCCTCCTGAATATTCGCAAGTGGGGCATTCACCATTTCTCGTTTTCCATCCCAGAAAATTCCTTCTGGTTTGCGATAAACCGTGACATTTTCTGGATAGAGCTGCGCCAGTTCGTCTAGGTATTCTGAGGTGCCGTCCTTGCTGCGCCCATTCCGATGAATCTCATCGACGATCCGCCCGCCCAGTTGCAAGCTCCACGCAGTATCGTGTTTTAAATCTGCTACCCCCTCGACTACATGCCAGTGCCATTTAAAGGGGAGTTGCTTGAAAACTTCTATGTGGTAGCGGATGAAGGGTTCTCCATTCAGGACAATTGTAAAAAAATGTACGGGTAAGTCCTGCAAATCGATCGAAATTTCTCCGTTCGCGCTGCTAGGTTCTCTTTTCTTAAAAATGGCGTATCCGTTCCGAACGGAAAGATTTTGCTCGACCAGTGCGTAGTTGCGATCGGAGAGTAATTGGCGATAATTTTTGTGATTTTTATAGGTATTTATGTCATCTAATAAAATAAATTTTGCTCCATAGACTTCTTCTAGCTCGGCGCTACCTGTAAATTCTGAACCGTCAATTAAAACGACATCAAAGCATTCTATATTATGATCGGCTTTTATCCGAGCAATTCCATCTGCTTGCACGCCAGAATTTTTTACATACTCAATATCTTGCCGCAGCCGGCTCAGTACGTCGTCTGGGGAATAATAGTTGAGATTGCTCGGAGTGGACTCGTAAAATGCCATCACCTCTCTTGCATCTGGAAATTTATCGAGGGATACAGAAGAAACGTTGTAGCATTTGACAAAAGTATCTTTCGCATATCGCTTTTGCAATTCTGCAAAGCGAGCTTTTGAAATTTCCATGCAAAACAGCTTTGGCTGGCGCGTATTTTGCCGCAAGCCTGTCACAAATGCTTCGGTACTTCCCTCACCAGAAGACGAGCCGATTTCTAAAACTGTTTCGATGTTCTCTTGCCGCGCTATTCTTTGAATAGCCGCATAAAATCCATCATTTTTTATTTCGGCTGGGATAATACGGTTGAGCCCCGAATTTTCAATCTCGTTATTCATCAGTCACCCTTTTCACGCCCGCTTATTTTTCTGTGGATATCGCCTCCTATTTCTGTACCTTTCCTTGTTTCACCTGCTCCAACAGCGTTTTGTAATCCTGCCGATCCGGACTCAATTTTACCAGCTTCTCTAAAGGTTGTACAGCTCCCTTCGCATCGTTCATCTGCAGCCGCACATTTACCAGCCCTTCCAGCGCTGCCTGATTTTCTGGTTCTCGCTGCAACACCATTTCATATCCTTTCGCTTGCGCTGCCAGTTGCGATTCAACTGATGACTCGGCTGTTGTTGCTTCGCTCGGTTTTTGGACAGCACTGCTGAACAGTTGTGCGGTGCCGAATATCGCCGAGCCGCCAAACGATACGATTGACACGATCGCTAAAATATGCTTCAAGCGATCGCTGCGCTTTTTACGGGCCATTATATACTCTTTCTCTGTGGCATTCATTGCCAATCTCCTATAATAGTTGCTTGCCGAGCTACTGGGCAGCTCGAACACTATACTACTGATGATTCCCAATTTCTCTGGAAAAGCGATCGCCCCTAGCAAATTAATTAGACTCGACGTGCTGCGCGCGCGTTTGCGAACTTTCCGGGCTCCGCTGGGGCGCGGGAAGAGGGAGCCTGGAGAATGGGCACTATCTACTAGGGTTGGCTTCGGTACTGCGGGGGTTGCTCTCAGGGCAAACGCATCTTGTCAATAAGCGGGGGTTTTAGCACAATAACTCGGCTTTATTGTTCCTTATTGAGAATCGCAAGTCTATATATAGTGTTTTTCACTCGTGCAAGGCACTATATGTAGAAATTTTAAAATTAGATGCGTTTGCCCTGGGGTTGCTCTCGCTCGGCAAGCCCGCTGACTTGGCACTCGCCCCGATTCCTCATCAGTATGCAAACCCTTTGTCGTCCCCCGGCTCTCCCGGCAGCGCCCCACCAGCTAAGTTGACCTCTATTCATATAGAATACTGTTTTGTCAAGATTGTTGTGGCGGGTGGGTGGGAGATTTGCCGGGATTGGGGGATTAGGGGATGGAGGGTTCAGGGGTATAAGTTTTCTGTGGGGAGGCGAGTTTTCTTTTCAAAGCTGACAGAACAATACATGCAAATGCTGGCGAGAGCTGTTCTGCCAATTCTCCGATTTCAATCCAGTAAAATAAATAGGATATGCCACGGATTTGCCCGCATCTCCGGATACTGACGAAGCAGCCCAGAGTGGCTCTGATTCATCGCTCTACAGAGGTAAAATAATGGATTATCAACAATTTATCGATCGCCTCCCCACTCTCTATGACAATTGGGGACTTGACTCTATACGCCCAAAATCTCGAAAGTTCCAGCAGGCACTTGACAAAATGCGAGGAATGGCATCAGCCAACCTCATGCAGTTGCTAAATTTAGCTGTGGAATGCCTGGAACCCGATGAGATTTACTGTCAGATTGGCACGGCTGACGGCTCTACCTTAATTGGAGCGCTGCTGGAACGCCCGGAGTGTATGGCTTATGCGGCAGACGATTTTTCCGAATCCAATCCCGACGGCGGCAATTTAGAAAAACTTATAGAAAATCTCCAGATATTTAATCTGGAAGAACAAGTCTTTTTTTGCGAACAAGATTTTGAAGAGTTTTTGCTGGAACTGCGCGAGGTAGAAACTGATAATAAAATAGGGGTTTATTTTTATAACGGACTTTCTGACTATCGATCGCAGCTTTTAGCTTTGCTCTTAGTCAGACCTTTTTTAGCGGGCAAAGCGTTGATTGTCACAGCTAACGCTAACAGTGAAATAGTGCAGCAAGCTATCTGGGACTTTGCCGCTGCAAACCCTGAATGTCAAATCGAGTTAGAGTTAGTGAATTTTGACAGCGGAATTCAGGTTCTCAGTTGGGATACTGGCAGAAGCTATAATTATTCGCCGTCGGATTTCCTAGAAAAACGTCAGCCATCGGTTCTTCAAGCTATCTCGAAATTGCAGCAGTTTGAGGGTTCGCTAGATATCGCAGGTTCGCACCTGCAAATCGCTGAAATATTATTTCAGCAAGGCAGATACGAAGAAGCGATCGCTCAGTATCAAACGTATCTACAACTTCAAACGGTTGATGCAGGTGTCTATGGCAACCTCAGCGAGTGTTTTTGGGCGTTGCGTCGAGAAGGGGAAGCGATCGCTATCCTCCAAGAAGGTGTACGCCTGTACCCCACAGCAGCGCCGCTTCAGTTTTCCCTGATTATCAAGCTGTTGTATTCTGGCAGAACTGCTGAGGCTGTGTCAAGTGCTGAAACTGCATCCCGCTTGCTGCCTGATGACTACACTTTTAAAATGCTGAAAAATTTAATCGTGCCGATGGTTTACGATACACCGGAAGAAATCGGTTTCTATCGGGATCGCTTTGAGCGCGGGCTGCAAAATTTAATTCAGGAAACTTCGCTAGAAAGCCCAGAAGAACGAGAAAGCGCCTTTTTAGGGATTTCTCGCTTAACTAACTTTTATTTGGCTTATCAAGCTCACAATGTTGTAGAGTCACAGCGCATCTATGGCAATTTAGTGCATAAAATCATGGCGGCTAAATATCCGCAGTGGGTTGAGCCCTTATCCATGCCGCCTGTTGAAAATAAAATCCGCATTGGCTATGTTTCTAATTACTTGCACGCTTACAGCGGCACGCTGTGGCTGACGGGCTGGCTGCGCTACGCCGATCGCGACAATTTTGAGCTTTACTGTTACTATACGGGAAATTCTCCCGATGCCGTTACCCAACTGTTTCGGAATTGCAGTGACGCATTTTACCACACTCCCGGCAATTTAGAAGCTGTCTGCGAACAGATTCTCAGCGATCGCCTCCACATCCTTATCTATCCAGAAATAGGCATGGATCCCCCAACGATGCGCATGGCTGCTTTGCGCCTCGCGCCGATGCAGTGCGTTGCTTGGGGACACCCCGTTACTTCGGGACTTTCCGCGATTGATTACTTTTTATCGAGCGAGTTAATGGAGCCGACAAATGCACGAGAACATTACTCGGAAACGCTGATTTTTTTACCGAATATCGGGGTAGCTTATCCCCAGCCTAGCGATATTCCACCTTTGACTAAGACGCGCGCGGATTTTAACTTGCCAGAAGAGGCAGTTATTTATTTTTGCTGTCAAGCGCCTTTTAAATATTTGCCGCAGTATGATTATATTTTGGCAGAAATCGCTCGGCGCGTTCCTCATGCTAGGTTTCTGTTCTTGCGGGGAAATATCCTCAAGCATCGTTTGGCTCGCGCGTTTGCGGCTGTGGGGCTGAATAGCGAAGAGTATTGCATTCACTTGACGATTCCGGAACGATCGGATTATCTGATGTTGAATCTGCTTTCTGATGTTTTTCTGGATACGTTTACTTGGTCGGGGGGGAACACTTCGCTAGAGGCGATCGCCTGCAATTTGCCTGTGGTGACTTGTCCGGGGGAATTTATGCGCGGTCGTCACGCTGACAGCTTCCTAAAAATGCTGGGGGTGACGGATACGATCGCTGAAAACGAGGCCGAATATATCGAGATTGCTGTAAAATTGGGGTTAAATCCTGAGTGGCGGCGCGATATTTCCGATCGCATGAGTCAGCGCCACGACTCTCTCTTTGACGATAAAACCTGCGTCAGCGCTCTCGAAGCTTTTTACAAGCAAGTCGTTTTTGAAAGACTTTAACAGGGGATTTTAATGTTCTGGCACAACGGCGCTCTCATTGAATCCGGCACTCTTGAATTGCCTGTTGACGATCCGGGGCTGCTCTACGGAGCGACGGTTTTTACCACCCTGCGCGTCTATAACGGTTCGCTCGATACTCCGCTGACGAACTGGGCGGGGCACTGCGATCGCCTGCGCTCCTCCCTGGAAACCTTCCACTGGCGCTTCCCCGACTGGCAGCGGTTGCGGCACGGGGCGGAATTAATGGCCGCAAAGTGGCCCGTGCTGAGAATGGCCATTTTTTACGACGGGCGGGAGTTAATCATCGGGCGGCTTTTACCCGCCGATTTGGCGGAGCGCCAGCAACGGGGCATCCGGGCTTGGCTGGCAGACGCGCCCCACTTTCAGCGATCGCTCGCCGCTCACAAAACCGGCAATTACCTCTCGGCGTGGCTCGCCCTCCAATCTGCCCAGCAGCAGGGTGCTCTGGAGGCGATTTTAGTCGATGCGGCGGGCAATTGGCTGGAAACCAGCACCGGCAATCTCTGGGGCTGGCACTCCGGGCAGTGGTTTTCGCCGCCGCTGTCTGGGGGAATTTTGCCGGGATTGACGCGATCGCAGCTATTTAACTGGCTGGAAAAACAGGGCCACTCCGCTACAGAAGAACCTTGGACGCCGGAATTCGTTGAGGGATTTGAGGCGATCGCTTATACCAACTGCGTCGCCGAAGTCGTCCCCATCCACACCGTCTCCTCCCACCACCGCACCTTCACCTACAATCCCGCTCACCCAGCCTTCGAGCAATTGCAAAGCCTTTTTCAAAGCAACCGCGCGCTGCAATAACCGCCCGGGAAGCGGTTCGGCTTCAAATCTAACTTGGGGAGGATACCGCCGCAGGACGGAAGCCATTAATCTAAAGAATCTAAGGCGATCGAAAATCTTTTTCCCGCAGTGGCAAGGAGAAGAATCGCGACCGGCGGGCTTGCGGGCACGCTCTCGCTTCTTTCAATCCCTATTAGGGATTTTTATAAAACATCAGTTTTCAGACCGATACAATATCATAAAAGATGAGGTTGATTGTTTTCAGCCCGTCGGTAAAACTGCTGTCGGCGCGGAAATCGCCCGATCCCTCGAATTAACTCCCCATTCACCCAAAGGAGAAAGCTGCGAAAAAAAATGACCAGCTTGCTCAAAAGCCGGTCTGTGAAAATATTTAATTGCGTTGTCGTTTGGTCACGAGGAAACACCTGCTGCGCGTTCCCAAGCTTGCAGCGGGTTAAAATCTCTTCGCGTTTACCTTTCTCATATTGTAACAGAAGTCACGTTTTTGTTACAGAAGATTTCTAGATTTTTCAGGATGTCTGTTTATCGCTGAATGCCTGTGAGGCGCTGGAAGGGGACGCCCCTGCCGGACGCCCCCACCAGACGCGCTCGTGCTTGTAAACGACCATTCCCGGTTTGGCTCCCTTGGGTTTGTAGACGAACTTCGGTTCGGTATAGACGACGGGCACCTGTGCGGCTTCGCGAGCGCGGCTGTAGTAGGCACTCAAGTCGGCGGCAAATTGCAAGTCGGCTTCTTCGGGCACGGCTCCCGGTTCCAGGCGCAGCAAGACGTGGCTGCCGGCTATCTCCTGGGTGTGAAACCACAAGTCGTAATCTCCGGCTAGGCGAAAGCTCAATTGGTCGTTCTGGCGGTTGTTGCGTCCGACGATGACTTCAAAGCCGCTGGGCGATCGATAGCGGTAAAAATCCGTTTCCGGCACTTCCGCCCCCCTGCGGTATTCGGGATTTTCCAGATACTTTTGCTCGATCAGTTCGTCGCGGATTTCTTCTAAGGCTTGCAAGTCTCCTAGTTCTCGGTAACTGTCCAGTTGGGCAAGCGCCGATTCTACTTGTTCCAAATAGTCAATCTCTGCTTGAACCTCGGCGAGTAAGGGCTCGACTGCCAAGCGGGCGCGCTTGAGCTTTTGGTGCCGCCGGTACAGGGCTTGGGCATTTTGGACGGCATTTTTCTCCGGTTCTAGGGAAATCTTCACGGGAGCTGAGGTTTCAAAGTCGGGGAGGGTAATTTCTTTCATCCCCGGCTGCCACTGCTGAAGATTGGCCATCAGCAAGTCGGCGTGCTGTCGGTGCTTATCTGCTTCGTCGGATTGCTGCAGCCGTTCTTGGAATGTGCGGGCTTTGAGTTGCAATTTGCCCAGTTCTTTGCTGAGTTTCTGGCTGAGTTGGTGCCTGAGTTGTTTGAATTCCTGGCGATCGAGTTGCTCGGTATAGTAGCGGTTGAGCAATTCCTGCACGGTGGGTGCGGGTTCGCCTGCTACGAAGCCGAGGACGGCATATCCTTTGGCAGTCCAGCGGGGGTGAAATTCCTCGTTTTCCAAAGCTTGCAGCCATTTTTGCCAGTACGAAAACAGCCGCTCCCAGTCTGAATCGCTGAGGCTGTCGGTGTTTTGAATGGGGTCTAAACCGGCAGCGATCGCCATTGACTCGACGAGAGACGAACTCAATCCGCGATAGCTTTTGAGCAACTGCCGCCCTAGCTGCCCCGGAATCAGGCTGACGCGCGATCTCCACCGCTCCAACGGTTCGCTCGCACTCGGGGCGGGTTCGGTGAGGGCGGGCGGCAGTTCGTAGGGCTGCCCGGTGAGTATCGGGCGGACGCTGGATTCGCGATCGCTGACTTGGTGCGCTGCCGTGACAATTATGTTATCTTGATTCGTCAAAATCGCGTTGCTGCGCTTGCCCATCACTTCCGCGTACAGGTGCCAGAGGACGGGATCGCCCGGACGGCGGGCAAATTGCAGGTCGATGGCGCGTTCCCACGGGGCAACCGGGACAATCGCCGCCAGGGCTAACCCGCCGAGCTGGTGCCGCAACTGCTGGGAAAAGGTAAAGGTGTCGGGGGTGCGGGGCGGAGGATCGCCGACGCACAGGCGGGCGGCTTGGGGATGCCAGGAAATATCCAGCCAGCCGCGTCCGTGGAGGGTGCGCAAGCACAGGGCGATGGTGTAGCGATCGCGCTGATACACCTGTTCCAGCCGCGCTGGCAGCCAGCGATCGCGCAGTTCGGCACAAGCTGCCGTTAATGTCGTGAAGTCTACCGGTTGCACAGGGATGGGTTTTCCTATTTCAGTCCCGCAAGCAGGATTCTTTCTCGAGTATGTTACCACGCGATCGCCCGTCGGCTTTTCCGGGACAATTGCCCCGATCTCCATCCCGCCGAGAAGCTCACTTAGCCTTTCCTCTCCAATGACAAAAAATACCAAAAAATTTAGAAACTCTAAGTTTAGTCATTTTTAGGCTTGTAAGTCAAGATTCTTGCAGATACCATTGAAAATAAGTGCTTATTGGCTCCTCATGCGGCTGGGCCGCTAATGCGTCATGGACATTCAACTGATTAATATCGGTTTTGGTAACATCGTGTCTGCAAACCGAGTGGTTGCGATTGTCAGTCCCGAATCGGCTCCCATTAAGCGCATCGTCAGCGACGCGCGCGATCGGGGGCAGCTCATTGACGCCACTTACGGGCGCAGGACGCGGGCTGCGATCGTCACGGATTCCGGCCACGTCATTCTCTCGGCGATTCAACCGGAAACAGTGGCCCATCGCTTCGCGGTCGGCAAAGACAGCCAAAGCGCAAGTTAAAAACGATTTTTTATAGACAAGCCTGGAATAACAGCAAGGCACCTACAGTTTGACGCCAGGAACGCCCCTCTACTAGAGAAAATCTAAAAGCAAAAAACGAGCGAACGGGAGGGAGGGGTCGGAAACAGTTGCTTCAAAGACGCCGGCGATCGCATGATGGTGAGAGAAAATTTTTACGGGTAGCGGGCGTATGACAACTGGTAAATTGATCGTCTTGACGGGGCCGAGTGGCGTGGGCAAAGGGACTTTGCTGCGATCGCTCCTGCGCCGCCATCCCGAACTCTATCTCTCGGTATCCGTGACGACGCGATCGCCGCGCAAAGGGGAAATCAACGGCAAGCACTATTACTTTGTTGACCGGCAGCAGTTTGAAAAATTGGCAGCCGGCGGCGACTTGCTGGAATGGGCGGAGTTTGCTGGCAACTACTACGGCACCTTGCGCCGTCAGGTAGAAACTCACGTCCGCCAGGGCGAGTGGGTGGTGCTGGAAATCGAGCTGGAAGGCGCGCGGCAAATCAAGCGCACTTATCCCGAAGCCTTGCGAATTTTTATTTTACCGCCGTCTGTGGACGAGTTGGAAAATCGCATCAGAGCGCGGGGGCAGGATTCTGAGGAAGCGATCGCCCGCCGGTTGGAGCGCGCCCGCGAAGAAATCGCCGCTGCTGGCGAGTTTGACATTCAAATTGTTAACGATGACTTGGAAAAAGCCCTAGAGCGCATCGAAGCGGCTTTGTTTGCCCCGGCGAAGTGCTGAAGTATAGCAAGAAAAAGCGCGATTCCCCCGGGCTGCTGCGCTTAAGGGACTTACAAAAAATAAATTCTTCAGTATACATGGTAAAGTAACTTAACCCCA
>CAYOOD010000008.1:0-120395 GCA_964405435.1 uncultured bacterium
CTCCGGGATATATAAAAAAATGTAACAATACTAAGTTAGCCAACTTGGTATCAGCACCACCCGCGCCCGATCCACCCATCCCGTCAGTTGTTGGGCGATTTGCTGCAACGGCGCAGAAACGCGCATTTCGTCTGCCCCATCCAACAGCAGCCACACTTTGCCGCTATTGAATAATTTGATAAATTCCTCCTCCAGCCCTGGCGTCACTTTCCCCGCCGCCTTATCGATAAAAGGCAGCGCGTCTTTCAGCCAATTCTGGAGTAAAAATTCTTCCAGGGTTTTCTCGCCTACACTTGCCAGGGGAATCGCGATCGCGAGTGCGATCGCCTTTTCCGCCTTATCCAGATAAAAGGCAATTTGTTCTAACCAAGTCGTTTTTCCCGCCCCCGGTTCGCCCGCAATGGCGATATTGTTCTCCGCTTTGCCGATAACTTCGTCTAGAAATTGCTGATATTCGTACTTTTTGCTCTCTGTCTCGGTTAACTGATATTGCCGACTCCCCTCACTCGCCTGCGGGGAAAAGTCCTCATCTCGCCGAGGCGCTGCTTTCGGTTGCGTCAAGCCCAGGGGCACATAAACGTCTACTTCATGTCCCAATCCCCTACCGGTGATTTGCCGCCGGAATTTCTGCGCCTCCCGCTGTTTGTCCAGCATCGCGCGACAGACTCCCTGCCAGTCGATGCGGTTATCTGGTGCCGGTTCGGGGGATGTCTCCTCTGGGTTTTGCTCCTTCCACTTCTCCTCAATGACCTTAAGGTTCTCTTTTATCTCGAATTTGACGCCTTTGAGCTTCAGGGTAAATATCCAGCAAGCACTGTTTTGTTGAGTCGGGGGGCGATCGTCCTTAAACAAGCCTTCGCACCGTCTCAGATTGTCGAAAACTTTCTGAATTTCCTTTTTTGGATCATCTGCGCTGCGGGCAGTTGATTTTCTTTTGGAGAATTTTAACTCAAAGCCTGCTTTCTGGATGAGCTGGAGTAGCGCTTCTTTGGTTGTGCCCTTTTTGACGGTGGGTTTCCCGCCTTTGGTTTGCTGCTTGGTTTTCCCCGTGACTTGCAGCTTATCCGCTGAAATCCATTCCACCTGCACCGCTTCCAAGTCGTCTAGCTGCAATTTGCCTTCATACAGCATCAGCAGCGCTTCGACTAGCTTAAGCGCATTGTGTAAAATCTCTTCTCCCCAGCTAACGGTTCGTCCCATCAGTCAAATCTAAAGAAAAAATTAAGAGTTTTCGTTTCCCCAAGCGGGCAAGCTACCCCAAGCGTGTAATCCCCATTCTACAAGCATTTCGGGCTGTGCGTGGGGAGCGTGATTGGGGAAAAACCCAAAAAAACAATTCACCTCGTAAACCCACAAATGGGGTGAGTTGAATGTTTGCCGACTATCAAAAAAATAAGGTTCAGCAGCGTGAAGCCGTAGAAAACTGTTTTGACAACTTCGTCCAACCGCTCCTCACAATAGAAGTGCCGCCGCAACCACAGTCACAGATAAGCCTCAGCGCTCCTCAGCCAGCGTTTCCCAGCCTGTTCCTTGCCCTCTGCCTCTGGTTCTCGTGTCTGGCGATTCACCTGCGCTATTTGTGCCGCAAGAGTCATCGCTAAACCACCGACTATTGCAGAAACCGGGTTTCTTTCGGGAGTAGGGGCGAAGCATTCGCGAAGAGAATTTGTCGGTTAGTTGCAGAGATTTATTCGCGAATGCTTCGCCCCTACAGGTATATTGATAAAACTGATTCGCGTCACCCTACACCGTAGGGCTGCGGGCAGTTCCTCACACCAAATCAGCCCACAGCCCTCAACCTCGCAACTTGCGTATTAATTCTCTAATAACGTCTGTTTTCGTTCTGCCTTTGTTAATGCAGTAGGCTTCCAAGCGCTCCAGCTCGCTTGCTGGCAGCCGAATTGTCAGCACTTTATCCGATGGGGGTTTCGTTCTTGGCATGGCATTGGTGCTTTCCTTACATAGATACAAACCGAGCCACATTGTATGAATACAGCCTGTCAGAATGCCGTACTTACGTTGTGCTAATTGATTCTGATTATAGACGGCACCCTCGGCGTCCCGTGTTCCCCCTGGGGGCAGTTGACAAATGCTTCAGAACGTTCTAGGTCTGGATGGCTGAAACGGGTTTTCTGAACTGATTAACCGGATTATGCCAAAATTTTACATAAATTTTTTATGCAAAAGCTATATTTAGTAAGGCTTGCGCCTTTTATGAGAATTATTAAATTTTTTATTTTCCTTTTGAACACTCTTGATAAGAGTGTTCGCAACCTATCCGAAAAATACGGCGATCGCAACTCCCGCCCTAAACTACCTTCCCCCTATCGTCCCATCTTGCGCTTGAGCTGCTCCAGCTCGTCATCCGCTTCCCAGCGCTTGAAGCTTTCCTCTAGGGGATCGGAGCCGCTGTTGATGGAGTTGTAGCTCTGATTCCAGCCGGCGGTTTGCCAGCGCTGCTCGGCTTTCGGGGCGCTGGCTTTGGCTGCAGCGGCTTGAGCGGCTTTTGCCCGCACCTCTTGACGGCGCTGCTGGATGAGGGGCAGCAGTTCCTTCGCTTTCTCAATGCGGGCTTTCACCCCCTGCATTTGCCCCCAGAGTTGATTTCCCTGACGCAGCAGCGCCGCTTCGCGCTCTTGGGCAGCCTGGGCTAAATCCTGCCGATTTGCGGCTTTTGCTTTATTAATGCGATCGTGCCAGCGCTGGATATCCTGAGCGGTGGAGAGGATTTGCTCTTGTATCCCTTTTTCTTTTAGCTGTAAATCTGCAATCAGCTTCAGGGTATCTTGTTCTTGCTCGCGCAGTTGTTCCTCCAGAGCTTGCAACTCCAACTGGGGATTGTTGCGCAGAAACTCTTCCAGTCGGGTTTCTAAGAACCGGTTGAGATCGTCAAATATGCCCATCGGTGGAACTCCTGCTAGTTGCGAGTGGTGAATGGCACGGAGCGGAGAGGGGCGGGTTTTAGCTGCCTGCGACAGAAAGCCCCTCTCCGCCGGCTCGATTAGAACCGCTGTTCGACGTAAATCGATCGCACTTCGCCGTTGCGGCGGATGATGGCTTCTCCCTTCGAGACTTCCACAAGCGTCCAACCGCTAGCGCCGATGCTTTCGCCCATATTCACCCGCTGCACTGCGCCGTTGATTTCAAACAGCGCCGCAGAGCGATCGCCCAATTCCAGAACGCCGACGAGCTTGTGAACGGCTCCTTCTACGCTCACATCCGGCACGACTGCCGCTACAGGCGGTTCTGCAGCCGGCGGCACTGCTATTTGCGGGAGCGGTTCGACAGTGGGTGCAACTGCGGCGGCTTCGGGAGTCGGTTCCTCTGTCGGTTCAGCCGTGGTTGCTTCTGGAGTCGGTTCTGCTGTCGGCTGTGCCGGTTTGGCTTGAGCGGGCGGAGCCGCCGTTACCGCTTGGGCGGGGGTTGCCGTGGGCGATGGCGCGGTTGTTTGCGGTGCCGCTGGCGCTGCTGCCACTGCAGTTGCCGCAGCAGTTGGCGACGGGCTAGCAGCAGGGCGGGCGGTGGCGGTGGGGCTTGCTGCTGCTGCCGGAGACGGGGCGGCAGTTTGAGCTGGCGCAGCCGGTTTATTCGCCGCAGCGGTTGCGGGTTTGGCTGCTGGGGTGGCGGTTGCCGTTTTGGCGGGCGCGTTCGCGGCTGCGTTGAGTTTTTCCAGAGAGGCAGCAAGGCGGTTGAGAGACTGCGCCAGCGTCGTGGCATCCGAGAGATTCAGCGTCAGCGGCAGGGGCGGCAAAGTTATCGTCGGTTGCACGGTCTGCGCGACAGGCACTTGCGGTCTGCCTGCTGGGATTTGCTGGGCTACTTGCTTTCTGGCGCGGGCTTTTTGTTCGATATTGGCGATCGCGTCTTGCACATACTTTGCAAACTTGGCATCTGCCGCCGCCTTGGCTTCTGATTTTACCGGCTTGGCTTCTGGGGAAGGTTTCGGCGCGGGAGCCAAGAGCTTGCGAACTTCTGCCCGACTCCCCAGCCACAAGCCCAAAGTGACTAATAAAGAGACACCTGCTGCGCCCAACAGCCAGCGATCGAACGCCTGACCGAAATGACTCTTCTTGCCCTCAGCAACGACTTTGGCTTCAACGACCTGGGCATCATCGGGTTTGGGCGTCTCGGCAGGTTTCGGCGTCAGCGGCACGACGATCGCCGGAACGGTAATCGGCTGCAAGGAAAGAAATTCCTCTTGCAAAGTCTTTTTCGGTAGCTGAGCGCCCCCTTCTAGAATCCGGTCAACATCTTGGAAGAGATCGTCCATCAACCGATCCGCGTAGGCATCCACAGACGGCGGCGGAGTGGCGATGTAGTCTTCCAACTCTTCTGAGGCTAGTGGTTTTGTGCTGACATTCTGAGACATAGGTTTTTTATGCAACTGACTCCTCAACGCCCTTGACCCACACCCTACACCCGATACAATCACGAGTCTACAAGGTACTCTTAAAATTGTTTGAGTCCCTCAAAGGGATTCGTACACTCGTAGATGCTGCCCTCATTCAAGTTTAGCCGGTGCAGGCCCTGCGGAAAGCGCTTGACTAAGGGCTTAAAATCGCTATAACTGAACTTGTTGAGCTTGTTTATTTTAGCCAACTTATAAAAATTATAGGTGGGCGGGCGCGTGGGTGCGGCAGCATCTTCAGAAGCCCCCGCCCTCTTGGGGTGGGGGCAGTGTTTTCAAACGGAAACGAGGGATTCGCCGGCACCGCGCTGGCGCGATCGCACCTCCAGATAAACGAGCAGGGCGTTGACATCCGCCGGGTTGACGCCGCCGATGCGACTGGCTTGCCCGATTGTCAGGGGTTTCACCTTGGCGAGTTTTTCCCGCGACTCCTTCGAGAGGGTGTCGATCGCCGCATAATCGAGGTCTGGGGGCAACTTGCGGTGTTCCTGACGGGCGATTTGATCGATTTGGTTTTGCTGGCGCTGAATGTAACCCGAGTATTTAATGTCAATCTCTGCGCCTTCCCGTTCGGCTGGGTTGAGTTCGGGGTTGCTCAACCCGTAGCGATCGAGATCGACATAGTGAAATCCCGGACGCCGCAGCAAGTCAGCCAGAGTAATCGAGCCTTTAATTGCTTGCTGGGTATGCGCGGCGATCGCTTTGCCCAGTTCGTCGTGTTCTTTCACCCGCGTGGATTGCAGGCGTTTCTTTTCAGCGGCAATATTGGCATATTTGCGGGTAAATAGCTCCCAGCGGCGATCGTCAATTAAGCCGATTTCCCGCCCCAAAGGCGTCAGGCGATCGTCGGCATTGTCCGATCGCAGCAGCAAGCGATACTCAGACCGGCTCGTCAGCATCCGATAGGGTTCCCGCAAATCTTTCGTACACAAATCATCGATGAGCGTGCCGATATAACTTTGTTCGCGCGGGAACACAATCATTTCCTCGCCCCGGGCGAACCGAGCTGCATTAATCCCCGCAACAAACCCCTGAGCGGCAGCTTCTTCATAACCCGTCGTGCCGTTAATTTGCCCAGCGCAAAATAACCCCTCTACCTTCTTCGTCATCAGTGTGGGATAGCACTGAGTCGCGGGCAGGTAATCGTATTCTACCGCATAGGCGGGGCGCAGCATCACGCAATTTTCCATCCCGGGGAGACTGCGCAGCATTTGCAATTGCAAATTCTCCGGCAGCCCCGTCGAGAATCCCTGGACGTACAATTCAGGAATATCGCGACCTTCCGGCTCGATGAAAATCTGGTGACTTTCCTTATCAGCAAAGCGCACGATTTTATCTTCGATGCTCGGACAATAGCGCGGCCCTTTTGCATCCACCCAGCCGCCGTAAACCGGAGACAAGTGCAAATTTTCCCGAATCAAGCGGTGAGTTTCCGCCGTCGTGCGGGTGAGATAGCAATACATTTGCTCGCGTTCTACCCACGCTTCGGGATCGAAGCTGAACCAGCGCACTTCTTCATCCGGCGGCTGCGGTTCCATTTGGCTGTAATCGACCGAACGCTTGTCTACCCGCGCCGGGGTTCCTGTTTTCAACCGTCCCGTTTCAAAGCCGAGACGATTGAGGGTTTCCGTCAAACCGACAGCGGCAAATTCTCCAGCGCGACCGGCTTGCATGGATTTATTGCCCACCCAGATAATCCCGCCGAGGAAAGTACCCGTGGTGAGGATAACGGCTTTGCATCCGAAGGCAACGCCGAAATAAGTTTGAATGCCGATAATTTCGTCATTGGCACCGAGTACCAAATCCGTTACCATGCCTTCGCGAACGGCTAGGTTTTCTTCGTTTTCGACAATGCGCTTCATTACTGCGGCATATTCCCGCTTGTCAGTTTGCGCGCGCAGAGCCCAAACCGCCGGCCCCCGAGAAGCGTTGAGGATGCGCTTTTGCAGGTAAGTGCGATCGGCCATTTTACCTATTTCGCCCCCCAGCGCATCGACTTCGTGGACTAACTGGGATTTGGCGGGGCCGCCGACTGCCGGATTGCAGGGTTGCCAAGCAATTTTATCGAGGTTTAGAGTGAGGAGGAGGGTGCGGCATCCCAGGCGAGCGGTGGCGAGAGCCGCTTCGCAGCCAGAGTGGCCGGCACCGACTACGACAATATCAAAGACATCTTGGAATTCTACTGGCGCGTGCGTGGTCATGGGTTGCGATCGAGCAGCTTTGGACTCATGGTTGTATTTTAGCAGTTATAATACAAGTTAGCGTTAATTTTAAATTTTCGGTTTGCGGGAGTTGTGCGGCATGAAAAAAGTAGATTTATCCCAGGCTCAAGCTAATTTTTCTGAACTGCCAAACCGGGTTGACTCAGAAATGATGCGCCGCGCTCTCGCCGAGCATGATGGTGAATTTGTCACGCTGGAGGAAGTCATATCTCATTACAATGAGTTGCACGGTACGAGATTCACCATTGAAAGTATAATCAATGAGCCAGACTGAACGTTACTCCCTTCGACTCACAAAAGCTGCCGAGAAAGAGTTGTACGATTTACAGCCAAAACAATTCAAAATGGCAAAATATTATCCGCGATAAAAATTAAAAATAGAAATTTTTGTTAAAATAAGGTTAAAATAAGTTAAAAAATTAAGGCTGGAAGAGGGGAACGGGAAAAGATGCGATTCGCCTTTCAGGTGAGCCCCAGCAGGAAAAGCGCGATCGCCCCTTTTCCCTTTTTTCCAGAGCCGAAAAAAATTAAAATTTTGTTAAAAATACAGGAGTTCAGCGGATTCATGTTTAAATGAAAAATGAGTGAGGTTTGGGCGAGCGATCGCCAATCATTTAAGGGAGATTTTTTTAAGCCATGAAGAAAAATTTATTCTGTTTCATCTCGGCTTTATTTTTAGCCTTACTCTCCTCAAATTCTACCTTAGCAGACGTTATACTTCCAGGCTATATCTCGGTAGATTACTGTTTTGAAATCGCTAACAATGAACAGTATTCTGATTACTTATTCACAGTCAATTTTAAGTCATTTCGTCCTGAACTAAAGCTCAATAGAGGTAGCAATAGAATTATCAACCAGAACGAGTGCATCCCTGTCGAAGGATACCTTTCTTATGGGGAAATTTACGCTCTCAACAAAGCCGAAATCAAGCCGGGTGATATCGTCAGAACAAACAATCGAGAAGAGTTCAAAGAGTTGGACGAGAAAAACACCAAGTTAATTGCCGCTGATTTGCGGATATATAAAGTCAGAGAGTTTCCCCAGGAGTACGCGATCGCAAAAATCGTCGATCGCCTGGAAATTGTTTCCCTAACCAAAGACGAACTGAAATTAAGAAAACAGAAAGTTATTTTCACTCGTACCGATGGCAGCTCGGAGGAACGTATCTATGAAAACCAAGATGAAATGCCACTGCCTTCTGGAAAATCACAAAAATCATCAGGGCTGATAATCATGCCAATTCTAGGACTCCTGATAATCGGCATAATTCCAGCACTCAGAAAAGTGCAAAGTTTAAAAAGACGAGAGCGCCAGTAGAGGGGGGTTGCCATGAAAAACTGCAGCACGCCCGCCCGCGCAAACCCTATATCTGCAACCAGGGCAACAGCAGCAGCGATCGCATTCGTGATTTTAATCGCGCTTTTATCCGTCGCCCTCCCCCTCGCGACGTACACCCTCTCTCTCGCCGCTTTCGGACTCCCTCACGTTTTAACGGAATTGCGTTACGTTGACGCGCGTTTTAATGCCCGCCTCGACAGCGAGTTGCGCCTGGGAATTTTACAACTGCTATTTCTCATTGCTACCCTGCGTTTCTTGCAAGTTTTCTACTTAATTCCCAGCTCAGCGGGCATTCTTTTAGAACTTAGCTGCGTCATTGCATTAATCGCGTTAGTCGTGCCGGTGCTGGCTCGGCGAGGCTGGGGTTTCGCTATTTTTGGCATCGGAGCGATCGCAGCCATCACCGCCGGCACCGTCACCGCCCCCGCCCAGACATTATTAATTTTTGCCATACTGCACAACCTCACCCCAATCGGCTTTCTCGCCGAACGACTGCGCGGCAAACATCGCCATTTTGCGCTCATCGCTTGCGCGATCGCTTTTGCAGCCATCCCGCTGATAATTCTCTCTGGAATACCCTACTCTGCCCTCGCTTCTATTCATCTCGTCGCCCCCGAAGCTTCCTTGCTGCCGGCGGGGGGACTCTCCGATCATTTAGGCGTATTTGTCCCTCCACAACTGCACTCAGAAGCGATCGCCCTTCACGCCTTCTCAGCCGCCGTTTTTCTCCAGTGTATGCACTACGCCGCCGTCATCGGCATATTACCCCGATTCGACAATAATACCACTTGGGCAAAACCCCGCGCTTTCTTTCCTTGGCCTCATCCTAACCGATTTCACTGCCTCATTACCATCATCGGCGCTCTTCTATTTATCGGTTTTGCCGTTTCTTTCAGAGAGACTCGCGCTATCTACGGCATCGCCGCTGCGATTCACGCTTGGGTAGAAATTCCCCTGCTGCTGCTGGCACTGGCGCTACCCGCCGAATCTGCCGCTCATTCAGATTAAAATAGGTTGTAGATAACTAATCCCAAGAAAAATGAACCCGCATTGGCAAGAGCTGACGCCACCATGCCCCGCCGCCATCCCAAATCCGACAGCAGGGCGTAGAGCGTGCCTTCTATGACAATTACCGCGCTTTCGATGATTGTTACCCGCAATGGGAATGTCAGATAGGGCACCAGCATTGCGTCGCTTTCCCAGGCAAATGGGTGAGTGAGCATAGTGGCGGCGCAGGCGAGCATTATCAGCAAAAGCTGTTCTTTCCGAGACATCGGCTCAGTAATGCAAGAGAACAGCAATACTGCGGGGACTTCGATAATTAGAGAGAGTAATAGCGCTATGGGTTGAGTCATATCTTGGTGCGATCGGGAGAAGCCCCTACTCCGGGTGCCCGCCCCTACATCGGGGCACGGGCCACCTGTTAGGTTGGGCCATTTGAACCGATATTCATACCCGAGATCGATTCGCCGCACCCGCCCGGATACAGCCCGCAGCGTCTCTACCTCTGGTGAGGGGAATCTCTACAATTTACTATTGATCTATTAGCGGCTAGTCCTGCATGAAAGGCTAAGCAGCTATTTAACTATGCAGGACCTACAGAAGCGACACGGCGGAAGAAGGGGCGGTGGAGCGATCGCCAGGAAACGCCCCACCACCAGAGCAAGCCCCCTCGCGGACAATTCTGAGAAATGATTTCCCCCCGGGGGGGAATATTCCTACACACTCCTAAACACAAAGTTACACAGAAACTCAGCGTGAAATACTTCTTTTTATCTGATGGCTGGACGATCGCCCGCGTCTGGGGAGCCGAAGGGCTCTGGAACGAAATGGCGTGGCGGCGCAAACCCGACATCCAGCAAATGAACCTCTGTCTTGTCGAGAACGACGAAAAAATGTGGCTCTATCGCGTCGAAGACGCCGTTTTGATGGTAGAAGTCAAGCCCACCGACCCCTCGCCCCTCTCCCCAGCCGCGAAAACCATCGGTCAAGTAGTCCTCAAACGCCTGATTAGCGGCGATCAAGTCGTCGAGCGCCTCTGTGCCACATCGGCTATCTGCCAGGTTGGAGGTGCCCCGCCCCGTAGCAACAGCCTCACCAGCTAGGCAGGGGCGATCGCGAAATTTTCATCCTTGCCTATTTGCTTGCAATAGGGGCGCTCAATGGTTACACTTCTTTAAATACTACTCATTTTCGCCAAAGCCTTGTCAAGGCTAGGCACTCGATCGAGCCCCGCGCGGTAGCCCGCAGGGGAAAGGTCCAGATTCTAGCACTATAAAACAAGACTGATAGCGTCCAAGTAGACACTCATATGGAGGAGGAAGCGTAGTCAATGGGACTACCCTGGTACCGAGTACATACAGTCGTCCTCAATGACCCGGGACGGTTAATCGCTGTACACCTAATGCACACGGCCCTCGTGGCTGGCTGGGCGGGCTCTATGGCCCTATACGAACTGGCTATTTTCGATCCCAGCGACCCGGTTTTGAACCCGATGTGGCGTCAGGGCATGTTCGTCATGCCGTTCATGGCTCGTCTGGGCGTGACAGGATCTTGGGGAGGCTGGAGCGTCACCGGACAAACCGGCGTCGATCCCGGCTTCTGGAGCTTTGAGGGCGTTGCCGCCGCTCACATCGTCCTGTCCGGGCTGCTGTTCTTAGCAGCTTGCTGGCACTGGGTTTACTGGGATCTGGAACTGTTCCGCGACCCCCGCACCGGCGAACCCGCCCTCGACCTGCCAAAAATGTTTGGCATCCACCTGTTCTTATCCGGTCTGCTCTGCTTCGGCTTCGGTGCTTTCCACCTCACCGGCCTGTTTGGCCCGGGCATGTGGGTCTCCGATCCTTACGGAATCACCGGCAGCGTCCAACCGGTGGCCCCTGCTTGGGGTCCAGAAGGCTTTAACCCCTTCAACCCGGGCGGCATCGTCGCGCACCACATCGCTGCTGGGATTGTCGGCATCATCGCTGGTTTGTTCCACTTGACAGTTCGCCCCCCCGAACGGCTCTACAAAGCCCTGCGGATGGGGAACATCGAAACCGTACTCTCCAGCAGTATTGCCGCCGTATTTTTCGCCGCCTTTGTCGTGGCAGGAACGATGTGGTATGGCAGCGCCGCTACCCCCATCGAACTGTTCGGCCCCACCCGCTACCAGTGGGATAGCGGTTATTTCCAACAGGAAATCGACCGCCGCGTTCAAGCCAGCCTCGCAGATGGCAAGAGCCTCTCACAAGCTTATTCGTCCATCCCCGAAAAATTGGCATTCTACGACTACGTTGGCAACAACCCCGCTAAAGGCGGTTTGTTCCGCGTCGGTCCGATGAACAACGGAGACGGTTTGGCGACCGGTTGGTTGGGCCATGCCGTGTTCAAAGACAAAGAAGGTCGCGAATTGACGGTTCGCCGCATCCCCAACTTCTTTGAAACCTTCCCGGTGATCTTGACTGACTCTGACGGCATCCTGCGCGCTGACATTCCGTTCCGCCGCGCTGAATCCAAGTACAGCTTCGAGCAAGCTGGCATTACGGTTTCCTTCTACGGTGGCGATCTCGACGGGAAAACCTTTAGCGACCCCGCTACCGTCAAGAAGTACGCTCGTAAGGCTCAGCTCGGCGAAACCTTTGAATTCGATCGCGAGAAGTTCAACTCCGACGGGGTGTTCCGCACTAGCCCGCGCGGTTGGTTCACCTACGGACACGCTTGCTTCGCCCTGCTGTTCTTCTTCGGTCACATCTGGCACGGTTCCCGCACTCTCTTCCGAGACGTGTTTGCCGGGATCGACCCCGACCTCGATATCGAACAAGTCGAATGGGGTGCCTTCGCCAAACTGGGCGACAAGACTACCCGCAAGGCATAGGTTCAGGACAGTTTTGAGTTAGCCGTCAGATGGCAGCCCCAGGCGTAGAGCCTGGGAGCCCCCTCTCGGGCAAGATCGCCCTTGGCGGTTTTCTCAAAAATCAAAGCTTGAAAAAGCATTTCCTTGGTACACTGGTCGTTAAGTGGATGGGAGAAAATTTCTAATATGGAAAGTGTCGTTTACATTTTGGTTCTGACCCTTGCCATCGGCGTCCTCTTCTTCGCGATCGCCTTTCGCGAACCCCCCCGCATCGGTGGCTAGTTAGAAAAAGATTTCTTCGATACCCGAGCCGAAAAATGCTGCTGTTTGGCAGGCAATTTCTAAAAAAATGCCCAGCCAAACAGCAGCGCGACTGAAAGCAGGCTCGGGGTTTCGCCATTTTTGCGCTTTCTTCATTTTTGCCTCGGACCGAAACCATGCGGTGTCCATACTGCCAACATACAGATAGTCGGGTTCTGGAGTCGCGCTCAGCCGAAGCCGGAGCCAGCGTCCGCCGCCGGCGCGAATGCTTGAATTGCAAGCGCCGCTTTACCACTTACGAGCGGATCGAATTCGTACCCATCGCGGTAATCAAGCGAGATGGGCGGCGCGAGTCGTTCGATCGCTCCAAATTGCTGCGCGGCGTCGCGCGCGCTTGCGAAAAAATCGACATCCCCGCCGTGCGCTTGGAATCTCTCGTCGATGAACTCGAAGCCGAACTACAGCAGCGCAGCGAACGAGAAGTCACCAGCAGCGAAATCGGCGACATGGTACTCAAGCACCTGCAATCCCTCTCCGAAGTTGCCTACATCCGCTTTGCCTCCGTTTACCGCAAATTCCGAGGCATTCGCGATTTTATCGACACCCTCAATCACCTGCAGAACTGCCAGTCCTCTGTCGAGGAGGAAGACAAGCTCAACGAGGTGCTGCCGCCGGAAATTACCCCCGAGATGCTCTCCGAGTTCTTGTCCCGCAATCCCGAACTGGTGGGAGAATAGCGCCAAAGCGGACGGTCGCGAACAGCAGCTTTCTGGAAAACTGCCCTACCATTTTAAAGCCAAACGCTTGAGGTAAACGGGGAACTGTAAAATCCGCCGATCGCTTTTTCCAGACAGTTTCAGCAATAACAGCGCGACTGGATTGCCAAAAGTACGGTAAGATAGCAGAGATTGAGGGGCCTAAAGAGCCCGTCAGGCATTATTCTCGTTCCAGAGGCTAGAAGAGGTGGCCAAGTCAAAGCATCTTGGCTGGTGTATTGCTGCGATCGCGAAAAAATGTTCAAAATCATATAAGTAAGTTATAATATCAGATCTAGGCTTTCAACCAAACGCTGAGGGACGTCCCCAGCAGGTTTTGAGCAGTATACGTGTTACCTGTACAGTCAAAGCGCTCGAGCGCGTCCATCCAGTTCGCCCCGACGCAGAGGCATTCGCCGCTGGGTTGCGCAAGAGGGTGGGATTCTCACAAACAATCCCACCGTAGCAGTCGCAACCGTAAAGGGCATTCTGGGATAGGTAGATTCGTATTGAACAGTTTTTTTTGTAGGAGTAACTTCCAGGAAACTAATCGCATGGTCAATCAGAAAACCCTTACCAAAGATGTTGGCTTTACCCACGATGATTTTGCCGCCCTACTCGACAAATACGACTATCACTTCAGTCCCGGCGATATTGTAGCCGGGACGGTGTTCAGCATCGAACCGCGAGGGGCTCTGATTGACATCGGTGCAAAAACAGCCGCTTACATTCCCATTCAGGAAATGTCCATCAACCGGGTAGACGCCCCGGAAGAAGTCCTCCAGTCCAACGAAACCCGCGAATTTTTCATCCTCACCGATGAAAATGAGGATGGCCAACTTACCCTGTCAATCAGGCGCATTGAATACATGCGCGCGTGGGAGCGGGTCCGGCAGTTGCAAGCCGAAGACGCAACCGTGCGCTCTCAGGTATTCGCGACGAACCGAGGCGGGGCACTGGTACGCATTGAAGGGCTGCGCGGCTTTATCCCCGGCTCTCACATCAGCACTCGCAAGCCCAAGGAAGAACTCGTCGGAGAAGAACTGCCGCTGAAATTCCTAGAGGTAGACGAAGATCGCAACCGCTTGGTGCTCTCGCACCGCCGCGCCCTCGTCGAGCGCAAGATGAACCGCCTCGAAGTTGGCGAAGTCGTCGTCGGCAACGTTCGCGGCATCAAACCCTACGGAGCCTTCATCGATATCGGAGGCGTCAGCGGGTTGCTGCACATTTCGGAAATTTCTCACGATCACATCGATACGCCTCACAGCGTCTTCAATGTCAATGACGAAGTGAAGGTGATGATCATTGACTTGGATGCGGAGCGCGGGCGCATTTCCCTGTCCACCAAGCAACTGGAACCCGAACCCGGGGACATGGTGAAAAATCCGCAAGTAGTCTACGAGAAAGCAGAAGAAATGGCGGCGAAGTATCGGGAGCAAATGCGAGCCAAACAGCAGGCTCAACAGCAAGCGAGCGCTCCTCAGCCAGCCGCCGCCGCAGTAGCCGCAGCCCCGGTGGAAGAGGAAGAAATTCCCAGCGCTGTAGACGAAGAAGTATAAGCAAGGGCAAGTTTTCCGTGCAACCGGCTCGTCACCGAGCGCCGAGTTGCACGCTAGAGGGAACGACCCCTCTTTTTTTATGGGAATTTCAGGGCGATCGCGCGGATTGAGAAACCGGATTTCTTTCCGACGCCCGCCACGCGATCGCCCTGGAGGCAACATCAGAAACCGGGTTTCTTTCACTGCCGATCGCTGTAGGGAGCAGATTGTCTTGGCAACCATTCAGTGTAGAAATATCACCTTCGAGAATATCCAGGCGGTTATTTTCGACAAAGACGGCACCCTGGCAGATACCTCAGACTATCTGCGAAATCTGGCACAGAAGCGATCGCGCTTGATCGACGCCCAGATTCCGGGAACCGGCGAACCCCTATTAATGGCTTTCGGCGTCAGCAGCGGAGTCCTCGATCCGACAGGCTTGATGGCAGTCGGCAGCCGCCGCGAAAACGAAATTGCCGCCGCCGCCTACATTGCCGAAACCGGGCGCTCTTGGCTGGAATCCCTGGCGATCGCTCGCCGCGCCTTTGCAGAAGCCGAGCAGGTTTTGAAAAATACCCCGCCCTCCCCTTTATTTGTCGGCTGTCTGGAAACCCTGAAATTCCTCGCCGACGCCAGACTCAAACTCGGCATTCTCTCCGCCGACACCACCGCGCGCGTGCGAGAATTCGCCACCTACTACCAACTCGGCGAATACCTGCAACTGCTAATGGGCGTCGATGAAGGCCCGAGCAAGCCAGATCCGGGCTTATTTTGGCAAGCCTGCGATCGCCTCGGCGTCGAACCCAGCGCCGCCCTGATGGTGGGCGATTCCTTAGGCGACATCGAAATGGCCAAAAAAGCCGGGGCCGCCGGGTGCGTCGGCATCTGCTGGGGAACCCCGGCAGCAGCCCATCTCGCCGCAGCCGATGTGGCGATCGCCAGCTTGGATGAAATCAAACTCCTAGAAACTTGATTCACAGGCGTCGCGATCGAGAATTTTCAGAACCGATACTGCCTGCACTAGAAATTTTCCTAATCGCAATCAGCCAAAAATAAACCGGAGCCCCAACATTTTGCGCGAATATGCTTCTCAGCCCGAATGGAACACCGCTAGAGAAAGCGGCTGACGTGATAGAATTCGCGCTCAGCGGCATCCGCAAACCTACCAATCCCTTTGAAAGGCTGAAACATAAAAGTTGTTATGATGGCTGGTTACGATAGCTCGCACCAAGCCAGCACACCTCGTCCCCCTAGCCACCCTTGAAGGAGGAAACACCCTTGACTCGTCGCTACCTGTTCACCTCGGAATCCGTCACCGAAGGGCACCCCGATAAAATCTGCGACCAGATTTCCGACACGATTTTAGACGCCCTCCTCAGCCAAGACCCCAGCAGCCGCGTCGCCGCTGAAGTCGTCGTCAATACGGGTTTAGTCCTGATCACCGGGGAAATCACCACCAAAGCTCAGGTGAACTACGTCCATCTCGCCCGGAAAAAAATCGCTGAAATTGGCTACACCGACGCCGAAAACGGCTTCTCCGCCAACAGTTGCGCGGTCTTGGTTGCCCTCGACGAACAATCCCCCGACATCGCGCAAGGCGTCGGTCGCGAAGAAACCAGCGCAGACCCCCTGGACGCGATCGGAGCTGGCGACCAAGGGATCATGTTTGGCTTTGCCTGCAACGAAACCCCGGAATTGATGCCCATGCCCATCAGTCTGGCGCACCGGATCGCGCGCCGGCTGGCAGCCGTGCGGAAAACTGGCCAACTAGCTTACCTGCGTCCCGACGGCAAAACCCAAGTGACCGTCGTCTACGAAGACGGGCGACCCGTCGGCATCGATACCATCCTGATTTCTACCCAGCACGCCCCCAGCATTGGCGAGATCTCCGAGACAGACGCGGTACAAGCCAAGATTAAAGAAGACCTTTGGTCAGCCGTCGTGCTGCCGGTGTTTTCCGATATCGAAGTCAAGCCCGATGCACAAACCCGCTTCCTTGTCAACCCTACGGGCAAATTTGTCGTCGGCGGGCCGCAGGGAGACTCTGGCCTCACCGGGCGCAAAATCATTGTCGATACCTATGGCGGCTACTCCCGCCACGGGGGCGGGGCGTTCTCCGGCAAAGATCCCACCAAGGTAGACCGCTCTGCGGCTTATGCTTGCCGGTATATTGCTAAAAATATTGTGGCGGCTGGGTTGGCGAGCAAGTGCGAAATTCAGTTGAGTTACGCTATCGGGGTTGCCCAACCAGTCAGCATGACGATCGAAACGTTCGGCACCGCCAAAGTCGATGAAGATCGCTTGTTAGAAGCTGTAAAACAACATTTTGAACTGCGCCCCGCTGGGATTATCCAGACATTTAATTTGCGGAACCTGCCCGGAGAACGCAACGGTCGTTTCTATCAAGATGTAGCGGCTTACGGTCATTTGGGACGTACCGATCTGGATTTGCCGTGGGAGCAAACTGACAAAGCCGAGCTGCTCAAAGAAGCTCTGACTCAACCGTTGTCTGCCTCGGCGAGCTAGTCTTATTGCCGCTGCGGCGCGATCGAAAAGCGAGAAACCCGTTTTCTAGCGAGAAAGCGGGTTTCTTGGTTTTTGGGGAAGGGGCGATCGCGGTTCGTTAAAGCGCTAAGCCGTTTTTGCAGAAACTGGCGTTCTAAATTGCGCGGATTCGCTTCCCTTTTTTGTAGGGCGAGTCAAAGGGCAGCTTGATTTTGAAAATTTAAAAAATGATATCATATCACGGGAGCGCAAGTCGGTCAAAAATGAACGGTCGGACTCGAGGAGGGAAAACCAGCAGACTGCCGCGCAACGCCGCACAGGAAGGGATTCCTGCCAGTTTGGCAGCTTCGTCGCCTGCACTTGAGATATAATCAGATAAACGCGCGCAGGCAGCGTTTATACTTTGTCGGGAAAAACCCGCGCGATTGTCGGGAGTGGCTCGGCAAAGGTAGCCTGGAAGAGAGCGAAAGATTTCTGCGCTTCTGGGTTTTTTTCAGGGTGAAATCCTTCTCGGGAAGGATTCGGCAGCCACAGGTTACGAATTAGATAGAAATAGCTGAAAAAGCTGTTAGAAAAAAGGCGGTTATCGGTGTCGAGCGGCACGGGAGAGCAGCAGTTGACTAGCAGCTTCGTCGCCCGTGAAGCGCTTTTCGCTCTCGAAAAGCGAATCGCAGCTCGCGTCTGGGTAAGGGGATTATGCTGATGCAATCTCAAGGGAAAACTGCTGGGCAAGACATTCGCAGCCGCAACCAAGCAGCGCTATCGCGGTGGCAAGCGCAAGTCAATTCTTGGCGCATCCGCCAGAAAATTGGCTTTGGATATGTTCTGGCGATCGGAATAGGCTTTGTAGGAGCAGTGGGCGGGCTGCTAATCGCGGACTATTTCCAAGGAAAGGGAATCGAGGAGTTGGCGATCGCGCGCGAGAGAGCGCAATTGCTGGCAAATTTCAAGGATGCCGTCGTCTCGGCACAGTTGCACAAAGAGCGGGTGGTGGCGGCTGTCGGGGATTCAGAACGATTGCGATCGCAGCGATCCCGATTTCGAGACAGCGTTGCGAGGGCGAAGAAGTGGCAGCGCGAATTGGACAATTTCTTCGCCAGAGAACCCGACTGGGCGGCAGCTCCTCCGGCTCGGATACGGGCTAGGGCGCAAGCGGGGGTGAAGAATTTGGAATCCCTCGAACTCGCGATCGAATCGGCGCTGCCGCGCGCCGAGACGTCCAAAGAAGCGGCGCAGGCGCTTTTGGCGCGACTGCGGCAGGTCGATCGCTCTGAAGACGCAGCGGCATTGGATGGGCTGTCGCGCGAATTGAGCCAACTGGTGGAGCTGTCGCAGGAGCAAGAGCGGCTGGGAGAAGTCGCCCTCGAAGACGCGCAAGGACTGGAAAAACTCATTATCGTCAGCAGTATGCTGCTATCCGTCGCGATCGCGGCGTTCTTGGCGCTCAGAGCCAGTCGGGCGATCGCCAGACCAATGGTAACTTTAACCAAAATCGCCGAACAGGTGGCGAGGGACTCTAATTTCGAGCTGCGCGCGCCGGTGACGAGTGCTGACGAAATCGGCTCTCTCGCTCAATCCGTGAACCACCTGATCGAGCGCGTATCCGAGCGCGCCAGGGAACTGCAACAGGCTAAAGAAGCGGCGGAGAGCGCCAACAAAGCCAAGAGCCAGTTTCTCGCCGCGATGAGCCACGAACTGCGCACGCCCCTCAACGCCATCATCGGCTACAGCGAACTCCTCCAAGACGACGCTCGCGAAATGGGTTTGGGCGATACGGAATTTATCAGCGATTTGCAATCCATCAATACGGCTGGCAAGCACCTGCTGACACTCATCAACGATATCCTCGATTTGTCGAAGATTGAAGCGGGCAAAATGACGCTCCACCCGCAGCCGTTCGATATCGCCATGCTCGTCGAACACCTCGCCGTCACCGTCAAGCCGCTTGTGGAGAAGAATGGAAATATTTTAGAGGTGAAGCTCGACTCTCAACTCGGTATCATGGACGGCGATCGCAACAAGGTGCAGCAAATCCTTTTCAACCTGCTCAACAACGCCGCCAAATTTACAGCAGATGGCACGGTGACGCTGACGGCAACCCGTCATTGCCCAGCACTTTCAGGCGCTCAGCCAGAAGAAAGCTCCCCGGCTGACGAGTGGGTGTGCTTTCAAGTGCAAGACACGGGGATAGGCATTTCACAGGAGCAGCAGCAGCGCCTGTTTCAAGCCTTCACCCAAGGAGACGCTTCTACCACGCGCCGCTATGGCGGTACGGGGCTGGGGTTGGCAATTTGCCGTCATTTCTGCGATCTGATGGGCGGGCAGATTTCTGTCGAAAGTCGCGTCGGCGAGGGGTCTACTTTTACGGTTCGCCTGCCAGTCAGGCGAGGCTAATTGTTAAGATTTCCTGACGTTTTCACACGGGGGCGCGGTGCAAGAAAGCACTGTTTGGCGTGCAAAAGTGGCGGGATTTTGCTGCAGAGATGGCTGGCGCTCGTTTTCGAGGGATCGCTTTTTGTAGAGGCTGTTCGTTTTGGTTTTGGGAAAGTTGTCTGGGGAGTATTTTTTTTCAGTCGGCGATCGTATACTTTAATACACACTTATAAAATAACTCAGAGGTGGTAGCTTTATGGCCTGGGGTTTCCTGGTGCCAGTGGCCATATCCCTGTTAGTGGCCTATGTCTTGACGAATTCCGCTGACGAAATTGCCTACATCGCCGCTGCAATTTTACTCGTCAGCCTGTTCTTGAGCTTGATTTTAGCACCGTGGCCGGTACAGTTGCTCCTGCTCGCCCTCGTCTTGTTCAGCAACCGCAGAATCTCGCAGCCGAAACGGCAGCAGGCAGCAGCCGAAAGCGACGACAAGAAAGTAAAACTCAGCTATCGCGGCATCGACTACGAACCGAAATCACCAGCAGTGGAGGTAACTGAGGACGAGATTATCGGAAAGTATCGCGGTCAGATTTGTAAATGTCCCAAGGTAAAAGATGGGATTGAATTGGAACCCGTAGCGGGGCTAAAATATCGCGGTGCGAGCGTTAAGCGAGAAGAATCTTTCACGGCTAAACTGAAAGAACCAGCCGTTTTAAATGGGTGAAATAGTCAGCCGTTGAGAGAGGTTTTCAGCGATGAGGCAAAGGTGAAAACTTTGGTGACAATGGTTTTTAGAAGTCGAGCTGAAAATTTTTAGGATAAAATCGAGGAGCGAAAATCCACAGAAAAACAGCCATTGTCTCGAAGGAAATGCAGAGAGAATGCTCGTTTGGGTACGGGCGGTTGGGGATCGTTCAGCAAGCGCGACAGGGAACCTTTGCGTGAAGCTATCTCAACCCGCAGGCGCAACGCCAACACCTGAAGGGTAGGGAATCGCTGATAAAATACCCGATAGATATTCAACCAGCCGCCATGCAGTCTCTCAAACAACTCGCCAGAAAGCTGAAAAAAGAAACTTAAGCTATTTATCTAGCCAGTAAAGATTCCAGAGTCCCTTAGATGGCGAGATTTCTGGCAACTTGCGTGGTGGCTTATGCCTTCAGCCCGATCGATTTGATTCCCGACGTCATCCCCATTTTGGGATATTTAGACGATGTGATAATCGTGCCGGCAGGCATTTGGCTGGTACTGAAACCGATCCCCCCAGAGGTTGTCGCCGAGTGCCGGGAACGGGCAGAATCGGAAATAATGCAGGAAAAGCCGACAAACTGGGTGGCGGCTGGTATAATTGTGGCCATCTGGGTGCTGTTGGGGATTTTAGCCGTTATTTGCATGGGGCGCATTCTGAAAGGTTGAGGGTTTGGCGTGCCGGGAAAGCGCTTCACCCGCTTTCGGCAGAAATCCCTAGTGGAAATAGCAGGTTTTCGATCGCCTCTTTGGAAGCCGGCTCAAAAACCTGCTTGAGGGCTTTTTAGGGTGAAAATAAACTAGGAAATTGCTAGAACTCTGCCATGAACGATCGCTCTGAAAGTGCAATTGCTAAATTGCTACAAGCCTTGAAGGACGAAGATCCCAGGGAGCGCCGGCGTGCCGTTCGGGCATTAGGAAAAATACAATCAAAAGCAGCGGTGATGGTATTGCTGCGATCGCTCAACCACAAAGATAGGGAGACGCGAGCGTGGGCAGCTTGGGCGCTGGGAAAAATCGGCTCGAATGTAGTTGTAGCGGGATTGCTAAAAGCCTTGAATTACAGCGCCTCTCACGTTCGCAAGTGGGCAGTTTGGGCATTAGGGCAAATCAACTCAGAAACAGCGGTAGCGGGATTGCTGAAAGCACTCAACCACCCAGACGCTGAGGTGCGCTGGCGGGCGGCTTCTGCACTGGGAAAAGTCGGAGATGAAGCCGTGGTGGCGTGGCTGCTGCGATCGCTCGATGACGAAGACGCAGACGTTCGCAGCAAGGCAGTTTCTGCCTTGGGAAAAATCGGCTCGGAAGCGGCAGTTTACGGGTTGCAGCGAGCCCTGAGCGATCGCGACGATTACGTTTGTTTAAAAGCGGTTTATGCCTTGGGAGAAATCGGCTCGAAAGAAGCGATCGCCGTGTTATTGCAAGCCCTCGATCGCCACGATGCCGACGCGCGCGGCAGTGCGGTTTCGCTGTTGGGAAAACTCGGCGATCGCGCCGCGATTCCTGCCGTATTGGAAGCCCTCAATGACAGCGATCTTTTCGTGCGCGGCAGGGCGGCAGAAGCATTAGGGCTCCTCGGCAAAGAAGCCGCCGTAGCGGGGCTGGCGCGAGCGATGGGCGATCCCGAATATTACGTCCGCTGGCGGGCGATCGCGGCATTGGGGCAAATCGGCTCTGAAACAGCCGTTACCGCACTGGCGCAAGCGCTTGACGACGAAAACCTTCCAGTTCGTCAAAAAGCCGTTGAAACATTAGGGCAAATCGCATCGCCAGCAGCGATCTCCGTACTCGATCGCGCCCTCGATCACCGATATGCTGACGTGCGCGAGTGGGCACAAAAGCAATTCAATCAAATCAGCAATCATAGGGGAGAAATGGGAAATTCTCACAGCAGCGAGCCGACAGACTCCCAGCCGAAAAAACTCCCCAAACTCTTGATCACCTCCTTTGCCGAAGCCAGCGAACACCTGCTTTCTAAAACCACAGGGCGCTCTATCAAATACTTGATTTCCATTGGCAGCCCTGGCGTCGAGCCGCCACAAGGTTTCGATCGCGTTCCCCAGCGGCTGCGGCTAGAATTTCACGACATCGACGCGCCTTCAGACGATCCCGAATATGTTTTGCCCTCCTACGAGGATATCCTCAAAGTCATCGATTTTTCCGCCTTAATCGCTCAGTCTGAGGGAGATTTACTCGTCCACTGCCAAGCCGGAATCAGCCGCTCTGCAGCCGTCGCCCTCACGGTTTTTGCCGTGCTGCTCGGCGCGGGTAGGGAAGAGGAAGCGCTGGCAGCAGTGCTGGCAGCCAGACCCCACGCCCGCCCGAATTCGTGGATAGTTGAGTTAGCAGATGAAGCCTTGGGACGAGAAGGTAAATTAGTGCAGCAAGTGGTTAAATTTTATCAAAAATCAGCCGTCCCCAATTACATATTTTAAACCAAACTAAGGAACTGCTAAATCAGCTTGTGTCTGGGCATAATTCACGTTCTTCTCGTACTCGACAGCCTTTTTTTGAGCATTTTGGTAATTGGGGCTGGATTCCGGCACCGCCTTCATCTGCGCGATCGCCTCTTTCCACTTCTCGGCGATTTTATTCCAATCCTCCTGAGTTTTAGCGCTTTGAGCGAGCAGCGACGCATTCTGAGCGATATTAACCGCATCTCGGAAGGGATCGGCTCCCGGCTGTTGCACTTCCTTGCGAGTTGGCGTCTTGATAATAAACTCAACCCGGCGATTCTTTGCCCTCCCTGCCTCATTGTCAGAACCGTCTGGATTCTGATTCGGAGCGATCGGTTTCGTTTTGCCAAGCCCCTTAGTTTGCATTCGAGTTGCCGGCACTTTAAACACATTGACGAAATAATATTTCACCGCCGCCGCTCGCTTCTGGGATAACTCCAGATTGTAAGCATCATCCCCCTTGCTGTCAGTATGTCCGAAAATAAAAACCTGCGCGTCTTTATAATGACTCAGCAGTTGATTGACTTTGGCGAGAGTAGGTTTGGCTTGGGCGCGGACGTTGTATTTGTCAAATTCAAATAAAATATTATCAGGCAGGTTAACTTTAATTCCCTCAATCGTCTTCTCAGCTTTCAATTCAGTAAGCGTCTTGTCAATCTCCGTCTGAGTGGCAGGCACCGGCTGAGTTTCTACCTGACTGGCAGCAACCGGTTGAGGCTGTGCTGTTGCCTCTGGAGTCGGAGTCGGTTGAGGCGGTGCTGTTACCGCTGGCGTCGGAATCGGTGGAGTTTCTACCTGCACCGTTGTAGAAGCATCGGGTTTAGTCGCTTCTATTGTAGCAGTCATCGGCGGACTTTCCGCCTGCAAAGTCGTCGTAGCAGGCGCTTGATTTTCAGTGATTAGAGTCGTAGAATTAGAACCAGCAGGATTCACCACCTCCAGGGTGGTAGTCGCAACGGGGATAACCTCTAGATTGGCGGTGACGGGCACCGGTACGGTTTCAACAGTCGTGACTTTCGGGTATTTTTCCCCGAAGACTTGGCAGGCTGAGGCAGATAGCAGCAACGTGGAAGCTAAACTCAGCTCAAACAGTCTAATTAGCTTTGCCATTTCCCCGTTACCTCTGAATCGGGATATCTACAAACTCTAGCTTGGGAAGGGTTGAGTAAGAAGCACTAGCGCTTGAATTTGTAGTTAGCTTTAGAAACTTGGCTTGGGGTGACAGCCGACCTATAAAAACGAACTGTCCCTTCATAGTCGTGCCCGGTTGAATGCTGACTCTGAGGTTATCGGGTGGGGCTGACAACCTGTATTCGTTGCCACAGATATAATGGGATGCTTGTTTCAGATCGTCACAGAGAATCATGTCCTCTTTGGCGCTAAGTTGGACGACTTCTTTGCTGCCATTGGTAATTGCCATCGTTACTATAATGCTGTCTTCAGTATAGGCGATTTGCGTCAGCCGCGCCCATACTTGGTGCTTGTTGTCTTGCAGATCGTAAGTTTTCGGCGGTGGCAGGGAGCCGGCGGCTTGAAGAGGTGCTGATGCCGATTTTGTTTGAGTGGCTGTCGAGCTTTCCGTGTTGAGTGCTTGGGAGCCAAAAAATGGCATAGACGCACAGGAAGCACACGCCAGCGACAAAAAAACTAATCCTGGTAAGAGGCGAAGGAGTGGGGCCATAGATAAACTTTTTACCACCCTAGCATCTTACTGCTTAGCGAAATATTTGTCAATCGTTTAAAGTGGACTTTCGCTATTAGGCAGAGAATAAATTCCCTGACGACGGACAAAATTTCTCGCGTTACCCTCATTTCCGATAGGATAGAATAGCTAGCCTAGCAGCGCATTGTCCAGTTCAGCCATGACACAAACCCCTGATTTCCTCAGCCACCTCAACCCCAGTCAGCGACAAGCAGCCGAACACTTCTGCGGGCCATTATTAGTAGTGGCTGGCGCGGGTTCCGGCAAAACGCGGGCACTCACTTTTCGAGTAGCCAATTTGATTCGCAGCCAGCGAGTCGATCCTGAAAATATCCTGGCGGTGACTTTTACCAACAAAGCCGCGCGGGAAATGAAAGAGCGGGTAGAAAAATTGTTTGCCCAGCAGTGGGCGATGGAAAAATATCAAAAGCCTTTTGATGCTCTGACAGAGGGCGAACAAAGAAACCTGCGATCGCGCATCTACAAACAACTCATTAAACCCCTTTGGATTGGCACATTTCACGCCCTGTGCGCCCGCATCCTGCGCTACGATATCGACAAGTATCGAGACGAAAGGGGGCGCAAGTGGACGCGCAATTTTTCCATTTTTGACGAATCCGACTCCCAGAGCCAAATCAAAGAAATTGTCGCCAAAACCCTCAACCTGGATGACAAAAAATTCGACCCGCGCAAGGTTCGCTACGAAATCAGCGCCGCCAAAAATAAAGGCTTGTCTCCCCGCGATTACGAGCGAGAGGAGCAGAATTATCGCGGGCGCGTCATTGCCGACGTGTACAGTCGCTATCAAGACGCCCTCGCCGCCAACAACGCCCTCGACTTTGACGATCTCATCCGCGTGCCGGTGGAACTCTTCCGCCAAAATGCGCAAGTTTTAGACTACTGGCACCGCCAATTTCACCACATTCTCGTTGACGAGTACCAAGACACCAACCGCACGCAATATGATTTAATTCGGCTATTGGTGACGAACGGGGCGGATGCGAAATCTTTCGATAAATGGGAAAATCGCTCGATTTTCGTAGTGGGAGACGTCGATCAGTCGATTTACAGCTTCCGCATGGCTGATTATACCATCTTGCTAGAATTTCAGCAAGACTTTGGCGACGGGTTGCCCGACGAAAAAACTCAAACAATGGTGAAACTGGAGGAAAATTACCGCTCTAGGGAAAATATTCTGGAAGTGGCAAACCGCCTGATTTCCAACAACACGGAACGAATCGACAAAGTGCTGCGCCCGACGCGCGGCGAAGGAGAACCCATTTACTGTCACCGCGCCTATAATGAAGTTGACGAAGCCGAGTTTGTCGTCGAGCAAATTCGCAAAATGGCAGCGCAGCACCCAGAGTTAGATTGGGGCGCGTTTGCAATTCTCTACCGTACAAACGCTCAATCGCGCTCTTTTGAAGACGTGCTCGTGCGAACGAACGTGCGCTACAGAGTGGTGGGAGGGTTGAGATTCTACGATCGCAAAGAAGTCAAAGACGTTGTGGCATACCTGCGGGTAATTGCCAATCCAGCCGACAACATTAGTTTGAAGCGCATCATCAATACCCCCGCGCGGGGCATTGGCAAAACAACCCTCGATCGCTTAGAAGCTTTTGCCCAACAATTAAACTGCCCCCTCTGGGAAATTATCAAAGACGAAACATCTGTCAACACGATAGCCGCCAGAGCCGCTAAAAACATCAATAACTTCGCCGCAATGATTCGCCACTGGCAGGAGCAACTCGAAACCCTCCCCGCCGGCGATATCATCCGAGGCGTGATGGAAGAATCCGGTTACATCCAAGCCCTGCAAGACGAAGGCACCGACGAAGCAGAAAATCGCCTGCAAAACGTCGAGGAACTTTTCAACGCCGTGCTGCAATATGCGGAGGATAACGAAGACACCACGTTAACCGGATTCCTGGCAAATGCTTCTCTCGCGTCGGATTTGGACGATTTGAAAGAAGACGAAAAAGCCGTTGCTTTGATGACGCTGCACTCCGCAAAAGGCTTGGAATTTCCCATCGTGTTTTTGGTGGGGATGGAAGACGGGTTATTTCCCAACTTCCGCAGTTTGGAAGATCCCAAAGCCCTTGAAGAAGAGCGCCGCCTGTGCTATGTGGGGATTACCCGCGCCCAGGAGCGATTGTTTCTGACTTACGCGAGCGAGCGCCGCCTCTGGGGTTCCTATGAAAAGAAATTGCCGTCTCGATTTCTAGGGGAATTGCCGGCAGATATGCTGGAGGGCAATGCAGTCGCCAGACGCCGCGCTAAATCAACTGCAACCGCAACCGCAACTGCAAAGAAATCTAATGGTGCCGTGGCGCAGAATTGGAAAGTAGGCGATCGCGTCGTCCACCAAAATTTCGGAATCGGGCAAGTCACGCTGATTACCGGTGCTGGTGATAAAATGTGTCTGGCTGTTAAATTCCGTGGGGTGACAAAAATCCTCAATCCAAAACACGAGCCGATGCAGCGCGTAGAGTAGAATTTGCGCTATTTCTCGTTTCCAGGCTCAGCCTGGAAACGAGAATATCGAGGCTCTGCCTCGAATTGATAAAAGTGCAAAATATCAGTTAAAACTGATATTTTGCACCAGGTTCAAGGCAGCCGGAGGCAGAGCCTCCTACCAGGCACCCTACCCGGGCTGAGCCTGGGAACGAGAAATAAACGAGAAATTCTGATATTTAACCTCCGGCGGGGGGCTGTACGAGGTGTAAAAGTGAGCGTTATCTCTCCCAAAAAATATAAATTGAAGACTGACGAAATCGCGACAATCAGGAGCGCCCTTCCTGAAGATGCACCGAGTTTGCTGGAAATCCAACTCTCACTAATTCTGGAAGGTGACTATACCATTACCCGAGAAGAAGAATTTCTCTGGATGGAACTAACAGAAGAAGAAAATATTAAAATTCATGCTAAAAAAATCGGTCAAATCTACTTAGTTGCTGAAGTTTACGGCGATGTTGTCGGCTTCATCGATATCGAGAATGGCAACCTGAAACGCACCGCCCACAGCGGGACAGTTTCGATATCTGTCCGCAAAGAATGGCGCGAACAAGGTATCGGAAGCGCTTTATTCCACAGCGCGATCGCATGGGCAAAAAATGACCCTATTTTAGAAAAATTGACGCTGACTGTCTTTTCAACAAATTTAAGAGCGATCGCCCTTTACAAAAAATTCGGCTTTCTTGTCGAGGGCAGGTGCCCCAAATACGTTAAATTAGAATCCGGCGAGTATATTGACGCAGTTTTGATGTATAAATTTGTGAAGTAGGGGCATTGTTCCGCGAAGCATCCCGATTATGTAGGGGCGATAGCATTCGGGCGAAGAATCTTTCGGGCAAAACCAGCCATTGATAATCCGAATGCTTCGCCCTCACCCGGGTAGTTGCAAAAACTTCGCCCCTACAAAAGTGCTATGCTCCCTTTCTCAATTCCCCGCATCGCCAATAACGCCGCGCCGTAAGCGGCTTCTGCGTGCGGGGATTTCTCTACGGGAACTTGGAGAAGACGCCCGCGAATGGCACGCCAGACGGGGTTTTTTGCACCGCCGCCGGCTGTATAAACTCGCGTTAGCTCAGTCGCTCCCAATTCTTGCAATAATTGATAGCCCCGCGCTTCAATTCTGGCGATACTTTCTAGCAATCCGTGCAAAAATTCTGCGTCATCGGCGGGGCGGGGTGAGAGTCTGGGCGGCAAGTTCGCGTCGTTAATTGGGAAGCGATCGCCTGGTTTAATTAACGGATAGTAATCAAGCGGACTTTCTCGCTCGGCTGAGATTTTTTCGCTCAAGTTCGCTAACTGTTCGTCCGTAAAAAATTGCCGCAGCACCGCGCCGCCGGTGTTGGAAGCACCGCCCGTCAGCCACAAGTCGCCCAGGCGGTGACTGTAAATGCCATAGCGGGCGTCATCCACGCGATCGCAACTGAGCAGTTTCAGCACTAACGTCGAACCGAGAGAGGTGACGGCTTCGCCGGGAGCGATCGCGCCGGAAGCGAGAAAGGCGGCGATGCTGTCTGTGGTTCCCGCACAGACGGCACAGTCGCGCGGCAACCCAAAGCGATCGGCGACCTCTGCCGTAACTTCTGCGACTGGCGCGCCCGGTTCGACAATTTCCGGTAAATTCGGCAGGTTTTCAATCCGATACATCCAATCGGGATAACACAGCTTTTCGGGATCGCAACCCAGCTTTAAAGCATTGTGGTAGTCGCTGATGCCGAGCTTTCCGTGCAGCAAAAACGCCAGCCAATCTGCCTGATGCAGGAAATAGGTAGAATTGCCGCACGTTACGTCGCTACAGTGCAGCCACCACAGCAGTTTTGCCAGACTGGAAGTTGCGCTGAGCACTGGGTGATTGGCAGGCGCGATCGCTCTGAGCTTTTCCATCACCGCGACTCCCCGCGCGTCGCTGTAGAGAATCGGCTCAGTCAGCGGCACCCCCGCGCGATCGCACAGCAACACCGTCGAAGAGGTGCCGTCGATCGCGATCGCTTTGACTTGCCGCCGCACTTGGGCGGGGATTTGCGATATCAGTGCCAATAATGCCCCCTGCCAGCTCTCAGCCCTCGACGCCGCTGCCTCTGTTTTCCACTGGCAGCTCGTTTCGGCGCGGATGCTGCCGCTTTCGTCAATCGCGATCGCCCGAGCCCCAGAGGTGCCGAAATCAATGCCGAGGTAGAAATTCATTTCTATTTTAGATTCTTTTTTATTTTAATTTTTAGAGTCTCGCTTGACTGTCGCCAGTTGAAATGAGGACTTCAGTCCTCACTGCAAACCCCTAATAATTTTGGGGAATTATGGCTCTTATTGTTCCATAATCCCCCGAATTTTTCCTATGACTTCCTCTACCTTTTCGGGGTTGAGGCTGCCGACTTTGTAGCGCACGATCTGACGGTCAATTGTATAGATTTTTTCCGATCGCACGTTGCTGTCTTTCCTGAGCGCTCCCGTTGCAAAATCAGTTTGATGGATGGGGACGGCGTAGTGATTGCCAACTGCCTGACTGGTAATCTCGCACACCATCAGGTCATTTCCCTGAAGGACGGCTAATACAAATGCAGGACGCACTTTCAGTTCGCTAAAATCCGAATAGGGAAAAGGAGTCACCACCACATCACCCTTTACAAATCCTTCCAAGCCTCATCCTCCACTTCCGCCAATCTCCGATCTTCTTCAGATACCGCTACCGAACAAGTCAAAAACATTCTAAACTTTTCGGGATTGGCTTTAATGAATTTGATTGTTTGCTCGTCCCTGATTTTTTTGAGCGTTTGTTTTAAACAATCGATCAGGGGTTCGGGCAACTCTTCAATCCGTTCCAGCATTTCCGATTTTTCTTGCAAGCCCATCTCTTGCAAGAGAGCGCAGGATTTGAACTGATGCCAAACTTCATCGGGCAACTGTTCCATCTCCAGCCGAAAATAATATCTTTTGCAGTCCATCGATAAACGAGTGACTAAGTGTACATAAAAATTATAGCACATTGGCGATCGCAAGTAAAGCAGGAGGCGGAATTCAGCAGCTTCCTCGCCCCGACAAGCGCCGAGCGCTCTGTTCTGTCCTTAAAAAGTTACCAAACCATGCTATTCTAAAAAATCTATCGCCTTTTAACAGACATCTATGAGCGTCGCCGTCTGCTTGGAAAACGTCCGCAAAGTTTACAATAAAATGCCCGTCGTCAACGACCTCTCATTTGCGATCGCCAGGGGCGAGATGTTCGGGCTGCTCGGACCGAACGGCGCGGGCAAATCTACCACAATTCGGATGATTACCACCTTGACGCGCCCCACGCAAGGGCGTATAGAAGTCGGCGGCTACGACGTCGCGCGCCAAGCAACTGAGGTGAAAAAGTGCATCGGCGTCGTCTTGCAGCAAATCAGTGTCGATGGCGATTTATCGGTGTGGGAAAATATGGAATTCCACGGACGCCTGCACCACATCCCCAATCCAGAACGCCAGCGGCGGATTAACCAGTGGCTCGAATATGTGGAACTCTCCGATAGGCGCGACGAACTGACGAAAAATCTCTCTGGCGGAATGAAGCGGCGGCTGCAAATTGCCAGGGCTTTGCTGCACCAGCCCCAAATTTTATTTCTGGACGAACCGACGGTGGGACTCGATCCGCAAACTCGCCGCCGCCTCTGGGAAATTATCCGCGATTTGAACAAGCAACAGGGCATGACGATGCTGCTGACCACGCACTACATGGATGAGGTAGAATATTTGTGCGATCGCATCGGCATCATGGACTCGGGCAAGCTCATCGAACTCGGCACCCTGCAGCAACTGCGCTGCAAACACGGCGAAGGGCTGGTGATGAAGCAAGCGGGCGATCGCTGGGAATATCTATTCTTCCCCAACCTGGAGGAAGCCAACGCCTACCTCACCCAGCAAGCAGACAAAACCGGTCTGATGGCGCGCCCCTCCAATTTAGAAGATATCTTTGTCGAGCTGACAGGACGGCAACTGGACTGAGAAAAAACCCTGCCTCGTTCCCGAATCCCAGAGCGGGAACGAGAAAGGTCTAAAATTTGAAAGCCAAACGCGAAAATCTCGACTCTCAACTCTAAAATCTACCATCCTCAATGCATCGTCTTGCCACCACGCTAGAAGCCATTCTTTACCTGAAAGGTCAGCCCTTGACAATTGCCCAGCTTGCCGAATATGCAGGGCGCGATCGCTCCGAGGTAGAAGAAGCACTCCTCGAATTGATCGACGACTACAGCCACCGCGACAGCGCCCTCGAAGTCGTCGATACCCCCGCTGGCTATTGCTTGCAACTGCGCGACTCTTTTCAAGAATTAGTACAAACCTTGATTCCTGTAGACCTCGGTTTGGGTGCCCTGCGCACCCTCGCCGCGATCGCCCTCAAAGGACCGATCTCGCAAACCAATTTAGTTGAGTTGCGCGGTTCCGGTGCCTACCAGCACGTTCAGGAACTCGTCGAGCAGGGATTCGTTCGCCGGCGCAAGCAAACCGACGGGCGCTCGTACTGGCTGCAAGTGACCAATAAATTTCACCAATATTTTCAGGTGGATCACCTCCCCAAACAGCTAGAACTGCAATTCCCTGTCACAAGTGAGGAGAACGACGAAGAATCAAACGGCTAACACTTGCACAACCTCAACTTTTCCTTTCTTCGCCTTTACCTCTCACTTCTGCTCTCACTTCTCCCCTCCCCCCTACTTCGTCTGTGTGGTTTAAACTAGAAAGTAAGCAAGCCATAGATTCAGAGGCTAAATGGTGTTTAACCCAGACTTTCTCAGTTCCGACGCTGAAGACATCCAAGTTAACCCGCTGCTGAAGTACCTCCAGCACCAGCCCCCGGAGGTTTTAGCCCGCGTGGCCAAGTCCGTCAGTCCTGAAATCAAGCAAATCATTTCTCAAAATGTACAAGGACTGGTGGGAATGCTCCCCGCCGAACATTTCGACGTACAAGTCACCACCAACCGGGAAAACTTAGCAGGATTGCTGGCTTCCGCGATGATGACCGGCTACTTCCTCCACCAAATGGAACAGCGAATGCACTTAGAAGCGAACTTGGCGGAATGCGCCTCTCTCTCTAGCGATGCAACTTCGGGCGAGCGGGCTGACGGCGGCGATCGTTAATCGCCCCTCGGGCAGGGGAGGGCCAATCACCACTCTTGGCCCCAAGCTCCCCGTTTGCCCGCCGCAAGCGATCGCATTCCAGAAAGCGCTTTTTGACGCGGCGACTTGCCAGACTGTGGCGGACATTTGCTTCTCAAGTATTTAAACAGACGCCTGCGATGAAAGTGACTCTCAAAGCTCGATCTCTTCAATTCTTCCTCTCAAAATATCAAGATCGAGGCAACGTCTGGTCTGTCATCCTGTTTTTTATCCTAGTGTTAGGGGTTTTAACCGCGATCGCCCTTCCCACTCTCTTCGCCAAAATTCGCAAAGCCAAACAAGTCGAAGCCAGACAAACTCTTGGCTTACTCTATCGCGCCCAGAAACAATACTTCAAAGAAACAGGCACTTTAGCACATTCCAGCGATCGCCTCGAGTTCAAAATCAAGCCCGAGGGAATGTGGTATCGCTACCGGATGCTCTACGCTTCCGATCGCGGTCCCTTTCAGCTCCGCAATGGCAACCTCTTTCCGCCCCAGCGAATTCAGAGCGCCTTCTTCACCGCCCAACCGAAAGAATCCGGCCTGAAAAGTTACAGCGGCGGTTTATTCGTTGTCACAACATCTAGCGGCAAAACTACCACAATTGCCGGAATTTGCGAAACCAATCTCCCCTCAATCCAACCTCCCGATCTGCCGAAATTGTCCGGTGAAAACCCTGGAGTCATTTTGTGTCCGAGCGATTCTTCCCTACTCGGAAACTACCGATAAATTTTCAGCAGCTACTTTTTTACCGTCCAGATAAAACTCAAATCTCCAATTTCCGGGCGCGTCCGTCTTTTTGTCAAACTCGTGCAGGCACCAAGTCTCCAATTTATTCCCGTCGGCAATCAGCGTGGATTGCCCGTCATAAACGAGCTTTCCAGACGGATTAAATATTTTGCAACCGCCGGTGAATTCTTGTTCTGTAAAAGGTTCGTCTTGAGAAGATTGCTGAAAATCCAGAAACAAACTAACGTAAAAATAAACGTCAAGGTTTCTCAGCGGGCTGTTAATAGAAAATTCCTTGATATCGTCCACGGGTTTGTAAGAATCATCCAAACCCCTCGTCAAGACCACATTAGAAAAAGCTTTATAATTTAACTTTTTCGGAGCCGGCATCTTTGCGCGATCGCCACCCCACAAGACACCACCGCCCGCCACCACGCCGCCCAGCAATACAAGGAGTGCGATCGCCCCCATTACAGGAAATCGCAGCGCCGGCACCCGACGGTTTACATCAATCAGATTGAGCGCCTGCAGCGCCCCTGCCGCATCAGGAAAACGATCTTTTACATTCGGTTCCGCCATCTTTTGCAGCCAGCCGATAAATTCAGAACTCAAATGCGGCAGCAACTGCTTGACGGGAATCCGATAAGCCCCATCGACTAAATTGCCGATATCCGTCGATTTCGTGCCCGTCAGCAGGCAAATCAGCGTTGCCCCCAATCCATACAGATCCGAAGCTGCCGTCAACTGACGGTTAAACAACTGCTCCGGCGGCATAAAACCCAGCGTTCCCTTCACGACGCTGCTAGCGGCGACTTCTCCAGCCCCGACGCGAGCAAAGCCAAAATCTACCAGATAGACATTTCCCTGCCCATCGATTAAAATATTTTCAGGTTTGATATCCCGGTGAATCACCGGCGGGACTTGCCGCTGCAAATACGCCAAAATTTCCAAAACCGCCACCGCTATTTTCTTCACCTCATCCGGCGTAAAGCCGCGCCCCACCGCCGCCAAAGAAGAAGCCTCCTTGTACTCCTGCACCATGCAAAAGCCAGTTGGCGTTTGAAAAGAATCCAGATAGCGGGGGATGCCAGAATGGTTGAGTTGCTGCAGCACTTGAATTTCGCGCTGATAGGCATCGTATTCCTCCCAGTTCGCACCGTCGCGGGCAAACTGAAACTGTTTAATCGCCACCTGCTGCTCAGTTTGAGTTTGCACAGCCAGATAAGTCACGCGCCCCCCGGCGCGATTGTGGCCAAGTTCTCGGACAATCTGATAGCCGTGGCTGGAAAAATCCGGGAATTCGCTCATACTTGTAAGGGAGTCATGTAAATTTTATTATAGCCGTGACAGGACGCGCCGCCAAAGTGGGCAAAATAAAAAGAAGACATCCAATCGAGTGATTTTATCGAGGAGGCACCGTGAACGTCGAAATCAAAGCCAAATTGCTGCAATATTTCCTCGCCAAAAATAACATACAAGGCTTTACCAAGATAGGGCTGCTCGTGCGGATGTTTCTATACAGTAGCGTCACCGCCGCCTTATTGATACCATCTTACATCCGTCCCTGTCGCTGCTGCCATCAGCCCTTTTCTCCCTGTAAAGGCGCGCGACAATCAGAAGCCAGACAAAATCTGGGCGCAACGACAAGAGCCCAACAAGCCTACTTTTTAGAAAATGGTGTTTTTACCCATTCCTGGGAAAAGCTGGGGGTAGGAATTAAAACACAGACTTATAATTATCATTACCGACTAGCCGCGCCAATGGGGCCAGTTCAAACTTTAAATAACCCTAAAGAATCAGTGCCATATTTCGAGAGCATCGTCAGCACGGCTACGCCAAAAAATGTTTACATCAAAAGTTACACGGGAGCCGTATTCGCTATCAAAGATAAAGCCAGCAAAGAACTCCTCACGCTCGCAACTCTTTGTGAAACGAATAAACCTTTCCCCGCTCCCTTGCCTTCTACACTGCCAACTTTGTATAATCAAGAAATTCAATGTCCGAAGGGGTCAAAAGATTTGAGTAAATAACCTGATTTTTACTAAAAAAACTCTAGGGGAAACGTCTTGTTACTGTTTCCCTAATGCAGGTGCTGCAATAGCGCGAAATTACCACGGTCAACTAAGGCAAAACAGTTAGATGCCTTTTCACTAAATTTTGACCGTCCAGGTCGAATTCAAACGACCACTGGCCAGATTTGTCAGCTTGTTGATCAAATTTATACCAGCACCAAGTCGTCAAGCGATCGCCTGACGCTTGCAGGTTTGCTTGCCCGACATAAACCAGCCTTCTAGCTCCATCAAATATGCGGCAAACGCTGTCATATTCGCCATCGGGCAGCTCGGAAAAGCTGACGTAAAAATAAACGCGATCGCTCGAAAGGGAAATGTTATCTAAAAGCTTCTCCGACTCCAGCTCGGAGGTAAATTTTACCTCACTTTTTGGCGTTAATTTCGCTCTAACTGCAACAGGTTTAGGTTGAACAGTTCGTTTGGGAGCGGTAACAAATTCTACCCCAACCAGCGCCAAACCCACAGCACCCAAGGCAGTGCATCCCAGCAGCGCCGGCATCGCGAATTTTGGCGGCTTGTACGGGCGAAGCACTTCTAGGGGAATGAGCGCGTCGAGAGCAACTGCTGCACTGGCATAACGGTTTTTAACATTTGGTTCCGCCATTTTTTGCAGCCAGTGGATGAAATCCGCACTCAACTGCGGCACCCGCTGCTTGAAATTAATGCGCCCGCCGTCATCCATCAAGCTGCCAATCTCGCTGGAAGGCGTGCCCGTCAGCAAGCAAATCAGCGTTGCGCCGAGACTGTAGAGATCGGATGCTGTCGTGAGTTGGCGGTTGAATAACTGCTCTGGCGGCATAAAGCCTAACGTACCTTTGACGACGCTGCTAACGGCAACTTCGCCGCCCCCCATACGAGCGAAGCCAAAATCCACCAGATAGACAGTCATCTGGCGATCGACTAAAATATTATCGGGTTTCAAATCCCTGTGAATGATGGGCGGAATCCGAGTTTGCAGGTATTTGAGGATTTCCAAAACAGCAATAGCGATTTGCTTGATTTCCTGGGGCTGCCAGCGGCGCGGCACCAGCAGCGAGGGAGCGTCTTTATATTCCTGCACCATGCAAAAACCCGCTCCAGTTTGGAAGGAATCCAGATAGCGGGGGATGCTGGGATGTTCGAGGTGTTTGAGGACTTGAATTTCGCGCTCGTAGGCTTCATATTCCGTCCAACTTGCGTTCGGGCGGGCAAATTGAAACTGTTTGATAACAACGGTTCGCCCGGTGTTTATCTCGGTAGCGAGGTAAGTAACCCGCCCCCCGGCGCGATTGTGTCCGAGTTCGCGGTTGACTTGATAGCCGTAATTGGAAAAATCTGGGAATGCGTTCATATTAGTAGGGAGTGGGGTATCGGGCATGGGGAGTAGGGGTATTCGGGCATCGGGCATCGGGCTCAAGCAAATAGAAAAAAATAATCCAACCAATTCGCAATTCCCAATGCCCAATACCCTATTCCCAATTATGGTTTAATCAAATAGGGCTCGGAGCGGCGATATTTCGCGATCGCTCTCCTTTGCTGCCAAGAACGATAAATCGTCAGGTAGGCGAGTGGAAAAGCGGTTCCGCCTAGGGCAGCGATCGCAATGACTGCAATAAGCGCGAACGACTGCGGCTTCATGTAATCCAGGTTAGTCGCGATACTCGTAGCAACGGGATAGGCGGCTCCCAAGCAAATGCCCAACCCAGATGTCAGAACTGTAACTTTGCCAGAATCCTTTGCAGAAGTTCCTATTTTTATCAGCCCGTTAAACACAAACGCAGTCACGATGGAAATTGCCGCCAATGCAAGAGTATAAGGCGCTAAAATTATTACCTCCAAATACAATTCAGTCGAAACAATTAACATCATCAATACCCCAATTAACGCGCACAGCTTAACCCAGAATGACCGATTATTGAAAGTTCCGAGCAAAGCTCCAATTAAATTGCCAGCCAGCCAGCCTACATCCCAACCACCTGTCACAATCAAACCAGCCCCTCCTCCTAAAACCTGCCCGAGCACAACCTGCCAAGTTAACTTAAAACAATCAACCTCAATTTCAGCCGCTACTGCTGCGCCAATTTTATCGAGAGTCACCAATAAAGCTATTAGCAAGGGGACAATCAGCGAAACCTCCCTCCCGCCAGACGCCGTGCCAAGCTGCCAACCGATACAGGAGCATCCCAGGAACAGCAAGGCGAGAAATAAGTAATAGGGCAGTTTTTGAGGCTTCGGCAGAGAGGCGGTTTGAACCTGAATGGTAATCGCGTGCGTTTCTGTTTCGGAATTGGCACGCAGTAATATCTCGCGCGTGTAAGTTTTCCCCGCCAGCAGTTTGCTCGTATCTACAATTATTTTACACTCAGTCTGATTGCTTTCAAATTTCCTCGGCTGAAACGATATCCACTCGTGTTCGTAAGGGGTATGGGGGGGATCGCTCGGATGCGGTGCTACTTCCCAAGTCCCCGCCAGCAGCGTGTCGGGAATTGGGTTGCTCAGAGCGATCGCTTGCGTGACTTTCTCGCCGAATTTAGACGCCTTGAATTCCAGACTCTCTCGGCTGAGTCTAACTTTTGGCAAGCGGTTGACATCAATAGGCTTTAGCGCGGCTAAAGCTTCTGCGGCACTTGGGTATCGGTTTTTTGGGTTCGGTTCCGCCATTTTTTCCAGCCAATTTATCCAACCGCGCTGCAAGGGCGGCACCAAATGTCGGAAGTGAATGTTATAATCAGAATCGATTAAGTTGCCGATATCAACGGATTGAGTGCCCGTCAGCAAGCAAATCAGCGTTGCCCCCAATCCGTAAAGATCGGAGGATGTCGTGAGCTGTCGGTTGAATAACTGTTCCGGCGGCATAAAGCCGAGGGTGCCTTTAACGACGCTGCTAGCGGCGACTTCTCCAGAGCCCGTGCGGGCAAAGCCAAAGTCTACGAGATAAACCTTCTTTTGCCTGTCGATTAAGATATTTTCCGGTTTGATATCCCGATGTACAATTGGCGGGGTTTGAGATTGCAAATATTTAAGTATTTCTAAAATTGAAAGGGCAACTTGCTTGATTTCTTCAGGCTTCCAACTGCGGGGCTCTGCTAAAGATTGGGCGTCTAGATATTCCTGCACCATGCAGAATCCGTCTGGGGTTTGGAAGGAGTCCAGATAGCGGGGAATGCCCGGGTGATTGAGGGAGCCGAGCACTGCTATCTCTTGGTGGTAGGCGTCGTATTCTGCCCAGGTTGCGCCCAATTGGGCAAACTGAAATTGTTTGATGACGACGAGCTGCTCGGTGTTGAGGCTGCGCGCCAGATAGGTGACGCGCCCTCCGAGGTAGTTGCAACCGAGGAAGCGCGTTATTTGATAGCCGTGACTGGAGAAGTCTGGGTAATCGCTCATAAAAGTCAGGCGTTAGTCTTTTATTTTGAAGGTTCCCACTTTTGCGGGAAAAGCGCGCTCCCCGTACCGCCCGCTGATATTTCCGCCCCTGCCACTTTTGACACTCCACAACCGTCTATGCTCGATTAGGAGCAGGTATTCTACCCAATCGATCGCCAAATATACCGGGGATTGCAGCGATGAACAGCTTGTTTTCTAGTCTGTCAGAACATAGCAAATTTTTTCAGCGGCGTCAAGTCATTCACAAAAAATACAAGCAATTTGCCGGAATGAGAAACGCACTTTTAAACCTCAGTCTGTGGTTTCTGCCAGCAGCTCTGGCAGCAGCTCCAGCGGCGGCAGCCGAGCGGATTTATGCCTCTTATGCCGTCTTGGAGCGATCGATTTCCGTTTCCGCCTTGGAAGCCTACGCCAAACAAGGGAAAATCGACGAAGATTTGGCGGTTTATCTCCAATACGTCCCGCCGGAGCAGCGGGAGCAATTGCGGGAAGCCCTGCTGGCGCGTGCGGATATCTCTGCGGTGACGATATCGCAGTTTCTCTACACCCCGCAGGGAGAAGTCGCCCTCGATCGCCTCGGACAAGTCATTCAGACGGGTTCGCGCCAGCCGGGGCGGTATGCGATTCGCGCGGCGCTGATTTTGGCGGCATCCGAACCAGAGGGGCTGACGCTGCTTAACTTTCTGCGGAAGTTTCCCACAGACGGCATCCGCGTGGATTTGGCACGCGCCCAGCAAATCGCCGCCGACTTGCAGCAAATTATCAATCAAACCAATAAGGCGATCGCTCTCGTCGAGCAGACGGCGATCGCACAAGCCTCTTCTAACCCCGCGATCGCCCCTTTATCCGCCTCTGCATCTGGGATTGCCCTTCCCTCGGACTTGTCGCGCAAAGGCACGCTGAGCTGGAAAACAATCTCGATCGAATTCAGCGACAGCGCGAGCGCCTCCTCAACGGGCGATCGCGCCTTTCCCGCAGACATTTACCTGCCTGAAGGCAGCCCGCAACCGATGCCCCTCGTCGTCATCTCCCACGGTTTGGGCTCGGATCGCGGCACGTTTAAATACCTCGCCGAACACTTGGCATCCCACGGGTTTGCCGTCGCCGTGCCCCAACACCCGGGCAGCGATGCCAAACAATTGCAGGCGCTTATGAACGGGGTGGCGTCTCAGGCGGCAGAGCCGCGAGAATTTTTGGACAGACCCCTGGACGTCAAGCTCTTGCTCGACCGACTGGCTGTTCTAGATCGGTCAGATCCCTCCTTTACTGGGCGGTTGAACCTTCAACAGGTGGGCGTCCTCGGTCAGTCTTTCGGGGGCTATACCTCTCTAGCTCTGGCGGGCGCTACCCTTGACTTTCCGCAACTACAGGCAGACTGCGCGAATGTGAGCGCTTCTTGGAATATCTCGCTACTGCTGCAGTGCAGCGCCCTGAAACTGCCGCCCGCTCAGTACGACTTGCAAGACGAACGCATCAAAGCGGCGATCGCCATTAACCCCATTACCAGCAGCGTTTTCGGGCCAAAAAGTCTCAGCCAAATTAAAATCCCCGTCATGCTGATTTCTTCGGGTGCAGATACCATCGCACCCGCCCTGCCAGAGCAGATACAGCCATTCACCTGGCTGACGGCAATTAATAAGTATTTAGTCGTGATCAAAGGCGGAACTCACTTTTCTTTCCTCTCCGAAGCCGATTCGGGCGGCGGCGTCTGGCCCATTCCCTCTCAGGCAGTCGGCCCCAGCCCAGCCCTGGCGCGTCGCTATCTCGATACCCTGAGTTTAGCTTTCTTCAAAACCTACTTACTCGGTCAGTCACAATACCGCCCTTACCTGCAAGCGTCCTACGTCAAAGCCATTTCACAAGAGCCCCTGCCCGTGAGCCTCATCCAGAGTCTGACGCGAGCTCAGATCGAGAAAGCCCTCAAAGGTCGGTAAATGGCTGAGGTTTGCGCTGGTGCATCTGCAGGTAAAATAACACCGATTGGTTTCATCAGGTGACTGTGCCGTGCAAGGGTTTCTCAACTTAAACAAGCCACCTGGCATGACCTCCCACGACTGTGTAGCGCGGGTGCGCCGCCTGTTGCGCCTCAAGCGCGTCGGACACGGGGGCACCTTAGACCCCGCCGCCACGGGCGTTTTGCCGATCGCCCTGGGGACGGCAACGCGCCTGCTGCAATTTTTGCGTCAGGACAAGGCTTATCGGGCAACGATTCGGCTCGGCGTCTCGACGGCGACGGACGATTTGGAAGGGGAGATTCTCTCTGCCGCGCCAGTGCAGAACCTGAATCAGGCACAAGTGGAAGCCGCTCTCGGGCAATTTGTCGGCGCGATCGCCCAGGTGCCGCCCGCCTACAGCGCCATTCAGGTACAGGGAAAGCGCCTGTACGAGTTGGCGCGATCGGGCGAAACAGTAGAAATCAAGCCGCGATCGGTAGAGGTTTATCACATCGAGGTTTTGGACTGGCGGGCGGGAGAGTTTCCAGAGATTGACGTACACATCGCTTGCGGTCCCGGCACCTACATCCGCGCGATCGCCCGGGATTTGGGCGCTCTCCTGCAAACTGGGGGCACCCTCGCCAGCTTGACGCGCACCTCCAGCAGCGGCTTTCACCTAGCCGACAGTTTGACCTTTGACGAACTCGCTGCCTTTCTCGAACGGGGAACTTTTCAACCCGTGCCGGAAAGCACCGCTTTGCAGCACCTCAGCGCCGTCACCCTCTCCCCACCCAACGATCGCCGCTGGTGCCAGGGTCAAAAAATTCTAGATTTTAGATTGGAGAATTTAGAAAACGACGCTACCATTCCCAGTCTAGAATCAGTTAGAACTGAATCCAACCAGGAGAAGACTCGTCTAAAATTTCCCATCCCCAATCCCAGAGCCCTCGTGCGAGTTTATCGCGAAGATGCATGCTTCTTGGGCATTGGCCAGCTCTTTGATTCAGCGACGGAAACGTTGCTTATTCCCCAAGTCGTGTTGAATTCCAACCAGTAAGAAAATATGGTGAATCTTATCCTGGCGGTTTTTTTCTGGCTGATTGCTGCCGCTCTCGGCGCTGGCAATTATTTTATTGCAGATTTATTTATTACCCCAGAGTATGGCGAATATACGTCTCACGTTTACCAGTCAGTCGTGCTGATCTCGATCTTTTTTATTTTATCGTGGATTTATGCCCGACAAACCCGGGGAAGCACTTGGGCAAGTACGGTCCTGGGCACTTCATTTTTATGGCTGGGTCTTTCGGTTATATTTGAGTTAGTTCTCAAGCGCTATGTTTTCTGCGGTTCGCTTGAAAAATCGACAACCAACGCCCAAGTTTACCAAGACAAACTGACGAAGTGCCTGATGTCAGACTATGCCATTTGGGAAGGCAGGCTTTTGATTGTGGTGCTGGCGTGTGCTTTTATCGCTCCCTTATTGATGGGGGCGCGATACAATCGATGAAGAAGAAAAAAAGCGTGCATCTACCCGACAAAAAATTTCTGTTTCGGGATAAATAAGTCGCGAACCCCTACACTCTTCTTCTCTTTCCTCTGCTCCCGCAGGCGTGCGAAAGCGGTTCCTCAAATTCCTACTTCTAAACCACTAGCAATTTTCCAAATATTCCCTCGGCAGGCAGTGAAGCGCATAAAATAGCCTCTTGACAAAAAGGCTATTTTATGCGTTGCCGGGAACAATCGGGTTCAGCGTTTGGCCTTGAAATAAGTTTTGAAGACTTCGTGGGCGATCGGGGCAGCCGCGACGCCGCCGTAACCGGCATTTTCCACAACCACCGCGATCGCGATTTGCGGATTTTTGGCCGGCCCGTAGGCGATATACATGGCATTTGAGGTCTGCCCCAGCACTTCAGCAGTGCCCGTCTTGCCCGCCGTCAGGGGGATGATGCCGTCATTGAGCTGCCGGCCCGTGCCTTTTTCGACCACAGCAACCAGCCCCCTTTGAATCGCTTCGACGGTGGAGGGTTTCATGCCGGTCGGCTCTGGTTTCGTTGTCGGCGTGTTGGTTTGAGACGCCAGCAGGTGAGGCTTGACGCGGTTGCCGCCATTGGCGATCGCCGCCGTCATCACCGCCAGCTCTAAAGGACTGGCCAGCACCAGACCCTGACCGATGGACATGCTCACCGTATCGCCAGCATACCAGGGCTCCCCGTAGAGCTTCTCTTTCTCGGCAGGGGTGGGCAGGGAACCGTACTGGCCCCCTTCCAGCCCCAGAAGGTTTAAATCGGTTGTTTTGCCAATGCCCAGCCTGTGGCCCCATTTGGCAATCTCCTCCGGCCCCACTTCCATGCCGATTTGATAGAAGAAGGTGTTGCTGCTGTGGGCAAAAGCGTCTTCAAAGCCGATCACCCCATAACCGCCGCTGTGTTCGTGAAAGCTAATCCCGCCGACGGTGATAGAAGAATAGGTCGCCAGGTAAGAGTCAGGGGAAAACTTGCCGGACTCCATCCCGGCGGCGGCAGTGACCACTTTGAAGGTGCTGCCCGGGGGATAGCCTTGCAGGGCGCGATTGAGAAATGGCTTGTCTTTTCCTTGCAACTCGTCCCATTCCGAGGACTTCACCTGCCGGGTGAACAGATTCGGGTCAAACGTCGGCCCGCTGGCCATTGTCAGCACCGCGCCGGTTTTGACATCCAACACAACCACCGCTCCCCGCCGCTGACCGAGGGCTTTTTCAGCGGTTTTCTGGAGGTCGAGGTCGAGTGTCAACTGCACCACTTGTCCGGCGGTGGGGGCTTTCACGCCCAGTTCCCGCAATTCTTCCCCGCTGGCATTCACCTCAATCAGGCGAGAGCCCCAGATCCCTCGCAGCAGCTTGTTGGCCATGCGTTCGACGCCCATTTGGCCGACGATCATCCCCATCGGATAGTCTGGGTTGGCTTTCAAGTCGTCTTCGGTGGCTTCCCCGATATATCCCAGGATGTGGCTGCCGATGTCCCCGTTGGGATAATAGCGATTGGCTTCCGGGCGGATCTCCACGCCGCGAAATTCCGCCGCTTTCTCTCCGAGTACGACAAACTCCTCAGCCTTGAGATCTCCGCTAATTTTCACCGGCATCCCCGAATCGAAGCCGACTTGTTGCAGTTTTTTCATAATGCTTTCTGCGGGGATATTCAGCACCTGCGCGAGTTTCTGTGCGGTTGCCGGCCATTTTTCTTTCGGCTGTTCCCTCGGCCACAGGTAGACGGAACGAGACAGGCGATTGGCTGCCAGGAGTTTGCCGTTGCGGTCTTGAATGTTGCCGCGTTCCGATCGCATCGGGACTAGGCGGATGCGGTTGTTTTCTGCTCGTTGTCGGTGGTATTCGCCTTGTACGAGCTGCAAGTTGACCAGCCGGAAAGTATACAGGCTCATAAAGCTACTGACGATCGCCATCAGCACGATCGCTTGAACCGTTCGGCTGCGGCGAATTTGCGCGTCTCGCAGCCTATTGGTGTTAAATCCCCGTACTCCCGAATCAAAAAAAAGTCCGCTAGCCATTTTCTGTGCTTCCAGTACAGGGTTTTTATCAATCCCTGTTTCAATAGGTTGTTTTTTGATAGGTTCCGCTGTTGCCAGAGAAAACGCTGCGCTCAGGCAGGGATTCGTTTGGCTTGATGCAGCGGAAAAAAATGTCCCAGCGGCCCGGTGCCTCGGCCAATGGACAGCGCGTGCGTCAGGGCACCCGTGACGTATTCTTTGGCTTGTTTGACTGCCAATAGCGGCGCTGCACCCCGTGCCAGATTGGCCGCGATCGCTGCCGATAGCGTGCAACCGCTGCCGTGAGTGTTGCTCGTCTCAATCTTAGCCGTCTTCAGGGTTTCCCAGTTGTGGCCGTCGAACCAGACATCGACGCCTTTTAAATCGCCGCTCATGCCTCCGCCTTTGACGATCGCGGCGGCGGCTCCCAGGGAGCAGATGCTTGCGGCGGCGGCGCGCATGTCGTCTTCGGTGTGGATCTCCAATCCGCTCAACAACTGAGCTTCATATCGATTTGGCGTCACGATCGCGGCTTTTGGGATGAGGACTTCTCGCAGGGTTGCTACGGCGTCGTCGTCAATTAATTGCGCGCCGGTTCGCGACACCATCACCGGATCGACCACCAAATTCGTCAAACCCGAAGTTTCCACCTGCTCTGCCACAGCGGCAATTATTTCTTTATTGAGCAACATGCCAGTTTTGGTGGCGATCGCCCCAATATCTCGCACAACGGCTTCTATTTGGGAAACCACTGCCGCTGCCGGCAGGGCATCCACTCGCGTCACCCCCAGGGTATTTTGGGACGTGACGCAGGTTATGGCACTGGTGCCGTGGACGCAGTGAAAGGCAAATGTCTTTAAATCCGCCTGTATCCCGGCACCGCCGCCGCTGTCCGATCCGGCGATCGTCAAAGCCACTGGCACTGGAGCTAGATCTGTTGCTGTCATAGGCTGAAGTTTTTTTCTGTCGCCGCTGTCAGTTTCTCTCCCTGTCAGCAGCTAGGGCTGCATTCGACCTCGATTATTATACGTCCCTTCAAGTTTACTCATCCCCCCGGTTTTGTTGGGGCAGTATTTATTATTATTTTCGGGTCTAAATATAAGATTTTCTATTCTTTGACTCGTGCCATCCCCAACCGTCCCTATTCAGACCGCTTTCTCGGCAAACTTTTATTTTAGAATGCTTTCTCGACTTTTCAATCCTCGGCTTTTCCCCAAGCCTGCTTGCTGTCGCAGGTATTTTTACTGCGATTCGGAAAATCTTTTATCTTAAAATCAATTTTCTCGTTTCCCTACAGGGATGAGATGAAAATTCTCGCGCCAACTTTTGGAGCGATTCCATCCGCGCTCCGATCGGGCGCGATCGCATCTCCCCTCACCAACTCAATATTTAACTCGCACAAATAGTTAACTGTTTTTTGTCCGCACTCCAGCGTTTTTCTTCCGCAGTCTGGAAGCTTTCACCGGGATAAGGGACAAAAAACTAAAATTTAATAAAGCAAACTAAATGTATTTTACCGCGACGCCCACCGCGAAAGTTTCCCGTCCCCGGCAGCTCGATCGCCCCGGGGTTGAGGATGCCCGCTCCCGGGCAGAGATTTTAGATTGTCGCTGCAATCCAAAATCTACAATCCCACCTTATCTCGGAGGGCGACGCCCCCGGAGAAAATCGGGAATGTCCAAGCCTCCGCCTGGTTGCGGTTTTTGGGGCTCCACAGCAGGGGGTGGCGGTGCTGCGGGTCTGTTGATCGTCCGTTGCGGTATCGCCGCCTTCTGAGCCGGCAGGCTGGGGGGAGCTTCGCCGCTAAATCCCGTCGCGATCACGGTAATGCGGATTTCGCCCTGGAGGCGATCGTCGATCACCGCCCCGAAGATAATGTTCGCATTGGGGTCAACGGCTTCGTAGATGATATCTGCTGCGGCGCTGACTTCGTGCAAAGTCATGTCAGAGCCGCCGGTGATATTGAACACGACGCCCTTTGCTCCTTCGATGGAGGATTCCAGCAGCGGCGAGGAAATCGCCGTCATGGCAGCTTCCCGGGCTCTCGACTTGCCAGAACCAATGCCGATCCCCATCAATGCCGAGCCCGCATCTGCCATCACCGCCCGCACGTCGGCAAAGTCAACGTTGACTAAGCCGGGGATGGTGATGATATCGGAGATGCCCTGCACGCCCTGACGCAGGATGTCATCGGCGATGCGAAACGCTTCTTGTACGGGTGTTTGCTCGGAAATCACCGACAGCAGCTTGTCGTTGGGGATGACAATCAAGGTATCGACTCGACTCTGGAGCGCGGTGATGCCTTCTTCGGCTTGGCTGGTGCGCCGTCGCCCCTCGAAGGTAAACGGGCGCGTGACGACGCCGACGGTGAGGGCTCCGAGTTCTTTGGCGACTTCTGCGACAATGGGAGCCGCGCCCGTCCCGGTGCCGCCGCCCATACCAGCGGTGATGAAAACCAGGTCGCTACTGGCGAGTGCATTGGCAATCTCGTCGCGCGATTCTTCTGCCGCTTTTTGGCCAATAGCGGGATGCCCTCCCGCCCCCAAACCGCGCGTCAGCTTTTGTCCGATTTGCAGGCGTTTGGGAGCGCTCGACTGAGCTAGGGATTGGGCGTCGGTGTTGACTGTCCAGAATTCTATGCCGGTGACGTCGCTGGCAATCATGCGATTGATCGCGTTGCCGCCACCGCCGCCGATGCCGATTACTTTAATTCTGGCTATGCTGCTGGGTACTATATCGGGCATTCTTGTTTCTTCCGCATTCACGCCTTTTCCCTCGCGAGATGGTTTGCCCAAATATAACCCAGCGTTGCCATAGGGGTTGGAGTTGTCCGCTGCGAGCGGAAAACCGGTTTGTCCTTGGGAATGGGGGCTGTCATTGCCAAGCCCTAGATTATTATTAATTGTCATTGCAGGAGTGCGACGGGGGTATAAACAACTCTTCAACTCTAGGCAACTGAAGTTAACTATAGGGTATGTCGTTCATAAAACCAAGCATAGTGATAGGGTGTTAACAATTGGATCGGGGCTGGATTGCGGCGCGGCAAGGGCTGCGATCGCTGCCATCAAAGGCTGTTTCTAGCTGCCGCGCCTGTCCGAAGATCCCCGTGCTAGGAACTCTTTGGTTTTGTTTTTTCGGCTGGCGGCACCAGTTTTATCGCCGGGGATGCGGGATTTTTCAGATCGATGTAAGCAATCTGGCCCGACCGGACGCGGTGGGGTAAATTCCGCATCCGGTCTAGGACGGCCAATTGCTCGACACATTTAGAAATGTCCGATCCCAAATGCACGGTTCCCATTTCGGTTTTCAAGATTAAATTGCCTGGATCTTGCCAGTCAATTTCAAACACTTTCACCGCCGATCGGCTCACGGCTCGATACACTTGAGGCCAGTAGCGCCGGTATTCGTCGGGATTGCCGATCGCTCTGAGGGTGGGCAGTTGCACTGTTTGCTCCAAGGAGGTGTAGCTCTCTAGGGGCGTCCACAAGCCGTTTTCGTCAAGTACCCCCAGATTCGCCCCTGCTCCGGCAGCAGTTGCGGTTGTCGCGCTCCTTTGCGCGATCGCCACGGGATGTCGTTCTTTGACTTGCACGGTTAAACCGGGGGGAAACAGGTGCCGGGTGACGCTGGCTTTGGCTATCGGGCCAACATTTTCCAGTTTTTTAGCCATTTCTTGCGGTTGCAGTCGCAGCAGCGACTGCGGATATGATAAGGGCAGCAGCGCTCGAATTGTCTTAGCTGAAAGAAATTGATTGCCCTCGATCGCCACCTGCTCCGGTTGGCGAATCACCCACCCGGGGCGGGTACTCACCCACAGCAGGCTGCAAGCCATGCCGCTGACTGCAACGGTTTGCCAAAACGCCTGCAGCACTTTCTGCCGTCGCGCTTGTCGCAACTGTTTGCGCCTGCGGCCTAATTCTGTCTGAGAGACTGATGCTATGCTAGTCATGCGAACTCTCAATTGCCTGAAAGCTGAAGATTAATACTAACTGTTCTGTATAAGTGGCTTTCGCATCAGGTTTCTCCAATCCGCATCCCTCCTGTGACTTTTATCTGCCCTGCCTGTGAATTTTTTTTCTTTCTCCCCTCACCCTTTATAAGGCAATGGTAGCGAAATCCCTTTCGACGTGAGGAGTTTGACCCCTCCCCTTGAAAGGCGCTCTTCTCCCAAAACCAGCCTTCCGCTTGGCTTCTCCCCATTTCAGCCAATTTTGCCGGATATCCCCTTGCTTGGCGGGCGACGAACGCGCGCAGCTTTCCCTATCCCGCTCTCAATCGCGCTGCAAACAAGCTGATATTTCTACGTTCACCGGCTCGCGCGAAACTGGCTTGCTTTCTGGGCTCAGATGTGTATGGGGATCTGCTCTCTCCTCGGGCATGGTAGCACGCTGAAGGTGCCGCCGTTGCCGGACGATCTCGACCGACCGCCCCGATCGGGCAGGCTTCTATTTTATAGGTGAAGGCTTGTTTTTGCCAGAGCTTTATTTAAAATTAAGGATATTTTTGCCTGTTAGAAGAACTCCCGGCTTTGATTTCCTGCACTGATAAATAAAAATCCTCTGGAAGCGGCTCTGTCAGGTGTGCAGCCCTCTTCTATCGCACCGATCGCCTCGCCGTTCCCGAAACCGCCCTCCCCTCTCTCAAGTTGAAACGTTCGGGGAGTGGGCAGGCTCGCTCCAAGTGCGATCGGACTGAGCGCTCAGCTCCAAAACGATACATAAGTTTTATCATAAGTGATTGAGCGCGCAGCCGCTCGCTCTGGAATAGAAATAAAGCTGAACATCTATTGAGCGATGAAAAAGTGAGGAATACTTTATGTGAGAAAGTGGCGAAAGTTCGCTAGTGGCGGAGCGTGAGGGGTTCGGGCAATCAGCCGGTACGGCGCGATCGCCGCCTATACTGGGCTAACAAAGTCGGTTGCACGCATGAGAGTAGGTTTTGATGACTCCGGATTTGCCGAGATTTTTTAGAGCCTGTAACCCCAGCATGACCCTCAACTGCGGGAATGAAGAGGATCGGAAATACTATATCGATTTTTCCAGTGTGCGAGGGAGCAACATCATTCGGGAATTGGGCAGAACGATCGCGCTGTTGGCGGGAGACGATCCCACTTGCCAACTATTTACCGGGCATATCGGCTGCGGCAAGTCTACGGAACTGTTTCGACTGAAGGCTGAACTCGAGCAAAAAGGGTTTCATGTCGTCTATTTCGAGTCCAGTAAAGACCTGGACATGGCAGACGTGGATATTACCGATATATTGCTAGCGATCGCCCGCCAAGTGAGTGAAAGCTTAGAAAAAATTAAAGTCTACGTTCAGCCCCGAGGCTTCAGTGCTTTACTCAAAGGCGCGGCAGAGATATTGCAAAGCCCAGTTGAAGTGAGCGGCGAGGCGGGAATTCCCGGTTTGGGCAGCATCACCCTCAGCGAGGGGGAATTCGGATTTTCCCTAACCGGGGGCATCGGCAAAATAACCGCGAAAACCAAAGACAGCCCCAAACTCCGCTCCCAGTTGCGGCAATATCTGGAGCCCCGCACTAATAGCATTCTCGAAGCCATCAACAAAGAATTACTCATCCCTGCCACGGAGCAACTCAAGCGCGCGGGCAAGAAAGGGCTGGTGGTAATTGTCGATAACCTCGATCGCATCGACAGCACCCCCAAAGGTGCCGGTCGTACTCAGCCAGAATATCTCTTTGTCGATCGCGGCGAACAGCTCACCAAACTTCACTGTCACGTCGTCTATACGATTCCTCTGGCTTTGATTTTCTCCAACGATCTCGGGCGTCTCACGAGCCGTTTTGGCGTCAAGCCAAAAGTGCTGCCAATGGTGCCGGTGCGGGAACGCGACGGGCGCAATTGCGCTGAGGGAATGGCGCTGCTGCGGCAAATGGTGCTGGCGCGGGCGTTTCCCGATTTGCCGGCGCAGCAGCGTCTCGAAGCGATCGAGCAAGTATTTGACTCTCCCAAAACTTTAGACAGGCTCTGTCAAGTTAGCGGCGGGCACGTTCGCAATTTGCTCGGATTGCTCTATAGCTGCCTGCAGCAAGACGATCCCCCGCTGTCGCGCAACTGTGTAGAAAGCGTGATTCGGGAATACCGCGACGATTTGATTGCTGCGATCGCGGATGATGAATGGGAATTGCTCTTTCAAGCCGTGCAGCAGCAAAGCGTCATCGGCGATGAAAATTATCAAATTCTCTTGCGAAGCATGTTTCTTTTTGAATACCGCGACGATACCGGGCGCTGGTTTTGGATTAATCCGGCGCTCGCCGAAGCGGAAAGGTTCAAGTCTTGGCAGTTGCAAAATGCTTGAATAACTCAAGTGGCTACTCAGGAATCCGAGAAATAGTAATGGGGAATGGGAAGAGTACAGGATGAAAGACGTAATTCAACAAGCCATACCTAACCCGATAGGGGCTTGATTTTTCTGATTCCCGATTCCCCATTACCGATGGCTCCTCTATGAGGAGCAACTAGGGTTATCTAAGGGGCAGTTTTCCCTGAATGCCCCAGAAGGGGCGATCGCTTCAGGTGGTGTTCTGGGTGAATGATGAAATTTGGCTGAAGCGGAGCCGGCTGGCGTCGAATTTCAAAAATTGGGGCGACGTGTCGATTCAGTTGGCGTGAAGTGGTAGAGGCGCGTACCGCCACGCCGAGCGCGCCAGCTACGGACAAATCTGCCCGATCGAGCCACCCTTGATTTACAGGACGGCACATTTTCCCACAATAACAGCCTACAACAAATTCTCTCAAAAGTCAAGAGTGATTCGATAAAATATTCTTATATAAAAACGCAGGGACGCGGCGAAAACCGCGTCCCCAGAGCGTGACAATTCGGTGAAAAAATGGCAGGATTTTAAGCAGCGATCGCCTGTTGACCGAACTCGCTCAAGTAGCGGAACGACTTCACAAAATACCCGGCAGACTCGCTGGGAGATAAATTGTAAAAAATCCGCCAAGCGGCTGCCTTGAAGTCGTCATATTTATCCTGCTTGTCGGGGTAGCGCTCTAGGAAAGAAATCCGCACCGCCTGAGCGATGAGAATTTCCAAAATAATATACTCCTCGATTTGCATGTTGGGATTGCGTTCGACGAGCGCTGCCAATTCTGCGAGCGCCTCAATATTCAACTGACGGTATTCGGGATCGAGTTTGCTGAGCAGGTGATCCACCTTCAGGGCGAAATTATTTTCTCCCTGTGTCATGTCTGCCAGAATTAACTCGCTATCCAAACGGTTGCGGCGCTCCAATTTATCGCCGATCGCCAATCCCTTGCAGTGCTTGAGCAAATTCCAAACCCGGTGGAAAAATCCGTCGGGAACGCGCCCGCGAGCGCCCTCGACTTGGCGGTGGCGATACCAGCTTTCTTCCGGCAGGGGCAGGCGATCGTCTTCGAGGGGCATCACCACCCAGTCGATATCTTGTTCGCGCTGTCTGACGTGTATCGATTCTTGCTGGCGCAAGCGCTGATTCATCCCTTCATATCCGCTGAGAACTTGCCGCAAGCGGGTTTTCACCTCAAACGGGCTCGAGTGCATCAAGTGTTCGTAAGCCAGATCGAGAGTGACGCCCATTTCGTAGGCGATTTCGCTGGTAATCAGCAGGATCAGATAGCCGACGCGCAGCGTCAGCAAGTTGTGAAAGATTTGGGGTTCGGATTTGATTAACAAGCCGAGGTAAATGAGGATTTCTTGGCTCAGGGAGCGATCGCGGACGTCCTCGCGGCAGAACTGGCAAATTTTCTCCATAATTTCCCCGTGAGACATGGGATGCGCAATCAGCGAACCTTCGCTGAACGAATGCCCCACGACAATCTGTTTCTGACGCGCCAAGATTTCCGTTACCGCATCCGACAGCCCGACATCGACTTTTTTCAGCAGCCCTGCCGCCGCGCGCGCCGCTGCCCACATCGGCTCGCCGTTACTTTCCTGAATGCGGCACGCTTTGAAATACACCTCTTCGAGCAAATCCGCCACCGTCACCGGGCGATCGCTTCCGGCGATTTCCGTATCGAAATCGAGCCCCTTCAAAGTGGTTAGGGCGTGCAGCAACTCGATTTGTTCGTAAAGGTTCTCCGAAGTCCGCAAACTCTCGATCAGCAAGTCGAGATTGGTTTCGCACTCCAGAAGAAATTCTTGCGTGTGGCTGAGGGGCCAGTTACGATCGGGATGGAAGGGCAAATAATAGCAATCCGGCGCGGCATCTCTGACGGGGGAGTGGGAAAAGTTGAAGTCTTTCAAGAAATCAATCCGTTCCGTTCCTACGCTCACCATCCACTGATTCAGGTGTACCAGCTTTACCGGCACTCCGTTGCACTCACTGGATTTGAGTTCTTGCATTAAATCGAGCAGCACCTCCGGGGCAGAGTCCAACATGCTCTTAGTCACTAAAAGCGTGACGATCGGATTGCCTTCTTCTGCCCAGTGGCGGTGAATGTAAGCCAGTTCGGTTTTGATTTGGGCGACGAGGAAGTGGTAGTCCAGTGTCAGGTAAAACTCGTGCAAGTCTAGAAATGAGGGGAGGAAGACGAGGAGTTTTTCCCCCATGCGAAAGATTCTGGAGGTGGTTAAACTCCGCAGGCGGCGCACCGGTCTGCCGGTGAGCCCGAGTTTGTCGTTGCGTCCGATTTGGTGGTAAATCGCGGACAAATCGCCCGCCTGACGCACTTCAATGGGCCATACTTGTTTCGGGGTTTGGGTGACGATCGCCTCTGCACTCAGCCGCCGCTGCAAGTCTTCGTCTTCTGCTAAAAGCGCTACTTGCACGAGGGGCTCGTATTTTTGGCCAATGCGCTTGTGCCGTCCCAGGGGGTCGATTTCGTCGATTGAAATCAGCCCGTCTTGCAGCATCTGTCCGAGATAGTACAAAGACTGCGCCCACACGAGGGGGATATTTTCGTTGGGCAGGCGCTGCTGGCTTTGGGGGTGTCGTTTTTCGGCTTCGACTTTATCGGCGGGGACGTAGTACAGCTCGGGCAGCAGGCGCATTCCGTCCCGTTCGATGACGAGCCCGTCCAAGCACTGCTGGTAGTATTTGACTTGCTGGGGATTGTTGTTAAATAGCCCGTCTAGGACTAAGTAGGCGAAGAATAAGGGCCACTCGCATTCGATGTGCTCGAATTGTTTGAGTTCGCCCGGTTGGTAGTAGAGGCGGTTGGTGTCTTCGAGAACGGTTTGGTGGCCATCGCGCAGGAAACGCTTGCAGCCGTAGCGCCCTTTGAGTTTGTCAACGATTTCGTAGCGGGTGCGATCGATGAGTTCGCGGCTTTCGACGGCAAAGGCGGGGAAGCCGATCGCGCTCAGGAGGGCGGCGTCGATTTCTTTAGAGGCGGATTCTCTGGGCAGGAGGGATTCGAGGGTCATCCTGGCGCGGGCGATTTCATCCGGCAGGACGTAAATGGTGGTGGTGCCCTCCCCGCCGCGATCGCCGAATAAATCCAGTCCGTTCATGGCTTCCAGCGCCGCTTTGGCGATCGCCACCGAACTGGCGTTCAATTCTGGATAGCCGCTGTTTGTCTTGTTGCCCCGCTCCCAGATGCCGTAATCCGGGGTGCGGTAAGTCCGCCCGATGTAATAGACGAGATTTTGAATGAAGTGGACTTCATCGACGCTGTAAATGATGTGGAACCCAGAAGCAGTCATCTGAGCCAGCATCAGCAGGAACAGGGACGTGGCATCTAACTGCAGGTGGCCCCACTCGTAATCTCCAACCACGACATCGCCCTTGTAGGTGTCGTACTTGGCGTGCAGGCAGTCGAAGCGCGATTGGGTTTGTTTGAATCTTTCCACCTTGTCCGCTTGCCGCATCATGCAGAACATCAGCCCCCGCATCAGTTTGACGAGGCTGTGTTCTAGCTCGAAGGTGCGAAAGTGCTTTTCGTCGAATTTTCGATAAGCGATGGCCAGTCCCCAGACGGCCAGAATGCTGTATACGTTGTCTCGCACCCAGGCATCGGTATAGTCGCCGTGGGCATTAATGGCGGTAGAAGCTGGCAGCAAGCCAGTTACCGGGTTTTGACGAGAGAGAATAACCGCCTCGATCTGGTGGTAGTAACGATCTAAGCGGGCTTGCAGGTGGGCATCTGTTGTTGACATAATTTTGACCGACAGTTTCCGGACTCTAGTTCGAGAACAGTGAAGTAGCTCCTATGCACTCTCGGCGCTGGCGATCGCATTGTCTGCAACCGTTTGCCGCCTGTATTCGTGTAGATATTGTACTGCTTGCTTTTTCAAGGCCCTCTCAAGGCTTGCAGGTAGAGCGAGCGATTTCCCTGGTATTCCAAATATTCATGCAGACTCCGGGAATTGTCTTTTTATTTTTAGCTATCTCGCTTTGGAGATAAATAATATTAAAGTAAAATTAATATTACAAATCGTCAAGTGTAATACCAAGAGGGGATTTTTTTGAACCCGCTTACCTGTCCGCAAGTCTGGGTGGATCGCTGCCCTACAAATGCTGGAAGACAAACAAGGCTAAACTGCCGCCGTCCCTACCCTCGTCCCGGATAATAAGGATTGCGTGGCTCTGAGAGAAAGAATTATGGTACAGGCGCAAGAGCAATTTTCGGTAATGGGGCTGCCAGTTCACTTGATTGATAACTATTCCGACTGGTTGAGCGATCGCCTCAACCAAGGGCTAGGGGCTCACGTCGTGACGCTAAATGCCGAGATGACCATGCAAGCGACGGAGAATCCGGCTTTGGCGAATGTCATCCGTCAGGCGGAACTGGTGATTCCAGACGGGGCAGGGATTGTTTTTTACTTTTGGCTGCACGGGCGGAAAGTACGGCGCTGCCCGGGAATCGAACTCTCGGAGTCCCTCTTGCGGGAATCTGGCAATTTTGTCTCTTGCGGGCGGGCTCGCGCCAAAGGCGATCGCTGGGCAGACTCGTGCCCCGTGTTTTTCTACGGCGGGGCTCCGGGAGTCGCGCAGGCGGCGGCAGAACGCTGGCAGGAGTGGGTGCCTGGGTTGAATATCGCCGGCACGCAGCACGGTTACATTTCCTCGGAGGAACAGGAGCAACTGCGCCAAACGCTGCAGCAATTGCAGCCCCGCCTGATTTTGGTGGGATTGGGCGTGCCGCGTCAGGAATTTTGGATTGCTCAAAACCGACACCTCTGTCCGCAAGCGGCTTGGATTGGCGTTGGCGGCAGTTTTGATATCTGGGCGGGCATCAAACAGCGCGCCCCGGTTTGGATGCAGAAGCTTAATTTGGAATGGCTCTACCGCCTGTATCAAGAACCCTGGCGCTGGCGGCGGATGCTGGTTTTACCGCAGTTCGCGTGGAGAGCGTTGTGGAGTGAAAAGGGCTGAGTGCGTCAGTGCTGAGTCAGGATCGGAGTAGGGAGTCAGGAGTCAGGAGTCAGGAGTCAGGAGTTAAATTCTTCAACACTCAACACTCAACACTTCACAATCAACAATCCACACTCCTGTACGGGCTTTTCGCGAAAAGCCCCTACTCAGCACCCTTGCACTCCCCACTCAACCCTATCCCTAAGTTCGGGCCTCGCGCGCTGCTTGCTGCTCTTGAATCCGCTCCAAACTGCCGGAGGGAATAGCCGCGATGAGCTGGCGCGTGTAATCTTGCTGGGGTTGGCGGTAGATCGCCTGAGCGGGGCCAACTTCTTCGATTTTGCCCTTGTTCATCACGATAATGCGATCGCTCATAAACTCGACCACACTTAAATCGTGGGAAATAAAAATATAAGTGAGATTAAACTCGCCCTGCAATTCTTTCAGCAGGTTGAGGACTTGCGCTTGTACCGAGACATCCAGCGCCGAAACCGATTCGTCGCAGATGATGAACTTGGGATTGAGCGCCAGAGAACGGGCAATGCACACCCGCTGGCGCTGCCCGCCAGAAAACTCGTGCGGATAGCGGTTCATCCAAGCGGGATCGAGCCCCACCCGCTCCAAGAGGTACGCCGCGCGATCGCGGCGGTTGCGATCGCCCTTGCCCACTGAGTGAATTTCCAAAGGCTCCATCACCGCTTCTCCGATTTTCATGCGCGGGTTCAGAGAGCTAAACGGATCTTGAAAAATAATCTGCATCTCTCGTCGCAGGAGGCGCAGCGGTTCGCCCTTCAGGCTGAGGATATCTCGCCCCTCAAATGAGACGCTTCCGCCCGTAGGTTCGATCAAGCGCAGCAGCGTTCGAGCCAAAGTCGTCTTGCCGCAGCCCGACTCGCCCACCAAACCGAGGGTTTCCCCCGGGTAAACCTCGAACGAAACCCCATTCACCGCCATCGCGTAGCGTTTGGTTTGCCCAAACATTCCCCGCACCGGAAAGCCGACTTGGAGGTTGCGCACCGATAGCAGCGGTTGCTGCTGCTGCAGGCTCTCCAAGCGCTGCCGTGACTCTGCCTCGCTCACCTCGATCCAGTGCTGCTGCGCGCCCCTGTCTTTTTCCCGAATTTCCAGCTCTCCAGTCGGGGTGTCTGCGACTTCCATGAAGTCCGAAATCGTGGGCAAATAGCGCAATTGCTTGTTGAGGCGAGGCCGACAGGCTAGCAATCCCTTCGTGTAGGGGTGCTGGGGATTGGAAAAGATTTGCAATGCAGAGCCGGATTCGACGATTTTGCCCTTGTACATCACCGCTACTGAGTCCGCGATTTCGGCAATGACGCCGAGATCGTGGGTGATGAAGATGAGCGACATTTTGCGGCGATCGCGCAGTTCGCGCAGCAAGTCCAGAATCGTCGCCTGCACCGTCACGTCGAGGGCGGTGGTGGGTTCGTCGGCAATCAGCAGCGCCGGATTGCTGGAGATAGCCATCGCGATCGTCACCCGCTGGATTTGGCCCCCTGACAGTTGGTGGGGATAGCGATCGAGCATCGCTTGTTTTTGGGCGTTGACGTACTGCATCATTTCGCGATCGCGCTGAGAGCTTGCCGCCTCCAATCCCGACAGCCCCTGAGATTCCAAATAACGCTGTTTCATCTCCTCATCGCTGGGGAGGAGTTTCACCTCTTGCAGCAGCGCTGCTGCCTGCCGGCGCGCCTGCGCCAGGGATACATCGTGGTGCAGTTGAATCGCTTCAGTCAACTGAAACCCGATGGTATAAACCGGGTTGAGGGCACTCATCGGCTCTTGAAAAATCATGGCCATCTGGCTGCCCCGGTACTGCTGCATTTGTTCGGCGCTCAGTTCGAGCAGATTCGCGGGCGGTTGCATCTGCCCATCTTCCCCCACGCCCCGAAACCAAATTTCCCCGCCGACTATTTTGCCCGGTGGAGTTGGCACCAAACCCATAACGGCGAGGGAGGTAACGGACTTGCCCGATCCGGATTCGCCCACGATCCCCAGGGTTTGCCCTTGCTTGACTTCAAAGGAAATGTCGTCAACGGCTAGCTGGAGTTTTTCGTCGGTTTGGAATTGAACTTTCAGGTTGCGAACTTCTAGAACGGTTTCGGTCATGGAGGTTGAGCGCGAAGGTTAAGTGGATTTTAACAGTGCTTTCCCAGCCGCGAGCGGCGTTAGTTTGGGGTATGTTTTGGGGAAGAAACGGCAAATCCCATTTTGTGGGCCATTTTCCTCGATCGCGGCTCGGCCCGGGGCCGACGCATCGCCGATCGCGCTCCGGCATTTACCATTTTGCAGGCTTGCAGGCGGTTTTGGCTGCTTTCTTTGCGGGAATCGCGCACAATGGTAATAGGTAGAAGCTCTGTATCGGGCGATTTTAGAGGGGGTTGGTTAAGGGTTGCCGATCGCGGCAGAAAGCCAGATAGAAAAATATCCGGGAGCCGTTCACCCTGATGCGGAAAGCAAGCTTTATGGGGCTGCAAGCAGTTCCTCTCTATACTAATCGCGATCGCTCCGGGCAAGCCTTTCCCGACACCTGTTTCGTGAAGATGAAAGCTTCGCGCGTTCGCGAAGCGGATCTGAAAGATCTCGCGAATCAACTATTTATCTTTTGCAAGTTCTGCCCAGCTCAGATTTTTTTATTTGATAAGTTTTATATTTGGAAAGGCTTGAGCCAACGAATTTTTATCTAAAACTTGAAATTTTTAGACTTTTTAAATAACAAATCGAGAATCCAAGCAGCGGTTACAGGCAAATATATAAGGAGCATTTATGAACGAGCATAAATCAAAAGTCATTGAACTAGCGAGGCAAGGTAACGCCCGCGCGATCGCAGCGATTCTCAATCGCTGGCTGCAACCCAAAGGAATTACGACAGTGGCTAAGCGAGAAAAAAATCGCTTGCAGTTGAGGCTGGAGGCGGGGCGAGTTCCCCATTCAAAAATTCTGATTGTATTCGTTCGCAAAGTATTTTCTTCTCTAGACATTGCCTCGATTGAAACAGTACAGATGTCCCTGTACCTGACGGGAAAAAGTTCTCCAGTCTGGCAAGAAGAATTTGAAATTATGCCGGAACCTGTAGAATCCACAGCGGCGGGAGCTTCTGAAACCGCGATCGCTGCAGTGGCAGTTGCCGAAGAAGATCCGGCGCAGCTTTGGAAAGAAACTTCCGGCGAGAGATTGCTGCCCGCTGAGGAGACGGTGACGCAGCCAGAAGCAGCGACGAGGGATCTGACGACGATCCCGTTAATTTCATCAGAGGAAGCCAATCGGGAAGAAACGGCAGCCGGCGTTTCCGAAAAAGTCCCCGAACTAGCGGCGATCCCCTCCGAGTCATCCGAGGAGCCCGCAGGAACCGGGAAAGAATGGGAGGAAAATTCTCCTGCCCCGATCCCAGCATCGGGGAGAAACGCGCCCGCGAGTTGGCTAGACACGAGAATGGGAAAAGCGATCGCGATCCTGCCGATTTACCTGCTAGCCTTGACAATCCTGGGGATCGAATACTTGCGAGAACGATCGGCACCCGCACCAGCCGCGCCGACACCGACAGTTTCTCCGGCTCCCGGCAGGAAGTAGGCACAGAAGCGATCTCAGAACGGTTCGTGCTTGCTTGCCGGCGGTTGACAAAGCGCTTGCGAGCATCGCCCCTCGCTCAAACGGCTGTATTGTCGCAGGTGTGGAAATCGGGAGCTCGGCGGCTCCAAAACCGTAGCATGTTTGTTAAAATTTTTTGAGATACCGTTCAGATTTGTAAAGGTTTTTATTAGTTCGCAGTGCCAGCAACCGTTCTGGGCAAGCTATTCTAATTGTGAATGTTCGCAAGCGCGCTTGCCCTGAAGTTAGGGAGCGCGATCGCCTGGAAATGAAGCGGACTGGCTTGCTAGAACCCATGCACGGCAGCACTGCGGGACAGGCTTCAACACCGGGCGCGTCGAGTTCTCAGCGTGCTGTTCCTTTTCCAGGCAAGGATTCGATCGGAAGCGAGGTTGAAAAATGGTTCAGTCCAGGTTCTGCAAACCGTTTGAATCTCTCAGGGGATCGCCCGATCCTGTTGAGCGTGTAGGGGCTCCTCGCGAGGAACCCCTACAGGAGTGGGGATTGGGGGGCGCAGGAGACAGGAAAACTTCAGGAGAGCGTGAAAAGGGAAAGGATGCGACAACTGCGTCCGGTCGCCCTTAGTGTAAATTATCACAAGTCCTGTATGCCTCTAGCCTCAGCGCTAAGATCGAGGACGCGCCAGGGCGATCGCGGCAGTTATAGTAAAGAATACTTCCAGCCTTTCAGTGCCTAATCTTGCCAGCCATGTCACCAGCAAAGCCTAACCCTCTCGAACTTGCCAAGCAGGGCGATCCGACGGCGATCGCCGCTCTGCTCAACCGTTCCCTTCAAACCAAAGGCATTACTGCCAAAGCTGACCAGGAAGATGGCTATCTGCACGTCACCCTAGAGTCGGCTCAAGTGCCCAATCAACAAGCCGTGGTGAATTTCATCCATCAGGGAATGATGAAATTGCAGAGTGAAGCCATTCACACGGTGATGATTGAGGGGTATCAGACCGGTCAAGCGACTCCGGCTTGGAGCCAAGAGTTGCAGTTAGAAACCGGCTCTCTCTTTCAGAGAGAGGAGATGCCGCCAGAAGAAGAGCTTCCCTCTGACGAGTATGTCCCGGCAGGAGAAATCGACGAACAAAACGAGTACGACGAGGAAAGCGAGGAACTCGAAGAAGTCGAGGAAGTCCAGCCCGTCCAGGAAAAGCGCAAGTCCAGCAAATTAGTGCCGATTTTGGCAGGTGTGGCGCTCCTCTTGGTTGCAGCCGCAGTGGCGTTCGTGGTTTTCAAACCGCAGATTCTGGCCATGTTCTCCGGCGAAGAGCCCGAACCTACGGCACCGACGCCAAACTCTCAGACAACGCCGGCAAAGCCGCCAGCAACTGCGGCTACTACGAGCAAGCCGGCAGCCCCCGCCAGCAAACCAGCGGCCACGCCCACAGCAGCGGCCACGCCAGCACCAGCGGCCACGCCAGCACCAGCGGCCACGCCAGCACCAGCGGCCACGCCAGCACCAGCGGCCACGGCACCCAAACCAGCAGCCCCGTCTGCTCCTTGGCGGGATGCAGTCAACAAGGCGATGAATGCAGCCAACCTGACGCAAACCGCCTACTATCCAGAGGAATGGGAGACTGTGGCAAAAGAGTGGCAAGCCGCGATCGACCTGCTGAAAAAAGTGCCGCAGTCCAGTCCGAATTACCAACAAGCGCAGCAAAAAATTGTGGAGTATCAGAGAAACCTACAATATGCCCAGCAAAATGCCGGGACTGGCTACTAATTAACAGGTTAGTTCGCTTGGTGGCTGGCAGGCTGCCCCCAAAACTGGAAAACTGGCGGCACAGAGAAAGACGAAAATCGCTGGAGACAGGGAGCGCGCTCGCGAGCGCGCTCCCTGTCTAAAAGCCGAGGAAATCGCCGCCGACTTAGACACTCCCAAGCCAGAACAGCAAGCGCAGGAAGGACTTCCTGCTATTTTCTTTCTCGCAAGGGCTTTCAATAACCCTCTATAAAAGCGCTTCACGCGCTTGCCAATCCTCCTGCAGCCATCAGAATTTTTTTTAACCTTTTACCAACGAGACTCCCTGCCCTTTGTAAGATTACTTCTTTCCTTTCTTTCTTTTCCCTCGGCGTTCTGAAGTGGTTCAAAAAATCCGCAACATTCAAAATAATCTTACCGCCCGGATTTGTGCGTTTCCTTCGCCCGCCAAACTAACTGCAACTCGTCGAGCAATCGAGTTTCTTCTTTCAAATCGCCCAAATCGCGAGCCAGCGCGATCGCCCGTCGGTAGAATTCCTCGGCAACGGGATAATCTTCTAAGATGCGATAAAATTGAGCGATTGAGCGCAGCGATATTAACTCCTGGCGCGGGTTTTCTATTTTCTGGGCGAGTTCTAAGCGCTCGTCGAGCAGAGCAGCAGCGCGGAAATAGCGCCCCACAGAACTGTGAGCGGCGACTAATCCGTCGATCGCGCGGAAGTGGTTGCGGAAATCTACACTCTGTCGCGCCAAAAGGCGGGCGCTGCCGTAATTGGCGATCGCCTCGTCGTAATTGCCCGCCGCTCGATAGGCATCGCCCAAATTATTCAAAGTATTCGCCTCGCCCGTGGGATCTGCCGCCCTGCGCCGCCACGTCAGCGCTGCTTCATATCTTTTAATCGCCTGATTGTAATCTCGTTTTGTCGCCGCTATTAACCCCAAATTGCTCAGAGAAAGCCCTTGTCCTTCCAAACTATTGACGCTGCGGGCAATTTCGTAAGCTTCTTCAAAGACTTTTCTCGCCTCGTCGATCGCTTCTCGCTGTACCAGAACTGTACCGACATTATTTAACCCGTAAATTTCGCCTAAAATATCTTTATTGTCGCGAGCGATCGCCAATCGGCGGCGCAGGGCATCCTCTGCCAAATCGTAGCGTCCCAAAGCGGCGTAAGCGATGCCGATAAAATCATAAGTCAGCCCCTCGGATTTGACATCGCCGATGCGGTGATATATCTCTAGCGCCTGCATCCAGTAGTAAATCGCTTTATCTAGATGCCCGAGACGCTCCTGCTGTCCGCCCAAACGCAGCAGGAAATCTGCCTCGTCCCGCGCTTCTTTGGGGGTGACGTCGTTGCCGCGAATGTTAAATTGCTCGTCGAGATCGCGAGCGATCGCGCCTGCCGGCAGGCTGGAAATTGCTAGCAGCGCCAGCACGAGCGGCAACGCAACTTTTTTAGCTCCTTTCCCCAAAGCGATCGGGAGGGAAATAGAGCGAATCGCACCCGTCAATCGACTGCACCGACGCATAGGCTTTTCATCTCCGTAATTGTTGCAGCAGCGACTAGGACACTGCATCTACGGCTGAATCCGATGATTCTTCCTCAGTCGGACTCGCTCCCAGATAGATAACGCGAATATCCTCCGGCAATTGTTCGTCTAGGAGCCGATATCCCTGTTTGAGCAGCTCTTTGACTTCAGCCGGGGGAATCTCCTCTCCCTCTGCTTGCAGGTAGGCGGCAATTCGCGTTTCGCTCCAGCGGAAAGTCTGAGCCATGACAACCACCAAACGCAGCAGCGGCGGCAGCAAGTCGAGCCCTTGTTGGACGTAACACCACAGGGGCGGAGGCGCTTCCTGCAAAGAGTAATGAATCGACTCTACTGGCGGCGGTTCTATTTGGTTTATGCAAAGGGAAGTCATGTTGATGAGCCAGCTTTGCATAGTCAAACCCGATCCGCTATTGCCGTTGTGCCGCCCCTGACGCAAATCGAGATCCCGCAGCTCGTGGAATATGTGCCGCCACGACTGGGCAAAAAGATAGTCAGCCTGTACGGGCGATTTCGCCGAGTGAGAAATCAAGGTATAGACGATCGGACTGTAGCGACAGAATATCGCCGTGAAATATTTTCCGCGATCGGGGTAGCGCTGAAATAGGGTCAGCAGTTCCCGATCGCTGTGGTGAAACAGCGACTTGACAAGGGGGTGGTTGCTTTCTGGAAAGTTAGGCAGTTGCACGGTTCTGTTTGCTGCGGCTTGCAGGAATTCCTTGTTATTTCAGGCCCTAATAGGGATTGTGCCCTTTGCAATTGTCAATTTCTTTTATCTAGCATAGCGCGCGACCTCCTTGATGGCGTATCGCGTGCGGCGTTCGCTCTTGTTGGCCCCATCTATATCGGTTCTGCCGGCGCGCGGCCACATCCCGGCCCCTGTCTGGGGATGAGGGCGATCGCCTTTCGGATTGGGATGCCTCGATATAGAATCATTACTTTCACCCTGCCAGGGATTTTCCAACACTTTATTTAAGGTAAAATATAATATTATACCAAAAAATAACCGAACTGCGGCTATAACTGATAATAAGGGTATCGTTGGCTGCGAAAAGCGCTCTCGTGCCACATCGGCTGTCGGTTGATAAATTGTAAGTGGGTTGTTCATCCCCGATCGGTTCATGCTTCTAATACTTAGCGTTCCTCCGACCTTGAGTTCCCTTCTGCCGTCCCTGCCCCTGGACAGCCTGTTTTCCACTCAGGGGATTATGGTGATGCTTTTGGCTGCCTATGCAGGAGCCATGTGGATGTTTCTCACCAGCGCCCCCAAGGTTCATACCATCATGGTGTCGGATCTGGAGGCCGCTCGGCAGCTCTATGAAGGGTTGCTAGATTTGCCCGTGGCAGAAGTGCCACTGCACTATTATTACAATTACGAGCAAACGCTCGGTGCCACCAGTATCGACCCGCTCTACATGTCCAGTGTTGCCAACGCGCCGACAAAGCGATTGGAAACGCCCGACGGGCTGTGGTATCAGCTCAAGAAGAATACCCAATTGCACGTCATTTCTGGGGCGAGTCCGGGCCAAAAAAATCGCCAGCGCCACGTTTGCTTCGATCGCGAGTGTCTGGATCAAGTGTTGATGCGGGTACAGACGCGGGGCGTCAAGTACAAAATCCGCCGCGAAAAACCGCTGAATTTCTTGGTGAAGGACATAGAGGGGCGCGTCATCGAGATGACGGAAGTGTCGAATTAGCGGTTAGAAGTTGGCGCTCGATTGTGGCGCAGTTTGCCCTTTCCTTTCGCCCTTGTCTTTGCCCCTGAGTCCTCTGAGTGCTGAAGCGGTTTGCCCAAAAACAACAACGGCAGAGCGTAAAAATCCCAGCTTTCGAGGCAAGGGGCGCGAAAGGCTGCGCCCCTTGATTTTTCGGGTCATTCGTCAAGTTTGATCGCCGCTGTTTCCTCTGCAACCCGCTTTCCTTCATCGAGCAAATAGTCAAAAAACGTGCGCGCGACAACTGAGAGCTGTTTGCCGTTGGGATAGATAGCGTACCAGTGTCGGCGGATGGGAAAGCCTTCTACATTCAGAATGGTGAGCTTGCTCGTCGCTCCTTCCAGTGCCAAGACGTGACGAGATAAGACGGAGATGCCCAACCCGCCGGCGATCGCTTGCTTGATTGCTTCATTGCTGCCGAGTTCCAGCCGCACCTTAACTTCGATCCCCTGTTCCTCGAACATTTTCTGCACCGATCCCCGGGTGCCCGATCCTGGTTCCCGCATGATGAAAGGCTCCTCGGCAAGACGAGAAAGGGGAATGTGTTGTTCTCCGGCGAGGGGGTGATTCCACGCAGCCATCACTTCCAGGGGATTTTCGAGAAAGGGCTTGCAAGTGATGTCGTCATCGACGGGCGGCTGAGAAAGAATGTAGAGGTCGTCGCGATTGTCGTTGAGGCGCTCTATTAACTGTTCGTGGTTCGTCACTTGCAGGGAGATATCAATGCCCGGGTAGCGCTGGCAAAATGGGCCTAATATGCGGGGGACAAAATATTTAGCGGTGGTGACAACTGCGAGGCGCAGTTGTCCCTGCTTGACCCCTTTCATATTGGCCACGGTCATCTCAAACTGAGACAGGCGATCGAAGATATCCCGGCAGGTAGACAACAGTTCGCGACCGGCATCCGTGAGATACAGGCGCTTGCCCACCTGCTCGAACAGGGGCATACCGACAGCCTTCGTCAACTGTTTCACCTGCATGGATACAGTCGGTTGCGTGAGAAACAATTCCTCCGCCGCGCGAGTAAAGCTGCCGTGGCGAGCAGCCGCCTCGAAAACCTTTAATTGGTGAAGCGTTGCGTGCTTCAAGGGACGTACTCCTGGTGGTATCTATAGACTTTTATCTATCATAAGGATAAGTAAGCGCTGCTTTCACTTATGATTTTTTAGGCTATCATCAAATCAATCTAAGAAGCGTAAGTCCCCTTCCAATCTCGCGTTGCACCGCTGAGATGGCCTGTTGGGTGAGCTGTCCCGGCTATTTTGTCCTCATATCGATCTCCTGTAGGAGCTAGGGGCGGATCGTACCAACGCTATCATTATCTCACCGTGCAACGCTTTTTCTTCTCCTCGGTGAACTTTTCGACTCTTGTACCGGAAATCCCTACTGCTTGCCTGTCGGTCGTCGATCCCCGCGTCGCGAGTCTCTTAAAAGACTTTTAAATCTACTGTGGATAGTAGAAATTTGTTTTAGATTACTCATAGAGCCCATCCACATAGGTTGTGACGCGAACAGCGCCCCTCGACGCTGTTGAGCACTGCTGTGCGGAATTTATCCTGACAGTTAAATCAAATGGATAGTCCAAATGAAAGGGACGTATTAGTTGCTGAATTGTGGCGCGAATGTTCTATACGTCGCACTTCTATATTGCTAGAAAAACAGCGCCAACTGCTCCGCGAAGATATTTACGATCTGGTAGCCCATATTGCCCTTTTAGTGTTGCCGATGGAGTTTCCAACTTACAGGAGCGAACAGTACAAAGACATTCTCGTAGAGGCGCTGGAACGCCTAGGGGATGACGCTTTTGCCAAATTAGTTCTGGATGTCGTTCGCAAGGAAACGTGGCCTCAAGTGCCGCCGCTGTGAGCGGATTACTGCTGCTCCTGCCGATTTGGCAATCGCTTGAAATCCGGCAGTTCTATGAGTTCTTTTTCGGGTTTGGAGTAGGTCGGCAACTGTTTCAAATCCGGCAGCTTGACCAGTTCGGTTTCGGCTTGTTTTTCCTTGACGCTCAAGGGCATTAGTACGGGTTGGCGCTGTTCGATCCAGCAGCTAGCCACGGGCAAAGTTTTTTCCAGATCGTCCAAAGGCCGAGGGATCACCATCAAGGTGCTGAATTCTCCAATCCGCTCGGCTTCGTACATGCCGGCCTCCACCGCGACGGCGACATCCGCCACCGAGCCTCGGATGATGGCAGTACACAAGCCGTCTCCAATGGTTTCGTAGGCGGCTAGCTGGACGTCAGCGGATTTGAGCATGGCGTCGGCGGCTCCCACCATTGCCGGAAATCCCCGGGTTTCCAGCAAGCCGACGGCTTGATTGCTCAAGCGAGAGTAACTGTGGCCTTGGACTAGATCGGTCAAGCGGCTGCCGATGGGGAAGATGGCATCTAGGTTGGGCAGGGGTCGGGCAATGACGAGCTTTGAAATTAATTGGCCAAACTGTTCGGCGGTGTCGGCCCCTGCTTCGACGGCGATGCGCACGTCGGCAGTTTTGCCTCGCACGATCGCGGTACAGTAACCGCTGCCGATTTTTTCGTATCCGACTAAGGTCACTCCTGCTGACTTGAGCATCATGTCAGCGGTGCCGACGATCGCCGGAAAGCTGCGGGTGGAAACTAAACCGAGAGCTGTTTCCCTGAGCGGGTCCATCGGCCCGAGATCTGGATAGGGGGCAGGCCGTTGCTTTCTTAATTCCATCATTTTTTTATTGTCGATAAAAGCGATCGATAGCTATCCAGTGATTTTGTATGCCCTTGGGTTTCTGGCATTTGCGTGCTTTACGCGCGCGCTTTACAATATAGCATTCTCAACTTCATCGCAGGCCGCCTCTGACAAGCTGCGGCACATTTAATTTGCAGGTCAATAGAGTGAAAATTGTTGCGGGCTTGATGCTTCAGCTTGGTACTGAGCGGTCAGAGGGGGGAGAGAAGTAATACCTGCTGAAGGCTGAGAGGAGAAAGCAGAGAGGGGGAATGGCACAGAAGACTTGAGTCTGCCTGGTTTCAATTTTTACAATAGTGCAAATTAAATGCAATTTCACTTTTAAGCAATATTTTGGTTGTTGGCGAACCTCTATCTTGAGTCTGAGAAACATCGGAATCGGGGAACGGGCTGTCAGTAAAAATTGCTGACCTAACTCTAGGTTATCAAACTCAACCGTGAGACGGCATGGGGAAAAGTAGGAACAAAGGGAGAAGGCAGAAAGGAGAACGCCAACGTAAATTTCTCGCGATCGCTTTCTCCCTTTTTGGCTGTTGAGTTCTCACTTGACAAGAGAGAGCAATAAACGGCTGGCTACAAACCTTGCCCGTTTTGGTCGGCACTTCTAAAATATTGACCGTGAGGAAATAAAGTCAGCATCAGCCGATTCAGGTGGCGCTGGCTGTAGGCGACGGTCTGAAAAGAGGCGGGTGATTCCGGCGATCGCTCTAGGGCGCTCGCGTCAGCTTTCGCGTCGCTCGGCGGCTCCTCTGGGCGATCGGTTGGGCGATCGGTTGGGGCGGTGGGTTCTGTGCTTGCGCCTGCCACTGGCTGCGCGTCCTCAGCCCAGAGATCCGAGGCGATCGCGTCAGTCGGTACTTCCTCAGAAGGAGTGCGAGCGACTTGACGGCTGGTATCTCCGACGAGAGAACCCGGGCTGACTACTTGCTGGGGAGCGATATCGCTGTCCACTATCGTCGTCGCGGCTCCCACACAGGCATTGGCTCCGATTTTCGCTTTGCCGACGATCAGAACGCCAGCTCCCAGGATTGCACCGACTTCCACCGCCAACGTGCCATCGCGAGCGTGGAGAATCGCTCCCATGCCAATGCAAGCCCCAGCAGCGACGACAAGGCGACTGCCGGGATCTGCATGGAGGATTGCCCCTGGAGCGATCGCCGCAGACTTGTCAATGGTCACGTCGCCACTCACATAATACTGAGATAGCTCAACCGATCGCAGTAGCGGCATAAGCATGGGACGTCGTACCTTCCTTGAATGGTCGAGAGTGGGCTGTCCTTTGCCAGCGGTGAGAAATTAGCTGCCAGCAGTCGGCTTCCTGGCGAGGAAGCCAACCCACAACAATCCACGCCCGACAAAGGACAATTCCCGATCGAACTGTTAGCGACGCGCTCCAGCAGTCGGACGCTGGATAATCGTTTCCAGCACGCGACGCTTGGCTTTCGGATCGATGCCGATGAGGCGGACGTATTCCCCGGCGTGTTCTTGCAAACAAGCTTTCAGAGCGGCGAACACTTCACCTTCTGCCTTGCTATCGATGGGAGCGCAGCTCTTCCAAGAAGAAGTCTGGAAGCGGCGCTCGTCGGCATGTTCGGTGCCGATGCGATATCCGCGCTCCAGAATTTGGCGAACCTGCTCGATCGCTTCCTTGCTCAAGCCCTGTACGTCAGAGGCGCTGGCGCTCACCGACGAGCTGCTGCTGGCGGGAGCTGGGGCGCTTGCCTTGGCGGGGGTAGCAACCACCTTGCCACTGGGGCGCTGGATAATGGTTTCCACAACGCGGCGCTTGGCTTTCGGATCGATGCCGATCAAGCGGACGTATTCCCCGGCGTGTTCGGCGAGGCAAGCTTCCAGAGCCGCGAATACCTGACCTTCTTGCTTGGCATCAATGGGAGCGCAGCTCTTCCAAGAAGAAGTCTGGAAGCGGCGCTCGTCAGCGTGTTCGGTGCCGATGCGGTAGCCTTTTGCCAAAAGCTGGCGTACTTGATCGGCGGCATCGCTGTTGAGGCTGGTGCTGGCTGAGACAGCGCTGCTGAAGGAGGAGCTGCTAGCGGCAGCTTTAGCAGGAGATTCGACGACTTTGCCGTCGGGACGCTGAACGATCGTTTCGAGGACGCGGCGCTTGGCTTTGGGGTCGATGCCGATGAGGCGGACGTATTCGCCCGCGTGTTCGGACATGACGGCTTCCAGAGCGGCGATCGCCTCAGATTCGTGCTTCGCCTGAATTGAGGCCCCACTCTTCCAAGAAGAAGTCTGGAAGCGGCGCTCGTCGGCATATTCCGTACCGATGCGATAGCCTTGAGCGATCAACTGGCGCACCTGCTCGGCGATCGAGGCGCTGACGCTGGCACTGCTGGCGGCAGCGCGGCTGAAGCCATTAGAACTGCTCGTGCTGCCCGACTCGTCCCGCAAAGGAGCAATGCAGGCGATATCCTGAGAGCAGCGATAGCCCGCTCTGAGGGCGTCATTGATGCCCACGACGTGGCGGGAGAATTTCAGGTCAGATTCTTGAACGTCCGGCAGCCGGTCGGCTTGCTGTTGGTTGGTAATGATCGCTCCAGAAGGAACGTACTTGCCGGGGGGAATCTCCACATCTTGAATCAAGACGTGCATCATCACGATGCAACCTTTGCCGACGCGGGCGTTAAACACCGTGGAGCGGAAGCCGATAAAGCAGTCGTCCCCGACGTAAGCCGGCCCGTGAATCAGGGCCATGTGGGCAATGGAAGTATTTTTTCCAATCCACACCGAGTAGCGTTGCTGGTCGTCTCCGATGACCCGGCCTTCTTCCAGACCGTGAATGACGACGCCATCTTGCACGTTGGTGCTGTCGCCAATGTAAAAAGGAGTGCCTTCATCGGCTCGGATCGAAGTTCCGGGAGCAATCAGAACGTTAGGGCCGATGATGACATCTCCAATAATTTGAGAAAAAGAATGCACGAACGCCGATTCGTGAATTTTTGGCTCAGCCAAATTTTTCGACCACGGCGTAGGGGGGGCCGCAAGGCTGCGGGCTACCATAATCTAAGTTCCTCCTTCCTTAAAAAGCAACGCATCAGCAAATCGCTGTCGGCTCGGTGTCGTTTAAGTTATAACAAAAGTGATAACAACAGTACAAATTGTCAAGTCGTAAGGGAGGATTGCGCGCGCCCTTCACTCTCGATCGCTTTGCTTTTGCCTTCTGCTGCCCTGTGAAACTGATTCAAACTTACTCATCGCCAGTCTGACGTTCACTTCCTGCTTTACCCTGGGGAGACGGCTCCCGTAGAGACGCGATGAATCGCGTCTGGACGCAGGCTTTCATTCAGGCCGAGCTGACCTTATTTGTTTCCTTCTCTCGCACCGCTGACGGCTGAGCGCTGACGGTTAACGATACTGATCCTTTTTGCTGTAAAGCAGGCGATTGTCAACACTCACCGTGTCGATAATCGCCACTACCAAAGCATCGAGCGGACGATTTTCGCTGCCTTGAATCTGACGGGCGGCACTGCCGCGAGTCACGAGAACCCACTCGTCTACCCCGGCTCCCACTGTATCCGCTGCCACTTCGTATTGCGACAGGGGGCGTCCCTCCTCATCTAAAAGTTGCAACAGCAGAAACTTTGCTCCTCTCAGACTAGGCTCTTTTTGGGTACTGACAACCGTGCCGCGAACTTTGGCAATTTGCATTTACTGTGTTAAGGTCTGTTGAGAGGACGGATAGCGTTGGTGCTTTCCCGGAACTGTTCGACAGCTTCGGTGTAGCGGATGGGCAGGACGTACTCGAGGTTTTCGTGCGGGCGAGCAATAATGTGGGTTGAGAGGACTTGCCCGCCGTTGACTCGTTTGACGTTATCAATGCCTGCGGCGACGGAAGCTTGTACCTCCGAGACGTCGCCCCGCACGATCACGGTGACGCGACCGCTGCCGATTTTTTCATATCCCACCAGGGTGACGCGGGCGGCTTTGACCATCGCGTCGGCGGCTTCCACGACTGCTGGAAAGCCGAGTGTTTCGATCATTCCTACTGCAATTGACATCGGTTCCTCTTCTGAAACAAGGTTGGCACATAAAATTTGTCCGAGAATCGCCCAATGCTTCGCTTGCGATCGCGGGGATTTTCAGACTTTCCCTCGCTGCCGAGGGCTGTGAAGGAGGTTGTCGTCAACTAGATCGGATAGGCCCCTCTAGTAAGTCCGGAACTGTTCAACTGCTTCGGTGTAACGAATCGGCAGAACGTACTCCAAGTTTTCGTGAGGACGGGCAATGATATGGGTAGAGAGAACTTCACCCCCATTCACTCGCTTGGCCGATTCAACGCCAGCGGCCACAGAGGCTTGTACCTCGGAAACGTCTCCCCGCACGATGACAGTCACGCGACCGCTGCCGATTTTTTCGTACCCCACGAGGGTGACGCGGGCCGCTTTGACCATCGCATCGGCGGCTTCCACAACAGCCGGAAAGCCTTTGGTTTCAATCATTCCAACTGCGATTGGCATTCTTCGATCTCCTGTAGGATGAGCGTAATTAACTGCACCGACCAGTAAGTCCCTGGAAATATCTGACGGAAGTGGCCAGTCTGTAGGCTAGAGAAAAATCTATAGCGTTACCAAATTTAAGAATAGGGAAGGTTGGCTCCCTTGACAATATAAAACATTATGATTTAATTAAATTAAAGAAATTAATAAATTTTAACAGTGAGAGGAGTGAGTGCTTCATCGTCCAGGCGTTTGCGGAGTCGTTGGGACGAGTATATAGTGTTTTGGTCGATTTTGCGCAAACTGGCGGCAAGTGGCCAACCGCCAGATAGACCCATCGCGATCGGACAGAGGCGCAGAGCGATCGGGCGTGAAGTGCTAGCGAATTAGTGGCTCGGCAGGAGCTAGAGATCTCGCTTTTCAAGCGCGCTTCTCCTGAATCTCCCCCACTAGATCGGCTCGTCTGCTGCCGCCCCAGAAAGGGCCAAAAGCCTAAAATTAAGTAAAGATACCCAAGCGCTGCCAGCTTTATAAGTAAAGATTAGAGTGGCAATTGACGATTTCTCTAGTTTACAAGTATTTAGATCTAGCAATGGACGGGTTAAGCTAAACTGAACCAAAGTTAAAAAATATTCATCATTTCACAAATCTACGCGGGCTCCCTGGAATCGCTGCCTGGGGGCTATCCGTTGCAAGCAGGTGCCAGATCCGGGCAAGAGTCAGGAGTAGGGGCTCCTCGCGAGGAGCCCTTACAGGAGTGAGGAGTGAGGAGTAGGGGCTCCTCGCGAGGAGGCCGTACAGGAGTGAGGAGTAAGAGAGAAAAAAGTAAGGAGTGAAAAGTGAGTGATTAAAGTATCGATGGCGCAACATTCCAGGGCGACTCGCCTGACGGCGATCGCTGCGAAACACGCGGGGGCATCTCCCCGACATGGGACACACTTGATAAACCATTAACTCCACACTCCACACTCCACACTCTACACCCCACACTCCACCCTCGACGGTGCCGCAGGGTTCTGACGCGACGGCTTCAGTTAATTGAGTAAATTCAAAGGGAATCGAGTAGATGAATCACTTTCTCTTCGAGACGACTTGGTGCATACCCCTGTACGGGTTAGTTGGGGCGATTTTGACCCTACCGTGGTCAATGGGGATTGTCCGCCGCACGGGACCGCGACCGGCGGCTTACTTCAACATATTGATGACCGTCTTGGCATTCGCACACGGCTGGGTTGTCTTCCGACTCACCTGGAACCAAGAGCCTCAAGAGTTGATTCTCCACTGGCTGAGAGCAGCAGATGTAGATTTATCGCTGGCGCTGGATATCTCGCCGGTGAGTATCGGGGCGATGGAGCTGGTGACGGGGTTGAGCTTGCTGGCGCAACTGTTCGCCGTGGGCTACATGGAGAAAGACTGGGCGCTGGCTCGATTCTTTGCCCTGATGGGATTTTTTGAAGGGGCAATGAGCGGGCTGGCTGTGAGCAACTCCCTGTTTCTCAGTTACGCCCTTCTGGAGATGCTCACCCTTTCCACTTATTTATTGGTTGGGTTCTGGTATGCCCAGCCACTGGTGGTGACGGCAGCGCGAGACGCCTTTCTCACGAAGCGGGTGGGAGACGTGTTGCTGCTGATGGGGGTAGTGGCCCTAGCCGCGATGGCGGGAAGTTTGAATTTTAACGATCTATATGACTGGGCGGAGACGGCTTCTCTATCTCCGACTGCGGCGACGCTGCTGGGCTTGGCTCTGATTGCCGGCCCTACGGGCAAGTGCGCGCAATTCCCCCTGCACCTGTGGCTCGACGAGGCAATGGAAGGGCCGAATCCGGCGTCTATTTTGCGAAATTCCGTGGTGGTAGCTGCGGGAGCCTACGTTCTGATTAAATTGCAGCCGATTTTGGTGCTGTCGCCGGTGGCTCAGACGGCGCTGATTGTTATCGGAACGATGACGGCGATCGGCGCTTCGCTGGTGGCACTCGCTCAGATTGACATCAAGCGAGCGCTTTCTCACTCCACTAGCGCTTATTTGGGATTGGTATTTATCGCGGTGGGGATGCAGTGGACGAATTTTGCCGGGGTGCTGCTGTTCACCCACGCGATCGCCAAAGCCCTGCTCTTTATGAGTGTTGGCTGTGTCATTTCCACCACCAACAACCAAAACCTCACGGAAATGGGCGGGCTGTGGTCGCGGATGCCCGCCACGACTGGGGCGTTTTTTGCGGGATCGGCTGGGTTAGTGGGACTGCTGCCCTTGGGGGGCTTCTGGGCATTCCGCGAAGGAATTGACGTTTTCTGGATCAGCCATCCCTGGGTAGTGGCTGTCTTGCTCGCAGTCAACTGCTTGACGGCTTTGAATTTAACCCGCGTTTTCCGCCTCGTATTTTTGGGAACACCGCAGCAGAAGACGCGCCGCGCTCCCGAAGTGGCTTGGCCAATGGCCGTGCCGATGGTGTCGCTGTTGGTAGTAACGCTGTTGGTGCCGGTGATGATGCTGCGCTTGCAAATCCTGCCGGATTGGTCTTATCTAAATGTCCCCGCTATGGTGGTGCTGGTTGTATCGGGGGCGACTGGCGTCATCGGTGGAGCAGCACTGCCTCTGGACAGAACGTGGTCGAGACCGGTTCAAATTCCTTTGAGATTTTTGCAAGATTTGCTGGCTTATGACTTTTACATCGATCGCCTGTACCGGTTGAGCGTGGTGTTTGCCGTCGATCGCTTTTCTCGTCTGACGGATTGGTTCGATCGCTACGTCGTGGATGGCGCGGTTAACTTGGTGGGGCTGAGTGCTATTTTCGGCGGCGAAGGCTTGAAATACAACGTTTCCGGTCAGTCTCAGTTTTACGTTCTCACGATTGTGATCGGCGTGGGGATGTTAGTGATTGTGATGAGCTGGCCATTTTAAACAGTGCTGAGTTAAGAGTGCTGAGTGCTGAGTGAGGAGTGAGGAGGCAGGAGTCAGGAGGCAGGAGTCAGGAGTCAGGAGTGAGAAGTTAAATTTTTACTCTACAAAACACTCAGCACTCAGCCGAAGCATCAAGCACTCAGCCGAAGCATCAAGCACTCAGCACTCCTCCTAAGTCCAAACGTTCCCTATTGATAAGGAGCAAGAACTATTGATGCTGAGTGCTTTGATTTGGGTGCCGATTTTAGCGGCGGCTCTAATTGGTTTTTGGCCAGGAACGATGACGCCAGCGCGATCGCGGCAGGTGTCACTGGCGATCGCAGCAGGTCTTTTTATCTGGACGCTGGTACTGGCGAGTCAGTTCGTGCCGGGAACTGCTGGGATGCAGTTTCAAGAAAGCCTGCCCTGGATTGAAAACATAGGCTTCACCTATCGCCTGGGATTGGACGGGCTTTCTCTGCCGTTGGTGGTTCTCAATGGGTTGCTGACTTGGATTGCCATTTACAGCACTGACGAGTCCATCCACCGACCTCGGTTTTACTATTCTTTGCTGTTTTTGTTGGTTGCTGGGGTGGCGGGTGCCTTCCTGGCTCAAGATTTGCTGCTGTTTTTCCTGTTTTACGAACTGGAAATCATTCCTCTATACTTTTTAATTGCGATTTGGGGCGGAGGGCGGCGCGGCTACGCAGCAACGAAGTTTCTCCTGTATACGGCAGTTTCGGGAGTTCTGGTGCTGGCGTCGTTCTTGGGCGTGGTGTGGGCGACGGATGCCGGAAATTTCGCCTATCAGCCGCAACTGGCAAGCGCTCTGCCATTGGGAACGCAACTGCTGCTGCTGGCGGGAATCCTGATCGCTTTTGGCATTAAGATTCCTTTGGTTCCCTTTCACACTTGGCTGCCAGACGCTCACGTCGAGGCTTCGACGCCGATTTCGGTGCTGCTGGCTGGGGTGCTGTTGAAGTTGGGAACCTATGGCTTGCTGCGTTTCGGGTTGGGCTTGTTCCCGGAGGCGTGGGCGGAGTTGTCGCCGTGGCTGGCTGGCTGGGCAGTTGCGAGCGTGCTGTACGGCTCGTTCGCGGCGATCGCGCAAACCGACATGAAAAAAATGGTTGCCTTTTCATCAGTTGGACACATGGGCTACATCCTGTTGGCGGCGGCGGCAGCAACCCCGGCGAGCTTGTTGGGAGCTGTTTTCCAAATGATCGCCCACGGGTTGATTTCGGCGCTGTTGTTCTTGCTGGTGGGGGTGGTTTACAAAAAGGCGGGCAGTCGCGATTTAGAGATTGTCCGGGGGCTGCTCAATCCCGAACGCGGGCTGCCGGTGATTGGCAGTTTGATGATTTTGGGAGTAATGGCGAGTGCCGGCATTCCCGGTATGGCGGGGTTTATTGCAGAATTTTTGGTATTTCGCGGCAGTTTCCCAGCTTTTCCCGTGCAAACTCTGCTGTGCATGGCTGGCACTGGGTTGACGGCGGTTTACTTCTTGCTGTTGGCTAACCGCGCCTTTTTCGGGCGGCTGTCGGAACGATTGCTCAATTTGCCGCCGGTGCAGTGGCGCGATCGCGCCCCGGCGATCGTGCTGGCAGTATTGATCGTGCTGTTTGGCATTCAGCCGAGCTGGATGGTGCGCTGGAGCGAGAGTACCGCGATCGCGATGCTGGAAAAACCTGCTGCGATCGCTCGGATATCCTCGGAGCGGCTTTAGATTTTTAATTTTGGATTTTAGATTTTCTGTTCGCGGGAAAATCTAAAATCTAAAACAACTGATAGCTCTAAAAGCTCAGAATTTTGTTGGCTGGCGATCGCTTTCGAGAGCGATCGCAATTAATCCATGAGGAAAATTAGATATGACAACCACAACTTTAAGACCCTCAGCACACCCCCTATCCCAGTATATCGAACGCCTGGAAGCCGGGGAAGCCTTGCTTTCTGATTCGCCAGAGAATGTAAAAGAAGTCGTCGGAATCCTCAAAAGCTACGGCGTCGTCTTGGATGCCTACTCCCGCAACCTCACCTACATTGCCGACCATCAATTTTTAGAATTATTCCCCTTTTTCAAATATTTTGACGGAGAAATCACGTTCAAAAAATTGCTACAGCACTGGTGGCACGATCGGATTAATTTCGAGTATGCAGAATACTGCATGAGAGCAATGCTGTGGCATGGGGGCGGGGGATTGGATAAATTTTTAGATTCTCCTGAATTCTACCAGCTAGCTGAAAAGGCTGTGCGAGCGAAATTAAAAGGAAATCCGGTCATGCTAGGGCTGCACCGGCTATTTCCAGAGTTTTTGCCGGAACAAATCCGCATGTTAGCTTACTACAGCGGGCTGGGGCAATTCTGGCGGGTGATGTGCGATATGTTTCTCAACCTGTCCGATCGCTATGACGCCGGGGAAATTAAAACGATTCCCGATGTAGTGGAACACATCAAAGATGGTTTGGTAGCGGCGGCGAATAATCCGATTACTTACTCGGTGAAGATAGGGAGCGAGGTGTACGATATCCTGCCCAAATCTGCCGGGTTGACGTTCCTGATGGATACGGCAGTCCCCTATGTAGAAGCAGTTTTCTTCCGGGGTACGGCATTTTTCGGGACGGTTTCTTACAATGCACAAGCACAACAAATTCCCGTCGATCAGGCGGATTTTGCCTATGGGGCGCTGTATGCCGATCCGCTGCCGATTGGCGGTGCGGGGATTCCGCCGACGCAGTTAATGCAGGATATGCGCCATTTTCTGCCGGATTACCTGCACGAAATTTATCGCAATAGCTGCCGGGGCGAGGATGACTTGCGGGTGCAGATTTGCGAAACATTTCAGAAGTCAATGTTCTGCGTGACAACGGCGGCAATTGTCGGGTTAGCGCCTTATCCGATGGATACGAAGAAGCCGAAAGAGCAGGAAGCGAATCGCGCTTATTTGGAAGGTTGGATGGATCGGTTTATAACGTCTCGCTTGCGCGAGGTGAATAAGCCGACGGATAGGAGCTGTCACTTGTTGTCAGAGCGGTGAGTCGAGAAACCCGGTTTTTCCAAAAAACCGGGTTTCTGGCAAGCGATCGCTTGTTTCGATTCCGCCTGCATCCCTTCAAAAGGGGGCTGGGTGTTAAGAGCGATCGCGGGAATATATCATTTTTGTAGGGGCGAAGCATTCGGGCGAATAATCTATCACTCACAATCGATAATTGATAATCCGAATGCTTCGCCCTCACCCCAGGTACAAAAACTGCCTGTTCTATTTACAGAGGGTTAATTTCAGAGCGATCGCGCTTGGGGGTGGGGGGAGAAAGGTGAGCGATTCGCTGAGAAGTTTTGTAGTAACTGCTTTAGCGCTTGACAAATGGCGCGATCCTGCCTAATATCGCCTAATACCATTTTTCGATAAGCCTGACAGTTCCGACTCACAACCAGCAGGAGTTTGAGGCTGCCATCTATAACACGATTTTAGAAAAATAGTATAAGATTAAAAGTGGGAGTGCAGGAGAAATATGAATGGAGCCGACAACTGCTGAGGACTGGATTGCCGTGGCGAACGAACGAGGGTCGGATGCCGAAGCGATAAAGAAAGACAAACCCACTTCAGTTGGCTCTGTTTATATGGCAGGCTACGCTATTGAGTGCAGTCTCAAAGCACTGTTGCAAAAACGCGGTATACCTCTTCCCACTTATGGACGATCTGGACATAATTTGAAGGAATTGTGGAAAGCTTCTGGATTGAAGATTTCCGATCTAAAGGATAACACGGGCACCAAAACGTTCTTCCTAGAGGAGTGGGAAACCGCTTTGCGTTACGAGTGTTCTCTTCCGACAAGTTTAGGTTTAGGAGCCGAGGAGTTGGTGGAGGGAGCAAAAAAGTTAAATCGATGGATACAGAAACAGGTTCGCGGAAACAAGCCAGGGAGGCGTCAGTGAATCATTCAGAAATTAAAGAAAGCATCCGTCATAACCTCAGCAGCGCTCATTTAGAAATTGAGGATCTTCGCGTTCAGCCCGATCCGTTTACAGGAGGCTGGCGTATTGCTGTCGTGTCTTCAGGATTTGGCGGCTTGTCTTATGCTGAACGCAAACAGATAGTTCTCGCAGACCTCGAAGAACTTAGCATTGAGTGGATGGATCTGCTGACTCCTGACGAGCGCGAATGGGCTGGAAATTTGCCGATTGACTCGACGTTGGAAGACCTGCCCCTATGGCCAGAAGCACTGGCACGCAGCGCCACTCCTCAAACGGTTGTCTTTCCATCCGATCTGGACGAAGACATAGAGCGTCCCATCATCGCTACATTCTATTCTTTGCGGGGAGGAGTTGGGCGATCAACTGCTCTAGCTTATACAGCTCGAATTCTCGCCAGTCGGAGACGCACGGTACTGTGCTTAGATATGGATTTGGAAGCCCCTGGATTAGCGGCACTTTTCGGGAAAGAGACTGAAATCAAACCCGGACAGGGATTATTATACATCCTGCAGGAACTCGACCAGGGTGAGCGTCCTGACATCCGCAAACATGTACTGCGGATTTCGGAAACCGATGAACTTTACTGCCTGCCTGCTGGATTGCCAGATGCGAATTATGCGCGGTTGCTGAATTTTATCGATCCGGCGGCTTGGTATCGCGAGGAAAGGAATCCCTTGCGGGAGTTGATACAGATACTCAGCAACGAGCTACCTTTTAAACCGGATGTTATCCTGCTCGACGCTCGCACGGGCATCACTCCTTTAAACGGCCCGTTATTATTCGATCTGGCAGATTTGGCAATCGTGGTGTTCTTTCCGCACCCTCAAACTGAGATAGGAACTGGCGCTCTGGTTCGTGCCTTACTCGCTTCCCATACCAAGCGCCCTGGACAAAACCTCACGCCGGAACCCCGTTTCTTGGTTTCGCCCGTTCCTGCTAGTAAAGCCCCAGAAGTCGTGGAACGCTACCAACACAGAGCGCTGGAATGGATTAAAAATTGGCTATCCGGAATTGATGAAAAGCGACCGGAAGCAGAGACGAGCGTTGAATCAGAAATTACCCACTTTGTCCCCTACAGAGAAGCGATCGCCACCTCCGATGGAATTCTGGATGACCGCGAAACGTGGCATGAATACGAAGCCGTAGCGGAATGGCTGGAAAAGTTCTTACCGACGCCTAGCGAACAGCACTTAGAAGCAGTCAATTTGTCTAATTCCAAGGAGCAGGTGCTGGCGGAGTTAGAGTTTTCTGCGGGAACTGCCGAGTATCAAAATAATTTTTGGGAAACCTTTGTCGAAACCGAAATCGTTCAGAGAGCGCTTCAACCCAGATTCCCATTAGTGCTCGGTCGCAAAGGAACGGGGAAAACCGCGATCTTTCGCCGCTTGCTGGAAGATACCCGCAAGCCATCTGTGGTTGTCTTGTCCCCAAGCCCCCTCAAGAGGGAACGTTTTTGGGTAATTGGTTCAGACGGATTTAAAGCGGTTGAAACCGCTCTGGAAACTACTGGTGCAAGTTGGAGAGAGTTCTGGACTATCCAAATCTGTCTTGCCTGCCACCTGTCTTGGGAAGGACAGCGTCCCCAACCAGACGAGGCATTGGCTACTATTGTTCTTGAGGAACCGAATACAGAATTACAAGTATTTCGGTATATGGAACGCCTGCTAGCCATCCCTCAGATAGGACTTTTGGCGAGAGACTGGTTGATCCGCTTCGATGGAACTGCACAGCCGAATACATTCTTACTATTTGATGGCCTTGATACTGGCTTTGGCAACACAAAAGCTGACCGCGAGAGACGTACAAGAGCGATTGAGGGCTTACTGTCGTTGATGACGGATATCGGCGATAATCTTCAAAAGCTGAGATTCAAGTTGCTTTTGAGAGAGGATATTTGGCGCAAGCTTCGGTTTGAGAATAAAAGCCATTTTTACGGGCGTTCAGTTACGCTAAGTTGGAGTAATAAATCTGACTTTTTTAAGGTTGCTGTCGAGCAAGCACTGCGTTCATCTACTTTTAAACAACTGGCTGAATCAATATCGAATGTAGGGGAATTATCCCTTCCGATTTCTTCCTATATTTTTGGGGAGTCACAAGTTTTTCAGATATGGAACCTTTTAGTAGGAGAGCGCATGAAGGGAGGAAGATCTGCTTTCACGCGCAACTGGGTGTGGAATCGGCTAGCTGATGGGAGCGACAACCATACTCCTCGTGCTTTATTGCAACTCTTGGTAGCTGCTACAGAATGGGAGAAGAAAGAACACAAGCAAAATCCATATTGGAAGACCGTGATTCGCCCGCGAGCGTTGAATTCATCGCTGGAACAAGTGTCGAAAGAGGCACTAAGTGCGATCGTTCAAGAAGAATTTCCAGAGCTTCAAGTCCTTATCGATCGCCTGAAAGAGTTAGGGCGATCGCCTTTTCAAGCCAGTGAAGTGAATGGCTTTGACGAAGAACTCAGCCTAGCCCGCGAAGTAGGTCTTATTTCCATATATGAAGGAACTGAGGATGATATTAAACGTTATAAAGTGCCCGATTTTTATCGTTTAGGGATCGGCATGACTCGCAAAGGACAGGCATGAAATATAGCGGCTTTCATCTGAGTGAGTTAGGGGCGATACCCCGCCCCTACAAAAACCTGTTTCTAGTTGTAATTGTCCCGACTCATCGGCATTCGCGGCGGGGCAGTTTTCCACATCAAATCGATTTCTTCCGGCGTCAAGCCGTAAGCTTGATTTACCAAATCGGACAGGCGGCGCTCTAAAGTCAAAGCTTCAGAAAGGCGGGATTGAATTGCAGGAGCGTACTCGCTATAAACTGAACGGATTGCTTTCAGTGCCGCTGGCGTGAGGCTGCCGGCTGATTTGGGTTTGCGCTTTTTGATTTCCTGCACGAAAGCATCGGCATCAAGACGGGAAAAATCCTCAAGTTTCTGCCCGGGTTTGTCGATTCCCTGTTCTAAGCGCAACCATTCCAGTACGTCGCGGCAGGCTTCTTGGTTGGTTTTGGTAATTTCAATCAAACGGGGGGCGATCGCTTCGACTTCTGCGCGGATTTCATCGGTGGGAGGAGCGATCGGGAAATTCTCCATCAATTCGCCAACCGGACTGAGAGCGTCATCTTTCATGTGCGGTAGATAGCGCCAATTATACCACCAGATTAAAGGCGAATTCAGCACAGCCAAAATATATAAATCAGCTTTTGGCAAAATGAAAGCCTTATTGTTCGTCAGATATCCCCGCTCGTCGTAGCTGTAGGCTGGATGAAATTGAATTTCCTGATAAATGAGTTTTGGCTGTTCAAATAGCTCGTGAAAAGCGGGTGAAGATTGCCACTGCCACCAGAGTTGCTTGCCCGCTCTGGCTTCTAATTTACTGCGATAGTTCTGCAAGTGGTTTTTTACGCTGGGGTAGTTGTTGATGTCAATTTCTCGATGAGCAAAAATTATCCAAAGATTTGCCCATTCCGGCAACCAGCGTTTGATATCCTGCCCGCGCAGGAAAGGCTTGATAATCTCCGAGGATTTGGGCTCGGATTGGACGAGATAATTTTTCGTGGCTTCGTCAATGCAAAAAGCTTCATTACAGCCAGTTTTGATACCATACAGAGGCTTAACTCCTGCAAAATTTTTTATCGGCACTCCTACCCTTTTAATTTTCTGCATTAAATTTTCAACTGCTGGCGGCTCCAGACTCCAAGAGCTGGCGGTAAAGCGCAACCAGGGAAGGCTGTAACCGTTTTGCTCGACATATTGGGTAAGGTTGATATCGCGCAGCTTTTCGCGCGGAACGGGGCAAACTTTCACCTCTGCCTCTGAAGGATGGGAGGGCAATTTCCGAACTGCTACAATACAGGGAAAAGTATCGGCATCCTCAAAAATCGGCGCGTGTCCGAAATCGACAATCTGTTCTACCACGCCATTCTCAGTAAAAAAGCGGCGCAGGGGTTCGCCATATCCCGACTTCAGCCATTTATTCGTAACGATGTAGGAAAGTACGCCACCCGGTTTGAGAATATTCAACCCCTTCTCGTAAAAATAAGTATACAAATCTGCTACGCCGTCATAAGACTGGTAGTGCTGTTGCAGGTAGGGTTTGACAGGCGATAACAACTCTTGGCGGACGTAGGGAGGATTGCCGATTACTACGTCAAACCCGCCATCGGCAAAAACTGCGGCAAACTCACGCTCCCATTGAAAAGCTCGTTCTGTCACTTGGGAATCATCAACAATTGAGTTGCCTGCTTTGATGTTATCATCTAAGTAGGTGAGCGGTTTGCCCCGTTCGGCAGTTTTCAGCCAGAGCGATAATTTGGTGATTTCCACCGATTCCGACGACAGATCGACGCCATAAAGGTTGTTACTCAAAATCGTTGCGTTCAGGTCGAATATACTGCGCTGACCGAGGAAATCAGAGCTGGCATCGCCCAATTCTAGAGCAGCGATCGCCTGGTTTACCCGCTCGTATTCGCGCATCAGATAGTCAAAGGCAGCGATTAAAAAAGCTCCCGATCCGCAAGCGGGGTCAATGACTCGCGTTTTCTTGAGAACCTCATCCCTATAGGTTTCCCAGAATTGGCGTTCGGCTGACTGTCGCTTTTTCACAGCCCGCTGAGGAATCTGCTCTAATTGAAAGCGATTCCCTGCGGGATAGCTCCGCTTCACGCGCAGTTCTTGTTCTCGCTGCTTGAGATATGCGCCGAGCGATACTTCTACGATATACTGAGTAATGTAGGCAGGCGTGTAAAAGACTCCTTGGGTTTTCCGCTTGCCCTTTTTCTTATCGTATTCCTGCCCAGACGCTTCTGCCTTCAATTCTTCTAAATCCGTTATCGACTGCTCGAAAATGTGACCCAAAATATCAACAGATACCTCAGTCTCGAAGTCAAAGCGCGTCAGTTGCTTGAGCTGACTGCACAGCGGATCGGTAACGGTGAGTTGATCGTCCAGCAGCGGATCGGGTTTGAATAATCCGCCGTTGTATTCGGGAATCGGCGGCTCGTCATTGCCGCGATCGATCCAGCGAAATACGGCTTTGTAGTTTTCCCAAATCGGTCTGGGATTGTAGGGATCTTTGCGATCGTGAGCGTTACTGATAGTTTTTGCTGGCAGCAAGCCTCTATCTTCGCAGAAAGCAACAAATAGCACTCTATTGAGCGTTTTCTGGGCTTTTTCAATCAGCACTGCCTCGCGATCGGGGATATCTTTTACACCTTTAAAGCGGAAATGTTTGACGAGATTGAGCCGAACTGCCTTGTATTCCTCATAGAGTTTTTTGGTAATTTCTTCCTGAGCTTCATTGGACTGAGCGAGAAGCACGTCAATCGCTGAAACGGCGTCGGGCTTATTTTGCTTTGGTAGAAAGTTTTGGCGGCACAGCAGGAAATAAAAACGCTTAAACGCTTCGATATCTGCCAAGTCAGACAGCAAAAACTGTTCGCAGTAAGCGGGAGTTTTGCTGGTTTGATAGAGGCGCAGTTCTCGGTAATTAGAAACGATTATCCAGCGGCAATCAGCGGTATAATTGGCATAGCGCCAGCCTTGCTCGATCGGCGATTCTTTGCGCCCCCCTGCCGGTCGATCCAAATCCGTTCTCGCTCCTTTCAGCTCAATCGGAGCCACCACTCGCCCCTCTAGTGTCGCGCGGCTTCCTTCCCCTGCAGTTGCGGTGAAAAATCCCAAGGCTCCATCGGCAGAACCGCCCCCCGCTGATATGGTTTTTTCGGCGTGAATTTCCCACGCTTCGCCGCCCCCCTGAATGACTGAACGGTAGCCCAAGATTTCCTGAAAGATATCGTTGAGGAAGTTGCCGTGTAGGGAAATTTCTTTAATTTCGTCGAGGGTGCCTCTTTTGAGCGCTGCAATCCACGGCTCGATTTTCTGGCGGCGCGTTTCGAGATCGGGTGGAAAGGCAAAAGTACGCAGGGCGTTATTCAAGGTTCGGCGGTGAAAAAGAGCATTGTTGGTTGGATTGTTCATGTTTTGTGTCGGAGATGAAGAGGGGGTGAAGCGTGTTGCTCTCAAGTTGAATTCTATCACGCCATAACGTTTATATTTGAGTCGTGAACCTCAGAAACCCGGTTTCTTCAAGAAACCGGGTTTCTAGCCGTCACAGACTAGAATCGGTATAGAATGGATATTAACTGGTTTTTAAATATTCAAACCCACGACTTCCAGCGCTGGGGGATGCTCTACCGCAAACTGATAGTAAACTTCCTGTTTCCCCTGCGGGGGCAAAGTCAGCATCCATTCTAAAACGCCCATTTCACCTGTGATAATTTTAGGATTCATTTGAGTCAAACGCACTTTTATTTGTTCGTTCCGGCTCACCGGCAGTTGCTCCGTCAGTTTCAATGTGACTTCGCGATCGCGCAAATTTGTCACTTCAATCCGATACGCACAACTGATCCGCCGTTCGCCGCCAATCAATTTTTTATAAACGTTGCGCTCGACTAATTTTCGCTCGATTTGCAGCCCCTCGTCGATACCGAGATTAATTTTAAACTCCTGCCCGGGTGCGACGTTTTCGAGTTGGGCTGTTCCGACAAAGGTATTGTCGCGAAAGATATTTGCTTTTCCAGGTAATAACGTCGCTCCCGCAACCGGATTGGTGACAGCAGCCTGCAAGTAAGCAAAACTCACCAAACGCGGTATCGCTATATATTCGGGACGCCCTTGATAATTCTCGCTGAAAATGGTAACTTTGTGGGGGTTATTGTCGCTGGGAATGTTGCTATTTCCGCCTACCTCGAAGGTGACGACGCCTCCGTCGCTGGAAACTGCGGCGGATACATTTTCAGCCGAAATAGCCTGCGGTGCTTCGCTGGAAAAACCCGCCATGAAAGAGTCAAATATTTCCTCGTCCAACTCCTCTGCTTTTCTTTGCTCTGAGAAGGCTTCTACTTGCCTGCGTTTCATGGCAGTAGAGGGAGAACCGGGTAGATTTGCATCAATGTACCAGGGATCGAGCTGGGGCGGGAGCGTGCCCAGTCCCGGTTTTGCCGTGGAAAGGGTTAAGGCGACGCCGTGCCAATTTTCGCCGGTATTTTGCTTGACTTCTGCCAAGTAAGTTAAATTTAACTCTTCGCCGCTGGCGGTGACGCGCAAGTCGTAAAGCGGCTGCCAACTGGCAAAATTGACGGCATAAGAAACTTCTAGTTCAAACGTGCCGCTTCCCGCTGGCGCGATCGCAACGAGTATAGTCCAACTGGTTTCAAGATGGGGGATTTGCACGTCTTGCAGTTGTTTGCGCAGGGCTTCTAATTGTTTGTCTAATTCCTGCTGCTGTTTTTCTTCTCGCGCGATCGCGACAGATAATTTGGCGTACTGACGCCCGACAAAGTTGAGCAATTCTCCCGTTTCGTTCAACGTCACCTGTTGCTGGGCAAGGCTGCGCGAAAAGCGATCGCCGGATTTTTCTCCCAAGCCTTGCACGAAATTGCGCTGCAGGTGCAGGGCTTGCAGTCGGTCTAGAATCGTGCGTTTCTGCGCTTCTAATTCCTCAATTTGCCGCGTTAACTGGGCGACCTTTTCCTCTACAGGTTCCGTGGCGTAGGTGCGTTCTCCGCGCGCGGAGAGCAGGCGCACCGCTACCGTACCCGCACCCGTGGCGCGGACGGATTCAGGCAGCATGGTAAAGGGAACTCCTGCGATCGCGAGTTCTCGTTCTTCGCCCGTCAGCGCCACTACACCCCGGCGCGTTACCCGCGCTTGCTCGGTATAAACTGTGACTTCTGAGATGCGGGTTTCTACGGTTTTGGTGGTGGAGCGATCGGGCGTTTCTGAGTTAGTCATAGGATGCTTTTCCTGAAAGGTGGCTTTATTATAGGCGATCGCATTCTTGGCCATTAAAATTTGCGAGACAATCCCAATTTTAGCTATTAGCCGAGAACTCGCGATCGCTCCTGCGCGCCTACTCCATCCCAATCGGCAATCCCAACCAGTCGCTCAGCTCGCGAGCCAGCCAGTTGAGTTCCGTCTCGCTCAGCCCGTCTTTCTCTCCCAGCTCATATTGCTGCTCTCCCGCCCGAATAATCAGCCGCTTCGCTACCAAAATCTCCTCCTCATCTCCGACTGAAAAACTACCCAAACCTCGAATCACTGCCAAGTCCTCGATCGCCTCTCTTGGGGCTGGGTGAACGCGATTCCACTTCCATCTAAAAACCTCGTTCCTGAAGGAAATTTTCTGCGAGTCGATCCGCAGCCGCACGCGCTTAAAGAGCGCTACAACAAGCGCCCATACTGTGCCAGCCAACAGAATGATATTCAATAGGCTGAGCTGAAAGTTGTTAGGAAAAGCCATCCCAAAGCCAAAACCGAATATCAAAGGAATGGCAGCCGACAGCAGGGCAATTGTGCCAAAACTCCATCCCTTCGGCGGCAGTATAATCTCCAAAATATCAGGATTTTTATTCAAAAAAACTTCGCTAACGGGCGGTTTGCTAACCACCGACGACTTCTTATTTTTTGTAATTTGCGGAGGCGGATTTTCCAGGGATTGCAGTGCAGAGCGAGCAGACTGCAGGCGGCGTTCTAAACTCGGTTCTGTCATCCATTCCAACCAATTTGCTAAACCTTTCTCTACATGAGCTGCCTGCTGAAATTGTATTTTGAAATCTTTTTGCGGCAGTTCGGTTGGGTGCCGCCCCGTCACCAAATAGATTAACGTTGCGCCTAAACTATAGAGATCGGAAGCTGCCGTTGCACGCCCGCCAAATTGTTCGGGCGGCATGTATCCGTAAGTGCCAACTACGGTAATTGTTCCGCCTTCTCTAGCCGCGAGGGTTTGTACGGAACCGAAATCGACTAAATAAACTTCTCCGACGCTGTGAGCGGAGCGGTTCGCGAGTAAAATATTGCTGGGTTTGATGTCTCGGTGAATGACGGGCGGTTCGCACTCGTGCAGGTATATCAGAATTTCTAGCAGCGATTTGGCGAGTTCTTTTACTTCGGCTTCGCTGAAGGTACGCCCTGCATTCAGGTGTTCTTCTAGAGTTTTTCCTTCTACATAGCTCTGTACTAGCGCAAATCCTTTATTGTCGGGTTCGTCTATTTCTAGATAATCCAGGTAGCGGGGAATCGCTGGGTGGGAAAGGGCTTTTAAGGTTTCTGCTTCTCGCTGGAAGAGTTTCAAGTCTTGCCATTCAAAATCGCTGCCGAGAAATAGGAGCTTGACGACTGCTAGCTCTTGCGTTTGCAAGTCGCGTGCTAATAAAGTTTGCCGTCCAATTTGCTTGCCCAATTGTCGCTGGATTTGGTATCGCTCTGCCAAGATTTGCCCGTTGAGTTGTTCGTCTGCCATGTTTTTTACACTATTTTTATTGCCTCGATCGCTTTTTTACCGACTTTTCCGTTCGTACCACCGCGCGATCGCTTTGCTGCTCGCTCCCATAGACATCCCGGCAATGATTGAGGGTGCCGCAACCCAGAAGAGGTACATCGGAAAAGCCTGCATTCCTCCAAACTTCAGGTTGTCAAAGTAGATGATAGCGACAGACGTACACAGCACGGTGCTGAGGGTACTGACAACCAATCGGTGAAGTTTGGCATTCGTGAGGGGAAAAAAGAACAAGCGCGTCACCAATCCTATCAATATTCCATTCGCAAAACCCAGCGGCACACCGAGAATCGCGCCGATATACGATCCCATAATCGTGCCGATACCCGGAAATATAAACGTGCTGTATAGGGCGGCGTAGGCGGTTACGGCTGCGCTCCCTATCAACGTGCTGCGCCACAGCGAATGCCACAGCAACCCCAGGGTTGTAACCGATCGCTTTTCGGAGCGCGCCAGTGCTTCTTTCTGTCGCTGCTTGCCCTTTTGCAAGGCTTCCAGTGCCGCTCTTGCCGAATCCAAACGGCGCTCTAAACTCGGTTCTGTCATCCACTTCAAGCAATCGGCAAAAGCTGGACTGATATAAGCGGCATCCTCAAATTGAATCTGCATATCTTTTTGCGGCAAATCCGCCGGATGCGCCTTCGCAGCCAATGCAATTAAAGTCGCTCCCAAACTGTACAAATCGGATGCCGGAACCGCCCGCCCGCCAAATTGCTCTGGCGGCATGTAACCGTAAGTTCCTACCACCGTAATCGTCTTGCCTTCTTGCGTTGCCAAAGTCTGCACGGAGCCGAAATCCACCAAATAAACCTGCCCGATTGAATCGCCAGAGCGATCGCCTAGCAAAATATTGCTCGGCTTGAGATCGCGGTGAATCACTGGCGGTTTTTGCCCGTGCAAATAGGCTAAAATCTCTAATAGCGCTTTTGCTAATTCTTTTAGTTCGCTTTCATTGAAAATCCGTCCCGCCTTCAAGTGTTCTTCTAGCGAGGGAGCGTCGATATAACTCTGCACTAAAGCAAATCCTTTGCCACTGGCAGTATCTAGCTCGAAAGAATCTACATACCGAGGGATGCACGGATGCGAAAGTGCTTGCAAGGTTTCCGCTTCTCGCTCGAACAGTTTCAAATCATCCCAGTTAAAGTCACGGCTAAACGTCAGCCGTTTGACCACAACTAATTCTCCCGCCTGCAAATCTCGCGCTAGCAGCGTTTGCCGACCTGCTTTTTTTCCCAGCCGCTGCTGAATTTCATAGCGATCGCGCAGGATTTCCCTCGGAGAATCCCCCCACTCCTGACTAGCCATGCTTTGCCTTCCTTGACTCGCCTTTCTTCGGTTTTAGCACAGCTTGCCTGAAAATCGAGCGTGCATAGCACCGCCCTTGCAAATCCCCTCCCCCTCAAAAAAGCCCGCGCAGGCGGGCTTTGTTCTTGTAGCCGCACCCTTCAGGGTGACGGCTGTTTGCGGTGACGGCTGTTTGCGGTGACGGCTGTTTGCGGTGACGGCTGTTTGCTCACGCCATCGCCACTGAGTATCTTTTCCTACCGTGTTTGTAAGGCGCGATGCAGTTTTCCGCTTCGGCGCTGTAAAACCCTGCCGCAGCCACCCTTTCCAGACTGACTTCATCTCGCCGCTGCCAAACTTCAAAAATTTGCAACCGCCCGTCATTCAGCGACTGCGGATCGATTTGGTAAACCTTGCTGCCGTTTTGCCCCTGCACGCGCTGCAGTTTTAATCCCAGCACCCTCAGCACTTGTCTGAGAATTTGTATCCCAGAAATGGGTTTTTTTTCTGTATCCTGCGGAATGCTTATCCCGATCGCTCTCTTGACGTGCTTGCTGCAGCGCACCGCCTTCGTTTTCAATTCTATCAAATCAAAATCCGTCTCGCAGAATTGCCGCTCTGGAGCGAGAAACTTTAAAATTCCCAATGCTCTGAGCGCTTCTACTTTCAAGGTGTAAGTTTTTACGTCGGGCAGAAAAACCTTGCCCTCACCCTTTTCTAACTGTTGGTTCCATTCCTGTTTATCTCTGGCGCAGAAATACTCGCTCTCGTGCGTCAGATAATAGTGCAGCAATAGTTGCCCGTAATAGCCGCGCTCGTCCCGCAGTTTTAATTGCGGCGTTACTTCCACCCCATACCGCTGTTTCAGCATGTATTTACTCATTTGGTGGCGCTCTTCATCGGTTAGAAATCGCTTGGTTAACAAGTGTTCGTATTCTTGCCAGTTGATATCCCGCGATCGGGCGATCGCCTCTGCTGTTTTCACTTGTAGCTCATTTCGCAAATGCTTGATTTTTTGATTGACAGATTGCGCCGCTTGATTTTGCTTCTCTATCTGTCTTTGCAAGTGAAAAATCTCTAAAAACAGCTTTTTTGAAGTTTCCCAATCGGGTTTTGCACCTCCCACAAAGGCGCGGCGTAAGTCTTTTAATTGCTCTGCCAAAGAAGCCTCATTCGCAATATTAACCTCATGCCCTTCCGCCTTCAACCCTTCTATCATGGACTGACGGTACAGGGCGATCGAAGCATTCACCCTCGCTGCCTGCTTTGCCCACGTTCTCAGGTGAATTAAGTCGCAAACAAAAGGCAAATCGACATCTACTTCATGCAGCGCATTCATTAAAGCCAAATTTTCCTTCTGATTCTGCTGATACCAATACGACAGCACGCGGTAATTTTTGCTGCCGCTGCCGATTAGCCCGATTCCCCGCTTGGCACACCAAACCACTCTCGGCACTGGCGGACGCACTCTCGCCAGTGCTTGGCGGGCTTCCCCGTCGGAAATCACGCCTTGAAATATACCGTAAACGCGATCGAAATGTTCCACGTCAATGCTGACGCCCGTTCCCAAACTGGGGGTAACAAAAACCGCGTCATAATTCAACGCTTTGGTGTTGATAGTGTCAGCAAAATTAACCGCTCCGTGACCGGGCGTGCTGGTCGTTTGAGAGCTGACGACTAGCGTTTTGGGATATTGGTGTCGGTATTCTTCTAAACGCTGTTGGATGTATCGGTTTATGGTATCGCAACTGTACCGCCCCGAACGGCTGTCAGTGGTGACGTAGCATTTTCTTCCGGCTAGCAAATCTTGTTCTAATTGACGAATTAGCGGGGTTGGATTGGGGGAGTCGTAGAAGGTTATGTCCCAACCGGTTTGGGGTTTCCACTCATTCACGGCAACCCAAGGCGCGATCGCAATTCCTGCGAGTGCCCTCAAGTAATCCAGGGATAAATCTGAAAGATCGGCATCTTGGGCAATCACTGCACCGCCAGTTTGCAGCACGGTGGAAATGACCTGCTGGAATCCTCTCAAAAGTTTTACCCGCTTGCTTTGGCAAGTGTCGCTGTTGAGGAGGTGCCACAAAAACTGCTCGACTTCATCCAGAATGACGAGGGCTCCTTGCCAATTTTCGGGGTTGAGTTTCCAGATGGAATCGATGCAAAGTCCGAGGGATTGGGCATTGGGCATCGATCGCTTGTTTTGACGTGCCGTTTCTGGCTTGCGATCGCCTATCCAATTCGCGCCGATTTTTGCGCACAAAAACCGCCCTAATTGGATTCTGTGGGTTAGCAGCAGGACGGGCTGACCTTTTTGTTGGGCTTCGGCGACGAGGGCGGCGAGTGCGGTGGTTTTTCCGGTGCCTTTGGCAGATTTGACTCCGATGAGTCCAGAACTGGGAAAGGGCAATTTTTCCAGATAGCGGCAGTTGAGGGTTATTGCCGCCGGATAGGTGAGTTCTGCGTGGGGTTTGGTTTTGGCGAGGTCGGTTTCTAAGTCAGCGCTCGCCGCATAGAGTGCGTGGAAAGCGGCAGCGCCTCGGGCGACGATATAGTCGTCAACGCCTTTTTCTAATCCGGGCAATCTGATAATTTTGACGGGGCAGTTTTTTCGCTGCAAAAGTTCGCCCAAGTGGGCGATCGCATTGTTCACGGCTTTCACCGTCGCGGGCTTGGTTTCCCAATCAAAGCAAATGTAAAACGATCGCCCCGGTTGCGCGAAAGCCAGCAAATCCGGTACGAGCTGCCGGCGCGCGACTCTACCGCCATCGCTTCTGAGCGCGCGGTAGCCGCTGGTAATTCCCGGCAAGGCGATCGCGGCATATCCCAAACTCAGCAGTGCTGCTGCTTTTTTAGCTCCCTCGCAGATAATCACGGGGATTTTTTCCGCCACCACCCACGCCCAAAACCCGATCGCTTCTCCCGTTGCTGCAATCTCAATAGTCTCCGGCATCGCCACGCCGCAGCGCGCGGCAGTCTGCTGCCAAACCCGCAGCGTCACCCTCAGACAAAACACCCGCGTCGGCGTGCAGGGGGGATGCTCGTACTTGATGCACTTGCCCTTTTTGTCCGCTCTCGGGTGGTTTGGCTTGTAGCAGCCCCACTCCATCAGCCGCCAATCATTCAAGGGATCGCGCCCCGAACACCACCAGCCCCCGACTGCCACCCGCTCGTAGCGGCGCAGCCACCCACTGGCGATCTGTCCCGTTTCCGTTCTAGGGATGGACTCGGATATTAGCAATCGCTCATAGCAGGTTTTTCCTTCCAGCGAGGTGAAATTGAGGTACACCAAGTCACTGTCAATGCCACTGCCTTTGGTTAATTCTTGAAAGTGTTCCGGCTGTAGACTTGGCAGATGCATGGCGATGGGTATCCTTCGGGAACTCACTGACGCAGTAACGATCTGGACTGGCGCGGGCTTCTTTTTTTCGCTTTTTTGGCCCTACAGGTAGGGTCAGCAAATGCGGCCTACCCTATATCTAGTGTTTCAGGGCGATCGCGCCACTCCTGTAAAACCCTAACACGCATCTGCGGCTTAGATCGATTTTAGAGTTTAGATTTTAGATTTTAGATTGGGTTCGCGCCTCTCAAAGCGTTGATTTATATAAAGTCCGGTTAAATGCCTGCCCTTCATTTCCGAAGAGTGCTGCCACCTTACTGTCACATCCGCTGTAAAAAATGATTTTTCAAAAAGATTTAAGATTATCTAGCTTGACCGTCCCGCCTAGCCGCGTATAAAATGAGCGATCGAACAGAAATCATTCCAGTTGCTAGGCGCGAATATCTCCGCAGCGGTCACGGGCAATCGGGAATGGGCAATCGGGTTTTCCTGGGGAAATTAACCGATTAGCCATTACCCATTACCCATCCCCGAAAATCACTCAAACACGACCGTGCGATTTCCGTAAACCAACACGCGATTCTGCAAGTGCAACCGCACGGCACGCGCTAAAACCACGCGCTCTAAATCTTTCCCCTTGCGAATCAAATCCTCGACGTCATCTCGGTGACTGACTCGCACGACATCTTGCTCGATAATCGGGCCGGCATCCAGGTCAGCCGTAGCATAATGAGCGGTTGCCCCAATAATTTTTACCCCGCGTTCGTAGGCGCGCTCGTAAGGACTAGCTCCGGCAAAAGCGGGTAAAAAAGAGTGGTGAATGTTGATGACTCTGGGGAATTTTGATAAGAAATCGGCGCTGAGTATCTGCATGTATTTGGCGAGGACGACCAAATCAATTTTGTAGTGACGCAGCAGTTCTAGCTGCTTGACTTCCTGCTCGGATTTATTTTCTTTCGTTATGGGAATGTGGTAAAAATCGGCTCCGAATTGAAAAGCTGCATACTTCATATCCGGATGATTGCTAATAATAAGGGGGATTTCTGCAGCGATTTCCTTGGATCGCTGACGCCAAATCAGATCCAGAAGACAGTGATCCTGACGGCTAACCCAAATGGCGATGCGGGGCAGGGTATCGGAAAAGTGCAATTGCCAGCGCGCTTGCAGGGGTAAGGCCATTTCTGCAAACGCGGGGGCGATCGCCTCGCGGGGCAAGTCGAACCCTTCCAACTGCCATTCGAGCCGGCTGAGAAACAACCCTGCCGCAAAATCCGTGTGGTGGTCGGCATGAATGATATTGCCGTTGTGAGAGGAGATAAAGTGAGCCAGTTGGGCCACCAATCCCCGGCGATCGGGGCAGGAGACGAGCAGAGTTGCAGTAGGGCTGGTCATGTTGATTGTGGATTTTAGAGCTTAGAGTGTAGAGTTTAGAGTTTAGATTTTAAATTTTAGAAAGAAAGAAGATTGAGTGGCTGCGACCGGGGAAAGACAGGGCTTTTCGCCCCTACAGTCGGTTCGAGCCCATCAAAACTTGGTATAATATTTCCCCTGTCTTCCCCGCTTATCTCCTGCGTCAGCTTCTATGAATAGCAATACTGGATTCATTCTGAAAATATTAATTGCCTCGTTCGCTATTTCTGCCGCGATCAAATACGGTGGCCCAATCCTCCCCATTCCCGCCACGAACGCCAGCGCGGCGATCGGCGTATTTCTGCCTCCTCTGGTCATGGCGCTCGCCCTGTTAGGGAGAGCGAGGCAGCAAAAGGGCGAAGCAGACACTTGACATTTGAGACGTCACGCCGCACACTTCGCCCCTAGATAACAAGGAGACAGCACGCCGTGAAACTCAGTCATTGGATCGGCATATTAGCCTTTGCCATTTCGCTATACATACTCTGGCAACTTCGTCAAGTATTGTTGCTCGTGTTTGCAGCCATCGTGCTAGCTACCGCCCTCAATAGGCTGGCGAGGCGGCTGCAGCAAATTCGCATCAAAAATTTTCGCATCAAGCGGCCTTTGGCGGTCGTGCTGTCAATTTTCTTTTTATTCGCCTTGTCGGTCGGCTTTTTCTGGCTGATCGTACCACCATTTGCGGTTGAATTCCAACAATTAACCAAACTACTGCCCATTGCATTTACCAGAGTCAATTATTGGATACAGAATTTCAGCCAGCTAATTCCCCCCGCACTGGCGCAGTACCTCCCAACAGACGTAGTAAACACCCTGGGGGAACAACTGCAGCCCTTAGTCGAGCAACTGCCGGGAAAAACAGTTTCCTTTTTCTTCGTTCAATTGGGGATTGTCCTGCAGTTATTGCTGGTATTGGTTTTGACGTTTATGATGCTAGCCCAGCCCACCTCTTACCGCAAAGCATTCGTGCGGCTATTTCCCTCATTTTACCGGCGGCGGGTGGAGGGGATTCTCGATCGCTGCGAGGAGTCGCTGGGGCGGTGGATCGTCGGCGCTCTGATCAGCATGGGCGTAGTAGCGCTGATGAGCGTGATCGGGCTGTCAGTTTTGCGGGTGCGGCTGGCACTAGCTCAGGGCGTTTTAGCAGGAATCCTCAACTTGATCCCCAATATTGGCCCGACTGTCAGTGTCGTGCTGCCGATGGCGATTTCCCTGCTAGATATCGATGCCCCTTGGAAACCCATCGCCGTCTTAATTCTTTACTTTATCATCCAGCAAATCGAAAGTAACATTCTCACGCCCTATGTCATGGCGCAGCAGGTGTCGCTGCTGCCGGCTGTGACCTTATTGGCGCAGATATTTTTCGCTTCGTTTTTTGGATTTTTGGGATTGTTGCTGGCGCTCCCCCTGACTGTTGTCGGTCAAGTGTGGCTGCAGGAAGTTTGGCTGAAAGATGTTTTGGATAAATGGCAAGCCGATGCGTCTGAGGGAGAGTTTGCTGTGAGTGCTGAGGGGGTTGCTGTTGAGGCGGCGGACAGCCCAGCCGCAGCGCACATACCCAGCCACGATTATCCACAAGGGGAGAGAGATGCGGATAATCCATAGGTCAACGGGGGAAGCAGAGCGGGGCGATCGCACCCGGCACTGTTTCGCGGTGCAGATGAAGAGAGAGCGAACCAATAAAACCGGGGGATTTAACTGCAATAATATTGCAAATAACAAAGAGAGTCAGGCCGGATAAAATCAAAAAAATAAAAGAGGAAATCAAGGAGATCGCGGCGATCGCGGCGATCGCAAATCGCGAAAGCTTCGGGGGCAGCGTGGATTAGACGAGAGTGCAGGGGTGCGTAGCTGACTCAATATTAGCCAATAGGGGAAACTGATGCTAGAGCTGAATGTAAACCCAGAAACTCTCCCATGCGAACGATTGGCGAAATAAACGAGAAAATTATCCAACAGCGGGCCGTCGTGCGGACGGTAGAAGAATTGAAAGCCCGCGTTGCAGAAGTGGGCGTCACCCAGGCGGCCAAAGAAATCGACGTGATTACTACCGGCACCTTCGAGCCGATGGAATCTTCCGGAGCGATCGTCAACTTAGGCCACACCGACCCGCCGATAAAAATTCGCCGCTGCTGGTTGGATGGCGTCTCAGCTTATTCGGGATTTGGAGCAGTGGACTTGTATATCGGGGCCACCCAAGTCAGCGAAGCCCCAGACGGGGAAGAGGCGCGCGACAACAAAGGCGGCGGACACGTCATCGAAAATTTGATAGCGGGCAAACCGGTACACCTGAGAGCCGTCGGACAGGTGACAGATTGCTATCCCCGCTCGTCGTTCGAGACGACCATCACCCGCGACACGATCAACCAGTTTTACCTGTACAACCCGCGCAACCTTTACCAGAATTTCATCGTAGGGGTGAATGGCGGCGATCGCCCCTTATTTACCTACCTCGGCCCCTTACAGCCCCGCCTGGGCAATGCCGTTTACTCAAACCCCGGTGCCATTTCTCCGCTGTTGAATGACCCTGACTTGCAACTCATCGGAATCGGCACCCGAATTTTTCTCGGCGGCGGCGTCGGATACGTCGCGTGGGAAGGCACCCAACACTTCCCCTTGCAAAAGCGCCTGCCCAACCACACCCCCATAGGGCCAGCGGCCACCTTAGCCTTAATTGGCGATGCCAAGCAGATGCAGCCCCGTTGGGCGCGCGGTTGCTACTTCAAAAACTACGGCCCTTCCTTAATGCTGGGAGTGGGCGTGCCCCTGCCCGTCGTGCGCGAAGACGTCGTGGCCAGATGCGCCGTCCAAGACCAGGAACTCGTCGCGCCCATTGTGGATTTCTCCATACCCCGCCGCGTCCGCCCCACCTTTGGCCTGGTGAGCTACGCCCAGCTCAAGAGCGGTCGCGTCACCATTGACGGCAAACCCGTGCGAGTCGCGCCCCTGGCCAGCATCTTCTTGTCGCGTCAAGTGGCATTGGAATTGAAACAGTGGATTGAAGCTGGCAAATTCACGCTCAGCGAGCGGGTTGCCCCTATTCCGATGGATCGATCCTTTGTGCCGCAGGACTTGTGGGGGGCCCGGGTTGAACTCGAATAGCCTGCCTGCTAACTGCCTCCTTCAGGAGCATTATTCGGCGGACGGCGCTTGACAATGGGTTTGGCGAGGGGTTCCTTGCGCGCGGGTGGAGTTGCGCCGCTGCCGCCGGGGGGGCCTTTTCGGGGCGGTTGGGAACTGCGGTACGGCTTGCCACCCCCACCGCCACCTGGACGCCGGGGTTTGAACGGCTTTTTCATCGGTTTTTTCTTCCCGGGCAGGGGGCCGATATCTTTGCCGTCCTGAATCACGAGGGCATTGGCCTCCCGCAGGACGTCCAATTCCCAGAAGTGACCGACTGCTTTGGCTTGCAGCGTTCCCTTGAGTTTCAACTTGAAAAACTTGGGCTTCTCGTTTGGCTTGCGGGCAGCCTGCCGGATCTTGACGATGAGGTATTCCTGCTCGGAGGATTGGAAGATCACTTCGCCGCGAACGGAAAAATAGCCATCGACAATCGGGGCTGACGTCTCAGCGCTTTCGGCGGCTTGGGCTCCGGCAGGTGCGAGGGTTTCCGGCTCCCACACCCCGACAATTTGAGCGTGCAAGTTGCCGTCCTTCTGGCGGGTGCGCGGATAAGCTACCCACAGGTGTTCTTGTTCTAAATTCAGGTGGTTCTTTACCAAACTCATGATGCGACCCAACAGCACCGCATCAATCACCGTCCCGTCTGTAGTCAGCAGGATGCCCTGAGTGAATTGATCGGCTGAGGCAATGTAGCGACCCCGTACCAGCCCAATGGCTCGGTACTGCATCGGCTCAGACGGCGCTGGAATCGGTCCCAATCGGTTGTCTGCTTCAGGGTCGGAGGGGGGTTCGCTGCCCTCCGCGTTTGCCCCTTCCTGCGCCTTCTCACCGCTTTCCTCACTCCCTTGCGCGATCGGGGAAGGCGCGGAAATTTCATCCGCGCTTGAGGTGGTCGGACTGGAAGGAGTCGCTTCAACAGGGCTGCTGCTTTCAGCAAAGCTGCTGCCTTCAGCGGAGCTTAACGCGATCTCGGAATCGCCGCTTGCAGCAGGATCGGCTGGAAGTGGAGGCGTGGGCGAATTGCCAGCCTGCTGACGAGGCTGGGAGGAGCCAGATGCAAGAGATTCAGGTGATTGAGGGAACTGCTCAGGAGAGATACTCATAAAACGTCCTTGCGGCAAAGACACATTCCCAACGCTTTTGATGTCGGGATCTGCTCGTTGTCTGGTTTGAAATGCCTGCTGGTGACAGGGTTGCTCCGCGAACTTGCAGCATTATCATAATTAAAGAACAAGCCTGCGGTACGATCCTGCCTTCAGGCAGAAAGAAGTTGGCATCAGTCAGCTTATTTTACTGAATGCAAGGATTGCACGGAGGCATCAGCAAGATTTCTCTAACTTCTGCAGTCAAAAATACTCCCTCTCAAAGGGTTTTTCCGCAACCGGGCTCCGAAACGCTCTGACGGACGGCGCTCGACGAAGCCAAAGTGGTTGATAATGTCAGTAGAGTTCAAAGCAGATGCGTGTCTGAAAAACCTGGTCGCTGGATAATTCGCGTGGTGATGGTGCTAGCACTCGCCGCTTTTGTAGGATTTTCCCTCCTTCCCCTATTAAACAACGCTATCAAGGCCAATCAAGTGCCGTCTGGGGCGACGCCTACCCCCTCTCAGGCGTCCCAGTCACCGCAGCAGCCGGATTGGGAAGCGCAGGCACGGGGTTACGAACTCGTTTTGCAGCGGGAGCCGGACAATCAGGCGGCGCTCAAGGGGCTGCTGGAAGTGCGCTTGCAAGCGATCGCCCAGAAAAAAGGTGACGTGAAAGATGTCATACCACCCCTGGAAAAATTAGTCAAGCTCAATCCTGACGAGCCGCGCTATGCGGTTCTGCTCGCCCAAGCCAAGCAGTATGCCGGCGATCGCGAGGGAGCCGCCCAAGCTTATCGGGGGATTCTGACTTCTAAACCGGGCAATATCGAAGCGCTGCAAGGTTTGGCAAGCCTGCTGATTCAGCAAAATCGCCCGACTTCGGCGATTGGATTGCTGCAAGATACGATCAAGGCGGCGAATACAGCCAATCAGGCGGCTCCCGGAAGCGTCGATGTCCCGGCTGTGCAGTTGATTCTGGGAGATGTCTACGCCCAGCAGAAACGCTACGACGAGGCGATCGCCGTCTTCGACGAAATTATCAAAAACAATAAAGATGATTTTCGCCCGGTTCTGGCTAAGGCGATGGTTCTGAAAATGCAGGGCAAAACTGACGATGCTAGAGCGGTTTTTGCCAAGGCAATTAATCTCGCTCCAGCGCAGTACAAAGATCAAATCCAGCAGCTCGCTTCGGGAGCCCCCACACCTGCAACGTCTCCGGCTAGCGTTCCACCCGCAACCGATTCGCCGGCAAATATGACGCCCGCTCCCGCAACCCCTGCGCCCAAATCTGGGAATTAGGGGCATGGGGCATGGGGGATTGGTCATGGCTAAGTGGTAATGGGTAATGGGTGATTGGTAATTGGGCATGGGGCAAAAGGGCATTGGGGATTCTTCTTGGCCATGCCCGATGCCCCTAATTCCCATTCCCCGTGCCCAGTCCCCTATTTCGGAGCCCCTTCGAGGGCGGCGACGATGCCAAATACGAGAAACAGGCAACCGCCGAGGACGGTCATCATCCGCTCGGAAATCCGACCGGCTATCAGTTTCCCGCCAATCACCGCGATCGCCGCACAAATGCTGTGTCCCAAAACAGCCCCGATCGTGACACCGACTGGATTATTCGACGCGGCTAGAGCAATGGTAGCGATCTGGGTGCGATCGCCCCACTCCGCCAGAAACGTCAGCGTGAAGGCTTGCAACACGACTGCCATCTGCGGAGATTGCAGCGCAACGGCGCTCGCGAAACCCGTCCTTTTCCCCGACTCGGGCAAGTTCAAACCGGCTTGCTCGACGACTTCAGCCGCTTCCTCCGCCTCACTGCCGTCTGACTTGGCTGGCATCTTAGTCGCGTCGTACAACAGTTTCAGCCCGAAACCCAAAAATAAAGCGATTTCGGCGTGGTGAATGTATTGGGCGGGCAAGACGGACGCGACTTGGCCCATAAGCACCGACAGCACTGTCATCGCTGCTAAGGCTGCAACCACGCCCGCAAATACCAACCGTCGGCAGTGGCGCATTGCCAAAATAACAGCGATAAAGAACGTCTTGTCGCCTAATTCAGAAACGGTAATCAGCAATAGTCCGGCAGTAAAAGCGGTTAACACTTTCTCAAGCTCCTCAGTACAATCTACCTCTCTGAGTGAGCTTGATGAGGGTCGCTAGACTTCACCAAGCTCACATCAGATGTGAACTCAGTGAAGGTCTCGCTCCCAAGTGTTCGCTCTCGCAGTCCCAGCAGGAATGCCCTACCGGACTGAGGTTCAAAAACTTGTCACCTGAACCAGGCTCATCGCCAGTATGTTGACTCAGGCGGGCTGGCCTTATTCACAGCCAGCAGCTACTCCCCTTCAGACATAAGTAATTGTACATCTATCTCCGGGTAGAGGCAAGCCTCTGGAATAATTTTTTTTTTATTTTAGATTTGCTAAGTTTTCTTTTAGTGAAATAACGCTGATTCGGGCTTAAATAACTTATCTTAATGCGCAATAATCGCACAAAATGGCATAATGGCGGTTGGCACTGTTTGTGCTGTCCCTCCTTCAGCCGCCCAAAGCCCCCCCTGGTACGTTCTTGCGGTGGCGACGCTGGCACTGGAAAGGGCAGGAGAGGGGCAGAAAAGCTCTTCATTCTTAAAAAACTTATTGAGAATCCAAAAAACGAGTTCATCCCTCCAGTTAATCCAAAGGGAAGATAAATTTAAAAGCCAATACCAGTCAATATAGGAGCGAGGAATTAAAAAGCTAGTGTTGGCGGAGGCTGCACGACTGACACGATCGCAACGGTAAGGGGGTAGGGATATGGGCGATCGCTATTTTTCGGCGGAGGAAAAGATGGGTGAACGGCAATATGGAGAATCGACTCCCCTGCTGCAAATCGGCACCAGCGGGTGGGTTTACAAGCACTGGATGGGCATTTTCTATCCGCCGCAGCTCAAGAGCGATCGCCAACTGCCTTTTTACGCCCAGCACTTTTCCACTACCGAAGTCAATTTTTCTTTCTATCGGTTGCCGGAGCGATCGGTCTTTGAAACTTGGCGCGAACAAACCCCACCCGATTTTCTCTTCGCCGTCAAAGGCAGCCGCTACCTTACCCACCTGAAGAAATTAAAAGAACCTGCTGAGCCGCTTTCTCGACTGATGGAGCGGGCAAGTGGGTTGCAAGAAAAGCTCGGCCCTATTTTATTTCAATTTCCGCCACAGTGGGCGATCGACGTCGATCGCCTGCAGAATTTTTTAAAATTGCTGCAAGCCTACCCGCAACAGCGATATACTTTTGAGTTTCGCCATCCGAGCTGGCTGACTTCACGGGTTTGCGAACTTCTAGAAAGTGCTGGAGCAGCTCTTTGCTTGCCAGTCAGCCCGACTGTACCCCTCTCTATTCGCCTGACTGCTCCCTGGACTTACATGCGGATGCACGCCGGACAGTGGGGCGTCGGGTACGGCGATGAAGAGTTATTAATCTGGGCTGAGCGCATTCGTTCGTTTCGCGATCGCGGTGCTGACGTTTACGTTTATTTCAATAACGATCCCGACGGAAACGCAATTCGCGATTCCCAGCGCCTGCGCGCTCTGCTAGAGTCCGGTTGAAATCGCCGGGAAGCAGCTTGTAAATTTATCGCCAGCAAAAATATGACTTTCGATAGAAGGAGTGCTGACAGTTTCTCCAACAGAATAAAGGCAGCTTTCGCTTTTTTTGTAGGGAGGAATATGGCGGGCACGGTACTGATTACGGGCGCTTCTCAAGGCATTGGGAAAGCTACAGCGCTTTGGCTGGCTGGCAAAGGGTATGATTTTGTACTGGCGGCTCGTCAAGCCGATCGATTGGAAGCGATCGCCTCTGAGGTACGCGCGATCGGTCGCTCTGCCCTGGCGGTTCCCACCGACGTAAAAGATCCCGAACAAGTGAACGCACTCGTCCGCAAGGGATTGGAGCGCTACGGCGCGATCGACGTGCTGATTAACAATGCAGGCATCTACAGCATAGGACCTGTGGAAGAATTTTCCTTAAGCGACTGGCACGAGATCGTCGATACGAATTTGTGGGGATATATCCACACCATTCACGCCCTCTTGCCCCATTTTCTAGAACGCGGTGCCGGAACGATTGTCAATGTCAGTTCGATCGGCGGCAAAGTGCCGATTGCTTATCACGCTCTTTACTCGACGAGCAAATTTGCCGTCACCGGGCTGACGGAAGTGCTGCACGCTGAATTAGCGCCCAAAGGCGTTCGCGTTTGCGGGATTTATCCGAACTACATCAAAACTAGCCTGATGGAGCGGACGATCTTTTCAGGGAAAAGCGATCGCGACATTCAAGCCCGCCGCCAACTGCTAGAGAAGACGTTTGAGAATCCCCTCACCGAGAAGCCCGAAGATGTAGCGCGGGCGATTTGGCAGGCGATCGAAAATCAGCAGTCTGAGGTCTTGGTAGGAACTGCAAATATTTCGCAGGCTATCTATCGGTTGTTTCCGGGCTTGGTGCAGTGGATATCTAGGAAAACCTTTGGAATGCGAGAAAGCGGCTAATCTTCCTATTTATTCTCTATTTTGTAGGTACTTAATATCAGGTTTTTTCCAAAAAAAGCGTAGCAGTACGCACACCTATACGATTCATACCTTGCTTGTCAGTTAGCTTTGTTCGGTTGCTTACAGAAAAGGTTAAAGGGGGTGTTGAGCTTCCGATAGATAGATAAAGAGGCCATCACTGACCCTAAGAGAGAGGAGGCTTTGTACCCGATTTCTTAAAATTATTACAGCCGAAAAGTTAGAATTGAGTGGGTAGCTTTTAAGCAAGAAGCGTGACTTAAGTAGATGAGCATAAATCATTGCAGTAGGGTTGTGGGAGTACGGGCGTCCTCTATGCTTCCATAAATAGCGGCTTCTAGCCGCACCACTTCCGTGGGGGTGTGCAATTGATTCTGCATAATTGCTTACCTGTAGGTTGTTGCACTAGATCGGCGAAAGCGCAATTCCGGCGGGACGAATACCCGCCCGAACCTTGTCAGAAAAGAGGGATTAACATGAAAGAACGTAACTTTACCTTGATTCTCGGAATCGTCTTCGTGCTGTTAGGGTTGGCTGGATTTGTACCCGGTTTGGTTTCCATGCCTGCGGGTGCTGCGCCTAATATCCCGCTAGATGCCCCCAGCGTCACCTTTGACGAACAATATGGCTACCTGTTCGGGCTATTCCCAACGAATTTGCTACACAACCTCGTGCATGTTGCCGTTGGGCTCCTGGGTATTGCCTCGTCTACCAACACGAGCAATACGCGCCTATTCAACCGCAGTTATGCCATTGTCTATGCCCTGATGGCGTTCATGGGCTTATTCCCCTACGGCAATACGATGTTCGGCTTAATGCCGATCCACGGTTACAATATTTGGTTCAACGCAGTTACGGCAGTAGCCGCTGCCTACTACGGTTTCGTATTACCTACACAAGTCAGGGATATGGAGGCATCCCCCAGCTCATAGAATGGCGGCAGAAATGAGTACGCCTACCTCTCAAAAAACGGGTGCGATTGGGGGAATTATGACGGCGATGCGCCACTATCCCGGGGTTGCCAGACCGAAGGGCGGCACGGGGGCGCTGACGCAGGCTTTGCTGAATTTGGTGCAAAGTCTGGGCGGAGTCATTCTCACCGAGCAGCAGGTTGAGAGAGTTTTGGTAGATGAGGGTCGAGCTGTGGGGGTGCGGGTGAGGGGCGGCAGGGAATACCGGGCGAATCGGGGGGTAATTTCTAATATTGATGCCAAGCGCCTGTTCCTGCACTTGATGGAACCGAGCGACGTGGACGCTGCCGCTCGCCAGTTGCGCGATCGCCTGGAGCGCCGCATCGTCAACAACAACGAATCCATTCTCAAAATCGACTGAGCGCTCTCGGAAATACCCCGATTCCAGCATCACGAACACAAAGACGAGTACCCGATCGGCGCTGTGCTGATTGCGGATTCCGTCGATCGCGTAGAGGTCGCTCACAGTGACTGCATTGTCGGCAAGATTCCCGATGAAAATCCCTCGATGTTCTTGGCTGTACCTACGGTACTCGATCCGTCAATGGCACCAGAAGGGAAGCACGCGCTCTGGATCGAATTTTTTGCCCCCTATCAAATCAAAGGGGCAGAAGGAACTGGCTTGCACGGCACGGGATGGACGGACGAGCTGAAAAATAAAGTCGCCGATCGCGTCCTCGATAAATTGGCAGACTATGCGCCCAATCTCAAGCATTCTATCATCGCCCGCCGTGTAGAAAGTCCCGCTGAACTCGGCGATCGCCTGGGATTTCTCAAGGGAAATTACTATCATATTGACATGACCTTCGACCAGATGATGTTTTTCCGTCCGCTGCCGGAGATAGCCAATTACACGACTCCGATTGAGGGTCTATTTCTCACGGGAGCGGGAACCCATCCGGGCGGAGCAATTTCCGGGATGCCCGGACGCAATTGTGCCCGCGTCTTCCTGCAAGAGCAGCAGCCGATCGCCCAGACCCTGGCTGATGCGGGAAATAGCCTCAAATCAACGGTGAAATCCATTTTCTCCCACCTGTAGGGCGGCTCTTTAAATAATTCCCAATCGTCATCAATGCAAGAGGCTGAACTTATGATTTGTCGAGATTTCTTGATTTGTTTGCGAGTCAGGGCTTTACAGTCGAAACAAAAAGATTCCGAAAGCTGTTTTTTGAATCTTCCCTGTGGCTGTTCCAATCCAGGGAAAAACCTGCATTGCGAAGAATGTCCCTACCTCGAAGCTTGCCTGTCTCGCTGCAAGCCCTTTAAAAAAATCAGCTAGTCCGCGCCAACTTAAGGCCAATCGTTAATCCAGAATATTAATTTATGACATTCGATTGGGATCTGTTTGTAATCGGTGCGGGACCCGGGGGGCTGGCTGCGTCAGAAAGGGCAGCCAGCTATGGGGCGCGGGTGGCGATCGCGGAGCAAGAGTTTGTCGGCGGTACTTGTGTCAGCCGAGGCTGCATTCCCGAAAAACTAATGACGTTTGCCGCTGAATTTTCTGAGGACTATGAAGATTCCGAGGGCTATGGATGGAACAAAACCCGCTGCAATTTTGACTGGGCGCAATTCATTGCGGCGAAGGAAGAGGAAATTCAACGTCTCAGTCAGGTACACTCGCAGAAACTTCTGGATGCAGGAGTCGAGCGAATCGAGGGGCGGGCTATTTTTTTAGATGAACATACTGTAGAAGTTTCGGGACGCAAAATTACTGCTGATAAAATTTTGATTGCGGTGGGAGCCAAAGCCGTGAAGCCGGAAATACCGGGATCTGAATGCGGCATCACCTCCCGCGAACTCTTCAATCTCCCGCAGCAACCCAAGCACATCGCAGTGATTGGCAGCGATTATATTGCCGTGAAATTGGCGGGCATTATGACATCTCTGGGCTCCCGGGTGACTCAGATAATGGAAGAAGGCTGCATTCTCCCGGCTTTTGATGCAGATATTCGCGCGGCTGTGGCGGAGGGCATGAGCAAGCGCGGCATTCAAATTCTTAACCAAACAGCGGTTAAAGAAATTGTCCGGGTGGGGGAGGAGTTCAATTTAGACCTGTCAGGAGATAGCTACAATACGTTGAGTGCCGATACGGTACTTTTTGCGATCGCTCGCGTTCCGAATATTGGTGGTTTGGCGCTGGAGAAGGTGGGCGTTGCCGTGGAGCGGGGCGCTATTGTAGTAGACGAGTACAACAGAACTGCGAGAGAGAATATTTTCGCAGTTGGGGATTGTATTAATCGGCTGAATTTTACTCCCGTTGCGATCGCGCAGGGGCGAGCTTTTGCCGATACGCAATTTGGGAACAACCCCCATACGGTGAGTTGTGAGTACGTTCCCGCAACCGTCAGCTCGCGCCCAGAGGCGGCGACAGTTGGTTTGAGCGAAGCGCAGGCGCGCGAACAACTGGGCGACGCGGCGCGATGCTATCGATCGCAGTTTCGCCCCCTTTTGCACAGTCTGGCTAAACGGGATGAAAAAACGTTCATCAAGCTAGTGGTTGACGATCGCAGCGATCGCGTGCTGGGCGTTCACATGGTGGGCGAAGGAGCGGTTGAGATCGTACAATGTCTGGCGCTCGCTCTCCGTCTTGGTGCCGCGAAAAAAGACTTTGATGCTGCGATTGGCATTCACCCTTCAGCGGCGGAAGAGTTTTTCACGCTGCGGTAAATCGGCGAGTAAATCCCGAGGGGAGGGGGAAGCAAACGGAATTGTCAATTCTCGGTTTTAACCGAGAGATTATTTGCCCGTTAGCGACAGCCATGCCTTAGAGAAGACGCCTTCCCGGTAAGATTGTATGCTTCACCCCTACAAAAATGAGAGGCTCCCCTGCAAGGCGGCTCAGTTGTAGTTCATTTCTGAACCCTTAACTTCTCTATTCAATTTTGCCGGGTTTATTTGCCATTTTTTCTGAAGCTTTGATATGAAAACAAGCTTCTCTATTTTTTGCGGACTATCTCTCAATTTTCTATAGTAAAATTGAAGATAATCGAGGTGGGCAAATAATCTATTTACTAGATCGGCATAGAATCCTGAAGAAACCTCTTTGTTGCTCATAGTGGCTCCTAAGTTCAGTGCGCTATCTGCGCTGACACTTCCAAATTAATGCGGGCGAAAAGCCTGCGGCATAGCTGTGCTTACCGCTACAGGTTTCCCTCTGATTCGCGCTCTTGCCGATCTGCTGTATCCCCGGCGCGTCCGTCAATTCATCACCCCGGTGATGTCTGTTTCGTGCAGGAGGATGGTTGTCTCGAAACCGATTCTGCCCATATCCGGTTCCGGTCCCATCTCCATTTCAACGGAATAGAACCACGAATCCGCATCGGGTTGGTAACTTTTCACCCTGCCCGTTCCCCCCACAAACCAGACTATCTGATCTTTGCAAAACCTGGGGGTTGCCTTGCTTTTGTTGCTCATCTCCTGCTCCTAGCGTTTGCGGTTGGAATTCAGAAAAAAGCGATAGATAGGCTTCTTGATGGCAAGTAGCGCGCTCGTTGGGACTGACTTAACGCACCCTTCTGAGTCAGGCAAATTTTCTGCGATCGCCCCCGAACAGCGACTCAGCTAAAAAAAGCTATTTTTCCGTCGCAGCTCTTTAATAAAGTGAGGACTCTTTCTAATCGAGTCTCCTTATTAACTAAATTAACTTCTGCCGTTTCACCCGGCCTCTAACTGAGGAATGGCTTGCGCTTCTACCAGGGGAATTATTTTTTTGTCAAAACATCCGGTCGGAGAGGAGACTTTCTCTGCCTTGAGGGGTGCTTTGGTTCGCGCGCTTCACCGTTCAGCCTTGGAGAATTGGGGTTGAAGAATTGCTCTGCCATGTCTGGAAATCCCGGCAAGGCAACGAAGCGATCGACGTGGGGCGATCGCGCCGCCAACTCTGCCACCAACGGAAAGGATCGGTCACGATCAAAAAAACTGTTCAGGACAGATTCGCTTGTCCCATGATATCGGGATGTTCCACGCCAGTTAAGCGATTCCACAGGTGATAATCGACCTCAGTTTTGGGCACGATCCAGTCGTCAGAACCGACTTCCATGTCGCCCATTGCGGTAAATTCTCGGGGATGCGGTTCCCGCAGATTGATGTAGGTTGCGCCTTGTTCCAAACGGCTTCCTTGCGGCAGCACCCGAATCTGCTTGAGTTCGTCGTCTGTATACCCTTCCATTTGGCGGTGCAGGTCTTTTATATCATAAGCTGTCGCGATATTTTCAGCTTTCTCCGGGTGCGGTCCCTCAAGACCAACATTGCGACCTGCCATGTGTTTGGGGGTCAAGTCTTGCTGCCATTCATCGGGCTTTGCATCGCCCGATCGCCCAATTTTTTCACTCATGGAATCTGTCTCCTCGAGGCATTACTTAGGATGAGGTCGCAGCCGTCCTGCTGCTGTTGGCTTTTTTCTTGTCGGGAAAGCAATTCGGAGAAAAGGCAGATGCACCTCAGCAGTTAAACGGCAGACCTGAAAAAACTAACTTACACGCCACTATGCTCTATTCGATTTCGGGATGCCAACTGCCAAAAGAAGGATGTTGCAACGGATAATAGCGTGTCCGAGTGAAAATTGCTGAGTGCTGAGCGAGTATTCAGTGAGTTTTTACGCTCAAGACTCAGCACCACGCAATAGGCACTCTGACTTGCTATCAGTCTCAGCAGTCAAAAGCTTTTTGCTGTTTGATTTTTATCAAAAGCTGAGGTTGATAAGGCTAAGATACATCCTTTGACAGATCCGAGCGCTGCTTTATTTTCATAGACTGGGTTTAGCAAGGACAAAATTTAGAAGATTTTGAAAAGACCATGACAACTAAAAAAAGACAGCCAAAGCGAACCGAAAAAATCGAGCAGCCCGTCAGTGAAGATTGGCATTATCAAAAAGAGCCAACTGCCAAAGAAAGAAATTTAACAGCTAATCCAGGGGATGTGATTGACGACACGAAATCTCTGGAAGAAAAAGCCAAACAAGTGGCTGTAGACGTTCCGGACATTACGGGCGATCGCATTACGGTGCCGACCTATTTTATTGTGGAATATCCAGACGGCGAAAAGAAGGCACTCCACCATGTGAGAGATGCGGAAGAAATTTCTGACGTGATTCGGCAAGCCCGCATGGACGAAAACGGCAATCGGCTTTGGTGGTAGCAGCCGGGATTGGGAAGGATTCGCAGGCGATCGCAAATTGTCTTGCAAATTTTGCCGCTAGCGCTTTCTGCGTTGACCATTTTTCAAGGCGGCGTTCTTGATGGCCAAATAGCCATCAAGTTTTTTTGCTTTCTTTACGCAACAACCTCGCTCAGTTGCCCAACCGTCCAGTCTCGAACGACTTGGCGAACTTCTTGCGCTACTTCATCCAAGCCGTGACGGGCACCCGGATAGAGCATCAGGCGCTTCGGTTCGCCGGCAAGGTGATAAACGTATTCCGAACAAGACGGCGGCAGTACCTCGTCAGCCCTGCCGTGTACCAGCAACAGAGAGCATCGCGGTGCCAGTTGGGGGGCAACTGCTGCGCCGTAACTCTGCGTGGAGAGTGCCGCCACAGTGCGAACCGTCGCCGAGTGAGCCGCCGCTTGGATGACGACTGCACCGCCGAAAGAATGACCGGTGAGTGCGGCAGCTTGAATGCCCTCTGCCTCCAAGAAACTCAAACCAGCCAGAACGTCGAGAACGGCTTCTTCGAGTATCGTTGGGTAGCGGTATTTGACTCGCAGGGAGGCGATCGCTTCCCCCGTCAATTCCTGGCACAGGTGAGGGTAAAGACCGATCGCTGGCGTATCCCAGTTGCCGCCAACGCCACCCACCCAAATCGCGCCTTTTTGGGCACCGCTGACTTGATAGTAGCGGCACTCAATAACCCCGCGAGTCGTTATCAATCTAAGGGGATGGTAGCCGTCTTCTACAGGGTCTGTTTCAATGTCCTCGACTACCATTTCGAGAAATTCGCCTCTCGCGCTTTTCATACTCTATTTCCTTCGCTCGATATTGCTTGTGTTCTGAGATCGCAGTCTCTTATTTCTTGCAATTCTGTGCTAATAGAAAGGATGACTCGCGGCGAGCGGCATTTTCTGAGAAAAGGTGGCCTGCTTTGAGAAGCAGAACGCTACTAGGGCCGTGGCTGATGGCGCTGTCCATCGCCATTTGTACCGCTGCATCTAAGGTAAATTTAACGGTTTCTATGGATTCGGTTCCTTCTCGATTTGTTTCGGTGAAGGTTAAATCCCGGGCGAGAAATAGATGCACGGGGCAGTGGACAATTGAGGTATCTAAATGGACGATGCCTAAATCCATCCATTCACCGGCTTGGATGCCCAGTTCTTCTTGAAGCTCTCGTTGTGCCGCATCGAGAGACGGTTCGCCCTCGTCAACAGCACCGCAGACAACTTCGATACTCTCGCTGCCAAGGGCATAGCGAAATTGTCGGATCAGGTAAACAACGCCGTCTCTATCTATCGGCAGAATGGCAACCCCAGGCTTCATGCTGACGGTGGCATACATGCCCGGTTTTCCGTCCGGTTGCAGCACTTGGTCTTCCCGGACGTGAATAAATGAATTGCGGTATTTCCGAGAAGTTTCTTGAATCGTCCACGGGCCGTGTTTTTGTTCCATGATGAGTTCCCTTGGTATTGCATGACAAACAAGTCGAGCGCGATCGCTCGCGCTTTATTTTGTTTCAGGCAAATTTGCTAGTAATTCGGCACGAAGGCCAGGGAGATTTTAAACCTGCGATCGCTCGTAAGTGCCCCAGTCTTCAATGCGGCGATCGCTAAAAATCTGCTCAGCGCGGCGAATTTCGTCCTCGCTGCCTTCTAGAATGACTAAATAATTGCCTTGATGCAGGCGATCGCCGTAAATTCTCGCGTGTTCTTCAGGAATGCCTAAATCCGCCAGTCCCTTCACCAAATCCCCCGCAGCGGCTGCGGCAATTCCCGTACCCGCGACGCTAGCCACCTCGTTTACCTTTAAAAAAGAATCGCTATATTTATATCTTCGTACATTTACTTAGGAGATTCCTCTCTCTAGAGATGTAACCTAGCGGCTCAGTCGCGGCTGAATAACGGTTGTGTTGTCAAGAGAGAACGGTGCGATTGCCCTTCTGCGCGACGATCTCATCCGACTACTCGCAAGCGTTAACGCCCCTGCTTTTCGTACTTCCCAGACGAGGGGCGATCGCTCCTCGTCTGGGAAGCGGCTGACGGGGGCTTCTAGCTAGTGGGTTTGAGCAATACTTTAATGCAGTTATCTTGTTTGTTCTTGAAAATCTCGAAGCCTTGCTTGGTTTCTTCGAGGGGCAAGTGATGGGTGAAAACTCTCGACGGATCGATTTCGCCGCTGAGGACGCGACCGAGCAGCAGCGGCATGTACCGCTGCCCGTGCATTTGCCCCATGCGAATCGTCAAGCCCTTATTGAAGGCTGCGCCGAATGGCATTTTGTCGAGCAATCCGCTGTAAACGCCCATGACTGAAAGGGTGCCGCCTTTGCGACAAGCCACCATCATTTGCCGCAGTACGGAAGGGCGATCGGTTTCCAACCGTACCGCCTGTTTGGCTGCGTCGTAAAATCCTTCAACCCCCATGCCGTGGGCTTCCATTCCTACTGCGTCGAGACAGGCATCGGGTCCTCGCCCGCCCGTCATTTCTTTGAGGGCAACGCCTGCATCGATCTCCTCGTAATTGATAGTTTCTGCCCCGCCAAATTCTTTAGCCAGTTGCAGGCGTTCTGGGACGCGATCGATGGCAATGACGCGCTCGGCACCGAGCATGTAGGCGCTTTTAATGGCAAATTGTCCGACCGGCCCGCACCCCCAAACTGCTACAATCTCTCCGGGCTGAATATTGCAGTATTCCGCCCCCATGTAGCCGGTAGGAAAAGCGTCGGAGATGGGCAGGAGTTTTTCGTCAGGAATGTCTTGGGGAACTTTGAGAGCGCCGAAATCGGCGAACGGCACCCGCACGTATTCCGCGAAGGAACCGGCATAGCCGCCGAATAAGTGGGAGTAGCCGAAAATTCCGGCTGTGCCAAAGCCGAAAAGTTTTTCTTGCATCGCAGCGTTGGGGTTGGAGTTGTCGCACAGCGACCACTTTTGCTGCTGGCAGAACCAGCAATGCCCGCAGCCGATAATGGAAGAAACGACGACGCGATCGCCTTTTTGTAATTGCTTGACTTCGCTGCCAATTTCGACGACTTCTCCCATAAATTCGTGACCCATTATGTCACCGCCTTGCAGGGTTGGGATGTAGCCGTCGTAAATGTGAAGGTCAGAACCGCAAATAGTTGTTGACGTCACTTTGAGAATGGCATCGCGCGGGTTTAAAATGGCAGGATCGGGAACCGTTTCAACCCGCACGTCATTACTGCCGTGCCAGCAAACTGCTTTCATTTGATTTCCCTCTTCTATTGGGGCTTTGTGCAATTTGAGATGAAATAATTTTGCCGAAGTGCTGATATCGGCAGGTTTCTCTCATCTCAAATCGAGTGAGTAGGTAGGCATCAATAACCCGAAAGCTCAGAAACCCGGTTGGCTCTCCCGACTCCTTGGTGATAAGAAAAACTAATATTTTTGGTGAAAGCCTTGCAGGAAAAGCATTTTCCATGCCATGAGCCATAAGCCATAAGCCCGGAAAAGCCCGGTTTTCCACCACAAAGTCAGGAGAGCCACCCGGTTTCTTAAAAAAACCGGATTTCTGGCGAACCAGCAATGTTGCGTTTATTTACCCCCTCCTTGTCAGATCCTCGGTTCTGATCCGGGCAGGTTATCAGCCAAATTTTCAAAACTTTGCTGGATATCTTGAACGGCTTCTTGAGTTTTCTCTTGAAGCTTCTCAAAATAAGTTGGCGTGTCAGAAGCCACGGGTTTGTCTAGATTGAGCTTTTCTCGAATTTCATCCGCTCGATTTCTCAATTGCTGCCGAGAATTCTCAATTAGCGCTTGATTGGGAATCCCATCTTGGGTTTGGGCATTCTCAGCATTTGGGCGAGCGACTTGGTAAGAACTCGCTTCGGGCGTGAGGGTTTCCGCTCTGGCTTCCAGCGGGTTGCCAAACCCGATCGCGACACTCGCAAAACAGGCGATCGCTATCAAAACCAGGGTGAGAGCTGTGCGGAATAGAGTATTTTGCAGCCACGAAATGACTCGCTCCATTGAAAAACTCCTTTTGAGGGTTTACATACCATCCTGCTATCAGCCTTCCTCTCTGTCTTGAGGCGGCATTCCATTGACGACTTCCGGGTTATTTTTGGTGTGAGTCTCATCTAAGTGAAGGTAATTCTTGGAGTTGGGGAGCAATTTTTTAAGGTTTCCTCCGGCAATTTTTTCGGCAGTATTTTGATAGCTGTTTTGTGCATTGTCAAGGTAATTGTCGCTGGGGGTTTGATTGCTAAACCCTTTCTCGTTGGCAGCCGTGCGCCGCAGTTGGTAATAATTGGCATCAGGCGGCAATCTTTCCACGATCGCTAAAGCTTTGTCGCAGCTAAAGGCATTTAGTACCAACAAACTCATCCCTATTAGCACGAGTCTGACAATCCAGCGACCGTGATTTTTTAACAGCAGAGAAATTAATCGCTTCATGGTATTTACGCGCTCGTTCAAGGGTTCAGATTTTTTAGACCTTCCGGCGGCAAGAGGTTTGCCCTACCGTTGTGGCAATTTCGCCAGCTTCCATAAATTGCTTGAGATGGCGCAGGTTGTCGGCGAGTTGTTGTTCCGGTTCTTCGCCGAAGAGTTTGGCAAATGCAGCCCCGATCGCTCCACCTGGCGGGTTGTATTCCACAACTACTTTTACTTCAGTGCCGAGATTGCCTGGTGCCTTTTGAAACCGCACGAAACCGCTATTATCTACGTCCGAGTCTGCAACTGACGCCCAGACAATTAAGCGATTTTCGATATCGTCGATAATTTCTGCATCCCATTCGACGCGCGATCCCAAGGGTGCATTTGCCACCCAGTGCGAATGCTTCTCATCCCGCACTCTCACATATTTGAGGTGCTGCATAAAGTACGGCAAGTTCTCAAAATTTCGCCAAAATCGATACAGTTCTTCCGGCGATTTATTAATTGTTACCGTTTTTTCAACTTTGACAGGTTTATTCAGCCCGATCGCGTCCTGAATGTTGCTTTTTCCCGCGACGCCGCGATAAGCCAACCCGCCGCCTACGACTGCCATTAACGCGCCTCTCAGAGAGCGTTCCTTCAACCCGGCAAGCACGAGCGATCCGCCGGCGATTAACGAGCCCCAGCGGTCGAGATTGCTTAAATCTTTTTTGCTGGGCGCATCTTGGGGATTGGCGTTTTCAGATGTTATCTCCATTGATTTTTACTCCTAAAATAGCTGTTTTTTTGCGAAAACTCGGTAATTTTTAACTTTAAGGCATAAAATTCAGCCTTGGGTAATCAACAGATTTTGCTAACTGTCTCCGGCGATTTGATTGTTTTTGCGGGCGGCTCTGTCGCTCAAAGCGGTCAACCAAGACGGTGCCAAATCGGAGGTGCTGTCTTTGCCTTTGGCGCGATCGCTGCCGATTCCGCCGGGAGCGGGCAAAAATTGGTTAACCCAACCGAGCAAATTGGCAGTGAGTCCGGGAAATAGTCCGTGAAATTTGGCACCGAAACCAGCCGGCATGGAAAGCACGACTTCCGCCTCACCCCGCTTGCAAGCTCGGATAATTCGGCGGGCGGCGCGTTCGGCACTGATGGAAAGTACGGGCAGGGAATCGCTGATGGTAAACCAGGCATATTCAGCCCGATGCTGACTTTTGAAAGTGGCATTGTAGGGGCTGCCTGTACGGAGCAAACCCGGGCAGATGGTGGTGACAGGAATGCCGTCTTTTGCCAATTCTGCCCGCAATCCTTCGGAAAAACCGGTGAGGGCAAATTTGCTAGCGCTGTAGGGCAATAGGTGCGGCGCGCTGACTTTGCCGCCGATGGAGGAAATATTCACGATGCGTCTGTCGTGCTTGGCGCGCATGTCGGGCAATACGGCGAGTGTCGTATAAAGGGGTGCCCAGAAATGGATTTTCATGGCGGATTCGTAGTCTTCTAGCGTCATCGCCTCCATCGGGGCAACGGCGATCGCGCCGGCGTTGTTGATGAGTACGTCAATGCTGCCGAAGCGATCGCGGACAGCCTCTATCATTGCGTCTACTTCTGCTTTGACGGTGACGTCGCACGCTACAGCCAGCACGTCAGCACCGTGCTGCACCAGCTCTTCGCGGGCGCGCTCCAATTCGGCGCGATCGCGCGCGCAAATTGCCAAGCGAGCCCCTTGTTGCGCGAGCTGCCGCGCCATCACCAGCCCCAGCCCCCGCGAACCTCCGGTTATCAGTACGGTTTTGCCGCGCAAGTCGCATTCTAGAAAGCGGGCGATCGCTTCTCGTGCGATTAAAACTACCCCCACTGCCACGGCGGCGATCGCGAATAAGTTGGCATCTTCTAGCTCCATGTTTCTTTCTCCTGCGGTATCTCGGATATTTTGAAGAACAAGCGATCGCCCTACTCCTAGCGATCGGGCGGTGCCGATTTCCCGGATATCCCCGCTCAATAGAACTTCTAGTAAGATTTCTTCTAAACGATAAACTCGCTTAACACTCTTTTTTAAATTTAACAGGTTGCCTTGGTAAAACCCTGCCTCTCTAGTCGCAAATCAAAATAAAAAATTGACTGTACTTTAGATAGAACCGTCTAATTTAATTAGTTGACAGGCTCCACAGAAATTGCTTTCGCGAAGCGGACTCTGAGTTTAGGGAACTGGCGGTTAAAGACGCGCGCGATCGCTCCAGCCCTTGCCCTGCTAATTCTGTAAGTTAATTGCTAATTTTCTCTGAAACTTCTACCGCACGGACGGAGTTGCCTTCTAACTCAGGGCAGAGTTCCTATTAATCTCTGTAGTGTCGCTGCATACAGATTGGCGCGGACAGTGACAATTGTTGACTCCGCAAGTAAAGCAGTGAAACTGCGCAACTTTTTGAATTCTGGCTGTGCTTGTCGTTCGCGAAAAGCAAAGTCATCAATTGACGAGTCAAAAAAGAGTGCTGTGGAGGGTTGAAGCGTTGCCGGGATTGGGGAATTAGGGGCAGGAGGAAGAGGGGACAATTGCCAGAAATGGCTCTGCAGAAGCCAGCCGCCAGAAGTGGCGATCGCTTGCAGTATCGCGTTTAACTAAAGTATTTAACATTGAGACATTTCTGAAGAGAGAAGCACATATCCCAGAAGCCGATTACTGTTTGGGAAGTGATTATTGCTGATTTTAATTGAGGCTATTTGTACGTTATGAACCTACGCACTTTCTTGAGATTTTTCATAATTCTGCTAGCAAGTTTAGTTTTTACCCTAGCAGACTGCCTGCCAGCCAGAGCCGATAACAGTGGCATGACTGCGCCCGACGATTCAAACAAATCCCTCAAAACCATGACGCTAGAAGCAGGCGCTCGCTTGCTGCAAGACAAGAGCCCTGTCATGGAGTTACAAACTTACTTAGATGGGTTCCACAACTCCAAGAGGGAGGCAAACCTTCCGGGAGAACAGCAGCATCAAATGCGGGTGAGCCATTACTGTCAAAATCTCAGCGAGGATTTCATCCAATGTGCGGTTTATGACGGAAATATGAAAATGTCGCACCTGATTGGCATTGAATATGTGGTTTCCGATCGCGTCTATGCCAGTTTGCCGGATGAGGAAAAAAATTACTGGCACTCGCACGTTGGGGAAGTTGACAGCGGTTTAGTCATGGCTCCCGGAATTCCCGATGCAGCTCACAAAGCACTGATGGACAGATTGCGCAGCACCCACGGCAAAACTTGGAATGTTTGGGATATTCAAAAAGCCGAACTTCCTGTAGGAGAACCCGTTCTCATGTGGTCGATAGAACCCGATCGAATCAATACTCAGACTCGGCAGGTGATGCAGGCTAGGGCGGAATCAATCGAGTTTTAGGAAAAGAAAAGAAACCCGATTTCTCGAAGAAACCGGGTTTCTCGAAGCATCCGTTAATACTTCCGCTCCTGCGGCTGGAAGCGGGTAATCGTCACGGGACGGTATTGCAAGTCAATCCCCGCTGGCGAATAATAAGCAAAGGTATGTTTGAGGAAATTCTCGTCATCCCGCTCGGTGTAGTCTTCGCGGGAATGCGCGCCGCGACTTTCCTGCCGGTTGAGGGCTGAGGTGAGTATTACCTGCCCGACTATTATCAAGCTTTGCAGTTCCAGCGCTTCGATGATTTCCGTGTTCCACGCACTCCCTTTGTCATCGAGGTAAATCTCAGCCGATTGCTCCTGCAATTTTTCCAGTGCTTTCAATCCTTCCCGCATCACTTCTTCGGTGCGAAAGACGCCGCAGTGTTCTGTCATGCAGTCTTGGTAGGCTTGGCGGATTTGTCCGATGCGGTATTTGCCTTTGCGATCGCACAGCGCTTGAATTTGTTCTCTGGCAGCGGTGCGGTAGCGCTGCTCGTTGATTTCCGGCAGTTTGCGGTTTTGAACGTAGCGAGCGATCGCAGCCCCCGTGAGTTTGCCGTATACCACGCACTCCAGCAAAGAATTGCTCCCGAGCCGGTTCGCGCCGTGTACCGACACGCACGCCGCTTCCCCCGCCGCAAAGAAACCCTCCACCAGCCCATCTGGCCCACTGCGCACTTGGCCATCGGTATTCACCGGGATTCCCCCCATCGAATAGTGAACGGTGGGGCGCACCGGCATCGGTTGGTGAACCGCATCGATCCCGAGCAGGCGGTGCGCTTCTTCCCAGCAGAAGGGAATCCGGCTCATAATTTTCTCGCGCCCCATGTGGCGCAAGTCGAGGTAAATAAATGGCCCCCCGGCACTGCCGTCGGGATGAATGCCCCGCCCCGCGCGGATTTCCCGGGCGATCGCGCGCGAGGTAATGTCGCGCGGTGCCAGCTCCATGCGGCTCGGGGCATACGTCGCCATGAAGCGATCGCCGTTGCTATTAATCAAATACGCCCCTTCACCCCGCACCGCCTCGGAAATCAACACCCCCACCGGATACAGCCCCGTCGGGTGAAACTGCACGAATTCCATATCTTCCAGGGGCACGCCTGCCAGCGCCGACATCGCCAACCCGTCTCCCGTCGAGGCGTAGTCATTGGAGGTGGTATTGTAAACCCGCCCGTATCCCCCGGTGGCAAACATCACCGCCTTGGCACGGACAATCTCTATTTTCCCATCCAAAATCCGGTACATCACCACGCCCTTTGCCCGGGCGTCTTCCAGAATCAACTGCATGACGTACCATTCATCGTAGATTTTCACGCCGTAGCGGCGCAGGTTGTTTACCAGCTCGTGCAGGATAGCGTGACCGGTTTTGTCGGCAGCGTAACAGGTGCGGTTGTGCGAGTGCCCGCCAAACGCTCGCTGGGCAATCCGCCCGTCGGGCAAGCGGGAGAAGAGCACTCCCATGTGTTCCAAATCGATAACGACATCGGGCGCTTCTCGAGCGAGTATTTCTACCGCATCTTGATCGGCTAGGTAGTCCGAGCCCTTCACCGTATCGAAGGCGTGGGCTTCCCAACTGTCAGCAGAATCTACATTTTTCAGCGTCGCGGCAATTCCTCCCTGCGCCGCTACCGAGTGCGATCGAATCGGGTGCGTTTTCGCCACTACAGCCACGTTCAACCTCGGATCGGTGCGGGCAATCTCTACAGCAGCGCGGCAGCCAGCCAAGCCGCCGCCAACAATAATCACGTCGTGTTCTAACATAGTCGGGCTTTTAGCCAATATTCCTACCCGTTCTATCGTGACGCACAAAAAAAACTCCCTGCCATTTGGCAGGGAAATTTTAAGTGTTGAGTAATAAGTGCTCGATGCCTCGGCTGAGTGCTGAGTGCTGAGCGTGGAGTGCAGGAGTGTGGAGTGCAGGAGTGTGGAGTGCAGGAGTAATCAGTGCAAGCGTGGGAGCTGCTGAGTTAAATCCTTCTCCCACTCCTCCATCCCCTACCCCATCCCCTACCCCACTCCCCCCCTCAGCACTCAGCACTCAGCACTCAGCACTTATCATTCCCCCCCTCCCCCTCTCTCTTTTACGTCGCCTGAGCGGGTTTCTGGCTGGGTACGTTGCCAACCGGCTTCGGTTTGTCTGCGGTTTCGATGGGCGCGAACTCGATGTGGTTCAGCAGGGTGGTGACGAAGGCAAACAGCAGGAAGGGCAGGGACAAGACGAGGACGAGCCCGACGGTTGCTAGGGCGTAGATTTGGCGAGTGCTGCTCCACAGGGCAAGTGCGGAGGCTAGGCTCACGAAGATGACAATCAGCCAAACGATGATTTGCCCGTAGATATCCCCAAAGGTGAGGGTGCAGACTAAGCGATATTTTTTGAAGTCATTCATGGCATACCTCGGAATATTGGTTTTAAAAGGGTGTCTGACTCTGTTGTAGAGGATGGCTAAATATTTTGAAAACTTTTGCAATATGACTTTACAATCTGCCCGGGCTGCCGGCGAGTTCGTCGGCGCTGCGGCTGGAATGTCGGGGCAGTCAGTATTTTTTCCTACTCCCGCGTCCGTTTCCCGCGCTTTTATCGGGCTGCCGGCTTGCCAATAGAGTCAGAGCGATGTCGATCGCGAAGGCGTTGCGAACTTTTTTACAAAAAGTTACACATTTTCGGGTTGCGTACCTCCTCCAGCCTGCAGACAGATTGATGGGTGAGAGCCGAGCGCCCTTGGTTTGGCTCGACAGTCGAATGAATGATTTTTTGTTTACTATACAACCTGGATTGAGTTGAGCTTTTTTTATAATCTTATTTTAAGATTTGCTGGCGGTGGTTTCAGATATACTTAAAAAAAGAAGCTTTTTTTTGGCGGGTCATCTACTCAGAAATTAGAGGATTTAATTCAAAGTTAAACTGCACTTAAGCGGAAAATCCTCTAGGAATGTAACTATAACTACTGTTGAAAGACAAATAAGAGCCTAAATTGTTTGAGTCAGGCAAAAAACTCGGCCTTCATCCGGCAGGTTTGTTAAAAAAGTCTGAAAGTTAGGGGATAAAGGACATGTCGCAGTTATTAACGGTCTTGAGTGGAATTGCTTTAAAATTGCGGAGTACGCGCGAGAGTTGGCAGTGTTCGGAGCCGGTGATTGAGGAGGATGCGCTGACGAGCCTGCAACTCGAGGAGGTGGTGAGAACCCTCGATCCCCCAGCAAGGCAGCGGCAGAATGCGATCGCTTCTGGGGCGCAGAGCGCGGTAGAAGGCTTCTGGGGCGCAGAGAGAAATGAGTATGAGGCTTGCAACCAAGAAGGAAATCGGTTGTTGCTGGGCAAGCACTATGAAGAGGCGATCGCGGCTTTTGAGAGAGCGCTGCAGCTCAAACCGAATGCCTCGTATGCGTGGCAGCAGCGGGGCGACGCACTGCGGCAGACAAAACGCTACGCCGAAGCGATCGCCTCTTATGACAAAGCTCTAGAATTTAGCGCCAACCCCATCTCGCGCTACCAAACCCTCAATGCCCGAGGCGCGCTGTTATTGGAGCTGGAACGCTACGAAGATGCGATCGCCGCCTACGATCGCGCCCTGGCGATTTGCCCGAATGGCATGGGCTCGCCTCACATTCTAGAAATGAAAGGCATTGCCCTGTCGAAATTGAGACGGTATGACGAAGCCGGCGTTTTATTCGATACAGCCTACGCCAAAGCCGTCGAAGTCTGCGCGAAAACTTTATGAAGTTTCTTAAAAACTTGATGAAGTAGCGGGAAAAAATTGATGAAGCAGCAGCAACGAGACGGGAAAAAATCCCAGCCATTGTATCGGCTCAATAAAATAGAACGAGCACGAGCCAGCGGGGCAGATGCTCCTCTCTCGTACTCAGCCGAGGCACTCAGCCGAGGGAGCATCCCATTTTTGCAGTGCGTTCGCGAAGCGGGTGCGTAAGCGTTGCGGCTCTTTTATGAGCTAGCACCAACGTCTCGTTCGCGATTGGATCGATCGGGAGCGAGACGCTCCCACTTCTGAAAAAAGGTGTTTTGACAAAAACGGGATGCTCCCCACTCAGCCGACGCCGAAGAGCACTCACCACTCACTACTGCACTCAGCACTCAGCACTCAGCACTCAGCACTATTGTTTACACCAGCACGGCATCAGTCGTCGGCTGAGCAGGCTGCGCCGTTTTGAAGCCCAAGCGCTCCTGGTAAAGATCGGCTAAGCGCCGCTCGTACCGTGCCAGATCCGCTTCAATTTTTCTGAAAATCGCCGTAGCCGCCGGGTCGGTGTATTTTGTAAATAGCAGGTAAGCATCTACAACACCGCTCTGAATGTCGCCGAGAACCCGCCGCAGGATAGCTATATTGTCATTCGATTGGAAGAGACTCATCACCGAGCCATAAGGAGCGGCAGCGGATGCTCCAAACGAAACTATCCCGCCCAAGTCTTGCAAGCGTTCTTCCAACATCTCGACGTGACGCCGCTGAGAATCGCAAATCTCCAGCAGCAGCAAGCGCAGTGCCTCATCGGATGCAGAGCGCGCGTACTGCTCGAACTCCTGTAGGGTGTATCGTTCGCCCGCGAGAGCGAGGTTGAGCCCCTCGACAATCTCGTTTTGCTTGGAGCCGCCCCAAATTTCAGCCAATTGCCACCACTCGCCGCTCGGCGAATCGCTCTCACTGGGCAGGGCGATGTTGGGAATGCTCAGCCCCAACCGACTGAGGAGAGCCGCCGTGAAAATCGCTGCATCCCCGGGCATCCGGGAAGTAATCAGGTTGCCGTCAACCACCAGCGGCTCGTCGATATACACCGCGCCGGCATTTTCCATATCTTTGCGAATGGAGAGAAACCCCGTCGCTCGCTTGCCGCGCAGCAAGTCCGCTTCGATCAATAGCTGAGGGCCGTGACAAATCGCCGCCACCAGTTTGTCTAGCGCGAAGGCATCCTGCACGAATTTAACCGCATTCGGGTTAGTCCGCATCGTATCGGGAGCCGTACCGCCGGGGATGACGATCGCGTCGAAGTTCCCAGCCCTGGCTTCTGTTGTCGTCCCGTCCGGTTTAATCGAAACTTTTCCGTGCTTCCCCTTGTACTCCTCAT
>CAYOOD010000009.1:0-92017 GCA_964405435.1 uncultured bacterium
CGAACGCTGGAAGCGTTAAGGGGAAAAAGGTTTGAAATTTTGGAGATGTCTAATCGGGAATGGCGTTCAACAGGGCGCGATTTGTGGCTTCGCTGGCGCGCAGGGACTCCTCGGCGCGGACGCGATCGCTGATGTCTGCCCAGTACCCGACGCACTCGACGGGGTTGCCCGCTTCATCCTTCACCAACCTGAGCTGAGCGTACATCCAGCGATATTGTCCGTCTTTGTGCCGGAAGCGGTATTCGTGGGTGTAAAGTCCGGTTTCCCACAGTTGCGGCAAATTGGCAAAGATGCGATCGATGTCGTCCGGGTGGACGCGCGACGTCCAAAGATTGCCATCTTCCAAAAATTCCCGCGCTTCGTAACCGAGAAGTGCCGTCACGTTGGCGCTGATAAACGTCGCGCCGTAATTGCCCCCGGCTCGGCAGCTAAAAATAACTGCTGGGCTGTAAGCGAGCAAGTATTCCAAGCGAGCGCGAGTCGAGAGCAGTTCCATTTCTGCTTGCTTGCGCGGGGTGATATCTATCCAAGAGCCGACGGCTTCTATCGGGTTGCCTGAAGCGTCGCGGACTAATTTTAATTCGTCGCGAACCCAGCGATATTGTCCGTTTGCGTCGCGAAATCGGTATTCGTGGGAGTGAAATCCTTGCTCGAACAGGTGGGTTAATTCTGCAAAGACGAGCGCCACATCTTCCGGGTGGATGCGCTCTGCCCAGAAAGTGGGATTTTCTGTAAAGTTGTCTGCCGGATAGCCAAAAATGGAGGTGACGTTTTCGCTGATAAACGTCGCCGCGAAATCTGCCGATACCTTGCAACTGTAAATCACCGCTGGGCTAGAGGCGAGGAGGTGTTGCTGTCGGGCGCGCGCCGAGAGGAGTTCCATTTCTGCCTGTTTGCGATCGCTGATGTCGGTGATGGTGCCGACGTAACCCGTCACTTCCGAATCGTCGCCGATTTCCGGCACCGCCTCAGCAATAACCCAACAGATGGTGCCGTCGGGGCGGGCGAAGCGATACTCGGATTTAAAAGCGTTGCGATCGCCAACGGCTGCGTACCATTCAGCCTCAACGCGCCATCGATCTTCGGGGTGGACGCTGTTTGTCCATCCGCTGCCGGCAGCCGAGTCGCCATTCACCCCGGCAATTTCGCTCCAGCGCTGGTTGACGTAGAGCCAATTCCCCGCGACATCGGCGTGGAAGATGCCAACCGGCGAGGCTTCTGCCAGGGTTCGATAGCGTCGCTGGCTCGATCGCAGGGCGGCTTCGGCTTGTTTGCGCTGAATCAGGGCTCCCAACTGATCGGCAACTGCGCTGACTAGCTCGAGCGATCGCGAATTTTCAGGCGTTCTCGCCTGGTTGAAAAAGACTAAAACCGCCACGACGCGAGAAGGATTCTTCGCGCCCGATCGCTCCGGGGGCGAACTTCCCCGCAGGGGACCGTCCGCGACGATGGGCACGGCAAACCCAGCTTTTAATCCCAACTCTGCCGCCATTTGCCAGCGCTGAAAATCCGGGCTTTCGACTGTGGAAATATCCTCTATCCATTCTGGCTGTCCTAAAGCCCACACCCGTCCCGGCAGTCCAGCACCAGCCGCACAGATAGCAGTCTGGCTGTAGCTGTAAAATTCCTCAAATGTGCCCTCCCGGGCGTACCATCCCGGACTGTATTCTAAAACCGTGCCGTCCTCAGAAGGGAGCCACGCTTCTCCCACATCCCAGCCGATTTCCGTACAGATTAAACGCAGAATTTCTGCTAAGGCACTATTGAGATCGTTAGAGCGACTGATGGCTTGGGTTGTTTTCAGCAGCAATCTAATTTCTCTTTCTGTTTGCTTGCGCTCTGTGATATCTCTGAGGGAGGCTAGATAGGCGTTGGCTCCTTCCCAACTAATTTCGACAACCCGAATTTCAGCCGTAATCAATCCCCTAGTGCGGTGGACGAGATCGATCTCTGCGATTCCCCCATTCACAAACGGGATGCCGAACCACTGTCCCAAAAGTGCTTCCGACTCGCGCCCGAACAGAGTGCCAGCGGCGGGGTTGACAAACCGCACGATGCCTTTTTTATCGACGATAATCAAGGCGTCGGCATTGGTGGCGACGATCGTACTCAGGCGTTTTTCGCTCTCGACGAGGGCTTCTTCTATTTGCTTGCGCTCGACTTCGGCTCCGACGCGAGCGGCAAAAATTTTCAAAATCGACTCTTTCCCAGCATCTTGCTGCATCGGCTTTGTATCCAAAACGGCCAAATGCCCCAAGACATGGCCTCGGGCGTTTTTCAGCGGCATTCCCCAATAGCTTTGGGCATGTATAGCCACTAATTCTTTATCTTCGGGAAAGATTTCTTGCAGGTTTTCGGGATAGTAACACGGTTTTCCTTCTAGAACGTTTGCGCAGGGGGTATTGGCGAGGTCGTATTCGATGCCGTCACACCAGTCACTCCCCGTCCAGAATGCCGAGGCTCGCACTCGGCTTTTTTCATCGTTGGCGAATTCGGTGACGATCGCGTAGCGGACTTGCAGCACTTCGGCGAGGTAGCGGACGCAATCTCTGAAGAATTCGCGTCCGGTACTCGAGGCGGTTCCTTCGACTATTAATTTTAAGGCTTCTTCGCGCTGCTTGCGATCGCTGATATTGGCAGCAGTGCCGGTTGCGCCGATGATTTTCCCTGCCTCGTCTCGCAGCGGAATCGCATTTAACAACAAGTCTATGCTTCTGCCGTCGATCGCGCTTTGTCGGCTTTCGTATTGAAAAACTGCTTCTCCGTTGAAGAGGCGAGCCAAGACTTCGCTATCTTTCGCCGCTTGTTCGGGGGGCTGGAAATCTGTAAAATTTCGCCCGATCATTTCTTCGGGTTCGCAGCCGTAAATTTGTTTGACGGCTGGGTTGACGAAGGTATAGCGTCCGAGGGCATCTAGTGACCAAATTGCATCCTGAGAGGCTTCGACGAGGGCGCGATATTTGCGCTCGTTTTCTGACAGGGCGCTTTCAGCGGCAAGGCGATCGCTGATTTCTTGGCTGAGCTGGAGATTTTGGCGATCGAGTCGGGCATTGATTTGTTGTTCCCGTTCTAGCAATTTTGCCTGGGCGATCGCGATTCCCAGTTGCGCCGCGATCGCTTCCAAGAGTTCTATTTCTTCCTCCGTCCACTGGCGGAAGCGATCGCACTGGTGCAAGGCGATAATTCCATTGGGTTCGCCTTTGCAGGATGTGCGCACGGCTAGCATTGATTTCAGATCGAGCTGCTGGCACATTTCCCGCTCGGAAAGCGCGATCGCTTCCCGATAAACGTCTTCAGTGGCGATCGGTTTATCTCGCGCCAATATCTGCTCGGCGTGGGGATTTCCGACAACGGGGATCTCGCAATTCATTGCCGAGGCATATCCCGGCACCAGATATTCTGCCACGATCGGGATTTTTGCTACAGGAACCCCGCTACAGGCATGTAGCAATACGCGGCTCGCTCCAAATGCCTGACCTACTTGCGCGGCGGCAGTCTGAAAGATTTTCTGCGTGTCCAGCTCCGAGCGAATTTCTTCTGTAATTTGCTGCAGCAAGTGGCTCCGTTCTAATTGCAACTGTAGCTGCATCTGTGCCTTTTGACGTTCTCGAATTTCCTCCTGCAACCGGACATTTTGTTCGACTAATTGTTTTTGCAGCCTGCCGATTCTCAGTTGATTCTCGACCCGCGCCACTACTTCTTCTAGTTTAAACGGTTTTGTGATATAATCAACGCCCCCGACTCCAAACGCTTTTACCTTATCGACTACTTCATTTTTAGCGCTGATAAAAATAATCGGAATGTCGCGCGTTCGGTCGTCTGCTTTTAGCTGCTGGCAGACTTCATAGCCATCCAGCCCCGGCATCATAATGTCCAGCAAAATCAGGTCAGGCGGAATGGCCTCAACGGATTTTAAGGCCAGCACCCCGCTCGTGGTCATCCGCACTTTATAGCCTTGCTGCGACAGCATCCCGGCTAAAATTTGCAAATTAGCCGGTGTATCGTCAACTACTAAAATACTCCCTTTTAAAGGAATTTTTTTTTCTATATTCATCATTAATTTTTTCTTGGCTGGGTCAAAAGCAAAAGCTTTTCAAACTGAAAATTCTCAGCTAAAACCGCTAGGGCGCTGGCCACAGAGCCATGTTGTTCGCGGATTTGCGCGATTAAGGCGAGAATCTGCTCTAAATCCCCGACGATAGTTGCTTCGTGCAAGGACGCCAGCCAATCGGCAGGGAAAGCCGCCAAGGCTTCTGGCGTCAAATTCACAGCCTCGGTTTTGGTTGGAGGTGTCCTCTGTGTCACTGCCTCCCAAACATATTGCACCCCAATATATTTATTCATTATCTCAAAAATCTCTGCCTCCCGAAAGGGCTTGCGGAGAAAATCATCGCACCCCGCCTTTTGAGTGACGCGGCTTTCCTGCTCAAAGGTGCTGGCGCTCAGAGCAATAACAGCAGTGCGCCGACCTTTCGCTGTGGCTTTAATGCGTTTGGTGGCTTGAAAGCCGTCCATCACTGGCATTCGCATATCCATCCAGATCAGGTGCGGCTCCCAAGCGTGCCATATTGCGATCGCCTCAGCGCCGTTGCTGGCTTCTTTGACTTCAAAGCCAAAGGGAGAAAGCAATTTCACTAGCAGTTGCCGATTGTCCCAGCTATCATCTGCAATCAAAATGCGATAGCAGGGCTGGTTGGGTTGCAGTCCGACAGGGCGCTGCGATGGTTTGGCGCTGCTGCCTCTTTCCGTCGCGATCGCTTTAATGTCAAATTTGAAAGTGCTGCCGACCCCCACCTCGCTGTTTGCCGTCAGGGTGCCGCCCATTAATTGGACAAACTTGCGGCTGATGGACAGTCCCAAGCCCGTTCCTTCCCGCCCAGCTCGTCCCCTTTTCGCTTGTACGAAGGGTTGAAAAATACTTTCCAACTCCTGTTTGGGAATGCCGCACCCGGTATCCGATACTTCAAAGACTAATCGGATATGCGCCGGAGACGGAGCATCGGGATTTTCTCCTTCCTCATCTGCTTCCGACGCGCCCCGCTCCACCGCCACGCGCAGCGTCACGCTGCCCGATTCTGTAAATTTAATCGCATTCGAGATCAGGTTAATTAAAACTTGGCGCAATTTCAGGTCGTCGGCGCGCGCGTATTGGGGAACGTCTGGGGCGCACTCGACCGATAAGCTGATATTTTTTACATCGGCTTTGACTTGAAACATGGCGATTAAATCATCCAGCAGCCGGATTAAATTAAAATTCACTTGGTTGAGAGTGGCGCGTCCCGACTCAACTTTTGCCATGTCGAGGACGTCATTAATCATTGCCAGCAGGTGTTCGCCGCTGCGATTAATAACGCTGAGATTTTCTCGGTGTTCGTCCGGCAGGGTTTGGCTGTGACTCATCAGTTGTACGAAGCCGAGGATAGCGTTGAGGGGCGTTCGCAGTTCGTGGCTCATATTCGCTAAAAAAGCACTTTTGGCGCGGTTGGCAGCAACGGCAGCTTCTTTGGCGCTCTCGAGTTCTATTTCGGCAGCTTTGCGATCGCTGATATCCTCGACTGAACCGAGTACCTGGGTTGGCACGCCATTGGCGTCTCTGGCAAATATGACTTCGCGCGAATTCAGCCAGCGCCACTCGCCATTTTTGTGCCGGAATCGATATTCAGTCGAGATGACTTCGCTGTCGCTCAGCTTGGCGAAGCGGCTGGGCATGTCGCAGCACAAATAGCGATCGTCTGGATGGAAGCGCTCTAAAAGCCACTGCGGATCGGCTCCGCACATTTCCTCTGGCGTGTAGCCTAAAACGACTGTGCCGTGCTGGTTGAGGTAGAGCGTTGTGCCTCGCGTGAGGTCAAATAAATACAAGACTAGGGGGATTGAATTCGCTACTTTTCTGAGAAAATATTGGCTCTCGCGCAAGGCTTCTTCGGTTTGCTTGCGATCGCTGATATCTCTGCCGACTGCCTGCGATTCCACCAGGCAACCTTCTCCGTCAAATATGCCCCGGTTGCTCCACTGCGTCCACCGAATTTCTCCCTTAGCAATCACCCGATTTTCCACCGTCACGACGGGATTTTCTAACGTGATAGCAGCGATCGCGCGCGCGACTACTTCTCGATCGGCTTCAAATACAACAGGTTGGTAGTGATTTCCGATCGCTTCAGAACGCACCAGTCCGAAAAATCGACAAAAGGCTTCGTTGACAAAAGTTAGCGTGCCATCGGGCAGGAACCGGGCAATCAGTTCCGTCTGATCTTCGACAATCGCCTGGTAGCGAGCCTCGCTGTGGCGCAGTGCCTCGGTTCGCTCGGCAATTTTCGCTTCTAGGATGCGATTGTAGTCTGTTAAGACTTGCTGGGCTTCTTTGCGCTCTTTTATCTCGTGAAATGCAATAATCGCGTAAATAATCTGCCCGCGATCGTCTGCAATCGGCATCGTTCGCACTTCCAACGGCACGATCTCTCCTTTTTGATGCACTTCGATATCGTCGATTGTCACGGTTTCCCCTCTGAGCGCTCGCAAAGCTGGCAGCTCTTCGGTGGGGTACAGTTGCTCGGTTCCCGCCCTATAGAGCTGATAAATTTCTGCTAATTCTTCGGTCGAGTCTACTGCAATCACGCCTTTCCCCAGCAAGCGCTGTGCCACCTGATTGGCATAGGTAATTTGACCGCTTGCCTCGTGGACAGTCACCCCAACTGGAATGGTTTCTAAAAAGTGATTCAGCCGACTTTCGCTAGCCGCTAAAGCTTCGTTTAAGGATCGCATTTCTGCCAAGGATTTTTGCAGCTTGTCTGCCATTATATTGAAAGAATTGGCTAGCTCTCTGATTTCATAAAAACTTTCAATCTCTAGAGAGTCCTGCCAGTCTTCTTTGGCAAAACTTTTAGCGGCTGCATTTAATCTGAAAATTGGCTTAGTTATCCACTGAGCAAACAGAATGGCGAGGCAAGCAGAGCCAAAAAATGCCCCAAGGCACAGCCCGATAGTCGTGCGGTTGCGATCGGCGATCTGTTCGGTAAAGTCGGTTTCCGGAATCACAACCACAATCAGCCAATTCAAACCCAACTCGTCCCGCAGCCGCAAAACCTCTACAAACTGTCGCCGACCATTTCTAACAAATTCAAATTTTTGTTCGGTTTCGAGAGTCTTCAAATCGGGCCACTTTTGAGTTAAGCGATCGAACGTGTTTCTAATTAATTCATTGCTGCTCTTGCCGGCATGGAGTTGCACAGCTCGATTGTCTTTCAGTTGAAATAGCGGTTCTGGACGAGAAGTAGCTATCAGCAATCCTTCCGAATCTATGACAAATATTTCCCCAGGTTTAAAGTCAGAATTATCGTTTAAAAATCGAGCAATTTCTTGCAAATTTATCGTCACAGCAAAAACGCCTAAAAGCTGGTTATTCGCAGTATTGTAGATAGGGCGAGTCGCTTTTAAGGTAAGATGTTCTTGGGTTTGGCTCGTAAAAATAGAACTCCAGGCGGGTTTTCCTGCTGCGACAGCCGCCCTATACCAAAGTTGGCTTTGCGCGTCTTTTTCAAGGGAATCGATCGCCTGCAACGATTGATTTTTCGGGCTGCTGCTGTCTGTAGCAGAGACGCGAATCTTGTGGGGAAACGACCTATAAGCTGCTAAAATTTGCAGGGTTCCGCCGCTGCGAGTCGCTCCTCTGAAGTCGCCGCGATCGCTGACAAACATCACCGAATCTACGGTGTCAAATTGCAATAATTGAGAGGAAAGGTGTTGTTCCAGCTTAGATAAATTTTTGATATCTAGTTCGCCGAGACGAACGGCATCGGCATTAATTTGATTGATTAAATGAGGCTGACTCAAATAGGAGTCTAGATACAGAGAAAGGCGCGAGGCGATTTCACTCCGCAACTGCGTCGCGAGGTCGTTAACCGCCTGCTGTTCATTTTTAAAAGAAAGATACCCCACCAGCCCTGCTGTTCCGACAATTTGAACGGCGAAAGAGACGATCGGAACACTCGCGATCGGTAATTTTCCCAGAGTTCTTGCCAGAACGCGATTTAGCGATTTCAGAGAAAAGAAATTTGGCCGCCTATTTTTCGGGAAATTGTCTCGATTTTTCATACAGTGAGCGCTCCTTAGAGCCGGGGGATTCGCGCTGGCTCAAACAGACGAGTTGTGCAGAAAAGGGGAGGGGGAGAGGGGGAAAATGAACGAGATAGAAAAAGTTTTTCTACTTTTTCAAACTGGGAAACTCCCGCCTGTGAGTTTGGCAAATATATTTTTAGGGTGGCAAGATTTCCCCTAAAGATATATTGACAAAAGGGCAGCGATAAATAAGTAGCGATCCTGCACCCTCAAAGTTTTTTCTTTCCCTCTCTCCGTGCCCTCGCGCTCCAAAAAGAGGGTGAGAAAAATCACGACTTCTGACACACTGCCCAAAAATGAGCGGCTCCTAAAAAAGAGCAACTGACTGACTGATGCAATCAGACTTTTAATAAAGCAGGTTCTGGCATCAGTCGTTCCAAAACTTGCTTGAGAACCATTGCCGTCCAATCGACATCGGCTTCAGTGGTGTCTCTGCCGAGAGTCATGCGCAGGGCGGCAGTTGCGGCAGCGCTGGGATATCCCATTGCCAGCAGCACGGGGCTGGGATTGAGTTTGCCACTGCTGCAAGCGGCACCGGAACTGATGGCAATTCCAGCGAGGTTCATTTGGCGGACGAGGGTTCTGCCGGTGATCGATTCGCTGGCGTCGGCGGCGAGGCAAAAGCTGACGTGGTGGGGCAATCGGTGCAAGCGGTGTCCGGTGGGGACGAGTCCGGGGGCGTCTGCGAGGCTCTCAAAGAGGCGATCGCGCAATTGAATTAGCCGGGGAGTTTCGACCGGCATTTCTTTGGCTGCGAGTTCGGCAGCCGCGCCAAAACCCGCGATCGCGGGGACTGATTGGGTGCCCGATCGCAAATTGAACTCCTGCCCCCCGCCGCACAGCAGCGGCTGCAATTCCACGCCCTCGCGGACGTAGAGCGCCCCCGCTCCCTGCGGGCCATAAATTTTGTGGCTGGAGAGAGAAAGCATGTCCACCGGTAGCTGCTGCACGTCGATGGGCAGGCGACCGGCAACCTGCACGGCGTCGGCGTGAAAGAGCACCCCTCGCGATCGGGCAATGTTGCCGAGTACCTGAATGGGCTGCAGGGTGCCGACTTCACTTTGCCCGTAGATGATGGAAACTAAAACCGTGTCGGGACGCAGGGCGTCTTCGAGGTGGCTGGGATTGACGCGCCCGAAGGCATCCACCGGCAAGCGCGTCACTTGCCAGCCCCACTGTTCGAGCAGTGCCGCCGTCTGTGCTACGGCGGAATGTTCCACCGTGGAGATAATCAGGTGCTGGGGCGTTTTGTAGCGGCGGACAACGCCCATAATGGCCAGATTGTCCGCCTCCGTGCCGCCGGACGTGAAGACGATCGATGCGGGGGAAGGGGCATTCAGCAGGTCGGCCACCCGGGTTCTGGCCCGTTCCACCGCCGTTGCAGCGCGCTGTCCCCACTCGTGGATGCTGGAGGGATTGCCCCACTGCTGGGTGAGGGCGTCTTCCATCGCGGCGATCGCTTCCGGGCGAGGAGGGGTTGTAGCGCTGTAATCCAGATAAATTTGCATGATTTCTGAGCGCGATAGAAGGCTCCAAGACGGGCTGTCTTTTTTCAGGATAGAGCTCCTGCCAGCCGCGTTGGACTAAGTTTCAGCGCGAATTGTCAACTTTTAATTAAGATATTTTAAATTCTATTAAAACTCACTTTAAAATTCTCACTTTTTTGTCGGCCTTTTATTCGGGTGGCATTCCTAGCCTCCCGGCTTGCAGACATTGTACTCTTCGTGAGAGAGCACTTCTTCAGGTACTAAAAAACTGCCGCAGTCGCGGCAGAGCATCCGGTAGTTGCGCGTCACGGGGATGCTGATGATGAAGCGATTGTGGCGCAACCGCTTCCCGCCAAATTCTCTGTAATTCCGACTCGTCTGCAAGCCAGCAATGATGCTGCGCGCTTTGGCCACTACATGGTCAGGCAGATTTCTCAGGTCGATGGGATCTTCGGCAAAGGAAGCCTCCCACTCCTGCTTTTTCTGTCGTTTTTCCGCGCGCGCCCGATCGGCTTTGTCCCGTGCCGCGCGGGTTTGAGCGCACCGATGGCACGTTTGACCATACCCCTGATGTCCACATGGAAACGTCTTTTTTCTCCTAGGCATAAAACAGTGGTGCTGGTTCAGATCCACTCACCTGTAACTGAAGCCGCTGTTTTTTTCGGCAACTTGGCGTTACCGAAACAGCCGCCTGTTCGCGCGCAATCTGCCCCTTTGTCGAGCAATGATTATTTCTATGTTTAATCTTACTTTAAGTTTTCTATTGCCGTGAAGTTGTGCGTTTGTTTTGATTTTTTTCCCGGGGGGAGCGGGGCTCCCTAACGGGGGTTCTGACAAACTCCACACCCGATCGCGGGGCGCGATCGGCGGCGCAAAGGGCCGAAATTGCTAGACTTGGCAGCCGATGAAAGCGGCGGCAGTCAAACTGATTATTATTTATTGTGACAGGTCAGCGCGCGCGCGGCTCATTGAGGTCAATTACCCGCTTGATAAAAAGGGCATGGGGTTGTATAGTATCAAGGCAATATTTGCGTCACTCTCCAGTCAGCCCCGCAGCAATGAGCGCAAGCTGGACGAGTTGGCGAGAAAGCACGGCGGCGATCGCTCTCGTCGCCGCCGGAGTGAGATTGAACCTTTTGACGACTGGCCCGGTCTAAAACAGCGGCAATCAACAATCGGTAAGGAAGAACTCGCAGGTGCCACTCGTATCAGCTCAAATGTCAATCGAGAACCTGTCTGACAGTGACCTCGTGCATCGGTGCTTGCAAGGCGATCGGCTCAGTTATGTGCAACTGTACAGGCGCTACGAGCCGAAGGTGAGGTCAACATTGTATCAACTGTGCGGTGCCGTGGATCTGGACGATCTGACGCAAGAGGTCTTCCTGCGAGTCTGGAAAGCACTGCCCCAATTTCGGCACCAATCGAACTTTTCTACTTGGCTTTACCGCATCAGTTGGAACGCAGCCGCCGACCGGCGGCGGGAATTAGCCCAGCGGCGAACGCAGATGCAAACCCTCACCAATACCAGCACGACGCACTGCGAGGCACCCGATTTGATGCAGATGCACTATCGCGATCTCGTGCAGCGCTCTCTGGCTCAGTTGAGCTTCGAGCATTGCAGCGTCCTGGTGCTGCACGACTTGCAGGACGTGCCGCAAAAGGAGGTTGCGGCCATTTTGGGGGTGCCGGTGGGAACCGTCAAGTCGCGCCTATTTCACGCCCGCGCTGCCGTGCGGCAATTTCTTCAGCAAGAGGGAGTACAACTATGAAGCACTTGCCAAAAGATGACGGACGCCTGGTGGATTTTCTGCGCCAGAATTTCCCCAGCCCTCCAGCGGCGTCACCGGATTTGGAAGCTCAGATTCTCGAGGCGATCGCCTCATTGCCCGATCGCGAAAAGCACCAAGAGCTCGCAACCCAGCCCGATCGCCGCAACGGGAGGGTGCTGCCCCTGTGGGAGTGGCGAGGGGCGATCGTTGCCGCCAGCCTGCTGGCAGCCTGGACTGGCTATCGCCTTTTCACCCCTCAACGCCTCACTCCGATCGATCTGGTCAGTTTGGAAGCTTTTGTCGAAACGAACTGGAACGGCGTCGTCAGCGACGCCCCTACCGTCGAGCCGGTTTTTGAGTGGTTTTTCTCGGCTCAGCCCAGCTCCGAGTCGGAAGACGTCGGAAAAGTAACCAGTCGGAAGTGATAAGTGATATCTTTAAAGTGAGCTAACAAAAAGTAGGGCCGGGTTTCTCCCCGTTCTAAATCGTCGATTCAATTTTGCTGACAACAGATTTGCTGAAAAACAAAGGAGATTTTTATGTTGTTGCGTCGCGTTGGGATTTTGGGGGTTTTGATGGCAGTGCTGGGCGCTTCCTCTGCGATCGCCCTGGAGGTGCCGCCGGTCGCCGAGATAGTGGCCCAAAAAGGCCCCGGTCGAGGGGGCGATCGCTGGCTGCAGCAGCTCAATCTCAGCCAAGATCAGATGCAGCAAATCCAAGCCATTCGCGATCGCTACAAAGGCCAAATGGAACAACGCGGTCAAGCCTTGCGTCAAGCCCAGCAAGAATTGGGCAATCTCATGGCCGGGACAGCTTCCTCGAACGACATCCGCGACAAACACCGCCAAGTAGAGCAGTTGCGGCAGCAACTTGCACAGATGCGTTTTGAAAGTATGCTGGAAATCAGAGACGTGCTCAGTCCCGACCAACGCCGTCAGCTCTCGCAAATGATGCAGCAGCGACGGGAAAATGGCCCTCCACGTCCCGGCAGCGGTGCCGCTCCCGGTGGCGGGGAAGAGCCGTTTTAAAACCTGCGGCGATCGCGCAGGAAGCCGCCGTTACAAGCTTTTGCAAAATGCAGCAGTCAGACAATCCCGCATACATTTACTTGCACGGGTTCGCTTCCAGCCCGCAGTCTGCTAAAGCCAGATATCTGCGCGATCGCTTTGCCGCCCTTTCCCTTCCCCTGAAGGTCCCCGATCTCAATCAAGGTAACTTTTCTCACCTCACCCTCACCCGCCAAATCCAACAAGTAGCGGCAGAATTTCCACCGCCGCCCGCCCCGATAACCTTAATTGGCTCCAGCTTTGGCGGGCTAACTGCTGCTTGGCTGGCACAACTGCATCCCCAAATCGAGCGATTAATCTTACTCGCGCCCGCTTTTCAATTTCTCCGGCATTGGCTGCCCAAACTGGGAGAAGAACAACTCCAGCGCTGGCAAGCCGAGGTATATCTACCGGTCTATCACTACGGCGAGATGAAAACGCTCCCGCTAAACTATAAATTTATAGAAGATGTCGGTCATTATGCAGAGCAGCAACTGCAGCGATCCGTGCCGACCCTAATCTTGCACGGCCTTGACGATGAAGTCATTCCCATTCAAGCTAGCCGAGACTTTGCCGCCGATCGCCCGTGGGTGCAACTGTTGGAACTCGACAGCAACCACGCTTTGGGCAATGTCCAGGCTGAAATTTGGGAGGCGATTTGCCAATTTTGCCAGTTGCCTGTCGAGCCGGTGCAGCCTCATCTCGCCTCAAACGCCCGCTCCACCCCGACAAGCTGCGATCTAAATCACAGCCGGGATAGAACGAGAAACACTGACAAAGTGTGAGAAGTAATACTCTATCCCCCTGAATTTGAGGCGATTATAGTAAGTGTCAGGAATGAGTTCGCCGTGGGGGCTGAAAATGTCCAAGCTAATTTCACAACTCGCTCTCGCATTGCTGACCCTCTCCACTGTGGAGGCGGGATCGGCGGCCCTGGCGTCTACAGCGACTTCCTACGATCCGACCTATTATCGCTCAGGGACGCTCAACTGTAGCAGCGGCACCTGCATTTACCAGCGCTCCTCCTCTACTTTCGCAACCGCATCAGCGCCGAAAAGTGTTCCAGAACCGGGTATGGTGGGTGCGTTGCTCGGAATCGGAGCGGGCGTGCTGTTGTCTAGGAGAAAAGGCAAGCCATCGCCTTTGCCCCTGGAGGTTTCGCAGGAAGGGAGCGAAAATTGCTGATGGGATCTGTTTTGGGAATTGATGGCGGCGGCACCAAAACCATTTGCGTGCTGGCAGATCGAGCGGGCCAAGTTCTGGGACGTGGAGAAGCAGGGCCTTCCAATTATCAGGCGGTGGGAATAAAAGCCGCTGGCGACTCGATTAGAAGCGCGATATTGCAAGCAGTAATTCCGCAAACCCAGTTTCCTCAAGAAGCTGGGTTTCTCGATATCGAGGGGATTTGTTTGGGATTGGCGGGTGTGGGGCGTCCCGAAGATATCCGCACGGTAGAAGAATTGGTGAAAGACTTGCAAGAAGAGAGCGGCGAACTGCCGGTGCGGTGGTCGTTAAATCCAGGGAGCGCGGTAGTGTGCAATGATTGCGCGATCGCCTTGGTGGGCGGGGTGGGCGAACCGGCGGGCATTGCGGTTATCGCGGGGACGGGAGCGATCGCCTACGGGCAAAATCGTCGCGGACAGACGAAGCGAACCAGCGGCTGGGGTTATATTTTAGGCGACGAGGGCAGCGGCTACGATATCGCCGTGCGGGGCTTGCGCGCGGCGGTGCGATCGCGTGACGGACGGTTGGGCGAGACGATTTTGACCGAACGCATCGTACAGCATCTCGGTCTGAACAGTATCGAAGATTTGGTGGAAGTCATCTACCGGCGCGGCTGGGGTGTCAAGCAAATTGCCGCGATCGCTCCGGTGGTGGATGCAGCAGCGGCAGACGGTGACGCGATCGCTAATACGATTATTGACGAGGCGGTGGAGGAGTTAGTCCTCTCGACGCGAACAGTGATTGCGGCGCTGTTCGAGCCGGATGAAACCTTTGAGGTGGTGACGATCGGAGGCGTTTGGCGCGGTTGCGTGCGCAGTCGGTTTGAGATGGCGCTCGCGGCGATCGCTCCTGCCGCGCGGGTGATTGTGCCGCGATACGAACCCGCTTACGGAGCGGCTTTGCTGGCGCTGCGAGCGATCGGTGAGGTTCATTAGGATTGTTTAACCGCAGAGAACGCAGAGAACGCAGAGGAAGAGAGGAAGGCGTCTTGGCGGTGAAAAAAATGTCTGCCCTGCTCCTGTTGGTATGATTGATTTAAGTTTATTGTATCTTTTGACAAGTTTTTGATGAAACATCACTCGAAATTAGAGGTAGGGGGAGATTATCGCCACCATTTCTTACTCGCGGATTGTAAAGAAGCCTATCGCCACATTCGCAATTATCTAGCGGGTCGGTTTGTGGGATCTACGCGAGATGAGGCTTTACTGCGAGAAGTTATTAAATGTTTGTTCTGTAAAATTTCTCTCAAACAAACAAATGAGCAACTCAGCTCGGCAACAGAGGCAGGGGCGATCGCCAATCTTTACAGAGAAACCTTTGCAGAACTTCGGCACGTCTTGCCAGCCATTTTCCAACCCGATGACGAGATGCTTCTCGATGCCGATAGTCTTGTCTACATTGACGAAATGCTGGAAAGCGCCGAAATCGAGAATCCCGCCCGCGATCCGTTTGGGGATGTTTATGAAGTTTTTGTCGGCTCTAATATCAGAGGGCAAGAAGGGCAGTTTTTTACTCCTCAGAATGCCGTCGAATTGCTCGTGTCTCTTGTCAACCCACGTCCGGGAGAAACAATTATCGATCCAGCCTGTGGAGCCGGTGGATTTTTGAGCGTAGCTGCCCGCCACTTGCAGACTGCCGGCGCTTCTATAGAAGAAATAGCGACTAATATTTTTGGAGTAGACAAAGACAGGTATTTAGTCAGCCTTGCTTCTGCTCGTTTGTCTCTAATTACCCTGGCTTCAGCTAATGTATTTTGTGGCGATTCCCTAGCCTGGGAAGCCGAAGAAACCGGTGAGTTTCCTTTAAAATACAAAATGGGGCAATTTGATGCAGTCCTCACTAATCCGCCCTTTGGTTCGCGCATCGTTGCCACCTCCCGCGACGTGCAGCGAAGTTTTGAACTGGGATATAAATGGCGATTTGATTCGCAAAACCAGAAATTTTCAAAATTAAACGAGCTTCAACTTTCTGTACCGCCACAGGTACTTTTTATCGAGCGATGTCTTTCTCTAGTTCGTCCTGGCGGTAGAATTGGAATCGTGGTTCCTGAAAGCCTAATTTCCAGCCAAACTTACAGATATGCGGTTAATTATATCAGAGAACGCGCCCATATACGAGCCGTGATAGGAATGCCTGAATCCTTGTTCAAAATTTCAGGAAAAGGCGGCACGCATACCAAAACTTGCCTGCTATTCCTGCAAAAAAAAACACTGAACCGTCACGAGATGAAGGCAATTTCAAGATATTTATGGCAGAGGCGCAGTGGTGCGGGCACGACAGTCGGGGGCGTCAAATGGAACGCGACGAACTGCCTGCGATCGCGGATAACTATCGCAAATATCGGGAGGGTACTTTTGGAGAATATACTCACTTAGGCTATGAGGTATCTGGCGATAAAATAACTGACAATATTTTGGCTCCGCGCTATTACAATCCCGACGTCAACGCTGAGTTATCGCAACTGCGAGACAGCCACGATTTAGTAATCCTGGGAGAGTTGATAGATTCAGGGTTGATACAAGTCACCAGCGGCGATGAAGTTGGCAAGGTTGCCTACAACACCGGGACGGTTCCCTTTGTGAGAACCTCTGATATTTCTAATTGGGAAATAAAAATAGACCCCAAACACTGCGTCAGCGAAGAAATTTATCAATCCTTAGCTAAGAAACAGGACGTTCGGGAAGGTGACATCCTGATGGTGCGAGACGGAACTTATTTAATCGGCACTTGCGCTGTTATTACCAAATATGACACCCGCATGGTTTTTCAGAGCCACCTTTATAAATTGCGGGTGACAGAGCCCGTTAAATTTTCTCCCTACCTACTTTTAGCGGCTCTAAGTTCTGCCCCCGTTCAGCGACAAATTAAAGCCAAGCGATTTACGCAAGATATTATTGATTCTCTGGGCAATCGGATTTACGAACTCGTTTTGCCAATTCCCAAGGATGAAGCCCTGCGGGAGCGGGTAACGGAAATGGTAAAACACGCTATCCATCAGAGAATCGAAGCGCGAGAATTAGCGCGGAAAGCTTGCTGGGAAGTGGTGGGGATGTTAGAGAGGGAAAGTCAATACTAGAAGATCAGAAGGCGAGGGAGTATCTGACTGCTGGCTACAGCAAGGCAGATGCTAGGCGAGCATCCCGATGCCTGTAAATATAACAGGAGGAGCTAGCAGAAAGGGAATAAACTTTTACGACAGAATCGGCTTGATAAAAAGTGCGATCGCTCGTCCATTTATCTTTATGCTAGCAAGCAAGCGATCGCCTATTTCTCCTCTTCCAACTCTATCTCTCGGACTGCGTGCGTACTTTGCGGTTAACCACCTCAAACCTGAACCCGGGCGATCGCCTCCGAGTTGCGGCAAGTGCGGCGAACCATGCGAATCGTTTGCGGCAAAACCCCCACGAGTCCAGCCAGGGCTTCATCGGGTATCTTCTCGACTGTCTCGCGATCGAAGTAATGCTCGAAGTGCGTTAAGATCATCCGGGCGCGCTGCATGGGCACCGAATGTTCCGTGATTTGTTCCGTCAGCCGAATCCAGTGCCGCCGAGTCCAAAAGGCTTTTTGTCGCTCCTCGTGGGATTGCGGGTAAGCCAGCGCCACATCTCCGACGGGGACGGTTTGCTGAGCGTCGATATCGAAGAACCCGCCAACTGCCGCACCGGGGCCGGCAAACTCGGCGTGAAAGCGCTTGAAGAGGATCAGCCCGTTGCGGCGGCGGCTGTCTACGACGAGCAACTGTCCGCTGTTGATTTGCGTGAGAATGGTTGACTCATTCGAGTAGGCGATCGGGCTCTGGCAAGAGTTTGGGCTGGGCGATTCGCCTTGCGCGATCGCTGACGGTTCACGCCTGCCGCAAGAGTCTTCAGCGCTGGCGCTGCCATATCCAGTGCTGGAGCTATCCACTGTATCGAAAACAGGCTGATGATGCTGCCGATCGTTACAATTCATCTCAACTCCCACTCCTGGTAAATGCACCTGCTTCCCGAGCTAAGAAGTACACTCGGTTGCCGGGTTGTCAGACAAACAGTTTTTACCGCCACGCGCAATTTTTTTAGTTTTTGTTTCGGATTTTAAGTTCGGCGGCGGACTTTACACCTCCTAGAATTTACGGATTTTTGCTGCTAGCACTAAAAGTGGCACGCAGGTGCAGGCATGGAATGCCTCTGTTTTCAATAATGACTGATGCGATCGACTTTAAATAACAAGATTTAGAAAATTCAGCCCTAAGAAATAGGCTTTTTTTGTAAAGACTTGATAAAGGGGGCGATCGCGTGGCGATCCCCACCGGAGGGAAGCGCTTTTCAGAAGCGAAGCGAGAGGGCTTGCCCTCTCAAATGCCGCCGCCAGTCTTTGCGCCGTCTTTAACGAGAGGCTTGCGCAGCAACATCCGCCTGGGTTGTCCCAGCAGCCAAGTAGTCCAGGAGCCCTCAACCTGCTGCAAGCGATAGCCCAGCTTGAAATACAGCCGCCGTGCCTTGTAATTATTTTCCAGGACGTGCAGGTACAGCTCTGAGAAGCCCCAATCTACAGCCATCCGCTCGCAGGTGTTCAGCAATTGCGCTGCCACGCCCTGGCGGCGACATTCCCGCCGCACTGCCAAATTGGACACATAGGGATATTGCGAGCCGTAGGGCTGCCAGTAGTTGGAGCGCAGCCCCATCTCCACCGTACCGACGAGGGAGGCTTTGGGTTGCCCTCCTGCCTTCGGAAACGGAGCGATCGCCGCCAAACAGACGTAATGACCCGAGGCAAACCGCAATCGGTGCCGCAGGTCCTCGTAGATGCCCATGCGCAAAAATGGATATATCCAGCGCATGATTCCCTCGCGCGAGTGGAAGCTATCGGCGAGGATGTCCGCAAGGCTTGCTACATCCTGGTCCCTCGCTTGGCGGACGAGCAACCGGGATAAATCGACGGCGGAGCCAGCAAAATCTGGCTGGTATTGCTTCGGGGAAGAAAAGCAGGGATTCACAGCGGCTGAAGTTCCTTGGCAAGATCGATCCTAAACGATCCAGGCAGGTGAGCGAGAGCCTTCCGCTTACACTGGACTGTCACATCTTATTAGGACAAAACCTTTCAGGTGCCTGGGTCTGACAGTCAAATAGAGCGCCATTTTTGTTAATTATTGGCAGGCTCTCCCCCATGTTACTCAAATTTTTCTTTCCCGCTTCGGTTTTAAAGGTGAAGCTTGTCGGGGTGGCAGCCTCAAATCGAAAATACTATAAAAATATATTATATTTCACTCTCCGATCGCCGGTGAAGGCGGCTTCTGACCCGCAATTCTTTTACCTTACCATATCGGGAGCATCTGAATGGTTGCCAGCCGACCGAACACTTCCGCGACCCCGACAGCACCCAGTCGGGAGAGGGGCGAATGGGATAGCGATCGCCCGAGAGTCCCTCTCCCCACCCGCAGCGGGCCTCTATCCTATCTCGACACCCGGGCTCTGGCATTTTCCCGCTTTCCCCGCCGCCTTCTGCGAGAGCCCGATCGGTGCGGTCGCGCAACTTTACTGTTATCTTGCAATATTTCAAATTGCATCAAGGGCTTTTTTCCGGTTATTTTTGTTACGCTAAACTTTAAAATATAAAATATAGCTGCGCTCAATTCCGGGCCCGAAAAATAGCGGCAGGCAAACATCAGGGAAAACGCTGGTGTGCATCTATTCGCAGCTATGGTAAACAATTTGTTAAGGAGTTCGTGTCGGGGCAGCCCCCCAACGAGTGAACGCTCGTGCAGGACTTGACAAATCGGCCCCTGATTGAACATTTTACAGGTATGCATCTACCGACCCAGCACCCAGCCTTCTCCAGCCAACTCCTCTGTGGGTAGCTCTATTGCAGCCAAGACTTCTGTATTAGGATCGTACATAGGAAGTGCATCAGCGTGTAGGAGTTGCAAGCAGGCAGCGCCGTTCTAGCTCGCTCGGAAGAGGTCGCCCGGAAGAGGTTGCCCAGGAGAGGTTGCCCAGAAGAGGTCGCACAGCCGCGTGCAGTTGTCGCTTTTCGAGCAGTCCTTTTCGACGGCAAACGGTAGAGAACTCGATACCCTTTCATTCCGTTGACAGCCCGGGGCGGCAGTATGGCAGCAGCGATCGCCGAGCGAGCAAGCCAGTCAGGAGCGCGATCGGACTCGACGGCTTGTCGCAATGGATGGCGCTGACAATGGCGCTGACAATGGCGCTGACAATGGCGCTGACAATGGCGCTGACAATTCTCCTACAGTCTTTATCGATCGGTGGATTCTCCCGCCTTCCATTTTAAAGGGTGTCACAGCCCGGAAAGCGCGATTTTCAATTTTTGAATGTAGATTTTAAATGGGAGACAAATCCACCATCCTCCATCTACTATCCCAAAGCTCGACTGAAAAATAACCTTGGCCTGATGAGATGATGTTGGATCTAACTGCCCTGCCAGCAGGAGACCGGTGCATGACCCCTCAAGAAAACACCAAGCCCAAAATTCTGGTCGTCGATGACGAACCGGACAACCTGGATCTGCTTTACCGCACTTTCCATCTGGACTATCAAGTGCGGCGGGCAGAAAATGGCCCAGAGGCTCTCGAGATTCTGGCCAAGGAGGGGGATATTGCCGTGATTATCTCCGACCAGCGGATGCCGGTAATGAGCGGCACTGAATTTCTCAGCTTGACTGCCACTCAGTATCCCGATGTCATTCGGATTATCCTCACCGCTTATACGGATGTCGAAGATCTCGTCGATGCCATCAACTCCGGTAAAGTCTTTAAATACGTCACCAAACCCTGGGACGCCGAACAGTTGCAAGCCGTCGTCCGGCAAGCGGTAGATACTCACAACGTCTTGAAAGCTCGCACGCGAGAACTCTGCCGCACCCTGCGTCAGGAGTCGCTGCTGAATGTGGTGACGAATACGATTCGATCGCGCACGAACTACCGGCAAATCCTGCAAACGATCGTGGAAACGGTCGGCCAAATGTTTGAGGTCAGTTGCTGCATCCTGCGTCCGGTTCAGGACGACCAGCTCGTAGACGAATGGTTCACCTATCAGAGAGACGCCAAAGAAAAAACCAACGCCCAAGAAAATTCTCAACCCATTCCGGCGGATATCCTGCAGCAGACGATCTGGGACGCGCGCGACGTGGAAGTCATCTCGGACGTGCTGGCGGACGAGCGATTTCAATCCACCCCAGAGGGGGCAGAGCGGCTGGCGGCGTATCAGGCGGCGAATATCCGCTCTAGTCTGGTGGTGCCCCTGTACTGCAGGTTGGATTTGATGGCGGTGCTGGCGCTGCACCAGTGCGGAACTCCGCGCGTTTGGCAGGACGACGAGGTGCAGATGGTGATTATGGTGGCCGATCAAGCGGCCCTGTCTCTGGCTCAGGCGTGGGCTTACGAGCAGGTGCGATCGCTCGCCAAACGAGAAGCCCTGATTAACACCATTACGGCGGCGATTCGCTCTAGCCTCAACCCGCAGGATATTTTTGCCGCGATTACCAAACAGCTCGGACAAGCCCTGCACACCGACGGCTGCGCGCTGTCTCTGTGGACGGAAGAAGACGAGTACGTTCAGTGCGTGGGATTGTACGACGCGGGCTCGTCGGAAGTGGAGGTAGAGGCGATCGCAGAGGCGAACAGCCACGGCGCAGAAGGAGCAAAAAATCGCCAGTTGCCCAGATCCCTCGTGCCCATACGCGGCAATCCCGTGCTGCTCCAGTTGCTGATGACGCAACAGCCCGTTGTAGTCCACGATTTGGAAAGAAAGCCAGAACTCAACGTTTTCGACTGGCCCCTGCGATCGCCGGCGCGGGCGCTGTTGGTGGTGCCCCTGCTCGTGGATGGCAAGATCATCGGCAGTATTTCCCTGCGCACGGCGAACAATCCCCGCCAGTGGCCCGCTTCAGAAATCGAACTGGCTCAGGCGGTGGCGGCGCAGGCGGCGATCGCCGTTCAGCAAGCGCGGCTCTATCAAAAAACCCGCCAGCAAGCGGAACGACTCATGGAACTCGACCGCCTGAAAACCGAGTTTTTCCAAAACATCTCCCACGAGTTCCGCACGCCGCTCACCCTGATGATTGGCCCGATGGAATCGGCAGTCGAACAGCACAAGGATTTGCCCCACGATCAAGTAGCGATCGCCCTGCGCAATTCCCGCCGCTTGCTGCGACTGGTGAACCAGCTCCTAGACTTGCAGCGCCTCGACGCCGGCAAGATGCAGCCCACGTTCCGCCCCTGCAACTTGCAAGAGTTCGTCAGCCAAACCGTGGAAACTTTTCGCCCCTATTGCGAGAAAAAAGGCATCAGCCTGACGACGCAGCTTTTCGAGTGCCCTTCGATCTACCTGGATTTGGAACGGTTTGACAAGGTACTCTACAACCTCCTGTCCAATGCCATGAAATTCACCCCCAAGGGCGGCAACATTAGCGTCACCCTGCAAAGGGCGGGAGATCACGCGCTGTTGCAAGTCAGAGATACGGGGATCGGCATCCGCGCCGATCAGATCCCCCACTTGTTTGAACGGTTCCGGCAGGCGGAAGGTTCGGCGAGTCGCTCTTATGAAGGCAGCGGGTTAGGACTGGCTCTGGTGAAAGAACTGGTGGCCCTGCACGGGGGCCAAATTTCCGTCGAGTCGGTTTACGGCAAAGGCGCGACTTTCGCCGTGTGGCTGCCAATGGGCACCGCTCACCTGCCGCCGGAACAAATTATCGAGGTGCCGACGGGGGTGCTGCCTTCTCGCGCCTCGGTGGAATTGGCGGATGTGGAAATAGAGCTGGCAGCGGAAAGTGACGAGTATGGCGGCATCCAGCAGGTGGGCTTGGTGAATCCTGAAGGGAGCGAACCTCAAACAGACGGTCGATCGCGGGCGAATAGCATTTTGTTTGTCGATGACAATCCCGATTTGCGAACCTACGTCTGCGGCATTCTCAGGCAGCAAAACTATCAAGTGATTCTCGCGCGCAACGGGGCGGAAGGGTTCCAAATGGCTCAACAGTACCGCCCAGACGCGATCGTCACCGATTTGATGATGCCCCTGGTTTCGGGGCTGGACATGATCCGCATGATTCGGGAGGACGAGACGCTAAAAGGCACGCCGATCGTGCTGCTGACGGCGAAGGTGAATGAAGACACCCGCGTCGAAGGGGCGGAACAGGGGGCAGATGCCTATCTGGCGAAGCCGTTTAACGATCGCGAACTGCTGGCATCGGTGCGCAACCTGCTGGCGCTGAAGGCTCAAGAGCGGCGGGTGCAGGAGCTCAACAGTTATTTGACGGAATCGGTGCTGCGCCGATTTTTGCCGCCGGCAATGGTGGTGAAGGCGGCGGCGGGCGAGCTGGTGCTGGATTTGCGCCCGGAACCGCGCCTGATTACGATTTTGTTCAGCGATATTGTCGGGTTTACGAGTCTGGCGAATACCCTGCGAAGTCGCCGCGTGGCGGAGTTGCTCAATGAGTATCTCGGCGAAATGACGCGGGCGGTGTTTGAAAGCGGCGGCACGGTGGATAAGTTTGTCGGGGATGCGGTGATGGCGCTGTTTGGCGCGCCGGAAGAACTGACGCCCAACGAGCAAGTCAGGCGCGCGATCGCGGCGGCGAGGCACATGCAGCGAAGTCTCCACGGGCTCAACCAGCGCTGGCAGGAGCAGGGGATTGTCGGCACGAATGGCGTGGCTCCGATCCAGTTTCGCTGCGGCATTCATCAGGGCACGGCAGTGGTGGGCATGTTCGGCGGCGCAGAACGGGCGGATTACACCGCGATTGGGCCATCGGTGAACATTGCAGCGCGGCTGCAAGAAGCGTCAGATCCCGGTAGCATCTTGGTTTCCGCCGTCGTGGCGGATTATATGGAGGAGGACGAAATCATTAAATTCCGCCCCCTGAAATTGAAGGGGATTGACGAAACGGTTCTCACCTTTGTGGTTCAGCCAGAAGGCGGCACCCCGTCCCCGATTCAGATGGCAGTTTAGGGAGTCGGCAGGGCTCTTCCGGGGGCACCGCCCCTACACGAGCAATGGCGATAATTTTTTCCCGAACCCCTTGCAACTTCCCCAAACTCGTGCTAGCTTAAGTAAAGCGCAGTTGAACTGGCTGAACAAGCAAGTTGGCCCTGCGCGGGCATAGTTTAGTGGTAAAACCATAGCCTTCCAAGCTATTGATGCGAGTTCGATTCTCGCTGCCCGCTTTGAGAAAAATCAGCCAATTTTTGGAATATCCAAAAAATATATAGCGGTTTGCTTTCCCTTGTGAGGGACGTCAGAAACCCGGCTTCTTCAAGAAGCCGGGTTTCTTGCGCGGACTTCATCTGACTGACAACCGCTATAGATGTAGGGGCGAAGCATTCGCGCCGATAGACTGTCGGTGGGTAGCAAAGGTTGATTCGCTTTCTTCGACAGCCATGCCCGCAGGCGCAACGCCAACACCCGAAGGGTAGGGCTATATGCTTCGCCCCTACAGAGCCCCTGGTAAATTTACACAATCGGCATACTTCCAGCGCTTCCCTCTCACGCGCCCTCAGATTCCCCATTAGGCTGAGCTTTTGCTCTGTCGAGGTATCGCTGAAACAGCCAAGTTAGCAAAGCTCCAGCAAATTCTAAATCGTCATTCACCTGCTTGTAAAACTTAAAATTTGCCTCTATCATTTCCTGCATTTTGTCATTAACGACATTATCAAACGTCAGCCGTGCATTTTCTGGCGAGTTGACTCGGATGCTGGCTTTGAGGGTGGCGCTATTATCTAGCTGGGTTTCTAATTGCTCGATAAATACTTTGTCGCTGTCGCTAAAGTCGGTGCCGAAGCGCTGATTGAGCTGCTGGATGATTTGCGAGAGGGGTTCTAATTCTTTCGGCTCAGGCGCGATCGCACTTTTTAGGGATTGCGCCTCCAATTCCCTCTCCCCCTCTTCTAACTTAATTTTGCCGCGAGAGGTTTGCTGGATGCGATAGGAGTCTAGGGCGATGTGCTGCTGGATGTCTGCCGGCAGTCGCTCTCTGGAAATTGGCAGTTTCCGCAATAAAAGGCGGGAAAATTCGTAAAATTTCTCTAAATCTGCGTCGGCAAATGTCACCACTTGCGAAAGAAAGGCATAGAGGCGCTGCCATTCTTTCAGCTTGCTGCGAAACTCAAACTGTTCCGTTTCGGCGGCTTGAGAGTAGCGGGAGATTGCGGGCGCTAAAACCGCGTGCAATTTATCCTGCGTCGCTTCGGGCGCGTAGTAAACTGCCGCAAAGCGATCGATATCGCTGCTGTCGTAAAAGCCGAAATCTCCTAACTGCGCTTGCAAGTCGTAGAGTAAATTGGGGTCAGTCCCTTCGCTCAAAATGGCGCGATCGTAGTAAACTTGAAAAGCTTTCTGGATGTCCTCGGCTTCGTTGGCAAAATCCAGAACGAATGTTTCCGTTTTGCCGGGATGCACGCGATTGATGCGGGAAAGCGTCTGCACGGCATTGACGCCGCCCAGCTTTTTATCGACATACATCGCCTGCAATAAGGGTTCGTCAAACCCTGTCTGAAACTTGTTGGCGACAATCAGAAAGCGGTACTCGTCTTGTTTGAAAGTATCAGCGGTGGATTTTTCGGGGATGCTGTAACCAGCGGCAGCAGTATTCATGCTGGTTTCGGTGAAGTCGCAGCCGCCGTCTTTCACCGTGCCCGTGAAGGCGACTAGAGATTTGTACGGGTAGCCCTTCTCTTTGAGATAGCGGTCGATCGCTAATTTGTAGCGCGCGGCGTGAAGGCGAGAGCGGGTGACGATCGTGGCTTTGGCTTTGCCGCCGATTTGGCTGGCGACGCGATCGCGAAAGTGTTCGACGATAATCGCGATTTTCTGCTCGATCGCGTGTTCGTGCAACTCCGCAAAAGATTTCAGCACGGCAGTGGCTTTATTGCGGTCATAGTGCGGGTCAGTTTCGACCGTTTTTAGCAAGTTAAAATAGGTTTTATAGGTGGTATAATTATTCAAAACGTCGAGAATAAAATTTTCTTCGATCGCCTGCCGCATGGTGTAGAGGCTGAAAGCAGCGTAATTGCCATTGGGTTGCAGGGTGCCGAACAGCTCCAGAGTGGTTTGTTTCGGGGTGGCAGTAAAGGCAAAATAGCTGACATTAGGAAGGCGTCCGTGCTTTTTCGTTTCGGCGACGATTCTGTCTTCTAAATCTTCCTCTTCCCCTTCTTCCCGCGCGGCGGCTTCCAGGCTGGAGGCGCTGAGAACGGTTTTGAGATGTCTGACGCTTTCTCCGGTTTGGGAAGAGTGCGCCTCGTCGATAATGACGGCAAAGTGAGTCCCCGACAGTTGAGTCATTTGAGCGGCGATGACCGAGAATTTTTGCAGGGTGGTGACGATGATATTTTTGCCGTTTTCTAGGGCTTGCTTGAGCTGGCGGGAGGTTTCGCTGATGTTTTCCACGACACCGACGACTTGGTTGAACTGCTTCACGTCGCCCTGCAGTTGCTTGTCTATCTGGCGGCGATCGCTTATCACAATGACGGAATCGAAAATCCGCTCGTTATTGGCGTCGTGCAAGCTGGCTAACTGATGCGCTAACCAGGCGATCGACTTACTTTTACCGCTGCCGGCGCTGTGCTGAATTAAATACCGCTGTCCCGTGCCTTTTTCGCGGGCGTCGGCTGCGAGGCGGCGGACGGCATCTAGCTGGTGGTAGCGGGGGAAAATCAGGCTTTTTTTGCTCTTTTTCTTATCTTTCTCCTCTGCTTCATTCACCAGTTGAATAAAATTTTGTATGAGGTCGAGTACGCTATCTCGCGCCCAAATTTCCTCCCACAGATAGGCAGTCGGGAAGCCGAGGGCAGCCGGGGGATTTCCGGCACCGAAATTGCAGCCCTGGTTGAAGGGGAGGAATTTAGTTTTTTGTCCCTGTAGGTGGGTGGTGAAGTAAACGGAATCGGTATCGACGGCAAAGTGAGACAAGCAGCGCCCCAAAGCAAATAAAGGTTCGCGGGGATCGCGATCTGTGCGATACTGGCTGACGGCATTCTCAACAGTTTGTCCCTTGAAAGGGTTTTTCAGTTCGGCAGTGAAAATCGGCAGTCCGTTGAGGAAAATGCACAGGTCGAGGCTGTGAGTCGTTTTCGTGCTATATTCTAATTGGCGGACGACAGCGAACAAATTAGCGGCGTAGAGTTTCTGAGTGTCTGGATTCAGACCGGTAGCGGGACGGAAATAAGCCATTTTGAAAGTGCAGCCGTTGGCTTTGATGCCTTGGCGGAGAACTTCTAAGGTGCCGCGTTCTTTCACCTGCTGGCTGAGGCGCTGCAATAATTTCTGCTCGGCATCTGCGCCGTACTGCTGTTGATATTTCTGCCATTCATCCGGTTGGGTGGCGGTGATGAAGTCGAAGACTTCTTGAGGAATCAGGCAGAGAGAACGGTCGTAATTTACGGGGGAGTTCTGGCGGTAGCCGCTATCCAGAAGGCTGCTTTCGATGCTTGCCTCGAAGTTTTTTTCGGAAGTATCTATCATGGTTCTAAGGCGTGATGGATATAGCAGTTTTCTTTTCAAGTGAGGTACGTCAGAAACCCGGCTTCTTGAAGAAGCCGGGTTTCTAGCCGTCACAGCCGTTCGCTTTTCAATTCGACTTTCTTTAGCTGGCATTGGCAACCTCTCGGACATCTATTTTGCCGGTGACGGCAGATGAAATCAGGGCGGTGCGGTATTCTTTGAGCAGTTCGATACTGGTGCGGGTTTTGGCGATGAGGGCGTCTAGTTTGGCTGTCTCGCGATCGAGGAAGGATGCGATCGCTTGTTGTTCAGATAAGAGACTTGGTAGAGCTAAAACCAGATTCCTTACTTGAGAAAAATTTAATCCTTCTCGCGATACTCCATTCTCAGAAGAGAATATTTGAGCTTGCACTGCATCAGAAGCTATAGCATAATGTAGGAAAGACGAATCGACATATTTATTAATAGCTCGAATGAGGCAGACATGCTGATTTACATTAGCCGGAGGAAACTTTCTAGGAATAAGGCTACAGCGACCGAGAGAAGCTCCCGTAATGTTTAAAAGTACATCTTGAGGTAAAACTCGCGTAGATGCCATCTCTGCATCGATAGACTCGTCAATATAGACGACATCATCTAGCTTTAACCCATTAAAATGTATATTTTGGCTTCTGAGAAAAACGATGCCCGATTCAGAGTAAATTTCTGCGCCCCCTTTGGGAGTTTTGCCACTACCTATTTGCGAAACAACCCATTTTAATCGCTTCGCCTCCCAATGTGCCGGAATCTCCCCCAACCACTCAACGCCAGAATCCTTGTAAGCGGGGTAACGCTTCCACTTCCGCACCTCAGATGTATCAATTGCCCCTGCACTCACCTGACTCATCCCTCACGCCTCTCAACTCTCTTCAATTATATAGCAGTTTTCATGCAAGTGAGGTATATCAGAAACCCGGCTTCTTAAAGAAGCCGGGTTTCTAGCCTGGACTTCATCGGACTGAAAAACGCTATAAACTTCTTTGATGATTCTCAGGCAAGGGTGGAGGGGCGAGTTTATAGCGATTGTCTCAACGCCGCAGAAATTTTGCACGAACCCGCCCCTACAGGTATTATCCAGGACTTACGAAAATCTTTAGATCGACCCCTAAATGTAGGGGCGATTCGCGAATCGCCCCTACAAGGGACAATAGCGATGTGTAAGCCCTATTATCGTTGTTCTCCCATCACCTTTATCCCGCCACCTCCCGCAGCATCTCTAAAATTTCCTTTTCCAGCGTTTTGATATCCGCCTCGATCGCCTCTAACTCTCTGGGCGGCTGGTACTGGTAAAAATAGCGGTTAAAATTAATCTCATACCCTACCTTTCCGATTTCCCCATCTTTCTCATCCCGAATGCTAGCATTAATCCAGGCATCGGGAACGTGGGGCTTAACTTCTCGCTCGAAATAGGCAAAAATATCTTCCTTCAGCGGCACGTTTTCCGTATCTCGCAGATCCGGATCGGGTTCCGGGTTTCCCTGTTTATCCCGACAAATCTCAGCGGTTTCATCCCGTTCCGACAGCGCCGCTAAAATTGCTTTGCGAATCGGCGCAGCCAGCTTGATTCCTGCCGCACCCGCACTCATTTCTAGCGCCAGTTCAAAGGAAGGGCGATCTTTAAATAGGGCATCCGGCAGCGTCGCCAGCATCGCTAAAATCGCCTGCTGCTGCTTTCGCCCCTCGGCTTCTTCAGCGGCTTTTTCCTCTGGCTTTTTCTTCTTGCTCGCCGCTAAATTCGCAAACGCTGTCTCTTCCTTGAGGCGATCGATCCGCTCCCGACTCGCCTGAAAATTCAGCCGCAGGGGGCGCTCTACCGTTATTTTGCGATAGCCAAAATCGGCGCGATCGAAAATCTGAGAATGCTCTCCAGGCTCGAAGGCTCGGAATATCTCCGCTATCTGTTCTATCTGCACTGCCGAAATTTCCCGGCGCTTGTCTCCCAGACTTTTGCGCATCGGCACCCAGAAACCCGCCGCATTAATTAACTGCACCTTGCCTTTGCGCCGGGGTTCCTTGCGGTTTGCCAGCACCCAAATATAAGTGGAAATGCCCGTATTGTAAAAGAGCTGTTCCGGCAGAGCTGCGATCGCTTCCAGCCAGTCATTTTCCAGAATCCAGCGGCGAATCTCGCTCTCGCCGCTGCCGGCATCCCCCGTAAACAAAGGCGAACCGTTCATAACAATCGCCACCCGACTGCCGCTTTTTTCGGCGTCGTGCATTCGCGCCATCATCTGCAGCAGAAATAACAACTGCCCGTCGCTAATTCTCGGCAACCCGGCGCTAAAGCGACTCCCCGCCTTCTTCGCTTCTGCTTCCACCGCCTCTTTGTCGCCTTTCCAATCTTTGCCGTAGGGGGGATTTGCCAGCAGGTAATCGAATGTTTTATCAGCGTGCTGGTCATTTTTTAGCGTACTGCCAAATTTGAGATTTTCGGCATCGCGCCCGTCTGCACTTTTCATGTACAAGTCAGATTTGCAGACGGCAAAGGTTTCTGGGTTGACTTCTTGCCCGAAAAGAAATACAGTTGCGTTGGGGTTGAGTTCGAGAATTCGCTCTTTCGTAATCGTCAGCATTCCCCCAGAACCGCAGCAGGGATCGTAAACGGTGCGGGTGATGTAATCTCGGCTGAGAGCTTCTTTATCTTGCGACAGCAGCAAGCTCACCATCAAGTGTATCACTTCTCGCGGGGTGAAGTGTTCCCCCGGGTTTTCGTCGAGGGCTTCGTTGAACTTGCGAATCAATTCCTCGAAAATGTACCCCATTTCCAGGTTAGAAACCTTGTCGGGGTGCAAGTCGATTGTTTTGAAGCGCTCCATCACCAGAAACAGCAGGTTGGCGTCGTCGAGTTTTTTGATGGTGTTGGCGAAGTCGAATTTTTCCAGCACCTCCCGCATGTTGCTGCTGAAACTGTTGATGTAAAGATTGAGATTGGCAGCGAGGTGGTTGGGGTCTTTTAAGAGCTTTTCAAAATCGTATTTTGAGGTATTGTAGAAAGCAAATCCCGATTTTTTGCACAGCAGGTTATCGAGATTGTCCAGCTTGTCTTTGTACTGCTGGTAGGTTTCTAAAACCAGGGCTTTGGTAGGCTGCAATACGCAGTCGAGCCGCCGCAAAACCGTCAGCGGCAGGATGACATCCTGATACTTGCCGCGCTTGAAGGTGTCGCGGATTAAGTCGGCAATGCTCCAAATAAAACTGACTTTTTCGCCAAAGTTGTTCATCGAATCACTCTCTCAGTCGCGGGCGTTTCTATGTGAGCCGCGAACCCTCAGAAACCCGGTTTCTTCAAGAAACCGGGTTTCTAGCCGTCACAGCCGTTCGCTTTTCAAATAGAAGCGCTCTATATTCTACCACGTTCCGACAATTCATTAAGTTCTTAAGCTTTTAATAGGGTTTTGGGAGAAAGGGAGGCAGAGCCTCGCGGCAGTTCCAGGCTCAGGCTGCGAACTAGGGCATAGCGGTTTTCCAGTCAATGAAGTACGGGGCAGAAACCCGGTTTCTTGAAGAAACCGGGTTTCTCAGTACCTAAATTCAGATGAAAATCGCTATACATGCTTGCCCCATACGCGAGCCAAAACTTCTAATAAAAATAAACCCGCCACAGAATTTCCCTCAGCATCGAGCGGGGGACTGTAGCAGGCAATAACAGCGCGATTCCCTACGGGATAGCTTTGCTTCACGCCTGCGACTGACAGCACCGCCCCGCTCACGCCTGATTTGGTTGGCAGCCCCACCTTTTCGGCAAACCGTTTCGATGCCTGATATAAACCGCAAGTCGTCATTATTGCTTTTACCCTCCGAGCCGATTCCGCCCAATTTGAATCGGGATGCTGTATCAGGAGCATTCCCAAACGAGTCAAATCTTCAATCGTTCCAGACAGGCAACAGATGCGATTGTAGGTATCCAGGGCGCTGTCGGCATCTTCCACACAGCCCGCCGCCTCCAATTCCCGCGCGATCGCTCGATTGTTTTGATTGGGCAGCGATCGCACGGAAGCGAGCATCGATTCATCTAAAATAAGCTGAGAATTCGCGTGTCGGTTCAGCCAGCCGCGCAGATTTTCGCAGCGAGACGCGGCATCCGCACCCGGTAACATTTCGCAGCAGGCGATCGCGCCGCTATTAATCATCGGATTTCTCGGCCATCCTCTATCAGCTTGTAGCTGACTCAGAGAATTAAACGCTTGTTCGGATGGTTTATCTCCGACTCGGGTAAATACCGTTTCCGCTCCCAATTCCAACAGCAAGTAAAATAAAACAAACGGCTTTACTACACTCATCAAGGGAAATGCGATCGCTGCATCCCCTAATAAAAAAGATTGACCGTCTGAAGTTTGAATCTGCAAGGCAAAAGCTGCCGGATCGGCGGCGGCTAATTGCGGGATATAATCGGGGAGTTTGCCCGTTTTACTGGCTGCTTTGGCTTGAATTACCCAGTTGTCAAGTTGTTCTTTTTGCAAGCGGGTAAACTCGGTCATGGCAGGATTGAAATTGACAGATTATTGGATAATATAGCGGTTTTCCGCAAGCGTGAGGTACGTTAGAAACCCGGCTTCTTTAAGAAGCCGGGTTTCTAGCCGTTACATAAGCAAAAACGAGATGCTCGCCCACAAGGAGAGCATCTCAGTTTTGTCAATATTGCCGTACTGCGGGAGAGCCTAGACTCTCAAGCACGAGTAGTTCGCAGATCAATACCGACGAGAGCCGTAGCCGCCGCCGCCGCCGCGACGGTTGCCGCCGCCACCGCCGCCAAAACTGCCGCCGCGCTCTTCGCGGGGCTTGGCTTTGTTCACTTTCATGTCGCGCCCCATCCACTCCGCGCCGTCCAGGGCTTCGATCGCTGCAGTTTCTTCAGCATCGGTGTCCATTTCCACAAAGCCAAAGCCGCGCAGGCGTCCGGTTTCGCGGTCAGTGGGGAGCTGAACCCGCTTGACTGTCCCGTATTCTGCAAAAACTGCGTTCAAATCTTCTTGGGTCACTTCGTAAGAAAGATTTCCTACATAAATAGACATAACTTGTCTCCAAAATCAAAAAGGTGTAGAGGATGAAATTCCGGAGAGAAGCCTGTCAATACCGAAAGCAAAATGCCTGTCAATACTAATAACAACCGCTGCAACTGAATTCTATTCCCACCAACCACCTTAACACCTTTTTCTGAAAAGGGGGGTAACGGAAACAAATTGTTACAAAACTTAACAATTCACCGAAAAAGGGGGCGATGCCACTCTATCACCTCAGCGTCAACCAGTATAACCGGGCGGGCCAGGGGAGGGGGAGATGAGAGCGCTGGCGATCGCGCAAAAATGGACGGGTTATTTAGACTGGCAACAGCCTTTATAGAGGGTGCCGTTTTCCAGACTCACCAAGACGTGATGGGAGTATTTGCGATCGGACATGTTATCGCTACAGCTATTGTTGGGGGCTCTCACGACAGAGAGAACAATCTTTTCAGCGCCGCGATTGCGGGAGGCGCGCACCTGAAACCCACTGCCAGCAGGAACGCCAGCCGCGTTTGTCGATCGGGCGTCCCAATAGCTTCTGGACTGGTTGGCTCCCATTTCAGGAGTGCTGAGCTTGACCTGGTTGCCGCTCACCTCTACACCCCAGAAGGGTTCGGTGCCGGTGCAGTTAAGTTTGTATTGATTCGGACTAGCTGAGGCGGCAGACGCTCCCAGCGTTAAAGCGCAAGCTGCACTTAGAATTATCCACTGTTTCATTTTTTACCTCGTTGGTCGATCGAGCGCGGTAACTTCATAGATACAAAGCTGGCACGAGCCATCGGGCAATATACCTTTATTGTAGGAGTGGGACATAACTCATGGGTTAAACAGCGCCACCCAAATTGCCGATCGCTCGTTGCCGTCGGGCGTTTCGCGAGAGATCCTGCAAGTGCCACCCGAACTCTGGGGGAAGCTTGTAGGAAAAATTATCAGTCCAGTCATCGATCGCTTCTCAGTACCCGTGCGAAGGCGATCGCGCCGTATGGCTGGGGTAGATAGGACTTCAAGGAGTACCTGTAATTTATCGCGCGCCGGCGATCGAAAAAGTCAATCGAAAGGCAAGCGCGAGGCTTGAGGATTGAAACCGCCATTCTACAATGAGAATCGGCGGCTACTCACTGTTGTTGAGAGGACAAAAAAATGGGAAGAGTCAAAGCGCATCAAATCAAAGGATTCTGGATGGCGGATCGCATCTACGAACGCAACGGCAGCCACGTCGCCGTCTTTAACAAGCACCACTGCGTTTTAGTCGCCCGCCCAGAAGAAATCAAGCGCAAGGATTGGCGGAAAATGGGCTACTGTCCCGTAGCCGTGCGGGACGAACACAGGCACATCGTCTCAGAACCCGAGCTGTGGTTCTGGCAGCGGATTGTCTCCGAGGAAGAACTGCGACAAATCCAGAAAGAGGAAGCAGAACGGCAGGCGCAGAAAGCCGCACTCAAAGAAGCGATAAAGGCTCAGCTTGCTGCTGAAGCTGCACAAAAAGCAAGTGAGACAGCGGAGCCGGAAGCGGCTAAATGGGTGCCGGAACTCCCGAAGGCTGAAGCTGCGCAGAAAGCGAGTGAGACACCAAAGCCGGAAGCGGCTAAATGGGTGCCGGAACTCCCGAAGGAAGAACCGGCAGAGAAAGCCAGCGAGACGCCAGAGCCGGAAGCGGCTAAATGGGAGCCGGAACTCCCGAAGGAAGAACCCGAAGCGATTCCAGAACCGCCAAAAGCGACTAAAAAGCGGACTGGGCGAAAGACTTCCCAAAAGGGGAGCGCCTGAAAAATGGTTGTTAGATCGCTCTTGTGAAAAAACCGACGATCGCCGCTGGAATTGCGATCGAGCCTCGATGGAAACCGATGGCATTTCTTCAGTACCGAGGGAGCTTTGCAGCCGGGGCTGCGATTTGCACGAACAGGCGGGCGATCGCGGGTTATCAGTAAAGTCTCTTTTCATCCAAGAAACAGGGGTTGGCGCGCGAAGCGCTGCCGTGAGAGCGAAAAGCCGAGAGGGGTTCCGTGAGAAACTAGAGGGATTGAAGCGTTTAGCGAAAAACACCAGATAAATGGCTGAACTTCCCAAAGATCTCGAGGATGCGATCGCCCAATCCCGCGAAGCCACGAAAGCGGCGCTAGCAGACGGCTTGCTACGGCTGCAAGTAGAACTCCTATTCCCAGAACTGAAAGTCCAGCCGATCGCCGAAAAATTCATCCCCGCCCTCGCCGACACCTACGCAGAACGGCTGAAAGTCTATTTCCCGGATGCGGGAGCGGCTGCTCTCGCCCGCCGCGATTGGGGAGAAACGCCCTATGTGGTGCGCGGCATGAGCGAGATCAAGGGGAAAATGCAGCCCGATGACGAAATATTCCTATTTGTCGAGCCTTCTTCGGTGGAAGTCACCCAACTCGAGCAGATGTGCCAGGAAGCGGGCGATCGCCCGGTGGTGCTGCTGCTGCCCCGCCTGGAAAACGTGGCCACCATCGGCATCGGCTACGCGGGACGCCAGTTGCGGGAACGCTTCCTCAATACCCTCGAATCCTGCTACTACGTCCGCCCCCTGGAAGGAGCCGCTCTCTTCCGCTGCTACCCCTCCCCCTGGCAAGTCTGGCTGGAAAAAGGCGGCGACACCTACGAGTTAATTTCCGAGACGCCCTCTAAGCCGGTGGGAGATGCCCTCGACCAAATTCTGGCACGAGCAATGGGCGTGGAAACCGATGCTGCGGGAGGGCAACAACAACCGCAGCTCAAACGTCAGGGCTTTTTATCGGGGCTGAAGAGTTTTCTCAGAGCTCTGAATCAGTAACTGACCTCTAGAATTAACTTAAGCCCCAGTTGTCGGTCGCGGCATCACTTATTTCGGGGCTGCACGAAAAGCTAGGGAAGCGGCTTTCAATCTCTATTTCAATCTTTTTTTCTTTTTGAAAGGGATTTGAGGCGATTGCTAGCGAGCAGCTCGGGCAATGCGTGGGGGCGCTATCCAGATACGCATCTGCATAACTCATGGTATTCCGCCGCACCGGCTCAGAGCGAAACGCTATTAGCCAGAAAAGTTCAATGAGCGAAACAACCCCCCGGCGGATTTTTATCGGTGACGTACACGGTCATTACGACGGTTTGATGGTTCTACTCGACGCGATCGCCCCTAATTCAGACGATCGCGTTTATTTCCTGGGCGATTTAATCGATCGCGGCCCTCAAAGCGCCAACGTCGTCGAATTTGTACGGCAAAGCCCCTACCCCTGCTTGCTGGGCAACCACGAGCAAATGCTATTAGATGCCTTCCCCAACGGACGCCAGAATAACCCGGCGCTGGCGGCATGGCTCTACAGCGGCGGCAGGAGCACCCTCGCCAGTTACGGCGGCGACAATGGCAAATTACTCAAACACCTCAACTGGATGCGGACGCTGCCGACTCACCTCGACTTGGGGGACGTCTGGCTCGTTCACGCCGGGGTCGATCCGAGGCTGCCGCTTGCCAAGCAAACCAGCGAACAATTTTGCTGGGTGCGGGATGAATTCCACAGCATCACCAAGCCCTATTTCCCCGACAAGCTGATCGTCACCGGTCACACGATTACGTTTACCCTGCCCGGGGTCGTTCCCGGAGAACTGGCCCAAGGCCCGGGGTGGCTCGATATCGATACCGGTGCCTATCACCCCCTGAGCGGCTGGCTGACTGGCGTGGACATAACCAATCGACAAGTTTATCAAGTCAATGTTTTTCAGTACATCACTCGCATCCTGCCTTTGGATGAGGTGGTCACGTCCATTGAACCCAGGCGGGTGCTGGCGAAGTGAACCGCCTTCGGGGGAAAGTGGAAAGTGCTGAGTGCTGAGTACACAGGAGGGGAGAGGGGGAGGGAGAGAGGGAAGAAAGGTTTACAGCTTTCTTCTCACTGCTTTTATAAAACTGCGGTTTAGAGTACAGCTTAAAAACTAAAAAGGGAGAAGCTAACTTCTCCCTTTTACTGTTTGATTTCTCTATTTTACTCCCGCATATCTACTGCAAAAGTTTTTGGATTTTCGCTTTGTAAGCGGCACTGTCCAGCCCGTCGCCCTGGTTCGCCGTGGCCGGGTCGATCGCCTGTTTGATAGCTTCGATGCGATCTTTGGTATTCGGGTGGGTGCTCAAAAAGGTCGGCATCGAGCCCCCTTTATTCAGGAGTTTTTCAAAAAATCCGGTCATGCCGGCTGGAGCGTAGCCCGCTTTTATTAAAGTGTTCAGCCCTGTTTCATCGGCTTGGTATTCGTATTCGCGGCTTCTGGGCAGCCTCAATCCGAGCTGTACGCCGAGCCCGATCGCCGTGTTGCGGTCAACTCCTGCGGCTGAGGCCAAGCCTTGCTCGAGGGCAGCTTTTTGGATACTCTTGAGGACGTGACGGTGTTTAATGTGGCCGATTTCGTGAGCCATGACGCTGGCGAGCTGGGCTTCGTTGTCGGCAGCGGCGATCAAGCCGGTGTTGACGTACACAAATCCGCCTGCCGTGGCAAAGGCGTTGATAGCTTTATCGTTGACGACTTGGAAGGTATAGGGGATATTCGGGCGATCGCTGTTGGCTGCCAATCGCTGACCGATCTGGTCGATATAAGCATTGAGTTCTCGATCGCGGGAGATCCGGATCTCGCGACTCCGCAACTGATTGTCAATTTGCCCGCCGAACTCGACCTCTTGTTCGTCAGACATATTGCCTATTTGCACCCCCTGAATCACCTGAATGCCACCGCGAATTAAATCTCCGATGGAAATCGCCTGGGTGGGATGCGGGGAACCCACCGCCAGACCCATAGCGACTGCGACTGAGAGGAAGGCATATAACCAGCGCCGTCCAGAACGGCGGGCGATCGACGACAGCGGATTTAACATAGTATCTCGATGAGAAAACTTTTGACAAGCAATCTTTCTGTATGGAGAGACTGCTATATTCTAGTTTAGTGTTCCCTCCCACAAACGAACACGACCGGCAAGCCTTCTGTTAAGATTTTATATTTTAGATTTAAAATAGACTTTCCCCGCTATGCTTGCATTGGCACGGGCTGTTTCAATGCAAGATTATACCAAAAAGCGATCGATCGCGCTGAGCGCCGACTCAAAAGTTGCCTGACGCAGAGCGCGTGCAGTGGTAATCTTTGTGTTAGTTTATACACCTGTGACTTTTCGGTCAGGACTGTTCTCTATGAAGCTGTTGGATTCTCAAGGTCGCTTGTTCGGTAAGGTCAGCATCCTCGACGTGGGGGCTGCACTGGTGATTTTGCTAGTTGTGGTGGGAATTTTCTTTTTCCCAGGCACCACCGGATCGGTGGCCCAACTGGGCGTAACTGAAAAACCCGTCGAGGTCGATTTGATCGTGCGCGGGCTCTCCGTGCGCGATCCCCAAAGTTTGCTCGCCGACTGGGAGAAAACCAAGAAGACTAATATTATTATTCGCAATCAGCCCTACGGTCAGGTTGATATTAAATCTGTAAAAATACTGGACAAACTCCTCGCAGTGCCTCAGCCCAATGGCAGCGTCAAACCCTTACCCGATCCCAGGATTGAAGAATCCTTCAGCACGAACATGCTGATCACGCTGACAGGCAAAGCGAAAATTACCGAAAACGGGCCGGTTCTCGGCAATAGCAAGCTCAAAATCGGCACGCCAATCGAGCTAGAAGGCTTCAAATATAATTTCAATTCCAGCGTGATTGACGTGCGCATTTTGGATAAATAACTCTATTGCAGCCAGCACTAGCGAGTTTTCCAAATGCTGCAAGATCCCGCAATTCGCACTCCCATTGCTATCAGTCTCGGCGCGATCGCCGGAGCCCTGAGTCGCTATTACCTGACTTTGTGGTTTGCCCAGCGCTTCGGCAGCGCGTTCCCCTACGGCACCTTTTTTATCAACATCACCGGCTGTTTCGGCATGGGTTTTTTCTTCACCCTGGCGATGGAACGGCTGCCCAGCATTTCCCCAGACGTGCGGTTGATGGTGACGACGGGGTTTTTGGGTGCCTACACCACTTTTTCGACGTATGGATTGGAGACGCTCAACCTGCTGCGGACGAATACTGTGACGGCAGCTAGCCTTTATTGGGCTGGCAGTGCTTTACTGGGAATTATCAGCGTTCAGTTGGGCGCGATTTTAGCCCGCTTGGGAAGGTAGGAGGGCGATGACTTGGAAACAACTGACTGTCTATATTGGAGAATCCGATCTCTGGCACCACCAGCCCCTCTATACGGCGCTAGTGGAACTGGCGCGGGCGCGGGGGCTGGCAGGCGCAACTGCATCGCGCGCGATCGCCGGTTTCGGCACGCACAGCACCATCCACACGACTCAATTACTGGATTTATCTTCTCCACTCCCTATTATTGTAACAGTTATTGACCGCGAGGAGGCGATCGCGGAATTTTTGCCTTTGGTGCAAGAAATGGTGAAAGATGGATTAGTCACCCTGCAAACAGTCGAAATTCTCCACCACACGCGGCAGTGATGTAAGAATGTACTGATATATAGCGGTTTTCAGGCAGATGAAGTACGCCCAGAAACCCGGCTTCTTGAAGAAGCCGGGTTTCTCGTTCGGAGTAAACTTAAAAAGTCTATTTTTTTTGGGGTAACTTTACTTGGAAGGATTGCAGCCTGAAGATAGCACGCAACTCTCAGACGCTCTCTATGCTGAAGCGTTAGTTTTGTATCATGCGGGAGATTTTCAAGAATCCGCGCGGAAATATCGAGAAATTTTGGAGTTGGATGGGGAACGCGCGGAAGTTTGGCGGGGGCTGGGAATGGTTTATTACCAGCAGGGGGAATATGAAGATGCTCTGGAGATGCTGTATCGATCGCTGGAAGTTGATTCATCTAGTTTTATTTTACATTACAGTCTGGGATTGGTGCTGGCAAGGTTGGGCTATTTATCCGAAGCGATAGAGGCTTATCGAGCAGCAATTCAAATTAATCCGGACTGGATTGAGGGTTATAATGGTTTGGGAAATGTGCTGGCTGAAGCGGGCGATTTGATGGGGGCTGAAGTAACTTTTCGTCAAGCGATCGCTGTTCAACCTAATTATAGCAGTTATCTGAATTTAGGCAATATTTTGCTAGCGCGGCAGCAAGTTAATGAGGCGATCGCGTCTTACCAAACTGCCCTGGAGTTAAAGCCTCGCCATCCAGATATTATCGCTAATCTGGGGCTCGCTTTTCAAGCTAAAAATGAAGAGGCGATAGCCTGTCTTTATTTCGGATATGCCGCTTATCGGCGGCAGGATTACAAGGAAGCTCTCCTTTATTTTAACAAATTTATCGCCACTCAACCCGAAGATATCGAGGTTTATTTGGCTCTGGCATACTGTTACAAATATTTGAATGAAATAGACGCAGCAATAGCCGTTTATAAAGAGGCGATATCCCGCTATCCGAACTTACCAGAAATTTACATATCTTTCGTGCAAGCGCTGCTAGAGTGCGATCGCGTTTCGGATGCCCTAGAGGTTGCCAGGGATGCCAGTGCGAGATTTCCAGATCACCTCTGGGTGAAAATAGAAAATCAGCGCATTCTCCCCATTCTCTATGATACAAAAGAAGAGATTGATTTTTTTCGCGAAAGATTGACGCGCCAACTACAGGAGTTAATACAGACAACTTCTCTAGAAACTCCTGAAAGGCGAAAAAATGCTCTGCGCGCGATCGGAAGCGGGACAAATTTTTACCTGCCGTATCAAGTCAAAAATGATGTAGATTTGCAGAGGCAATACGGGCAGTTCGTACATCGCGTGATGGCAGCAAATTACCCGCAATGGGCAGAGCCCCTCGCCGTGCCGCCGCTGAGTCGAGAGGGAAAAATAAAAATTGGCTATGTTTCGGCGTGTTTGCAATGGCACACGGTGGGGATGGTATTTTTAGGCTGGCTGAGGAATTGCGATCGCGCCTCATTTGAGGTACACTGTTATTCTATCGGTGGGGAGGAAGATTCGCTTACGGAACTGTATCGACTTTCCTGCGATCGCTTCCACCACATACCGGAAAATCTAGAAGCTGCTTGCGAGAAAATAACTAGCGATTGCCTGCACGTTTTGGTATTTTTAGATATCGGCATGTACGCTCCCATGATGCAATTAGCCGGGTTGCGGCTGGCTCCCGTTCAGTGTGCGGCTTGGGGACATCCGATTACAACGGGTTTGCCGACGGTAGATTATTATTTTTCCGGGGATTTGATGGAACCGGCAAGCGGGCAATTGCATTATTCCGAGCAATTGATTCGCTTGCCTGGGATTGGAATTTGTTATGCCCAGCCGGCAATACCAGAACTGACGAAAACTCGTGCAGATTTCGGACTGCGGGATGAAGCTGTCGTCTACCTCTCTTGTCAGTCGCTATTTAAATATTTGCCGCAATATGATTATATTTTTGCGGCGATAGCGCGAGAGGTTCCTCTCGCCGAGTTTGTCTTTGTCGCGCACCCCAGCCCGCAAATCACGGAGAAATTTCGGCGGCGTCTGGCGCGAGCTTTTGCAGAAGTCGGGCTAAATAGCGAGCAATATTGCCGGATTTTGCCCAGACAAGGCAAGCGCGAGTATTGGAACTTGCTTTTAAGCGCGGATATCTTTTTAGATACGTTTGGGTTTTCGGGATTTTTGACAACCTTGGAAGCAGTGGCGTGCCAGTTGCCCGTCGTGACTCGGGCGGGAGAGTTCATGCGATCGCGTCAGTCGGCGGGAATTTTGCAAGCGCTGGGCGTGACGGAGACGATTGCCGAAGATGAAGCAGAGTATATTAGAATAGCAGTGAAATTGGGTGCGGATGGGGAATGGAGAGCGGCGGTGCGATCGCAAATCAAACAACGCCACCCGTTCCTCTACAATAATAGAACTTGCGTAGAAGCGCTGGAGGCATTCTATCGGCGAACCGTTGCCAAACAATAAAAGGAAAGTAACTGACAATGGATGCAAAAACCAAACAAAAGCTCATCCTCGCACCAAAGCTGGCTTTGCTGTGCTTCTCCGTACTCGTGCCTTTCACGGTACAAGTGCAGTCGCTGGGATTGCAGGCAGATGCGGAGATTTTATCTCAGATAGAAAACTTAACAGAGAATAGCGCGCGCGATCGCAACCAAGCAGTCAAAGAATTGAAAAAAATCGGCGAACCTGCCGTTCCCGCGCTCGCAGAAGCGTTGCAAGACGAAGCGCCTGCCCTGCGCTCCGGTGCAGCATTTGCTCTGGGAGCCCTCGGCGAACGGGCGTACACTGCCATTCCCAACCTTGTAGAAGCGCTGCGAGATGCAGACGAGCAAGTCAGCTCTGGTGCGGCTGTCGCGCTCAGGCGAATCGGCGCGCCTGCCGTTCCCGCACTTGCAGAAGCCCTGCAAAACGAAGCAGCACCAGTTCGCAGGGGGGCAGCGTTTGCCCTGGCAGGCATCGGCACGCCCGCGCAACCGGCTATCCCAAATCTGATAAAAGCCTTGCAGGATTCAGACGAGCAAGTGCGATTGAATGCTGCCGTAGCGCTCAGGGCGATGGGATCGCCCGCTGTTGCAGCCCTAAAAGAAGCCTTGCAAGATGAAAACCAGCAAGTGCGCCTGGGTGCAGCCTTTGCGTTGGGGACAAGTAGTTCGCCTGCAGCTCCTGGACTCTCCGACACCTTGCAAGACGAAAATCAACAAGTGCGCTTGAGTGCGGCGGCAGCCCTCGAGCAAATCAGCCCGGAAAACATCTTTCTCGCGAATGGCGTACAGCCCACCCCCACCAGCCCGGGGGGAAGCGCGCCACAGCCCAGCCCCAGCCCCAGCCCCGCGCCGGGAGATGCCCCACAACCGAGCCCCAGCCCCAGCCCCGCGCCGGGAGATGCCCCACAACCGAGCCCCAGCCCCAGCCCTTCTCCCAATCCCTGTTTTCCCAGCTCTAATATGAGGGGATTGCTCTAAAAATAGTAGTTTGTAGTGAGGACTTCAGTCCTCATTATTTTTCTTTAAAATCGCCCATAACCAATCAAATTCCTTCTGAGCAATAACATCAGCAAACCGCGAATCAGTCGTATAAAGTTTACGGTGCTTTGCACAGATATAACGAACTAATTTTCGCCGATTTTCGGGAATACTGCAAGCACTCACCATCGATCGCGCTCTCACCCGATAATCAAACAAAACTTGCGGAATTCGATAAAACTGCCAGCCGTTTTCTGCGGCACTCAGCCAGAAATCCCAATCTTCAAATCCCAACTGCTCCGGGATATGAGAATCGTAGCCGCCGCACTGCTGCCACACCGCTTTGCGAAATACGGCACAAGCATCGATATAGTTGCCGCACAGTAACCGATTCAACTCGAAATCCGGGACTTCCCAAACGCCTGTTTGTTCTCCAAAACATTCGGCATTGCCGTAAACGACTCCCACTTCGGGCAATTTATCTAGAATTTCAATCGCTTTGGTAATATAATCGGGGCGGATTTTGTTGTCGGCATCCAAGGGTAAAATATACCGCCCTCTCGCTGCGGCAATTCCCTGATTTCTGGCTGCTGCTAGCCCTTGATTCGTTTGTTCAATTATACAGTACCCCTGTTTTTTCAGATAATCTAACGTTTGTAGGGTTAAAGGTTCTGTTGAGCCGTCATTGACGATGACGAGTTCCCAGACATCCTCCAGACATTCCTCGACGCTGGAGATGGCATCTAAGATAAACTCGCCTTGATTGTAGCAGGGAATGATGACTGAGAGAGCTATCTCGTTTTTTGCTAATTCCTCTATAGGGGAGAAGTATTCGCGTACAAAGGTTGTCGGTTTGTCGCAAATTTCTAGACGCGAATGCTTCGCCCCTAAGTAATTGGATTGGTAGAGGGAGAAAACTAAGGCTTCTGGAGAGCGATCGCTCGCTTTTTCAGAAAATTTGCTGGGAATATCGGCGGCTCGATCTAACTCATCTAGAAGAGAGAAATACTGGGGCGCGATCGCCTGTAACAATTTAACCAAAGGATGCTCCCAATCCAAGCTTTTTAACAGCCGCGCGTCGTAAATTTCTCGCTCCTGCGTTCCAGGCAATTCAGGTAAATTTAATTGAGATTGAACCAGTTTAAACAACTGGCTGGGATTTTCTGCGATCGAATTGATATTAACCAGAAGAGAGCGTTCGGGGTAGCGATCGCGAAACTCCAGAATGTGCCGATTGTAGAAAGCCCAGATTTTCAAAGCATAATCGGGATGCTGAGAAAAAATCGGACTGTTGAGGCGGAGGATAGAATCAGCCACATCCCAGGGAAAGCGGTAAACAAACAAAAATCGAGCCTCTGGCAGCAGTTCGCGCCAGAAGTCAAGCATCAGGGAAGTGCGCGGATCTTTCCATCCCCAAGGCAAAGCAGTTTGACGGCGGGAATTAATTAAATTTAACGCAGCAGCCAGGTAATTTTGATAGTTACTTTTATCTAAAAATTCGCTTTCCGTCCAGCCCCAATCTGGCCATCCTGACTCGCCAGCAGGGCAGCAATTCCTCAAAACAGAACGCTGAAATTCCACAAAATCAGCATCTTCAAAGTAGCCCTTTACATTAAAAGCGTCGGGTTGGATGAGATGGGTTCCTAAATTAATGCCGAGGGAACTGAGAATAGAGGCGGTGAGGGAAGTACCAGAGCGGTGCATTCCAGTTACAACCAAAACGGGAGAGGCGATATCAGGAATAATTGTCTGCACTTTCAGGACAACCTAATTTTTTTGCAAAAATCCCGCACAGGCGGGCTGAGGGTAGGGGCGAAGCATTCGCGTAGAAAAATATTCGGTTTATGGTAGAGGTTTATCCGCGAATGCTTCGCCCCTACAAAAGTGGGAGGTTCCCAAATTAGAGCTACTGCTCGCTGGAAGAGCGCCGAGATTTAATTCGGTCTATTTGCTCTTGCAATTCCTCCACTTGACGCCGCAAGGCTTCCACCTCTTCTTTTTTCTTCGCCTGCGAGGCGGGGGGTTCGGCGGGCACTTCCACCGAGCCCTCAGCCCCCGCTCTCCGATAATTGCCCCGGCGAATTTGGCGGTATTCCTCAGAATTCGCCCACGCTTGCAGGTAGGTGACTCGTTCGACCGTGAACGGATGGCTGAGAAACACTCCTTGTGCGATGTTATTGTACAGCAAAAATTTATAAACTTGATTGAGAGCGTCTTCGTCGAGTTCCTGATATCTTTGTGCTTGCTTGATAAACTCGTCTAAACTGCATTCGTGCCCGTGGCGCAAGCTGCCGCCCGATAGTTTCATCATGGAATGCAGCACCGGATTTAGGTCATCCGTGACTAAAAAAGCGGCGCGATCGGCGGATAATTCGGCTTTTCGCAGCCATTCATAAAACGCAAATATCAAGCCCCGGCTGAGGATGCTGCCGATTCCAAACGTCAAATCGCCAAGGAAGGAAGCAAATCCCATCACCCACAGTGCCATCTGGGTTAAAGTCGTGTGACCGCATTTAATATGTCCCAATTCGTGGGCAAGTACGGTGCGGAGTTCTGCCTCATTTAATAAGTCTAAGAGTCCGGCGTTTAGCACCACGCAGGGCTGCTCTTGTCCTAATGCGTAGGCATTGGCGATGGGATTTTGGCTGATAAATAGAGCCGGTTCCGGGTAAATGTCTAAGTCGCGCATACATTCCCGAAATATCTGATAAATGTTGGAATATTGGCGCGGTCCTACTTGAAGGCTATTGCCCATCAGAAAGACGTACTGCGGGCGTTCGTACAGAAATTCGACGAATTTGCGAGCGACGAGATCGAACCCCGGTAAGCTTCGCAATGCTTGCTCTGCTTCGCGATCGAGGGGATGGCGAAAGGCTTCGCTAGAGAGTCCAGTGTAGGTGGGCATAGGGATGAACTTCGCGATCGAATGGCGTTATACACAACTCTTAATATAGCGGTTTTCATCCTTTGTGAGGGACTGAGAAAGCCGGTTTTTCTAAAAAACCGGCTTTCTGGCATGTACTTCATCCAACTGACAACCGCTATAAGGTCTTCAGCCTCTCCCGAAAACCAAAAAATCCGCTTACTTAGAGCGGATCGGAATAAACCCAGCCTTTTCGATTAGTTTTTGCCCCTCGTCGGTTAACAGCAACCGCGCGTAAGCTTCTCCCGCTTGCTCGTCTATTTGCCCGTCTTGCTTGACGATCGCAAACAAGCGGCGGGTGAGCGGGTACTCCCCATTCTGAAAAGCTTTAATATTGAGACTATTTCGCTCGGCGGGGCATCGATCGCGCGGAACGAGTTTCCCTTCATAGGGCGCAGTGAAGGGGCTGCCGGCGTGGCGGCTGATGGGCAGCGGCTTGACATTGCACTGCCCGACTAAATTAGAAGCTGAAGCAAAATAGATGCCTCCTATTTCGCCTGTATTTTGAGGCTGACCGACTTTTTTAAGCGCTTCAGTGGGAGTTTGGATAGACACAACATTTTTGCCCCAATTTTCGGCGGTTAAAATAGCCTCTTTAAACAACTCAGTCGCGCCGCTACCGAGCGGAGGCGTGTACGGCTTTATTTTTAAAGGTGGGCCACCAATTTTGCTCCATTCGGTGATTTTCCCCGTGTAAATGCCTTGCAATTGTGCGATCGTCAATCCGCTGACATTTAAATCCGGGTGAACGACAATTGCAATTCCATCGATCGCAACGGGCACCTGTTTCAAGCGCAATCCACGCCGCGCCGCTATTTCGTACTCGCTATCGGAAATCGGGCGGGAAGCTTGAGCAAAAGAGAGTTGCCCGTCTAGCAACATTTTGATGCCCGTGCCGGAACCCGACGCTTGGGTGGGGTGTTGTGTATAGACGATATTAAAATGAACCAAATCTTTTTTGATTTTCTCGTCTGCCAAACGGCGAATCGGTGCCCACGCCGTGCTGCCGCCATACCGCAATGTGGCGCGAGGAACTGCATTGGGTGTTGTTTCCTTAAGGGAGAAAAATGTAGAAGGCTTGTAGGTTTGGGGAGGGGCGAATATTTTTGTCACAGATAAAGCGATCGCGCCCCCAACAACTGCGCCAATCATGCCAGAAGCGATCGCCACTTTAAAAAAATTTTGCGGTGGATTTGCAGGCGGCGGCGCTGTTGGAGGCGGAAGGGGTTTCGCCACCTTAGCGCTGCCCAATTCCTGCCACGTTAGCGGCTGCACCGACGGATTGATGCAGATAGTGGGAAGCCACTTCGCACCCGGATAAGATAAATTCCAATGTTCCAACCGCTCTCGCGCTTCTCGCACGGCGCTAAATAACGATTTTCCTCCGACAAACTCCGCGAAAAAATGCTTCAAAAAATCCTGAGCCACCGGATCGGGAATCGGTTCGCGCATCACGATGCTCTGAGGCAGGTTGTACTCTGCTAGCTGTCTCGCCAATCCCAACCCGTCGCAGGAATTGAAAATCGCCAACTGCAGCCCGTTCTTGATCGCTCTTTTCAGGGCATCTTTAAAATCTTTAATCCGCAAACTATCCGTCTCATTCACCTCAATCCAGCCGATTTGCCCGTCTTCCTGGCTGCCACTGTGCCCCGTAAAAATAAAAATGTGGTAGCCTGTTTCATCCCGCAGGGCATTGTATAAATTCTCCGGTTTGGGTTGGAGGAGCGAAATCACCTCCGCCCCTCTTGCCTTTAAATTTTGGATCACTTCTAGGTCAAATTCCGTATTGATTCCGTCGCTTTTGCCCACAGCGACTAAGATTCTCACCTGCGAATAACTCGGCGGGGGAATAATTGACGCGGCTTTAACGGGGACGCTCAAAGCGATTTCTGCTTGCGGGTAATATTCGGCAAATAAATCCCACTCTTGCCAGGGCAAGCGCCGCAAGCGGATGTCGTCTGTTTCTACAATGACGCGAATTTCTTCCCCTGAAACCGCTCGATTTGCGATTAAACCATCTCGGATGGGCTGCCAGCGGCTATCGACCGAGTTAAGCCATTCATTCAATCGTTTTTCTAATTCGTCGCTGTGTTCGGAATAGGAACGATTCGTTACCCCCGGTTTGGGGCTCAGGCGGGTGCCCGGTTGGGCGATCGATCGCGCGTCTGTCAGTTCGCGATAGGTTGACTGCCAGTTAGCAAAAGAGGCTTCGAGCTGTTGCGGCAGCGGCGGCAGAAATCCTATGTTATCATATTCTCTGTGACTCAACACTCCTTCTTCCATCACTTCCAAAATCACCGGGAACCCCTGTACGGAGTTTTCCTCTATCAGTCGCAGTCTGATTACCTTTGGCATGGCTTTCTCCTCATCAAGCTTGTGGACTCAGACTACAAAGTTTTCCCTAATGCTAACATCTCCTAAAGCAACGATCGCGCTGAACTGTTCTCCCGGTGCGGCACCGAATTGCAATTGTATCCAGTTATCGGCGCGGCGGGCTTGCGCTTCCATACAAACCGTTCCCGATTCATCCACTACGATTAATTTTAGATCCTTTGGCAGGTAATTTTCGCGATCGGGATAAAGCCGCAAGCGCACATCAACTTCTTCAGTCGCGGTGGGTGTCAGGCGCACCACCAGAGCGACGGCAGTGCCAGCCAGTTGCATTCCCAAGTCTATCACTTTTGCCCGACTGATGCTGCCTTTTGACGCCTCAATATTGCCGCTGGCGGGGCGGATGGGGCTTCTAAAACTCGCGGCTACGACTAATTCAACTGGCTGCCAATCTGTCTCGAAAATCCCCTCAAACCACTGTTTTAATTTCGCGATTGCCCCGTCGGTGGGTTTGGGCTGCGATCGCGCTGAGAGCGATCGCAAATATTCCGGCAATTCTTCCAGCGATGCCAATTGATTCAGAGGAACTTGCCCCGTCGCTGTCTTAACAAATCCGAGCAGCTTTGCCTCCCGCAAAGATTCGCCGAGCTGTACCGCCACGCAGCCAATTCTCTCCTCCCAAACTTCCGGCGGCACGTCAATCGCCTCTGCATCAGGCAGCACGGCTCTACATTCTAATTTTCCCAAATTTTTCACTTCCAAATCGGCAGCATCCAGCAGGGTTTGCATTGCCGGATTCCAACTGTCGCTATTTTCCAAATCCGTCTCGAAGCCCAGACACTCCAGGTGAAAATTTACGGCATAGACTGCCAAGGTATTTAAATAAACCTGTTTGGCTTTGCGCGGATTGGATTGCTGGCGGGAAAATTTTTCTGCGGCGCGATGCGCAGACAGGGATAGAGAAACTGTGAAAGTGAGCGGTTCGATAGCGCGGTTCATAATTTTATTTTAGTGTAAAGTGCTGAGTGCTGAGTGCTGAGTGCTGAGTAGAAGGATAGTGAGAGAGTAAAAGTGATAAAAATATGAGGCAAACCATCATAGTGTCATGGTTGTTACTGCAAGCTTTTCACAGCAAATATTCTCGAAAAATCGGAGCGAAGCTCTGGCAGCACCTTCGGAAAAAGCTGCTCAGGGTTGGCACTTTAATTCCCACTTCTGCCGAAATCTCTTCCCAGCTTTTCCCCGCGAGAGTTGCCAGGGCGATCGCTTGGAAATTGGCGGCGGGACAATCTCTGATATACTTATTTTTAAAAAGGCTTTTAGCATCTTTTTCGATAAACTCTCTCAAGACGTCGGACAGCAAAGGCTCGGATTCCTCGTAGTGAGCCAAATTTTCCAAGTCTGCTAGGGTGGGAAGCGTCTCCTCTTTCGCCGATCTGACTTCGCCCTGCAAATCTAAAAGAATTTTATCGAGCCGAAAATTCACCCAGTTGATAAATTTTTTTTCCGTTCCTCTTTCGGGGTCGTACTTGTCTATTTTTTGGCAAACATAAACTAAGGTTTGATTGACGGCTTCCTCATAGGCAAGTTCGTAAAATGCTGGAGAAAATTTACTGCGATGCGGGCGGCAAAGCTTGCCCGACAGGCGAATGGCTTCTATTAATTCCCGCAAAGCGTGCTGGCGCAATTCGCTGGCTGGCGGGTGGCTTTGGGCTTCCAGTGCTATTTTTTTCAGTCGCTCGTCATCAAATACCTCTCGTAAAACACTGTCGCGCAGAAAATTTGCCCACTCTCTCGGGGGTTGGCGTTGGGGATCGTATGTGTCGATTTTTTCCGCAAGTTCGCGCCCGAGGCGATCGCGCGCTTGCTGGTAAAGATCGAGATAAATTCCCGAGAGCGTCTGCCCTTTTGGAGGACGGCAAATTTTTCGCGATCGCAGGATTTCATCCGCCAGTTCGCTCAGAGCCTTTTGCCTCTCCTCAGTTTCGGGGGGGTGCTGCTGCGCAGAGCGCGCGAGCTGTCTGAGTCGCTCGTCCATTGTATTGATGGCCTCGCTAATAGTGCAACCTGCTAACAAAGCATTCGCCATTCGTTTTTCTACCTTGTCTATCTATCTAAGCAGATAACGCGCGCTCTGCGCAGCGGCTGCCCCTGCCAATCTGCGGGACGTCGAGAAAGCACCTCCGGTTGAGACTAATGCTGACTCCCAGCGATCGCCCCTTCTTTGTGCATTTTGTTACAAAACTTAATATTTTCTGGGTTTGCATAAAAGTTGGAGTGGCGAGATGAGTAAGAGATGGATGGAGGGCAAGGGAGCGATTCACTACTTTCTGCCCCAACCGCCAGCATTCCTTATTGAGAATTCCCATGCTATTTATTCTCTCACTACTTGTAACGCTGAGTTCTAGTCTAGCCTTTTTTGCCGGGGGAAATCGGGTGCCGGAAAGCAATCGCACGACAGTCAGAGCGATCGCCCTAGTCGTCGCCATCCTCGGAGCGATCGCCTCTTTTTCCAAGCTCGTTGCCGTCATACCCGCTGGCAATGTCGGCGTTGTCGAAACCTTCGGCTCTGTCTCCCCCGCTCCCCTCAAACCCGGAGTTCATTTCGTCAATCCCTTCGCAAAAATTGTCAAATTTTCCACGCGCCTTCGCGATATCAAAGAAACCGTCGCCACCACCTCCCGAGAAGGATTGAGTCTCAATTTAGATGTCAGCTTGCAATATTCCCTCAATCCCGAAAAAGCCGCAGAAATCTATCAAAAAATCGGCACCGACGAAAAAGACATCGTAATTTCCCGCTTCCGCTCCGTCATCCGCAAAACCACCTCTAGCTACGAATCCAAAGGCGTTTACACGGAAAAACGGCAGGAAATTACCGACAGAATTCGCCAGGAACTCACCCAGCAGGTGACTCCCCTCGGTTTCACCGTCGAAGAAACCCTCTTGAGAGACGTGCAACTGCCGAAAAACCTGCAAGCTGCGATCGAGCAAAAACTCCAAGCCGAACAGCAAAGCCAGCAAATGGCATTCGTACTAGAAAAAGAACGCCAAGAAGCCCAACGCAAACAAATAGAAGCCAAAGGCATCGCCGACTTTCAAAAAATCGTCTCTCAAGGGCTCACCCCGCAATACCTGCAGTGGAAAAACATCGAAGCCACAGAAAAACTGGCAACCTCCTCTAACGCCAAAGTCATCGTCATCGGCTCCGGCGAAGGAAAATTGCCAGTCATGCTTCAGGGAAATTAACAACCCTCTTTTCCCTTTCCTTTGCGCCCTCCGCGCGCTCGGCGGTTGAAAAACAACCCGCTTACTTGCCTTTCTGAATCGTCTTCGCTTGCTCCAGCGCGATTTCTTTCAGAACTTGAGACGAACTCAAATTCGACGAACCCTCGATCGCTTTAACCGCCAAATCCTGAACCTGCTTGAGGGCGGCTTCAAGTTGCTTCGAGAGGGTAGCCAGCCGCCCTTCTTGATTTTTAATGGTTTCTTCCAAGGATTGAATTCTCAACTCGTAGAAGCGCTTCTGCCCTTCTACTTCCTTCCCATACAAGTCCGCTTTAACTTTCGCTTGGTAGTTGGCGATGCCCTTGCCCTCTTCCGTCGCTTTCTTAATCGCCGCTTCCTTCTCTTTCGGGAAGGCTTCTACCTTGGCTTTTGCTTCTTCAAATTGCTTCTCGCGTTCGGCGATCGCTTTCTCCCGCTCCGCCCATTCTTTTTCTTTTTGCTGCTTGGTTTCCTCCAACTCCTTGTAGAGGGCTTGCTTGCGCAGTTCGTATTCCTCTACATCGCGCTGGCGTGCCAGTTTCGTCTCGTACTGATATTCTTGCACGTCGCGCTGCCGCAGCTTCGCCTGCAAGTCATTGCGCTCTTTAACCGTTGTTTTCCGCGTTTCTTGCTCCTTATCCCAGCTCTTTTTCAGCTCCAGCTTTTCTTGCTCGACGGATTCCCGCCGCTCGCCTAATTCTGCCTCAAAATTTTTCGCGCTTTCTTCGTATTGTTCGATGAGCGCATCTAAAGTATCTTCAGAAACCTCTACATCGTGCAGGGCTTTTAACTGTTCGACTTCCTCAGCAACCGACTCTTGGATTTCTTGCAGCTTAGAAGCTTCTGAGGTGAGCTGTTCCGACAATTCGCTGACGGCACCGCCAAATCCTAGCTGTAACTTCGCCAGCCCTTCAATCGTCTGTTTCATCCGCTCCCGGCTGACTTGACTTTGCGCGATCGTGTTTTGAGGTTCCATCTTTGCTTGATTAATGGATTTGCGGGATTCTACAGCTTTCTGCTCTTTCTGCTCTTTCTGCAGTTTTGCCAATTCTTCCTCAACGGCTGCTTTTTCCTGATTTAACTCCTCAAACGCCTTTAAAATTTCCTCTTTGGTACTCTTCGAGTTGACTTTTTTTGCGGCCATACTTCATCTCCTAACATAGGGGGTAATTTTTAAGTGAGAAAGTAATTGAAGGTTGTTTTTACTTTACTTTCTCACTTTTCCTCGTTCGCAGTGAGGGCTACAGCCCTCCCGCAGAAATCGGTGGCTTTCAGAGCTAACTTTTGGCTTTTTCCGCAGACGCACCGTTGGAAGAACTGGCAAACGCTCTCATAGCCAGTTCTTGGGCTTGCCGCATCGTGGCTTGCAATTGTGCAGACAGATCGGCGATTTGTTCGGATTGCCGCTGAATGGTCGCCTCCAGAGATTGAATTTTTAATTCATATCCCTGTTTCGTGCCTTCCCACTCTTTCTCAAACAAGTCCGCTTTCACTTTAGCATCTCGGTTGACTTCTTCGATCGCCTTCTTGCGGGCTTCGTCCTCGGCTTTCTTCAGTTCCTCTGGCATCGCCGCTATTTTCTGTTGATATTCTTCAAATAATTTTTGATTAGATGCCAGTATTTTTTCACGCTCTTTCCACTGTTTTTGCTGGACTTTATCGGTGTCTTGCAGCTCTCTTTGCTGTTGGCGATTTCGTTCTTCATATTCGTCCATCTCAATTTTGCGAGTGCGTTCTACCTTGTATTGGTAATCTTCGGCTTCCTGCTGCCGTTCTTTCGCTAATAGCTGTTCTTGCTCTGCAACCGTTGCCTCAAATTCCTCTTGTTCTTTTTGCCAAGCCTTGCGCTTGTCCGCCATCTCTTTTTCTAGGGCTTGTCGGTAATTGGCGGCTTCTCGCTCCAATACCTTTAATTTTTCTTGATGTTCTTGGGTTAAAATGTCCCAGGCGTCGGCAACGATGCGGATTTGCTGTAGCTCTTGCAAGTGCTGCGTTTCAATGGCGATCGCCTGTTTGAGTTCGTCTAACTTGGAGGACTCGCCCGTTAATTTATCGGAGAGTCCGTTAATAATGCTGTTAAAATCTAATTGCAGGTCAGCCAGCCCCTTGACAATACTGTCAATCGTATAGGTTGAGGCTATTTCCAGCAGTTGCTTGTTTTGTTCCTTGGCTGCCTCCTCCTCTTTCGTGGCGACTTTTGAGTCTACCTTTTTTCGTTCGGCGAGCAGTTGTTGAAACGCTGCGAGTATTTTGGCTTTACTATCTTTCTCTGCCAATTTGTTCATACTTGTTCCCTGCTATAGAGTGCTATACAATTGTGCCGCGAACCCTGACGCGAATGGGACTCCCCCGCCGCCTGAAAGCGCGAGGCCGCCCGAAAGTTGACTTTTTAATCAACCAAACCCATCATAACCTCAGTTGATTTTTTCGTCAAGCGATCTTAGCAATTGGTTGGGGGGGGTGGGGGGGGGGTGGGGGGGGGGGGGGGGGGGGGAGGGATAGGTTGCCACTTTTTCCCCATTACCGATTACCCACTACCAATCCCCCATGCCCCATGCCCCATGCCCCATTCCCTTCAAATGCCAAACAGGGTTTGCAGGCGCTTGCGAACCCAGACAAACGGGGTTTCTTCCGAGGAGCCTTCCGGCAGCAAGCCCAGGTTGCGGAGCGCCTGCTGCCGCTCGGACAGTTTGCGAGCGATCTGATCGGCTAGCTCGGGGTGGCTGACGAGAAGCTTCTGCAAGTCGTGGCGCTCTACGACAAAAAGAACCGCATCTTCCAAGGTGCGAACGGTTGCCGTGCGGGGGGTGCCCAGAAGCAAAGACATTTCGCCAAAAAACTCTCCTTCGTGGAGGGTGGCGATGTATTTGCCGGTTCGCTGGGAAATGACTTCTACAGAGCCGGCGAGAATCATGTAAAAAGAATCGCCCGGGTCATTTTCTTGACAAACCACCTGTCCCGCTGGAAAAAGTTGCCGGTAGCCGTACTCGATTAATTGCCGCAGTTCCAAATCGGAACACTGCTCGAAATAGGTTATCCGCCGCAGCAAGTCTCGCAGCGTCCAGTTATTGGGAGATTGGGGGACTGTTGGTTTATTTTCTAGCGGTTTGGCAGGCGGTGCGGCGGTTTTGCCATTGGCAGGAGCGATCGCGTCGTCTTTGCGAAGCCGTGCGGCTACCTCGTCGAGATTGCGGATGTACAGTTCGCGCTGGGGAAACGGAATTGTAATGCCGCGCTGGCGGAATTCGTGTTCGATGCGAAAATTTAAAGCGCTGGTAATGGGGTCTTTATCCTCGGGCCGATCTATCCAAACTAAGAGTTCAAAATTGAGGTCGCTGTCGCCAAATCCTTTAAACCAGACTCTGGGAGAGGGATGCGACAAAACGCTCGGTTCCATGCGGGCGGCGGCTGAAAGTGCCTCCGTGACGAGAACCGGATCGGTTCCGTACTCGACGCCAACGGGGATGTGCAGGCAGCACTTGGGATCGCGGTAGCTCCAGTTGATGATATTGTTTTCGACAAAGCGAATATTGGGAACGATGACGCAAACGCCATCAATGGTGCGGACAATGGTAGACCGGATAGAAATATTTTCGACGGTGCCTAATAACTCGTCGATTTCGATAAAATCTCCGACTTTAATAGGTTGTTCGACTAGGAGCGTCAAGCCGCTGATAAAGTTGCTGGCGAGGTTCTGGAGGGAGAAGCCCAAGCCAATTCCCAAGACACCGGCAAAGACGGCTAGGGTACTCAGATTGATGCCGGCTGCTTGCAGGACGATCAAAACACCTGCGGCAGTCAGAGAATAGCTGATGACCGCTCCGATCGCTTCTCGGCTGCCGCGATCGAATCCCAAGCTTACCAGGAGCCGCCGCTTGATCCACGCGCCGACTGCGCGAGAAATGAAGAAGACGGCGATTACTAAGAGAATGAGCTGGAAAATGAGGGCGAGAGAAAAACTTTTATCGCCCAGACTGAAAAGATGGGCGTTGAACAGTTGGGACAAGCCGAGAAAGAGTAGCTGTGCTTGCGTGAAGATCCAATTCATTAGTTAAGAGAAGAGGAATTTTTTAGGGGTGAAAAAAACCCAAACCCAAAGGCACCTCAGTGAGAGCAAGTAGCAGCAGAGGGGAGAGGCGCGATTCGCATTCCCATTAAAAAAGCGCTTCGCGCGAAGTCGTTGCGGAAAGTCAAGCTTTCACGCAGGGACTGGTACGGCGAGGTTTCTCCGGATCAACTATACTCTACTAAAATGCCTTGTAAGAAAATTCCAGCCCCGAAAAGCGATCGCACTTCACTCGTGCTTTGCCTTCCAGAGAGCGATCGCCGCCACTCTGATTTTTTCTGAAAATTTTTCAGTTAAAATTGTGCCAAATTATAGTAATCTGAGATGGGTTGAGAACGAAAGTGCATCTGCAGCCGCAGCCAATCAGGACAGCTCTCGGCAGTCTGACGGCTTGGGGTAGGGCGTCCATTGCCGCTATATTTGAGGATTTGAAGTGAGCGCAAGCAAAGCACAGAAGCATGAAAGACGTTGAAAAAATGCGGGTTAAGCGCAAAATGAGAAAAAGTGAGAGTGCCTTGACAAGCGGCTGAAGCGAGGGATCGGCACCAGGGGAAAGCCAGCAACGTAGTGACAGCGGAATTGAGAAGGTGTGCCTTGAGTGAGAATCACAATCTGTCCTCTTCGATGCAGAACAAGTCTCGCAGGGAACTGCGGGAACTGACGCGATCGCAACTGCACGCGCTGCTAGAAAAAGGCGACCTACAGGGGGCCAAAGCCATCCTGGAGTCGGTACAGCCTGCAGACATCGCTTCGGCGATCGACGGGTTGCCAGTGACGATGCAAGTGCTGGCATTCCGGTTGCTGTCAAAAGACGAGGCGATCGCGGTTTACGAATATCTCGACTCCAGCGTGCAGCAGTTGCTCGTCGAGGACTTCAAGCGACAGGACGTCCTCGACATCGTGGATAAAATGGCCCCCGACGACCGGGCGAAACTCTTTGACGAGCTGCCCGCCAAAGTCGTGCGACGCCTGCGCGAACAGCTCTCGCCGGAAGAATGGCAAGCCACGGCAGTTTTATTGGGCTACGAAGCTGGAACGGCGGGGCGGCTGATGACGCCGGAGTACATCGCCGTCAAAGAACACTACACCGTCAGCCAAACCCTAGAGCTGCTGCGATCGCTCGCGCGAGTGTCCGAAATCATTTATTACCTGTACGTCACCGATGCAGAGCGCCACCTGACGGGGATTCTTTCCCTGCGCGACTTGGTGATCGCCTCGCCGGAAAAAACCGTCGGCGAAATTATGACCCGCGACGCGGTGTTTGTCTACACCGATACCAAACTCGAAGAAGTGGCCAGGACGATCCAGCGCTACGACTTTCTCGCCGTGCCGGTGGCGGATCGGGAGCGCAGGCTGGTGGGCATCATCACCGTCGATGACGCCATCGACATTTTAGAAGCCGAAACGACCAAAGATATTTATGCTTTGGCAGGAGTGCAGGATTCTGGAGACAACTACTTTCAGACCAACTTGTTCGCGGTTGCCCGCAAGCGGGTGGTGTGGCTGTTCGTTTTGCTGCTCACCAATACCGTCACGGGCACGATTATCAAATCGCAAGAGGACATTCTCAATCAAGTAGTCGCCTTGGCGGCGTTTATCCCTTTGCTGGTGGGCACCGGCGGCAACGTCGGGGCGCAGTCCTCCACGGTGGTGATCCGGGGCTTGAACACCGAAGAAATTCGGGCGATGGGGCCATTGCAAGTGATTTTTCGCGAAGCCCTGGCAGGGGCGATCCTGGGGGCAATGCTGGGGGCGATCGCTGCCGTGTGGGCGTTTGCCCTGCAGGGGAATTGGTCGGTTTCGATCGCCGTCGGCGCGAGCCTAGAAGCGATCGCCCTGTTAGCCTCGATCGCCGGGAGCGCCCTGCCGTTCCTGTTTCATTCCTTCGGGCTCGATCCCGCGCTGATGTCCGCGCCCTTCATCACCACCGCCGTGGACGTGTTGGGCGTGCTGATTTACTTCAACTTGGCGCGACTGATTTTGCAAATCTAGAAGCAGCAGGTCTGATATTATTGAAATCCCTGGCTTGACGGCGCGCTCGGCAGCATGTTACGACCCAGCGGACGTCGCACGAGTAAGGGCGCGTTCGGTTCGGTTGGGGCAGCTTATCTCTTCTGTAAAGTGATAAAATATATTTCAATCCCTCAAAGGGATTCCCATCCTCTCACCTGCCGCCTTCCTTCAATTATCTCGCGTCAGGCAGGCTTGTGGCTTTGTTCGCTCCGATTGAATTGCGCCATAACCCATCTGGGCAAAAACAGCTTCAAGTCATCCACCACTAACCGAGCCGCACGAGTCAGCGCGCATGTTCAGACAAGGTAGTTGTAATGTGGAACAACCCTCACCGGCTAGAAACAGCAGAGTATATCGCACTCGTTGGCTGCATTGTTGGGTCAGTTGCGGCAGTAGCATCAAAGCAGGCAGCCTTTGCCTATGTCCCCCTGACACTCGCAGTGTCGCTGAACCTGATTAACCGCTACCGCTTCGACCGGCTCTCTCGCCGGCGGACGACTGCCGCGATCGCGCGCGTACAGCAGCAACTTGCAGAAGATATTGCCAAGCTTTCCGCTACAGTGCAAGAGCTGCCGTCGAGCAGCTTTGCATCTTCTTTTTTAGAAACGCCGATCCCCGCCGAGGTGAAACAGCCCCTCAGTCCAGAAGAAGGGAGCCATTCCCTTCAAGACAGCGCCGCCGGGGGCGCAGGACTGTATCGAGACGTCGCCCAACTCAAAGAACAGTCTGCCACCGTGCAGGAATCGGTCAGCAGCGTCATTCACTATCTCAACAGCTCCTCCCTGCTGGAACGAGTGGATCGGTTGGAGAAGAGCGTCACCCAACTGTCGGAGAAAATAGTCGGGTTGGCCAACCAGGTAGACGCTGCCGCTAAAGTGCGATGGGCTCAAAAACTCCAGTCCCCCGCACCGGAGCAACCGGAACTGCCCGCCATCCCCCACCCGGACACCCCAGAGCCGGCTCCCGGCGCAGTGGCGGCGAAATCCGTGATGCTGCCGAAATTTGCCTCAGAAGTTGCCAGCCAGAATTGGCACTGCCGGACTGCACTGAAAGCCCATGCCGACTGGGCGAGCGCGCTGGCGATCGCCCCGGACGGGCAGCGCCTCGTCAGCGGCAGTTTTGACAAGACTCTCAAGATTTGGCACCTGCAAACTGGGGAACTGATCCACACTCTCAACGGTCATGCTAGAGGCGTGTTTTCCGTGGCAGTCAGCCCGGACGGCAAGATCGTTGCCAGCGGCAGTTGGGACGAGACAGTCAGGCTGTGGCACCTAGAAGACGGCACCCTGCAGGATACCCTCACCGCTCATTCCGGTTCCGTGCGATCGGTCGCCATCTCTCCAGACGGCAAGCGGCTCGCTTCCGGCAGTTTTGACGAGACGATCAAAGTCTGGGAGCTGGAAACCGGCGTTTTGCTCTCCAGTTGGACGGAGTATTTAGGCCCGGTTTACGCGATCGCCTTCGCGCCCGACGGGCAATCGATCGCTTCCGGCGGCGGCGACGGGCTCGTGCAGCTCTGGCAAGTCGCCAGCGGCGAACGCATCAACCAATTGACGGGAAATCTCGATTTTGTCTGGTCCCTCGCCTTCAGCCCGGATGGGGAGCTGCTCGGAAGCGGCAACGGCGACGGCACCGTCAAGCTCTGGCACGTCAAAAGCGGCTCTCTCATCGGCACCCTGTCCGAACATGCCGGCCCAGTCTACTCGGTGGCATTTTCTCCCGACGGGCAAACCCTGTTCAGTGCCGGTGCCGACGGCAGCATAAAAATCTGGGCGCTGGCGACTGGGAAGCGACTGTGCAGCCTGAGCGAGAACAGCCAGCCCGCCATCTCCCTGGCGCTGAGTCCCTCCGGTCAGTTGTTCGCCTGCGGCAGCGCTGACGGCACGATCGGGATTTGGCAGCGGGAGTGACAACAGCCGCTCGGTTTGTTAAGTAAATTTAAATGGTTTGTTTAAGTAAGGCTTGGAAACGTGAAAGGAGGAAAGAAAAACTATCTAAAGAAGGAACGATCGGTCAAGTGAACGTTTGTAGTGACGGACAGCCGTATGCTGTTTGCAGGAGAAAACGGCGGAAGCAGTCACTGCAAACCAAAAGTCGAAATTCAGCACTGCGATCGACAGACAATAAAAGGAGCGCTCAGATTTCAGACTTCAGCTTTTAGAACAAAATGCACTCTTTCCCGATTTGAACGAAAGCATTTCACTTCTGTGAAAACCCGCTCTCGGTTCCGAATTGCGAGTGCTTTCCTAGGTGAGTTTTTGGCAGAATGCGGTGGGGTCAAGATTTCTAAACTATGAAAAATAGCTGGCTAGAAATAGCAGAATATGTTTCCCTTGCTGGCTCGGTTGTGGGCTCAGCGGTTGCTGTGGCGTCGCAGCAGGTCGTTTATGCGGCGGCACCGGTGTCTGCCGCTTTGCTGCTAAACGTAGCAAATCGCCGTCGGTTGGAGCAGCAAGCAGAGCAAAATCGCCCGGGCGAAGTCGTCCAGGTTCAGCAGCAACTCTCTCGAGAAGTGGAATCCCTGCGCGCCTCCGTGCGCAGTTTGCCCAGTCCGGATCAACTCGTCTTGCTTCAAGAAGCGATTCAAGCAGAGCGGCAGCGTCTGGAGCGGTTGGAAACTTCTAATCTGGCGGGCATAGAGCAAGATATCTCCAGGATACAGCAGCAGTATGCTGCGTTGCAGGAATCTATTCTCCAGAAGGAAAGCCGGGGCGAGAGTGGAACAGTTTCGATCGCACAGATCGAGAGCGCGACGAGACAGATCGCAGAAAAACTGGCGCAACTGCAAGCAGAATTGAGCGTGCAGCAGCAACAGGTGGCATTTGTCCAGAATAACGTCGAAGAACTGGGCGATCGCTTGACGCAAACTGGGAGCGCTTCTACGGCTGCCGGAGCCTCACAGCAGGAGATAGTCCAGTTGCGCTCGGCACTGGCGCAGCTAGAAGAAAATGTCCAAAATCGCGTCTCTCAGCAGGATTTTACCTCGCTGGTGTCGGCGATCGCGGCGCTGGAACAAACCGTGCAGCCCTCTCGCAGCGCCATCGCCGCTCTGGAACAACAGCTCGACGCGCTCAGCCAACAGGTGAACCGCCAAACCGCAGAAACCTTTCAAAGCACGATTCTCGAACAGCTCGAACAGGTGAGAAGCGCGATCGCGGCGCTGGAACGGCGCGGCGCGGCGACGGCGACGGCGCTTTCTCCGGTTGATTTAACGGGGGTGGAAGCGCAAATCGCCCAACTTCACTCTGCCGTCGCCGAGGCAAAAGCCGAGTTAGAACGCCGTTTGCAAACCCTGGAAGTCTTGGAACTCGACTCAGTACCGCAGGCGATCGCTCAATTGCGGCACGAGTACGCCCGCTTGGCGGAATCCGCTCTTTCCCCCGCGCCGGAAACGCTGCCAGAAATTTCTCGCTTCCAGGATTTGGAAAACGAACTGGCAAAAGCTTTGCAAGGAATTGCCCGGTTACAAGCCGAGTTGTCCCAGCGTCCGCAGCCGACAGCACCGGACGTGCAGCGATCGCTGGTGGAGTTCTCCAGCGCCTTGCAATCCCTCTCGGAAAGAGTCGCCCAACTGACAGACGACGCCCAAAATCGCGTCTCTAGACCGGAATTTGAGTCTTTGGCGGCGGCAGTTGCCGATCTCGAAAAAGCGGCGACGCCCCTATCCGCCGCAATCGCGGCTGTGCGAGGGCAGCTCGATACGCTGAGCGCGCGAGTCAGCCAGCAAGCAGCGCAACCAGTGCAAGCCTCTTCCCTAGAGCAAATCGAAGCAGTCAGCAGAGCGATCGCGGCAGTTGAAAAGCGCATCGACGAGCTGCCGCCGCCCGCCGAACCGGTCGATCTGACGGGAGTGGAAGAGGCGATCGCCAGGATTGTCGAAACCTTCGCCGAAGCAAAATCCCAACTCGAAAACCGGATTGCTTCTCTCGAAGCCCTGGAACTGCAGCCCCTCGCCAGCGATGTCTCGCGACTGACACAGCAGTACAATAGTTTGCGCTCAGCCCTAGCTGAAAGTACCGCTCGCCTGCACCGCCTGCCCGAAGCCTCTAAAGTCGATAGCTTGGAGCGCGCCATTCTCCACCTGCAGAAGCGCATCGACGAATTGCCGCCGCCCGCCGAACCGGTCGATCTCACGGGAGTGGAAGAGGCGATCGCCAAGATTGTCGAAGCCGTCGTCGAAACCAGATCCCAGCTCGAAAATCGCATTGTCCCCCTGGAAGTCCTCAACCTGCCGTCCGTCGAGCGAGATATTTTCCAACTGAGGCAGCAGTACGATAGTTTGCGCTCAGCCCTGGCTGAAACGACCAACCGCCTAGAACAGGTGCCGGGAGCGATGGACGTGGCGGCGCTGGAAAGGGCGATTTTGCACTTGCAACAGCGCCTCGACGCGCTGCCCTCCGCTTCCGAATCTGAAGACATGGCTGCGGTTCAAGAAGCGATCGCTAGAACGATCGCCACTTTCACTGAAGCCAAAGCTCAGTTAGAAAGTCGAATAGCACCGCTAGAGGAATTTGTCAACCCCATGCGGGAAAATATCTCCCAACTGCAAGAAGCGTTACACAAAGTCGAAACCGAACACATCGCCTCAGTGCAGCGATCGCTCGCTCAGTTGCAAGCAGACGTAGGAAAGTCCGGCGAAAGCGTTCTTGCCGCTAGGAGCCCTCAGATCGAGGAAATCGTCAAGCAAGCCGCAGAAAATCAAGTTAGTCAAGTCAACCAGTTACTCAAAGCCCTTCAACCTTACGACTACGAGTTGGTTTTCGACAGACCGGGGATTCGGGGGGTGCTGGAGGAAGCGCTGATTTCGGCGCGAGAGCGGCTGATTGTCGTCTGCCCGTGGCTGAGCCGGTCGAGCCTTGACGGGGATCTGCTCGAAAAGTTGGAGGCGTTCCTGCAGCGCAATGGCTGCATCGATCTCGGCTGGGGGCATTTGAAGGATATTGAAGCCGGGGAATTCCCCCGACGCATCAACCAGCAGTGGCAAACCAGCAACCTGAAAAACGGCGGTTTGTACGACGCCCTCAATGATATAGAAAGGCTGCGGGCGAAATATCCAGAGCGCTTGCGGTTGAAAGTGCTGGGAACCCACGAGAATTTCATCGTGCGCGATCGCGACTGGGCGCTGCTGACGACGCACAATTTCCTGAGTGCAGGAGCCGACTTTCCCGAACGGGAAGTGGGCGTGCAAACCACCGATCCCCGCATCGTGCGGGGTTTGATCGATCGTTTTGAGGCATCGGCGATCGATCCCAGCCACGCCGAGCTCATCCGCAAGCGGGGTTTAGAGCGCTTGGATGTGGGAGATTATCAGGGGGCGATCGAAGATTACACGCAGGTACTCGCCGGCGATCCCAGTCACGCGATCGCGTACAATAACCGCGCCATCGCCCGATACAATTTGGGAGACTATCAAGGGGCGGTTGAAGATTGCAATCGCGCCGTGCAGCTCGAGCCGCACGAAGCCGCTTATTATTTCAATCGCGGTTTTGCTCGCTTGAATTTACAGGATTATCGCTCCGCGATAGGCGATTTTAGCGAAGTCATTCGCCTGAAACCAGCCGATGCCGACGCTTATTTCTACCGGGGAGAAGCCTGTCGCCTGTCGGGAGAGCATCTCCAAGCCGTTGCCGATTACACGGAGGCGCTGCGCTGCAATCCTGACGATGCGGTGGCTTACAATAACCGGGGATTGGTTCGCTATCACCTGAAAGACTATCCGCAAGCGATCGAGAATTACACGCAGGCGCTGCGAATCAATCCTGACGATGCGGTGGCTTATTTCAATCGCGGAGTCGCCCGTTCTGCGATCGCCGACTACTCGCGCAGCATTGAAGATTTTTCCCAAGCTTTGCAGCGAAATCCCGACTATGCCGCCGCTTACCACAATCGGGGATTAGCTCGCGGTTTCCTTAGCGACAAGCAAGGAGCGATCGAAGACTTGCAGAAAGCTGCCGAATTATTTTCTGCAAAAGGCGAAACCGATAGCTACCAACAAGCTCTAGAAGCCCTGCACAAACTCTAGCCTGTCGCTCCCCAATTCAACTCTATTACATTCACCAGCCCCTCTCAGCAGGGGCTTTTTTTTACAGTCGCCCTAGAAATCGCCAAAGAGGCGATCGCCCCTTCTCACCCCCGGCACCCCCATTCCCATCGCTTCCCATTCAGGATATAGTAAAATTCATCGTGCAGGACAAAAATTATGCTAAGTTCCACAAAAGAACTCTTAGAAACAGCGCGGCGAAATTTTTACGCGATCGGCGCATTTAACGTGTACAATCTGGAAGGAGTTCGCGCCGTTGTCGATGCAGCCGAAGCACTTCAAAGCCCAGCCATGCTGCAAATCCACCCTTCCTCGCTGGCGCACGGCGGTTCGCCCTTAGTGGCGCTTTGCCTGGAAGCTGCCCGCCAAGCAAACGTTCCCATGTCGGTGCACTTAGATCACAGCACCTCTGCCAGCGACATCCGCGCCGCACTCGATGCCGGCATGACCTCCATTATGGCAGATGGCTCTCATTTATCCTATCGCGAAAACTTAGCTTTTACCCGCGAAATGACTGACTTGGCGCACAGCAAAGGAGCCGTCGTCGAAGCCGAAATCGGCAGAATCAGCGGCACGGAGGACGGTTTAACCGTCGCCGAATACGAAGCCAAAATGACCGATCCGCTGCAAGCGGCTGAATTTGTCCGCGAAACAAACGTCGATTTTTTAGCCGTCACCATCGGCAACGTACACGGCGAATATCGCAGCACCCCAGCGCTCGATTTCAATCGCCTTGCTGCTATCCGCAAATCCGTTGACGTTCCCCTCGTGCTGCACGGCGCATCGGGGCTGCCAGAATCAGCGATCGACCGATCGATTCAGTTAGGCGTTTGCAAATTTAACGTCAATACAGAAGTGCGCAAGGCGTATGTAGAGGCGCTGAAAGAAACTTTGAATCCTTCTGCTTCCACCGATCTGCTCAAACTCATGCAAAAAGCCAGCGACGCCATGCAAGAGGTAATCTCCAGTAAACTCGAATTATTCGGCTCTGCGGGAAAAAGTTACCTGCACCAATATCCCCATGCTGAAAAGTTGTTCGCGCGGCGCTAGTCAATCTCTCGACTAATCGCTAAAATACGCGCCTTTTTTCGGGGTAGAGAAAAAGAGTAGATTGATTGATGGGGGCGCAAACCGAAGCTCGTCGAAACCAGCAAAATTTGGGAATTTAGTTGTTTTTGTTCTGCTGGTGCTTGCGATAAATCATACCGGAGAGTCCGAGCAAACCGCCGATCGCGCTAATCGGTTCCGGAACGCTCTCGGGAGGGTTCGTCGTTCCCATAGAGCCCCCTTGAATAAACACCGCCGAATCGTAGTGACCGTCACCTACATCCTTAATCCTGATGCTGAGCGTGTTGCGGGCATTCTGCTTGAGAAGTCCCTCAAACCGCAGCATTTTAGTAAAACCATCGAGCTTGGTTAAGGTGCCTTCGCCGGCAGGATTGTCGATGTAGTCAGCATGAAAGGGTTGGTTAGCTCCGGGAACGAGGTTGTTGATGGTGACTGCTTGCCCGTCGCTCAATTTCGCCAAGTTGACGCCATTGAGCAGGAGTTCAAAAGAATCATTGAAATCGCTCCCTCCATATTCTACGAATTCTTCCGAGCCGAAGGCATAGAGGAAATACAACTTTTCTACAACGCTATCGACGTCAAAACTGATATCCAGACTGATTGAGTCGTCTTCAGCTCCATCTGCGCCAAAATCTGTACTTAAATCGGGGATATGGTCGGGAGATTCAGATGTGGATACAGTATTAGTACCTGGCAGATCCGTCACCGTGCCGGTACTGAGAACGATACCAGATTTTAACCCGAAAGGGTCATTCTTGAAAAGTCCGAATGCAGCAGCATTGCCTGTCGTGGTGACAGAAAAGTTGCTCATTCCCGTTGTATCGCCGAGCAGGTTTTTTAGCAAATCGGAGGGATTGTTGTTGAGGGTAACGCTGAATGCTCTAACAGGTGCGGCGAAACAACTGAGGGCGGCAGTCGCAGCGATCGCAGTGGCGGTTATGGTTTGGGCGAACAGTTTCATAGGTAATCCTCGATGCACAGTATTGAAATCCGATAAGCTTGATAGAACGAATCGCTTGCACTCGCGCTATTAGATGAATTTAAACGCGGCTGTCAGTTCGGTGAAAAGCGCGATCGCTCATCTTTTTTTATCGTATTTAACCCGATTTGTCTGAAGTGCGATCGAGATCACGGAAATTTGTGTTTTATATCGTGCGCGAGGCGGTTCAGTGTAAGCTATTTTGCGCAACTCTTCTCAGTCTGATTGTGAAAATTCGGAGGGCAAATAAAAAAACGCGCTGAAGCGACTGCAACAGCGCGAGCGCGAACCATCGGGTAAAAAGCTCTATTGAAGCTGCAATCGGGGGAGAGGGCTGGAGCTGATTTCGCAACGGTGGCAGCTTTCTGGCTTTAATGCTGCTGCCGAGAAGCGATCGCGACTTTCTCTCCCGTCGCTCAGTTATTGGGTGGTTGCCTGTTGGCGCGCTTTCCTCCCAGAAGGCAGCCCGGTTTGAAAATAGCCGATCGCTTAAATCGGGCACACTTCTCTTTCAAAACCAACAACAGAAAAGGCAGATCGTCCACGAGATAGCGCTTCCACAACCGTCCCGGTTCAGAAAGTAACCGATGCAGCCATTCTATCCCCAGATTGCTCATCCATTTGGGCGATCGCGCTTTGCACCCCGCTTCAAAGTCAATCGTCGCCCCTACCGCTAGGAATATCTTGACATTGGGCATCCTGTCTCTGTAGCGACAAAGCCACTTTTCTTGTTTGGGTGCCCCAACGCCGACTGCCAGAACCGTCGCTCCCGACTGATTCACTTTCTCTATAATTTCCAAACATTCTGACTCGTTTGTTTCAAAGCCAAACGAGGGCGAGTAGGAGCCGACTACAATCTCCCTGCCTACTTTGGCATTGATGCGATATCGGGCTTGGCAAGCGACGCCCTCTTTGGCTCCCAGTAAAAAGATTTTCACGGTTTCGTTATCCTTGTGATGCGCGTAAAAAGCCGGAAAAAGGTCTGACCCGGAAATCTTTTCTTTGAGAGGCGTGCCGAGGAATTTGCAGGCATATTCTAAGATTTTGCTGTCGCAAACCTTATAATCTGCTTCTTCGTAACATTCCGCGAATTCCGGATCGCGCTGCAATCTCATCAGGTGATCGACATTGGGGGTAAAGACCATCCCGTAATCTAACTGATGCAATAATTCTGGCATCGACAGGTTGTCGATGCTCATATTTAAAATGCTCACTTGCGTGGCAGCAGACTCGATTGTCATTTTTTCAGCACCCGAGGCAAAAATAAAGGTTTAAATGCCTTGTTCTTATTCTCTATTTAATTTGCGCCAACCCGTTAAAAATATATATTTTTTTAATTTTTTAGTTTCTGAAAATTGTGAAGCAATGTAACGGAGTTCTATTCAATTTTAGAAAGGATGTTGCGGAGCGTCGGACTAAAATCAATCAACGGGAAAGTGGAAGGAGACGCGAATCTGGAAAGGTCGGTATTTCTGAAGGGGAACTTGCGATCGAAACTTTACATCACGGCAGAGAGTTCATTAACCACCCGTACCCGTCCCCGGCACAGAGCGCGCAGCAGTCGGTCGATGGAGAATCGGTCTTCTTCGGCGAGGGATTCGTCCAAGAGCGCTGCCATCAGTCCGTAGCGATCGGCAAGGGTGATAGAACCGGTGGTGGCGACTTGAGCAAATAAGTCAGAGAGGGCGGAGGGGAGGAGCATGGGAGCGGGCATAATTTTTGGCTGAACTCTATGTTTTTAATATCGCTCCTTTTTCGAGGCTCTGTTGCGATCGCAATAATCGACGATCTGTGATATTTGAGAACCCCACGAGCGATCGAACACCACAATCTTCAGTGATGCAAGTCTGCTACAGGTGCGATCGCGATCGCATCTTTTGACAAAATGCCGCCTCTGCGCAGCCGAGATAACCGCGAATCGCCCCCCATCGAAAAAATGACACGCTAGCCTGAGTAAAAGAAGACTTGCCCGTCAGTTCCACAGCTAATCGGAGTTCCTGCCATGACTGCTGACGCCACCCCGACGCCCCAACCCGCTGAAACACAGGGGCACGAAATACTTGACAAACAGCAAACAACGTGCTGCATCGTCGGAGGCGGGCCAGCCGGTGCCGTATTGTCCCTGCTCCTAGCCAGAAAAGGCATCCCCGTCATGCTGCTGGAGCTGCACAAAGACTTCGATCGCGAATTTCGGGGCGACACCCTCCACCCCTCCGTAATGGAAATAATGGATCGGCTCGGTCTAGCCGAGCGGTTGCTGCAGCTTCCCCACAGCAAACTGCACGCGCTGACGCTGACAACCAACCAGGAGAGCGTCACCGTCGCCGATTTCAATCGCCTGAAAACCAAATTCCCCTACATCACCGTACTGCCGCAGGCGCGCTTTCTCGAATTTATCACCGAGGAAGCGAAAAAATATCCCAATTTTCAGCTAGTCATGGGTGCCAACGCGCAAGAACTCGTTGAAGAAAACGGGATTGTACGGGGCGTTCGCTACCGGGGAGCTGGGGGATGGCACGAAGTCCGCGCCGAGCTGACTGTCGCAGCAGACGGGCGATTTTCCCGCATCCGCCAGCTTGTCGGTTTCGAGTCGGTGAAAACATCTCCGCCGATGGACGTGCTGTGGTTTCGCTTGCCGCGATCGCCCCAAGACGCAGAAGGCGCGGGCATTAGCGGGCGCATCGGCAGCGGGCACATGCTGGCAATCATCGATCGCCTGGATTATTGGCAGCTCGGCTACATTATCTTAAAAGGCAGTTACCAGGAATTGCGCGCTGCGGGGATAGAAAAACTGCGCGAATCTGTTGCCGAGTTAGCGCCGCAATTTGGCGATCGCGTGCATCACTTGGAATCGTGGAATCAAATATCCCTCCTCTCCGTAGAATCCAGCCGACTCAAACAGTGGTATAAACCGGGATTGCTGTTAATTGGCGATGCCGCTCACGTCATGTCACCCGTGGGCGGGGTGGGCATCAACTACGCAATTCAAGATGCCGTCGTTGCAGCGAATCTACTCAGCGAACCCCTGAAAAACCATTCCCTGCACCTGTGGGATTTAGCGGCAGTGCAGCGCCAGCGCGAATTCCCCACGCGCGCAATACAAGCCTTTCAAACCTTGGTGCAAAAGCAAGTAATTGCCAATGCCCTCAACCCGAATCAGTCATTTCAGCCGCCGGGATTTCTCCGCCTGCCGATTTTGCGAGATATCCCGGCTCGGTTGGTTGGTTTTGGCGTTTCGCGGGTTCGCCTTGAGGATTAGAGCGCTTTTAATTGAGTCGTTACACATCAGAAACCCGGCTTCTTGAAGAAGCCGGGTTTCTAGCCGTCACGATAGTTCACAAATTATTGAGAAATAGGGGAAGGGCTCTCGCATTCGGAGATAATTTTTTTGGGTGAGATGCTAGTATGATTACCCGGTAGCGAAATTCCGGGCCGATGAGGCTTGGTGCGCAAGCCCCTACGGGTTCTAAATTAGACTTGTTTGGCGACTTTTACCTGTTTTTTGAAACCTGTAAACCTACAATTATTCTTAACAATTAGCCGAGAGTATCTGCATAATCTTGTTCGCTATAAAAGCCCGAGAGCGTTATAAAATTCAAACGCAGCTCAATTTGAATGTCGTATTTGTGGGCTGAATTAAAAAAATTGTGCAAGTGTCTGTAATGCCACAAGCAAGACCATTCCCCCGCTGCTTCATCAAAGTTAAACCCAGAACAAGACAGCCACTCTCGTTCGGTTTCCGTTTCCCATAATATCTTACCACTACTGCGGTAAATACAATCTGGCTCGAAGATCCACCTGCCAAATCGATCCACCCATCCTTCGCAAGGAATCTCTGTTGAAGCCTCCAGCTTTTTAGAGACGGTTCGCTGAGGCGGATTTTCATAAACCAATGTTGTCTTTTTTTGAGAGAAAGCTAGCGATATTTGGTTATCTCCATAGTGCCAGACGCCTCGCTTTTCGACAGGTTGGTAAACCAATTTCAGCAGGGCAGTGCTGTCATCGTTCGGAACTGTGGGGAGCCAGCCAATCGGGTAAATATCAAACATCGCGTTTTTTAGTAAAAGAGAGAATTGTAAGCTTTTGTAGAGAACAAATTAAAAATTTATCCTGTAGTGTATTGAGGCTAGAAGAACCGCTAAATAGGCTTTGGGGCTGTCAGCAAATGCGGCGCGTCGCGGCTTTGCACTGCGCGGCGACTCGTTCGCAACTAATCTGCTGCCTAGCCACGCGCCGCAATTGCAAATAGGCGATCGCTCTGACTGTGCCAGTAGGAGCGATCGCCTCTCATCTACATATCCGTATTTTAACCTTGGGGAGTATCAGGAGCAGACTGGCTTTGAGCTGCCTGCCGCACCAGAGCGACATCCAACCCCAACGCCGTCGCAATCTGTTCTACACTCAAGCCGAGTGCCAACAATCTCGGCACCGATTCCAGCTTGCCTTCGAGCTTGCCTTCTTGATAGACTCTCGTCTGTTTTAGATCGCTCAATCCAAACATCGCTTCTATCTCCTCCCGACTTAACTCGGTAAACTTATACACCAGCACCGCCTCAATCAATTCTATAACTTTTCGCTTCAAGGCTTCATCCTCAAGCTCCTGTCGCGCTTTCTGCATCAGTTGGTTAGTTAGCTCGACGGCGGCGTCTCGGGCTCCCACCACCAACTGCACGATGCCGATGCCCAGCGACGGGGAGGCTGGTGCTGCTAGCTCATCCAAATACACCCACTTCACCTGTTCGCTCATCAGGAAACCCCGATACTGCATCGGTACTCCCAAATCGACGCTGCGCGACGCAAATACTGCCACGGAACACCAGTCATTTTCTGGCTGATATTGATGCAGGTAAACCATGATTTCTGCAAATAAGCGCGAGTAAAAATCAGGTTTTCCCTGAAATTGCACTTCTACAAAATAGATGGGCAGGTTGGCGTCTTCGTTGGCTGGCAAAAAAATGCCGTCGAAGCGCCGAGCCAGTTCTTTGATTTCCCGCGAGGAAAATTCATAAACTTGCGCTTGTTCTGCTGATTGGCCCATTAGTTCAAATAATAAGCCGGGAAAGGTTTGAAACAGTTGATAAAAGATTGTATCCGTTCTCACACCCTGTGCTTATGTTTTGAATTTTGACTTTTTTAGCTTAACATAAAAAGTGGCGATATCGCTGATATCGCTGGAAAATTTATTCCCCTATATTCCTGCCAACTGCAAGCCGATATGGGCAGGAAAGGTCTGTTTGCAACAATCCCCTAATCTCCCAATCCCGGCAGACAGCCTATTGAAGCGATCGCTAACTGCGAAACGCCTGTATGTCAATTACTTTCTCAACATAAGCCGGCCCGATTGCGGAGTCTTGCAGCATTCTTCTCCCTTTCTCTTTAATCGATTTGAGAATCAAGCGGACTACCCAAGGAGACAGGTGCGGATTATTATCAATCTCTTCAATTAAAGCGTCTAAATCGTTGAGCGTGGCAACCATTGCCAGATGGCTTTCTTGTAACATAAGTTGTTATCTTCCTCGATCTGATTGGTTGTAGCAATACGTTCAGAAGACTTCGGCGCATCGAAAGCCAGTAAAGCGAGAAGCGCAGCACGCTTGGCGAATCGCCTGTCTTCGATGTTTTTACTTTAAAAAATTCTTCCCCGTAGCTGTGCCAATTTTGTGCCACTCTTTCAAATGACTGCAAAACCCCGGGCAAGGCGATCGCCGTTCGCCTCGCTTCGCCGGGGTGAGAGCCTTGATTTTCAAACACTTTTCAGCCGGAAGGCAGCAGCGACTGCATCGCGCGACTCCGGGCGCGATGCAGTCGGATTCAGCTGACAATTTCCCAACTGGCACAGCACTAGCTCCCACCCATCCCCCCGATGCCGCCCCTTTCTCCCAAACAGCACCGTTAATTTGCGAGTGTGGGCTCCCAAATGTGGATGACGGCTTGACTATCCGAATTTTTACGGTATGGTACTCCTAGAGCTTTCAAAGTTTCCCCGGCACGACCCGTAATTTTTCGGAGGAAGGTCAGGTTAAACTGATTCGGCTGGACAGACAACCTTTCTCGCGGCACGACGCGGCAATCAGCCAGGAGCCATCAGGAGCCCGCTTCCCCCGATCGCCGCTTGCGGCTCACCTCGTGCAGTCAGGGATTTCCGACGAGAAGCCCCGACTGCGGCGATGGATCGGGTGCTATCCTTTATGAAGCTCGCGGGGGCTTAAATGGCTCAATCCCTTCAAGGGACTGAAATAAGCTCTCGCGAGTCGCAACCGCTTTTTTCAAAGGGACGAGCCCGCGAATCCCCTGGGGACAGTGTGGGGCGTCAAGACAGTTGAAGCTAAAATAAGGCAAAGCGGCACTTAAACTAAAACAGGTGAATCTGAAGAAAGCTGGCGTATTCTGGAGTCTGCCCCAAACGCGATCGAAAGAATGCAAAGGCTGACAGGCACGAGGAATCCCATGCAAAACGATGCGGCAAATATCTACTGCCCCGATCCCAACTGTCAAGCTCCAAATCTTGAGGCCAACAATTTTTGCCAGAAATGTCGCACGCCCTTGCCGCGACGCTTTCTGTGGGCGCTCTACGAGGGAAAAACCACCTGGAAACCAGGGGAGATATTAGCTGAGCGCTATTTGTACAAGGGAGAAAAGATTTTTCTGGATTTGAAACCGGGGGAGCCGCCGGTGATGCCAGAAGAAGTGCCGCCGGCGATCGCCCCCTATCTCAAACTTTTCCCGGAACGGCTGCACGTCCCCCAAGTGTACGGACTGCTGCCCCGCTCCCAAAGTCGGCAGGCGAGTGATATCTGGCTGCTAGAGGAGGCTCCGATCGCCACCGTCCCGGGCACCGAGGAGGACGCGCCCCTAATCGCACACCCGAGACCCCAATTGACAGCCCTCTGGAAAAAAGCTTCCCCGATGCGCCAGCTCAATTGGCTGTGGCAAATCGCCAAACTGTGGCAGCCCGCCAGCGAAGAAGGCGTGGCGTCCAGTTTGCTGAACGAAACCCTGCTGCGGGGAGAAGGGCCACTCGTCAGGCTGCTGCAGCTAGAACACGACCGACTCGCCCCCTCCCTGTCTCAGTTGGCTCGAGTCTGGGAGCGCTGGGCTGCCGAAGCTCACCCCCTGATTGCTCGCTTTTTAGAGCGGCTGTGCCAGCAGATGCTGCAAAAACGAGTGCGAACGGGCCAGCAGTTGGTCGCGGTATTGGATCGCGCCCTGGCAGTCTGCGCCCGATCGCAAGAACGCAGCTATCACATCGCCACCGGCACCGATACTGGCCCCAGCCGCCGCCGCAATGAAGACGCCTGCTATCCTCCCAGCGGCACCCCCGCACCGCCCGCCAGCGAACCCCTCGCCATCGTTTGCGACGGCATCGGCGGACACGAAGGCGGCAACGTCGCCTCTCACATGGCGATCGATGCCATCCGCGATCGCGTCGCCTCCCTGCAGGGGCAACTCGCCAATATCAACCCGCCAACTCTGAGCGCGGAATTAGAACAAATTATCTGTGTCGCCAACGACGCCATCGGCGATCGCAACAACGACGAACAGCGTCAAGGTCGTCAGCGCATGGGCACGACGGTGGTCATGGCCCTGGCCAGCGGTCACGAAGTCTACCTCACCCACGTCGGCGACAGTCGCGCCTACTGGATCGGGCGCGAAGGCTGCTATCAAGTCACCCTAGACGACGACGTCGCCTCTCGCGAAGTCCGGCTCGGCTACGCCCTATATCGGGATGCCATCCAGCAGCCCGCCTCTGGCTCCCTCGTGCAAGCCCTGGGCATGAACGCCTCGGGATTGCTCCACCCCACCGTCGGGCGCTTCGTCATCGACGAAGATAGCCTTTTCCTCCTCTGTTCCGACGGGCTGAGCGACAACGACCGCGTGGAGCAATCCTGGGAGAGTGAAATTCTCCCCGTCTTGCGGAAGCCCTCCGACCTGCCGGCAACCGTCAAGCGGCTGATTTGGCTCGCCAATACCCAAAATGGCCACGATAACGTCACCGTCGCCCTGCTCTACTGCAAGGTGCGGGACTCTCAAAACCACGGCGTCACGGCTGAGGCGATCGTCGCCGAGGTCGAAGCCTTTTTGAGCGGCTTGCCCGACGAGCCAGCTCTGGCTGATTCCGACTCCACCCCATTGCCCCATAGCGACGCGGACGATGCCGTCACAGTCCTGCAAGTCCCCCCGCCCCCTCCCCCCAGCCCGCTCCCTTGGCTGGTGGCGATCGCGATTCTACTGCTGGCCCTCGGCGGCGGCGCAGTCCTGGCTTACTTCCTCTCTCCGCCAGAACTCAAGCAGAAAATCGCTCCCTTAATCGCGCCCCATTCCGCTCCCACGCCCGAAACTGCACCCGCCAGCCCCTCGGCTTTGCCCAGCCCAGACCCCAGCCCCCCAGGATTTTTTTCCCCAGATGTCACGTCTGTGATACAAATCCAAAGTTCAATCCCCCAAAACGGTGAAAACCCCGCTCCTACAGGCTTGAAAGTCCGCGAAGGCGCTTCGCAGGCTTCTGAAGTCAAAGGAATCTTCCCAGAGGGCAGTCTCTTAAAAGTAATCAAAAAAACAACCACCCCAGATAATTTAACCTGGCTAGAATTGCAATTTTGTTCGTTAGAAGCGATCGAGGCGATCGCTCAACCTCGCAATTTCTCGCCACCAAACGCCGATTCCCCCAACAAGAATAATTCACAGCGATCGCTGCCAGCAGCCTCTGAGTCGATATCGCCCGCGCCTTACCCGCTCCTAGAACCAGGGGACAAGGGCTGGATTCTAGAAACAGAAATTACCTCCCGCCCCTTCACCCAACCCGCTGTCAACTCACAAGCGCTTGGCAAATGTGCAGATCCTCCCGCACCCACCCTCGCACCTGCCCCAACCCCGACACCAACCCCGACGGTTTCTCCCTAACCCGAGAAAAGCTTTTGCTTTAAACTTTCCGGGGAGCCTATTATTGACTAATTTTTAAAACTGCTTTATTGCCTAGCTTACAGCAGTCAAACCTGTTATTCTAAAATAGGAAATATAAAATTGAACATCGCAGCTCGGCTTGTAGGAGCGCCCCTCAAAAAGAGACGCGAGCGCTTTTCCCCAAACGGGCGCGATCGCCGGGGGATTTTCTCCCCTCAATTCACCCACTAGACAGGCTCGTTTTCCACCTCCCCCTCGCATGATTGGCAAATGGGAGGGAGATGGCGATAATATTGAAATCTCCTGGATGACGAAGCCTGCGCCGAAAAGCCTTACGCCTGAAAGTCCGGGGCTGGCTGGTAACCCCTGCTTGGCTTCTAATCAGCCTGTTTCAACCGCAGGAAACACGGGAGGTAGGGGGATATCAGGGTAGCTGCGAATCATACACATGCGTCAGTGCACTTGTTTTGGAACCGGCAAAAAATGCGCGCTCTTTCCAGCACGCACCGCCTCGAAAGCAAGCAGACGCCAACAAGCAAGCGGAATATTTTTTACAAAATGTTTCCAGCTAAACTCTAGCTCGTGGATTCAGATAATTTCAGAAACTACCTTGCTATGACATCCCAAAAGTTTACAAAAATTTCCTCCAATGTCCAACCAAAACGGCCTCCTGCTCCCAGCCAGCAGCATCCAGACGAGAAGAACGCTAAAATCAAAACAAAAAGCTTATTTGACCGCTTGGGAATCCGCCAGAAAATTAGTTTGGGTTCGGCTGTAGCCATTGGGCTAGTCGCCGTCAGCGCGCTCGTCGGTCGGTTTCTCGAAATCTCTTATGAGGCGCAAATCCGCCAGCAATTCGCCGCTAATTTAGAAAAAGCAGAACTCCTGATGAGTCTCAACAGCGCTGTATGGCAGGTGAAAAACAAAGAAGCTGGACTAATTCCTTTAGTCAAAAAACCGCAAACTTTTAAAGAGGAGAGTTCTGCCCTACAAGAAGATTTGGCAGGAATTTCCCAAATCATCGAGTACCTGAACGCTAAAGCGGTAGATGAAAATTTCAAGACAAGCGAACGAGAAACAGACGAAGAGTTAAAAAATCTGACGCGGGATTATGCCAGCGCGATCGCCACCTATTCCCAACAGATAGAAGCGCTTTTGAAGCAAGTCTATCCGAATACTTTAAAAACCTCTCGGCGAGAGGAGGCGGAGCAATTACTGCTAAAATTTGCCAGCAGCCAAACCGCGTTAAAGCTGAATGAATTAGCCAAAAATGCAGAAACCCTGAAAATCCAGATAAAAACCAATGCCTACCAGGAATTGAAAGCGTATCAAGCAGTACAGACTTGGGGAACTGTCCTGATGGTGGGCAGCCTGGTACTGGCAGTGGCGATCGCCGCCGCGATCGTATCCCGCACCAGCAAGGCGATCGCCACCCCCCTGGAAGCCACCACCAAAATTGCTCAGCGCGTCACCGACGAATCGAATTTTGACCTTCAGGCACCGGTGATGACCTCCGACGAAATCGGGCAGTTGACGATCGCCGTCAATCACCTCATTCAGCGCGTCGCCCAGTACACCGACGAACTGGAAAATGCCGCCTTCAAAGCCGAAACCGCCAATCGCGCCAAAAGCGCCTTTCTCGCCAATATGAGCCACGAGCTGCGCACCCCCCTGAACGCGATTATCGGCTACAGCGAGATGCTCCAAGAAGAAATCGAAGACTTGGGCGCAGACGACCTCATCCCCGACTTGGAAAAAATACAGTCCGCTGGCAAGCACCTGCTGGGCACGATCAGCGACATTCTCGACATCTCCAAAATCGAAGCCGGTCAAGTCACCCTCTACATGGAAAGCATCGATATCGCCAACTTGGTGAAAGACGTTGCCGGCACCGTTCAGCCCCTCGTCGAAAAAAACCGCAATACCCTGCAAGTAGAGTGCACCCCCGATATCGGCATCATGTATTCCGACCTCACCAAAGTTCGGCAGGTACTCCTCAACCTGCTCAGCAATGCGGCTAAATTCACGGAAGGCGGTACGATTACTGTCACCGTCAACAGGACGCGCGGAAAGCGCAACAGCAAAAAATCTCAGCCGCACAGCCCCTCAAAAACACAGGAGCAAGCTGAGAATTTTCCTTCGCTAAATCAGAGCAATTTGGCATCAGAATCAGCCCCTTCGTCGATTGTCTTTCGCGTCACCGATACGGGCATTGGCATGAGTCCAGAGCAAATGCAGCAAATCTTTCAACCGTTTGCCCAAGCAGATGTCTCGACGACCCGCAAGTATGGCGGCACCGGACTGGGACTGACGATCAGCCAGCGCTTGTGCGAAATTCTCGGCGGCAAAATCTCTGTCGAAAGCGAACTGGGCAAAGGCAGTTCTTTCCAAGTTCGCTTGCCAGAACGATTGAAAATGTAAGAATGGGTTTTCGGAGGATGGGGCATTGGTAATGGGCGATTGGTAATTGGGAAAAAGGTAATTGGGAAAAAGATAATGGGTCCTTGGCGGGCTTGTTTTTTCACAAACCCTGCCGAATTTGCCATGCTCCATACCCGATCGCCCTCCCTGGCAACCCTCAAGAAAACGGCGAGGACAAACCCGCAATCAGACACAGCAGGAGCGCCTCCGTCCATTCGACAACCGCTCCGTAAGTGTCGCCAGTATGGCCACCTAACTGGCGGTTGAACCACGCGCCCGTCAGAATCGCGATCGCCGCCCCACCTGTGGCCAGGGCAACCGCCACAAACAAGCGATCCCGCTCGAGGAACCCTTGCACCCCGCTCAGAGTCAGCAACAGGAACACTCCCGGCAGCAAGTCGAGAGGCGAGTGCGCCGATTGCTTGTGAATCGCCCCCTTGCCGCTCGCTCTCAGGTAGGGATAGCGGGCGATCGCCACCAATTGACCCCAGCGCCCCCAGCCAGCAGCCGCCATAATCGCCAGCCAGCGGTAGCGATCGATATCGTGCAGCGCCGCCGTCTTCAGCAGCAACAAGGCGATCGCCGCCATCGCCCCAAACGCCCCCGTGACGCTATCCGCCATCACCTGCAAGCGCCGCTGCGGATCGAGAACCGCCAGCCCGTCGGCAGTATCCATCGCCCCATCTAGGTGCAGTCCCCCCGTTATCCCGATCCACGCCACCACAACCAAAGCCGAGCGCGTCAGCACCGGCATCCCCAGGTGCCCCAACCCGGCATCCAACAGCCCCAAAAGTCCGCCGATCGCAAGCCCGACAATCGGTGCCAAACGGGCAATGCCCCGAAACTCCAACGTCCAAGCCGTCGGCACTGGCAAAATCGTGTAAAACGCGATCGCCGCCGCTAATGCCGAGAAGAGCGATCGCAAAAACTGAAGAACCCGATCGGCTAACCGTCGCTGCTCCGCCATAATAATTCCTAATTTTTTTCATCCGTAGGGGGTAGCGAGCCCCGCTGACCTGTGCCAGAATTGTACCGAGAAGACCCCTCCGCTTGCCCGTTCCGGTGAGAGCGCCTTTGCACAGGCGAGCCGACGTACCATCCCCCGGCACCCCGAAGACAAGCGCTTTCAGCCGGAAATGAAGATATGACTCCAGAGGCTAATTTTTTATGAACTCCGACCGATCGCAGAAAATGGTGGCCGCTCCCTGCATTGTCGATACTGGCATCGTCGTCAACAAGCAAGACATGCGACGACTGCTGTCTGATTTAGGGCGAGTTGGCTACATCCACACGCAAGATGGCCAAATCTGCAGCGAAGGCGAAGGCTTCGTGCTAGAAGTCTTTGCCGATCCTCACCGCTCGACTCTCGTTGCCAATCATGCCCTCTATTTGAACGTCTATAGTTTTGATTATTTAGAACTCAATCGAGGAGCCGACGACGACGAGCGCGAGGCGTATTTCGACCTGATTCAGGACAGCCGCCAACTGCGGCTGATTCCCCTGTCCAATCCCCTGAAAGAGCGCGAATCTAAATATTTCAACGCATCAGCCCTCGAAACCGCGATCGCCGAGGTGCTATCTGCCAAATTCGATGCCGAGATAGACGACGAAGGCAGCTTGCCCTTTTAAATCAATGCTTGCATAAAAATTATCAACGGCGAACCCCTTGCGCCTTCACCGTTTAAACCTGAAACTTTCCATTTACTTCTTGGTGCCTTGTAATTTTGCTTGACAAATTTTCATTTCAGTGTGTAGCGCGCTGCCCCCACACGCAGGCGCGCGCGGGCGTATTTCTGACGCCTCACGGGCCGGTAGAAACGCCTATTTTCATGCCCGTAGGGACGCTGGCAACTGTGAAAACCCTCACCCCGGCGCAACTGCAAGCCACCGGGGCACAAATGATTTTGGCCAATACCTTTCACCTCCACCTCCAACCCGGAGAAAGGATTGTCGCCAAAGCAGGCGGGCTGCATCGATTTATGGCCTGGGACGGGCCGATTTTGACGGATTCCGGCGGCTTCCAGGTTTTCAGTTTGGGCAGGGGCGAGCCTCTGGAGCGCCCGGTGCAGCAGATTGCTGAGGATGGCGTCACCTTTCGCTCTCCCAGAGACGGGCAAGTCATTCACCTGACGCCGGAGCGGGCGATCGCCATTCAGAATCAGCTCGGGGCAGACGTGATTATGGCTTTTGACGAGTGCCCGCCCTATCCCGCAACCCGGGAAGCCGTGGAAGTGGCGACGGAACGGACGTATCGCTGGCTGCAGCGCTGTATTGCGTCACACCAGAATTCCGAGCAGGCGCTGTTTGGGATTGTTCAGGGCGGAGTCTACTCGGACTTGCGGCAAAATGCCGCCCGGGCTTTGGCGGAGTTGGACTTGCCCGGATTCGCGATCGGGGGGGTGAGCGTGGGGGAACCGAGCGAATTGATAGAAAAGATTGTCCAGGTGACGGCTCCGCTGCTGCCGTTTGAAAAACCCCGCTATTTAATGGGGGTGGGCACTCACCGGGAGATGGCGCAAGCGATCGCTGCAGGGGTGGATTTGTTTGACTGCGTGATACCCACCCGCTGGGCGCGGCACGGCGCGGTGATGGTGCGCGGCGAACGCTGGAATATTAAAAATGCTCGCTTCCGCGAGGATTTCGCCCCCCTCGACGAGACGTGTTCCTGCTATACCTGCACTCACTTCAGTCGGGCTTATTTGGGCCACTTGTGGCGATCGCGCGAAATCCTCGCCTACACCCTGCTCTCGATTCACAACATCGCCGAACTGATGCGCTTCACCAGGCGGATTCGGGACGCCATCAAAGCCGGTCGCTTCGCCGAGGAATTTGCCTCCTGGCTGACGCCCGCACCGCCTCCTACAATCTGAGCAGAGCGTGTTAAGATACTTTTCAATTCTTAAAACTGTGTTGGAGAGGTAAAGAAATCAATGGAAGCAGCATTGCTCTTGGCAAAACTGCCTGAAGCTTACGCAATCTTTGACCCCCTGGTAGACGTGCTACCGATCATCCCCGTATTTTTCCTGCTGCTGGCTTTCGTTTGGCAAGCCGCTATCGGCTTCAGATAAAAACTGTGAAGTGAGAGGGAAAAGTGAGATGTGAAGGGATGAAAGGAGGGTGAAATCTTCCTGGCACTCTCCTAAAGTCGCTTCACCCTCTTTCCCTTTTACTTGCCGCGCGCTCCGATCGTTTTTTCAAAGGCTGGTCGCTGTGAGATGCGCTTGATATAGTCCGCCACCGCCGGGTAGGCGCTGAAGTCTAGCTTCAGCATCATGGGAATGTAGGCCAGAATAGAGCCGACGGCCACGTCTGCGACGCTGAACTCCGCACCCATAATAAAGGGTTGCTGCTGAAATAAGTCATTGAGCGGCGTCAGCAAGCGGCGCTGTTCGCGATCGCGGCTGGCTTCGATAAAAATTCCCGGCCCGAGCGTCGCATTGGCAAACAACACCCACTGGAGAATTGTGGCGCGTTCCTCCAAGGATTCGGGCATTTTACCATACTTTTCAGCCAGGTAAATCAGGATTGCGCCGGACTCCCAGAGTTTGAAGTCGCCGTCGGCGATCGCCGGCACTTTCCCCATTGGATTGACTGCCAAAAATTCCGGCTCTAAATTGGCACCGCCTTGGATGTCTAGCAATACAAATTCATAAGAGACGCCGATTTCCTCCAAGTACCACTGGACGATCGAGGCGCGGCTGCGGGCACCGCCATATAGTTTCATTTCGTTTCAATCCCTAAAAGCTGTTGCAAATTTTAGCGCTGTTGCCCATTGTATCTCACCCCGTCTCCCCGATGGCATGACATAACTCCGGTCAAGCACGCGGCAGCCTGTTGCGTATCCGAGAGGGAAGAGATTGACGATTATTAAAATTTCTGGCTGATAACTTTTGATAGAGATTTTCTGGCCGGAAGACGTGGTTTTGCAGGCGACTGTCTCGCACAGGCCAACACCGGCCAAAATCGGGGCGGTCGTGCCGAAAAGTTCCCGAATGATTTTGGCGGAAATAAGATTATAGCTCGTCAAGTAGCGCGCCGGACTGAGATTTTGCTTAAACCCCAGAAAGGGCGATCGCTTTCAGGCAGAGAAATCACGGATGTTGCGCCGGTTGAGTGCGGTGTAATCTGGAAGAGATGGGGGTCAAGATACCGGGAACGGGAAAAATTGGCCTTAAGCTGCCAGCAAGCATGAAGCGCCATCTAGATTCAGAACTGCTGCAGGTGGGAACAATTGATTTGAGGAGGCCGAAAACATGTGTCGCTTTTGCCAGCAGGGGCTATTAGATGGCTGAAATATTCGCAGAAAACGAGAAGGATCGGCCATTCTCTGCTGAAGAAGCGCCAGTAGCAGAGGCACCTTCGTGCGGTTGCTGTCCAGAAGCGAACTCGGGTGATTCAGAACACAGCGAACGGGCGCGAGAGGTGGTAGCGTCAGGAAACAAAACGCGCATTTCCTCAGCCAAACCGCCCCGCCGCCGGTTCCCGGCTCAGTCCAGGGCGGGGAAGCCAGAAAAGCAGGGCCAAGCACTGCCAGCCGGCGCGCGCCAGCCGGCTCTCGCCAGTCTGCCAAATGTCCGGCCACTCTCCCAAACGAATGAACCAGTTATGGCAGAACCTTCGCTCGGTCTGCCTTCTCGCCCGCCCCTTGCCGTTTCCATCCAGGCACCTCAAGTGCAACTCATGCAGCACAGAGCACTTTCCGCCGATTTGGAGCAAAAAATTGCTCAACTGATCCGGACGAATGGCGACCCGGAAACCTTGCTGTTCGCGATCGCCATCGCGCTGTTTCAAGCATTTCAGGTTGACGGCTGCCTGGTTGCAGTTCGAGACAGCTTTATTAAAGATGCTCTGAATCGGGGTTGTCAAAATAACCCGTTTAAGAGTTCTTTACGTCCGAGAGTGTACGCCTATCCCAGTCGCACTCAAGCAGTATTCGATCGCGAACCCATTCGCCGGCTGGACTTGCCAGCAGTGGAAGCCCAGCTAGATGCGTGCGAAATTCTAGCCATTGGCGACCTGGAATCTTCAGAGCGCCAGGAGTTCAAGACGCAACTGTGGGAAACACTGCAAGTCAAGGCGATTTTGGCAATCAAAACGCGGTTTCAGGGTCAGGTCAATGGAGAGATTGTCGTGATGCGCTCGCAGCTTTACTGTTGGACAGATTCAGATAGGGAGTTACTCAAAGCAGTGTCAGACCAAGTGGCGATCGCTATTTCCCAAGTCGTGCAGACTGGGGTCATCGGATCTCTGCAAAAGCAGGTGGGTGCCTTCGCCCAACACCGACACTTGATTAAAGAGTTGACTATGGCCATCCACAATCCCTCAGACTTGAATCAGATTCTCAAGATGGCCACTGACGGGCTGGTGGAAACCCTGCAAGTCGCGCAAGGTTCGATCCTGCTGTTGAAATATATAGACCCGCTGTTCGCAACGCGCGCTCCCGCCGCCGGCACGAAACGCGCGCTACCGAGTGCGAAAGTCACGATTGTTTCTACGGCGTCGAGTACACAGAACAGCGGCGATCGCCAATCGCTCGAAACGCTTTTAAACCAAGTCTTTTGGCTGTCGGAATGCGCTTTGTGCGCCTCGGCTTTCACCCAAGCGCCCGACCCCCTGGCGATCGCGGACCGCCGCTCCCTCCCCACCCTTCAGGTACAGACGGGACTCGCCTCCTTCTCCCGTCCAGATACCATGCCAGCCATGCTATTGGTTCCCTTAATGGGGGCAACCGGCGGGTCGTCCCTTTCCAGCACGGTTTTGGGCTTCCTCGTCCTCCAGGACGTCTCCCCCCGTCCTTGGCTGCCCGACGAACTCGAACTCCTAGAAGTCGTGGCGGCTCAAGTGAGTACCGCCATCATCCAAAGTCAGAAAATCCAGCGCGTCCAAGCGATCGTCGAAGAACGCACCGCCCAACTGCAGCGCTCTCTCGACGTTCAAGCCAAACTCTACGAAAAAACGCGCCAGCAAGTAGACCAACTGCGCCGCCTCAACCAGCTCAAGGACGAATTCCTCAGCACCATGAGTCACGAGCTGCGCACCCCCCTCACCAGCATGACTCTGGCTATCCGCATGTTGCGCCAGCCGGGACTCTCTGACGAGCGGCGCGGCAAATATCTCGACATCCTCGAGCAGCAGTGCCTCCAAGAAACCAATCTCATCAACGACTTGCTGACGCTACAGCAGCTCGAATCCCAAGCCGGTCGCATTCAAGTGCAAAAGATCGACCTGAAAAATCTCATCCGCGATTTGCAGCAGTCTGCCGAACCTCACTGGGCAAATAAGGGCTTGAAATTAGCCGTGGATTTGCCCGGTCGCGCCCTCAAACTCGAAAGCGATTTCGACAGCTTGAACCGCATTCTTCAAGAACTTTTGACCAACGCGGGCAAGTATTCCGACCCGGAAACGACGGTGTTTTTGCGCGCGCGCTACCAAACCGAACAAAATATCCCTCAGATTGTCATCAGCTTGACGAATACGGGGGCGGGTATCTCTCCCGAAGAGTTGCCGCACATCTTTGACAAGTTCCGTCGCGGAGCGGGCGTCACCCAACAAGCGATCGCCGGCACCGGTTTGGGTTTGGCTTTAGTCAAGTGTCTCGTACAGCATTTGAATGGCACCATAACCGTGACCAGCCACCCTCTGGGCCATATCCCCGCCTGGGAAACTTGCTTTACCCTCACTCTACCCCAGCAATTCGACAATACTAAAGTGGTCTAGTGCGCCTGAAATCTCGCCAATTGCTAAGGGGCGATCGCTCCTTTTACTCGCTACCAGGCTCGCCCTGGTAACGCTTTCCCGGAAGGCTGTGCCTTCAGCCAAAGGTTTTCGCTAGCTACCTGAGTTAGGATGTAACACAGTGCCGATGAAAGGACTGAATTGATTGATAGAATGCTTAAATTGAAGGCAGCGCCTAAACTTCTCCGCTGGCAACGGCCCAATTATTCCCCCCTGGCACGTCAGCTCGACGTGTTTCAATCCGCAGGGCGATTTATGTTCTATTTGTGGTGGGATGGCACCTTCGGCAACAACTCCCCCGCTCAGAATAAGCGCCGCGCTCAGTGGCTTGTGAATACGCTGCTGCATCTAGGGCCGACTTTTATTAAAATCGGACAAGCTCTCTCGACTCGCGTCGATTTGCTCCCTCTCGAGTATGTGCAGGCACTCTCGGAACTACAGGATAAAGTGCCTGCCTTCAGCGCCGAAGTCGCCATCGCGATCGTCGAAACCGAACTCGGCAAGCCTATCTTTACTTTGTTTCGGGATTTCGATCGCCAGCCCATTGCCGCCGCCAGTCTCGGTCAAGTTCACAGAGCTCGCCTCCACTCCGGCGAGGAAGTCGTCGTCAAAGTCCAGCGCCCCGGCTTGAAAAAATTATTTGACGTGGATGTCAAAGCCGTTCATAAAGTCTTGCGTTTTTGCCAGCGGTATTTTCCCTGGACGAAAAAGTATGACTTGGAAGCCATTTATAAAGAATTTTTCAAAATCTTATATCAAGAAATCGACTACCAGCAAGAAGCTCGAAATGCCGAACGCTTTCGCCAGAACTTTAAAGGCTATACCGGCATTATCGTGCCGACAGTCTACTGGCACTACACCACTCACAAAATTCTCACAGTCGAATATTTACCGGGAATCAAAGTAGACGATCGCCAAACCTTAGCCGCCTGCGGCATTAACGTACAAAGGCTCAATCAAATCGGCATTTGCTGTTACTTAAAGCAATTACTCCTCGATGGATTCTTTCAAGCCGATCCGCATCCTGGCAACCTGGCAGTCAGCCAAGACGGCAGCCTGATATTTTACGACTTCGGCATGATGGGCGAAGTCAAAGCCCTCGCCAAAGAACAGATGGTAAAGAATTTCTTTGCCGTCTTGAAAAAAGATACAGACGAGGTAGTCGATACATTAATCCAGATGGGTTTAATCGAACCCGTCTCCGACATGACGGCAGTCAGGCGATTGATAGACTTTCTGTTAGAGAAATTTACGGAGAAGCCAGTCGATTTCCAGGCTTTTGTAGAAATTAAAAGCGAGCTGTACATCATGTTCGAGCAGCAACCGTTTCGGCTGCCCGCACAGATGACCTTTATTTTAAAAGCGCTGACGACGCTCGACGGCATTGCTCGCACCCTCGATCCGGAATACAATTTAATGGCGTGCGCTCAGCCTTTTGTAAAAAGCCTGACAGTTTATAAAGGGCAGGGAACTGCCCTAGGCGAACTCGCCCGACAAGCGCGGGATTTTGTCAAATTTAAGTTTCAGCAGCCCAGCACCGCAGAAGTTTTAATCCGGCGTTTAGAAAAGCGGATTGAAGAGGGCGAGTTGAAAGTGCGCGTGCGTTCTCTGGAGAGCGAACGCGCCCTCAGACGGATTAATATGGCGGTAAAAAGCCTGACTTATGCCTGCTTGACGGGTTTTGTTTTGCTGGTAGGTGCGGTGCTGCTGGTGGGCGGGTATAAAGGCGGCGCGATCGCGGCTTTTGTCTGTGCGGCAGTGGGTTTCATTGCGCTGGCGCGTTCTTTATTCGCTTTATCAATTCGGGAAAAACTCGATAAATTGGCAGAAAAATAAGCGGCTGCTAGAAAAATCGCTTTGTTTTGTGCGAGGGGGAGCGATCGCTCCTTCTTCCTCTCGCTGTACCGACAGCGGTTGATTTCTAACTCGCTAAGCAAAAAAACTTATTTTCATTACTACGGTAGAGCCAGAGCTTGTTCGCACGCCTCCGCAGCAAACAGGGTGAGCTTTTTAATAAAAAATTCATCGGATTTAGGAAAATTTTTTTTAAAATTAAGGGTTTCTTGTAGCCTGGGATACCAAAAAATGCGCAGGGCGATCTACCATAAGGAATAGAGGGATGAAAAACCTCTACCTTTTGGATGAGGGAGGAGTGCAGGCCACTGAAAAGAGCGAACTGAGCAATAAAATGAGAACCGAGGAAACTGACGGATAAGAAAGGCACGATTTGGCAGCGATGCGATCGCACTCTTCTTGAAACCCATAGTTCATCCAGCGATCTCGCTCACAACAAACCCCGAAAGCGATCGCTCCTGAGCGCTCAGTTGCATCACCCAAACTCGCCAAAAAGATCGCACAACTGACCTGATTTCGATCGCGGCGATCCCTCAAATATTAGCCGACGATAAAGATATCAAAGAATTTTGCTCGTACCTTCCCAGAGTTACCTTCCCAGAGTTACCTATGTCTTTTATCACCTCTGCTTTCCCCTATACCGCCCGCAAACCTCACAGCCTGCTCGATCGCCTGCTGCGCCCCCTGCGCGATCGTCTCGACGCGATCGAAGTGCGCGACGCCGAATTTGCTCACGGAGTGTGCAAGCTCATCCCGGCTCAATGCCCGTTTGAAAGAGACGTCAAATTGTTCGGACGTACCCTCGTGCACATCCCGCCCATGTGCAAGCTCAACCCCCTCTACGAGCAATTGGTGAGCCTGCGCTTCCGAGCCCTGTGCTACCTCGCCGACGAATGCGGCGAAGACATCTCCGCCTACTGCGGCTAAGGCAGCGCGATCGCGCCATTCGCCAAAACCGAACCTCAACAGGCGGCTAACCCTCTATTTCAATCATTCCCGGCATTTTTACACTTCGTTACAATGGGGACAAGATGAATGAGAGGTCGCCGGAATGAATGGCTCTTTTCGCGTTGGCAAACTGTTTGGCATTCCCTTTTACGTTAACTTCTCGTGGTTTTTCGTACTGGGCTTGATCGCGCTCACCTACGGGCAACGACTGGCTGTATTGACGGGGTTGGGCGGTGCATTGCCTTGGCTGCTGGGATTGATAACAGCGCTGCTATTATTTGCCTCTGTTTTGGCGCACGAATTGGGACACAGTTTTGCCGCCATCCGTCAGGGAATTGAAGTTAAATCGATTACTTTATTTTTATTTGGGGGTTTGGCGACTTTAGATAAAGAGTCGAAGACGCCCGGTGAAGCGTTTTGGGTGGCGATCTCCGGCCCTCTCGTCAGCTTCCTGCTATTTGCCGCGTTCGGCGCGATCGCCGGGTTCGTCAACCTGCCAGTCGCCGCCGCTGCCATTGTCAGCCTGCTCGCCTCAATTAACCTAGCGCTCGGCGTATTTAACCTCATCCCCGGCTTGCCCCTCGATGGCGGCAACATCCTCAAAGCCGCCGTGTGGAAAATCACCGGCAATCCTTATAAAGGCATCGTCTTTGCCAGCCGAGTCGGGCAATTATTTGGCTGGCTAGCCATCATCTCCGGGCTGATTTCCAGCCAATTCTGGAATGTTTTAATCGGCTGGTTCTTGCTGCAAAATGCGGGGCGTTCCGCTCAGAATGCCGCCGTGCAGGACAAACTCGCCGGGTTAACCGCCGCCGATGCCGTGACGCCAAATAGTCCAATTGTATCGGATCGCCTCTCGCTCCGGGAATTTGCCAACGAGTACGCGATCGGCAAAGAAACTTGGCGCAGGTTTTTGGTGACGAACGAGCAGGGGCAATTGGTGGGAGCGATCGCCACTGACGATCTCAAAGCCATTCCGACCAATTTGTGGCCCCAAACGCCTCTCAAGCAACTGACAAAACCCGTCGAAATCTCCGCTGCCGTCACCCCCGAGCGATCGCTCTTGGAAGTCGCGACGATTTTAGAACAGAAAAAACTCACAGAACTGCTCGTCATTGGCGAAAACGGTGCAGTCGTCGGGCTGGTTGAAAAATCAGGCATTATCCGCCTGCTTCAGGAAAGAGCGCAAGTCAATCCTGCATAACGAGCGAGCCTGCTACCCCGTTGGGGGATAAATCCACAGGCTTTTAGCCCAAACCTGATACCCCACCGTGGGTTTAAACCCACGGCGAGCGATCGCGTTCTAGTCCAGCAACCAAACAGTCGCGGCAAAATCGCCCGACTGCGATGGGGGCTGACTGTCGAACTCTAGCACTTGAGGCACTGGTTTTTTGGGAACTTGAGATTTTGGCTGTGCCTCTATTTTCTTTACCTCTGTTTTCTTTACCTCTGTTTTCTTTACCTCTGTTTTCTTTGCCTCTGCTTTCTTTTCCTCTTGGGTTTTCAAAGTCTTTATTTCTTCAATCAATTTGCCGTTCGCTTCTGCCAAGTCTACAGCCGCTTTTTTAGCTTGCTTGAACTCTTTTTCGAGCTTCTGTCCGAAAGTTTTTTGCTCGTCTAACTGCGATTTTAACTCAGCAACTTGCTGCTGTAAAGCGATTTCATTTTGGCGGGCTTGCTCCAGAGAAGCTTTCAGCTCCGTTACGATCGCCTGCAACTGTTCCGCTGTCGGACTCGCGGGTTTGGCAGCCTCTTTCGCAGTATCTTTCTCGGTATTGCGATCGGCTGGCACTTCCTCTGCTGCGGGTGCTTCTTCTTCGGGAACTTCCACAGCAGCCGCCTCGATAGCGGCTTCGCCCGTCTGTGGCAGTTTTTGCGCCTCTTGTCGCAGCAAGTCGGCGAGACGTTTTTTAGCCATTATTTCCTCCAATCACGCTGTAGTTCGTCAGCCACGCGGCGGTAATCGGCTTCAGCCTCCCGCGCATTTTTCCCTCGCCATTGAGCGATCGACATGCCATCGAGGGCCGATCGCTCGTGAGCTTTGTAAGACCGCACAAATGCGTGGAAAGCCGAAATTCCCAGCTCCAGAAGCGTGTTTTGCGCTTCCAGGGCTTCTCCCAGACTCCGCGAATCCACCTTTGTCAGCAGCACGCGATGGGGGACCCCCACCGGCAGGACGGCTTGTTGTACGGTTTCGATAAGTGCAGCCAAATCCATCGGCGCGCAAGGAGTGGGCAAAACCACATAATCCGCGATCGCCACAACTGCTGCTAAAGCTTCCGATCGCAGCGCCGGCGGCGTATCCACCATCACTAACTCGTAACCTTCTATTTTCCGCAAGCGACCCAGAAGTTTAGGGTTTGTCTCTTGGGCGAGGTCAAAACCCATCCCTTTCTGAGAGCGCTCCGACCACCAACCCGCCGATCCCTGCGGATCGGCATCCACTAATAGCACTCGTCTTTTCTCGGAGAGGACTGCAGCCAGATTCACGGCTGTTGTGGTCTTGCCGACTCCTCCCTTCCCGTTGATAATGGCGACTATTCTCGGCACTGCTTGCTTTTGACGCTGACTACACCAAACTATACCGCTTAACGCCCACTGAGTTCTGCCTGCTTCGTTCCCCTTGATGTAAAGAAACGTTAAGCACCCGCCATCCGGTGGCGATGGCCAAGAAATGCCCTGTTCTGGATAGGGTTTGCTGTGAGTTTATACTTAGTGGAGCTGGAGGGGGCGAACTGAAGGGCGATCGCCTTACGCCATACTGAATACTGAAAAACCTCTCTTCTAGCAACAAAAAAGTAGTTTTCAATGGCACTAATTTTTCTGAAAAGTCACAATAGATTCAGCTTGACATTAAATCTAAATTTTGCTACCATACCACATATAAATAAGTTCTAAAAGTTCTGTAGGGGCGGTGCCCCCGTGCCCGCACCCTCTCGGCGTGTACGAATCAGTTAAACACACTATATCGCCATCGCCAGTCATTCACAGAATTCAAAATCGGCGGTAATAAATATCGACCGATCGCTCTAGTAGATTGCGAATACCAAAAAAATTTTATTCCCCATATCCTCACCCATTCCGAATATAACAAAGAGGACTGGAAAAATGACGATTGGTTTGCATAGCACTAGCGCTTACATAGATTTACTCGCGTCCTTTCCTCCTCGCCCGATTAATTCTGAGGAGGAATTCCTAGCCACGCAAAAAGTTATCGATTCCCTACTTGACAAGGGCGAACTGACGCCAGACGAACGGGACTATCTCAATGTTCTGGGGGCTCTAGTATACGAGTACGAACAAAAGTACAAGCCCATTCCCGACATTCACGGTGTCGAACTACTCAAAGCTCTGGTCGCTGAATTCAATCTGCGGCAAAAAGACCTCGTACCTATTTTCAAAACCGAGTCTATCGTGTCGGCAGTGTTAAACGGTCAGCGCCAACTTACAGCCAACCATATTCGCAAACTGGCTGAGTTTTTTCACATCTCTCCGAGTGCTTTTTTTGAATCAGAGGGCAGATAAGTAGGCCGACATCAATTACCCTAACAAGACGTCAGTTAGAAACCCGGCTTCTTAAAGAAGCCGGGTTTCTGGATATTCTGTTTATTTCTGCCTGCCTACTTAAAAGCCGAGCCTGTTATGGGATGATTTCACCTGTGTAGGGGCTTGCGCATTGGCGCAAAGAACATTTCGGGTTGTGGCAGATATCTATTCGCGTATCTCTAGCCCTGGGTGTATATTTGCAAATCTGGAATACTCCCGCCTGCTATTTTTCCAAAAATCTGCTACAAGATAAAAAGTATGGGTGGGAGATTCAAGAGGAGTCCCAGAGAATGTCACTGAAAAGAATATCGAAAAGATTGTCGATGCTTGCCGCCGGATGGGCGATCGCTCTGTCAGCAGTTTTGGGATTGCCAAATGCGGCAGCGTCGAAAAATTATCAACAACTGTATGTATTTGGCGACAGCCTCTCCGATACGGGCAATGCCTTCAAAACCACTCAAGGAGAATCTCCCCCAAGCCCGCTCTACTTTCGCGGTCGCTATTCTAATGGCCCAATTTGGGCGGAATATCTCGCCTCTAAACTGAAAATATCCCTTACTCCAGAGACAAATTTTGCTTTCGGAGGCGCTACCACCGGCGATTCTCAAAGTACCCCTCCGGGATTGCTGACACAGGTGCAGCGCTTCAAAATAGCCCATTCCTCCGCGAATCCAAACGCTCTTTATATCGTCTGGGCGGGCGCAAATGATTATCTCGGAGGGGGTACTGATACGGCTCTACCCATCGACAATATCGCCACAGCGGTGAAGTCGCTTGCGGCAGCAGGCGCTAAAAATATCGCGGTGCTGAATTTACCCGATTTGGGAAAGCTTCCCGGAACCCGCGACACTCAGCGCTCCCCCGCTCTCACTGATTTGACTCGCCAGCACAATGCGGGATTAGCCGAGTCTGTCAATCAGTTGCGCCAGCGATTCAGCTCGGACATTAAAATTACCTATGTGGATGTCAATGCTCTATTTAACCAAGCGATCGCAAACCCAGAAAAATACGGTTTCGAGAACGCGACTCAACCCTGTCTGAGTCAAGGGAGCCGCTGCCGAAATCCTGACAAATATCTATTCTGGGATGACATCCACCCCACAACCGCCGCTCACAAATTATTGGTAGAGTTGAGCGTCTCGACGCTGAAACCAGAGTCAGAATCTTTTTCTCTTTCTAACCCTAGCATAACCGTACCTTTGGGCGTGTTTGTCTTGGGCGGTATCGGTGCTGGGGTCATTTTAAAGCGGCAAAATAATATGAAAAATATGAGAAAAAAGCCTGCTAAATCTTAGGGAGTTGAGTTGTGAAACTTCAGAAACCCGCTTTCTTGAAGAAACCGGGTTTCTAGCCGTCACGACAGTTCACAAATCAAATAGAACCGCTATATTTTCTGAATGCACTCGGGAGCGTCATTTGCGGGCTTGTTCACCAGGGTGCTAACCGGATAAGCGATCGCCTCTTCGGCTGGGTACGGGCGCAAGAGCGGCTGCAATAATTCCGGCTTTTGCACTTTGGGATCGAGCCACAGTTCCCAGTCTTTTGGGTGGAGAATAACCGGCATCCGATCGTGGATGGGCTGCATGACTTCATTGGGCTGTGTTGTCAAAATCGTGCAAGAGGCGATCGCATTGCCGTTTTTTTCCCAAATTTCCCACAATCCCGCAAATGCAAAGGGTTGCTCGTCTTTCAGGTGGCAGTAAAAAGGCTGTTTCTGCCGCCCTTGTTGCTGCCATTCGTAAAAGCCATCTGCTACAATTAAACAGCGCCGATACCGGAAAGCTCCTCGAAACGCTGGCCTTTCCGTCACCGTCTCCGATCGCGCGTTAATCAGCCGCGCTCCCATTGTCGCATCTTTTGCCCAACTGGGAATCAAACCCCAGTGCAGCATCTCCAAGTATCTTTCTGGATGCTCTGCTGTTTGCAAAACGGCGGCAACTGCTTGAGTCGGCGCGATATTGTAGCGGGGCGTCAGGGGAGGAACGTTCGCCACTTGGAAGGCTTTTGCGATCGCCTCAGATGACTGCCTTTGAGTATATCTGCCGCACATAAACTTTTACAGCCTCACCCGATTCAACCCTATCTTACCACGCGACAGCCCTGAAAAGAAGAATCGCCTCCCCACAGAAAACTTCTTCCCCCTTCCCTCCATCCCCACATCCCCTAATCCCCCTTTTCCCGACTCTGACAAAACACAAGCTAGAGCGCTCAAACATTCATAACCAACAAAGAGGGGCGTGTAGAAATACGCCCCTACGCTTCAAAGTTCGTTAGTAACTGTGTTCGCCGCCAACTCCGTCACTCTCGGGCTGAGAGAAATCCTGATTGAGAGAGGCATCGCGAATCGCTTGCCACAGAGAAAGCAGTTCCGTACCGCTCAAATCGCTAGTTCTGTAACGTTCGACAGCCAGTTGCACGTCTTGCCAGGTGCTCAGAACGGGAATAGCACGAGTCGGTTCTGACATGAGTAATTCTCTCCTCTGAGAATCGATACCACGGTAATGGTGTACCAGGAATATTGTAATAAAATTCAAAGTCGAACCGTATCAAAAGTTACAAAACTTTAGTGCAACTTCAGATACTTAGCTCGACAAACGCCCGGACTTGTGAATCAGGGAATATCCCCAGCTATCGGTACAGAAGCTTTTTGCGGCGATCTGGAAGAAATTATTAAGAAAACTTTTGCCAGTACCCTAGCGCGAAATTTTGTCACTAAAGAGCAATTGTGAGAGAACAGTTTTACTTATGTAACAGATAAGCCACTGCGATTTTAATCTGTTGCCTCTGCACGCCTCTCCTTCCTCTTCTTTGCGTCTTCTGCGTGCGAAAGCGGTTCAAAAACTAAGTATTTTTGCGGTGAAAACGAGGGAGAGAAGATAACCTCTCTCCTGTCTCCTGTCTCCTGTCTCCTGTCTCCTGTCTCCTGTCTCCTGTCTCCT
>CAYOOD010000009.1:92117-108034 GCA_964405435.1 uncultured bacterium
TCTCCTGTCTCCTGTCTCCTGTCTCCTGTCTCCTGTCTCCTGTCTCCTGTCTCCTGTCTCCTGTCTCCTGTCTCCTCTTCTTTGCGCCCTCTGCGTGCGAAAGCGGTTCAAACAAATAGGCATTCCTGCGGGCTGTGAGCCTACGAAGGCAACTGCCAAGTTTTAAGACTCATCTCGCCGTCATCAGAACCGACGCTCACCAACTGCTTGCCGTCAGGGCTGAAAACAACTCCCTTGACTGCCGTTGAATATGCCTCGAACGATTCCCGCAGTTCGCCCGTGCGGAGGTTCCACAACTGGATTTTGCCTTCGCCCGTACCGGAAGCGAGGGTTTCGCTGTCAGGAGAAATGGCGATCGCCTTGACTTCGGATACTTCCCCGTTGAGGGAGTACAACCGCCTGCCATTTCTCAACTCCCACACCTCGATCGTGCCTTTGCCAGTCCTCACGCTCGCCACCGTTTTGCCGTCGGGAGCGATCGCCATTAAGCTCAGCCCCTCCCCCGAAGAGTCGGCAACCTGTACGGTGCGCTGCAGTTCTCCAGTACGGGCGTCGCGCACCTGGATTTTGCCTTTGCCGTCGCTGCTGAGCAGGATTTTGCCATCGGGACTGAAACCGATCGGTCCGAACCCCTCAACCATTTTTTGCAGCTCCCCAGTGTCTGTCTTCCACAGCCGAACCGTTCTGTAGGCACTCGCCAAAGTTTCCCCGTCGGGAGAGATGGCAACAAAATTTACCCAGTTTTCGTGGGAGAGGGTGCGCTGCAACTCGCCGGTGCGAAGGTTCCACAGCCTGATTGTGGCGTCGCCGCTGCAACTGACGAGGGTTTCGCCGTCGGGAGAAAACGCCAGCGACCAAACGTTGCCGCCATGTCCCGATAGGGTGTTGACGAGTTGCCCCGTGGCCAAATTCCACAGTTGAATCTGTTTGTCAGAACCAAGGGCTAATATTTGGCCATCCGGGCTGATAGCGGTAGAAAAAATCGGGTTCAATACTCCCGAAAAGGTTTGCAGCAGTTGAGCGCGATCGAATTGGTTAGTATCTGTTTGATTTTCGCTAGCCGTTGCTGGCTTATTTTCCGGATCGGACGCTGCCATATAGCCGTAGTCGGTGAGGATTTTTCGCACCAGGGCAAAGTAATCCTCGCGATCGCTCTCTCCGTAAGCTTCTTTTACGAGTTGCCAGCCCTCGACTTCCTGACCGAGGGTATACTTATTGGCCATGTAAGCCGCCAAAACCGCTTTCACGTCTTGATTCTGGCGACGCCGTTCTTGAAACAACTGCCAGAGTTGTTTGGCGTGTTCGTAGACTAATTGCGGATACTGCTTAGTAACGTCGATCATCTGCCCCTGACGGTAGTTCCAGATGCGTTTGGGAAGGGTTGTATCTCCCGATGGCAGGTCGAGGGCGGTAGCCAATCGAATATCCAAGCTGTCAAATTCGGGGATGCCGTCTGCTTCTACATCTCTGACTTCGTAACCGATATTTGCCCAGTATTGTTCCAGGGCAACATAGCGATTTTGCAGCGGTTCGTAGCGATAAATATACGAATAAAAGCCGTTGCCGCTGCCAGAGGAGAGCAAATCGGCGATGACTTCCGGTTCGCGATCGCCGTCGATGTCGCGCACTACCAGATTTAACAACTGACCTTCAGAGCTGCGCTCTCCCAAAACCCCCGACATGTTGGCATCCGATCGCCCTGGCATTAGTATCGGTTCGTTGGCGAGAGTTTGACCGCCTCGAATAATTTTCAAGCGCAAATTCGAGCCGATATTGCTCGATTCTCTCACTTGATAGGACAGTTCTGCCCGCACGTTGCCGTAATCGACGACTGTCGTTTTTGCCGTCACCCCCGGCGGTAGCGTCGCTGGCGGCGTCTGAGTTGCCGGCGTTTGGGGTCTTGTGGCGCTCGGCGGCATTGGCGTCGCTCCGGCGATATACTGTGCCGGCACCACCGCCGTCTGCCCTTTGACGAGCGCTTGACAGATAAATGCTGCCACATCCGCCCGAGTTGCCGTCTGATTGGGATTGAGGCGCTTGACATTGGGATAGCTGACGGCAATTCGGTTTTCTGTCACAGCGGCGATCGCATTTTGTCCGCCATCGGGAATGTCCGCCGCATCCTCATACGCTGCCGCCAGCGTCTGGGCTGCCGGCACTCTCGGCGAATACCTCAACCCGCTTGCCAACGCCATCAGTGCTTGTAGGCGAGTTATTTTTTTGTTTGGATTGAAAATGCGACCGGAATACCCCGTTAGGAAGTTGGCGCGATAGCCGTACTGTATCGCCTCGGCTGCCCAATAATCGCTCGGAATATCTGCAAAGCTTATCGCTTCCCGCACGGGGGCTATATTGGGAAACGCCTTGCGAACGATGACTGAAAACTCCGCTCTGCTAACCGGCTCTGTTGGTGCAAATGTGCCATCCTGACGCCCGGTGACGATTTGCCGGTTCGCCAGTTGTTCGATGCACGACTGTGCCCAGTGCCCTTGGATGTCGCTAAATCTCGCTTGAGCGAAGGCAGGAGGCGTCACCAGACTGACAGCCGAAGGAATCGCCCACACCACCGACAAGACCACTTTGGACTGCCATTTGTTCGCGTTTACCATAATCCCCAGCCTGTTAATCCTGTTTCTATCGGTCTTTTCTCGAACTCATCTGCTACCCCTCACTCAACCCCTGCTCGGCGCAGGTGGGGCAAGTCGCAGCCGCCGGATCGAGGGTCTGACCCCTCATTTATTAACCAACTGTATCCTAGCAGTACCCTGCTGGCAGACAGACAAAATAGCTAGCTTTCAAAAATAGGTTATCGCGCCGAATTCAAATTGCTTAGCTCAGGAAATTATCACATTTTTATAAAAATGTCAAGATTTTTTAGAGGAATTGACATTTCACGGTCTGCCTCTAGCTATGTCAGAGTACATGTAATCTATTCATCCGAATACAGCCCCGCGCGAGGTTAATAGCAGAGAATCAGCGTGCAAAAAGCCCCAAGTTTTTCACTTTTCTATTATCAATTTTTACTCGTTCTCCGCGAAGCCCGGGTAGGGTGCATCAGGGGAGGCTCTGCCTGCAGGTAAAGGATTTTCACGATTCAGATAGAACCCCCATAGCATCCCGACACCCCGTTCAAAAGTCTACTTCTGCCGGCATTCGCCTCATAAATTTTTTGAGCTGCCGCCCCAGGGCTTTTAGCCCGCCTTTTCCTGCTTCTTTTAACTCCTCGGCTGCCTCATATCCGATGACGGATGCCAAAGTTTTTCCTAGTTCTGTCGCAATGGATTCTCCGGAATAAAGCTCTTTCAATTGGTCGATTTCTCGTTCCAGTTGCGTTGCCTGGGTTGCCCGTTCTCGCAGTTCTGCGATCGCTCGCGTTTGCTCGACATGTTCATTAGCAAGGCTGCGGCTCTTGTTGATTTCCACCAATTCGGCAGCGCTGAGATTCACCGATTCTAAAGCCACCTGCCAATCTTTTACAAATATCGGCATCGGATATTTCCCGCCTTCGTCGATGAGAATTTTCGCTTCTACCCACTCGGCTAATCCGTTACCTTGTTTCTCGAAACCGAGGAAGCGTCCGATTTTACCCACGTTGGCGGTTACGCGGTGCGTTTTGACGCGCACGATGTCGTTTTCTTGAAATTCTGGTTCTGGTTTGCCGTTTTTTTCGGGTTCTTTCTCGCGCCGCAGTTCTTCAATTATTGCCAGCAATTCTCGTTCTCGCTCTTGCGCGGCTTCGCGCTCCGCTTGTCGTTCGGCGTGTTGCTGCTGGAGTAATTCCATTAACTCGTTATAATCTTTTGCCGACATGGGGATGCCGCTATTGCCGGTTTTTTTGGCGGGTTTGAACAGGAAAGATGCGATCGCTGCAGTTAACTGTTCGGCGGTAAATTTCGGCTCGGCGTCTTCAGGATTCCTCAGCCGCAGTGGTAGTGTGGCTTTGGCTAAAATCATCTTTTTGTCGTCGTCGTCTGCAATGTTGTAGGCGTCAAAGACTTTATGGCAAAAAACTGGTGTTGCCAGTTCGTTTCGGTTGACGGGCGGCAGGTTTTTCAGCAATTGACTGCACGAAAGTTCGCTAATTCTCAGTTTGGTACTCAGCAGTCGGCGGCACTTTGTCAATTGCGCGATTTGGGTTTCTATTTCTTTTTGCTCTGTAGCGCTGTCGAGTGCGCAAGCTGCTTTAAATTGGGCGTGCAACTCTTCTGTTAAATGCAGCACCAGCAGCAGTTGTTGGAAAATATCCGGGTTGAGGGCTTCTGCGTCGGCTGGGTGCAGTTGCAGGGTTTCTCCCGAAAACAGGCGCACGCTGACGCTGGCTATCTCTTCCTCGCTGGCTTCTAGCGCTTCGACAGTACCGATCGCTCCTTTTTCTATTCCTTGCGTTTCTAATAAAACTTTCACCGGAATGGCGATCGCGAGAGCTGGCGGGGCGCAGGTTTCAGCGGCGCTGTCGCTGCGCAGGCGTTCTTGGATGAGTTTAATCGTCCACTTCGGCTCCTTGCCTGCGGCGAAGTCTTCCCAAATTTGCTCGACTTGTTCCTCGCTTGCGACTAGCAGCGCCGCAGCGAAACGGGCGGGCAGGTTGAGGATTTTGTCAAATAGTTGCGGGTATTGCTCGACTAACTTGGCTTGGGCGACTAAGTTGCGGAAATAGCGGACTAAATCTTGCGGATAGTAGTGTTGCAGCAGGCGCAGCAGTTCCTTTTTCCCGGCGGCTTCTTCAAAGGCTTTGAACTTATAGCCCGCTTCTAAGCCTTGATGCGCGAGCTGCTGGGCATTCCGGGCGAGGCAGAAGCCGAAATTAACGGCTGTTTTTGCGAGATTGACGATTTCTTCGCTGGCGGCGGCGAATTCAAATGCTTGAAAGTCTTTATCTGTCTGGGTTTGTCGGTTTTCAGCTACCATGATTTTACCTCGTCCCGTTAGCTACGGGATTGTATTTTTTGCCACCGTTGCCGATTTTGGATCGCAATGGTGGGAGTCTTCTGACGAGTCCTAAAGAATCAGTCTGTCTGGTACGGCACGCCCTCGAAGCCGAATCGGCTTGCTTTGTAAACGCTTGCCACAGCGCTGTCGCCTTGGTGCCGGGGAAAGATTGGTATTTGGGCCTCTATGCTTGTCAAGCTAACACAGTCGCTCGGAGTTTGTCAAGGGGGATGAGAAACAAATCTCGGCGTTGCTGATTCTAAGTATGAATCAATGGCTGAAAATCCTAAAAACTCGTTTAAAATTTGGCCAGATCGTACCGCTATTCAGCAACGCCAATTTTGCACAAGCACTTATCACCCTGTGCCGTTTTTGTGGGGAGGGCGGGTGGCAGAACCGAAGACGAAAGCGCCGAGTACGGTTCCCGTCCACACGCCGGCGGTGCTGCCTTGAAATAATGCCCCCGGTATCAATAAAGTGCTGCAAACTTTCTGAAATCCCCAGGGACCTGCTTGGCATTGATGGGCGCTTTTGGCGATGCTGATTTGCGCGCCCAGATAGCCGCCGACTAATCCGGAGGCGATCGCTCCTATGCTGCAAATTAACACTCTTTTTTTATAGGGCATAGGGCAAAAGGGAATTGGGAATTGGGAATTGGGAATTGGGCATTGGGCATTGCTTTTATTTCTATGCGCCATGCCCAGTGCCCTATGCCCCATTACCCACATCACCCAGTATTGCGCATCCCGGCGGCGATGCCGTTGATGGTGAGGAGCGCGCCGCGCAGCAGTTCGCCCTTGCTGTAGCGCGAGTGAATCACGCCGGAGGCGGTATAGTTTCCGTACTGGCGCAAGCGTTTGAGCAGGGAGACTTGCAGCAAACCGAGGGGAACAATGGTGCCGTTGCGAAGCTGTACGGAGCGCTGTAAAACGGGATCGCCGTCTAACAGGCGCTTGTGATCGGTAATCGTCAGGATCAGATCCCGCGTCAGGTGGTATTCGCTGGCAATTTGCTCGAAGAGGGCTTCAAAGCGCGTCCGGTCTTCTGGTTTGGCCAATTCTCGGACGTAGTGGTGGGCGATCTGCATGTCCACTTTGGCGAGGGTCATTTCCACTTTGGAGATGACCATTTTGAAAAAAGGCCACTTAAAGTAGAAATACCGCAGCAGTTTCAGGTGTTCTTCTGGCTCTTCGTCCAAGAAGCTTTGCACGGCGGTGCCGACGCCGTACCAGGAGGGCAGGAGAAAGCGGGTTTGCGTCCAACTGAATACCCAGGGAATGGCGCGCAGGGTGCTCAAATCTTTGTTGCCGCTGCGGCGGCGAGCGGGGCGGGAGGAGATTTGCAGTTGGCTGATTTCTTCGATGGGGGTGACTTGGTGGAAAAATTCGATGAAATCGGGCTGTTCGTAGATGAGGGCGCGATAGTGGGCGCGCGATCGCGTCGAGAGATCCTCCATGATGTGATTCCACGGCTCGATATCGTCGAACCCGCTGCCGAGCAAGCTGGATTGAATCACCGCCGTGGCGATGCTTTCCAGGTTGAAAATTGCCAAATCCGGCAGGGTGTATTTGGAGGCGAGGACTTCGCCCTGTTCGGTAATTTTGATCCGCCCGTCGATGGTGCGATAGGGCTGGGCTAAAATCGCTTCGTAAGCAGGGCCACCACCTCGTCCCACAGAGCCGCCGCGCCCGTGGAAGATGCGCAAGCCGACGCCGTATTTTTCGGCGATTTTCTGCAGGGCTTTTTGGGCTTTGTGAATTTCCCAGTTGCTGCTGAGGAATCCCGAATCTTTGTTGCTGTCGGAATAGCCGAGCATCACTTCTTGCAGGGATTGGGGATTGGCTGCGGTTTCTTGCTCCTCGGTGGCGATCGCTTTGTAGCCGCCCGCCAGCATTGCCCGATACAGGGGCAGTTCAAACAGGCTCTGCATCACTCCCGGCGCGTGGGTGAGGTCCTCCACGGTTTCAAACAGGGGCACGACGTGGAGCGTGCTCGTGCCGGTGGCGGGGTCGTACAGTCCCGCTTCCTTGGCGAGCAGCAGCACTTCTAGCAAGTCGCTGGCGTCGTGGCTCATGCTGATTATATAAGTTTGGCAGATTTCCGGGCCAAATTCTTGCTGGAGGCTGCGAACTGCGCGGAAGGTTTCGATCGCCTCGCGGGTTTTGTCTGAGAATGGCAGTTCTGTCGGCAGCAGCGGACGCCGCGTCTGCAGCTCAGTTGCCAGCCAGCGCGATCGCTCGTCTTCTTTCAGTTCGCTGTAGCGCTTCGGAAACAGTTGCAAGTATTCTACGATTTCCTCGAAGGCGTCGCTGTGGCGGGACGATTCCTGCCGGATATCCAGGCTCGCCAAGTTGAAGCCAAAAATTTCGACCTGACAGATGAGCATTTCCAAATCGCGGCAGCTCAGATTGGTGGAGGAGAGGTTGCGCTGAATCAGGCGCAGTTCTGCCAGAAATTCGGCTCCGGAGCGGTAAATGGGGGCGGAGGTGGGTTGTTTGTCCTGCTGCAATTCTTGCCCGTTGTACAGACGCCAGTTGCGATCGCGGGTATTTTCCAAGCGCTTGAGCATGTAAGCCAGTTTCAGGCGATACGGTTCCTGGCGGTAGCGAATCGCGAGCTGTTCGTAGATGTCTGGCATTTGCTGCCGGTCTTGTTCCAGCGATTCCAGCAGTTCCGGCAGTACGTCGCTCCAGTGCAGCGACAGGCTCAATAGTTGCGTGAGATTGCGCAGGGAGTTGGCGTATTTTTCCAAGACCAAATGCCGCTGGTAGCAGGCGGTTTGCCAGGTGACTTTTGCCGTCACCGACGGGTTGCCGTCCCGATCGGCTCCCACCCACGAGCCGAACTTGCAGAAGTTGTAGCGGGGCGGCTTGAGGTGGGGAAATGACTCTTCTAAAGAGCGTTTCATGCGCTGGTAGAAGTGCGGCATGACTTCAAAGAGGACTTCGTTGAAGTAATGGAGGCTGTATTCTACTTCGTCGAGTACCGACGGTTTGAACTGGTGCAGCTCGTCGGTGCGCCACCAGAGGCGAATTTCTTCCACCAGTTGCTCGATCGCCGGCTGAAGAATCCAAGACAAATCGCGATCGCTGCTTTCTCCATTCGCGCCCGCCTCGAAAGCGCTTGCACTTTTTCCGGCACTTTCTTCTACGCGATCGAGATGCTGCAAAATCTTTGCAATACGCCGCTGTTTGGCGCGGATGGTTTGCCGGACAATTTCCGTCGGGTGCGCTGTAAAGACCAACCGGATGTCCAGCTTTTCCAGCAATTTCTGGATTTGCTTCGGCGGCACGTTGAGGCTTTGCAATTTCGGAAATAGGGACTCGAAGCTGCCCGCCTCCCGTCGCGGCACCAGCCCTTCCAGCCAGCTTTTTTCCAGCAAATCTGCCTCTGGCCCTCCGCTGTGCGTTTCGGCTTCTGCTTTGGGGAAAAGCTCGACCTCTTTGCTGCCGACTTTGGCCCGCAGTTGTTCCCGTTGCTCGTAGTGCTGTTCGACGATATTGATGAGTTGGAAGTAGAGGGCGAAGGCTCTCGCGGCGCGGATGGCGTCATTGAGATCCAGAGATTCGACAATTTTGAGGACTTCCGATCCCATGAACTCCGGCGCTTGTCCTTCTGGAGAACAGGCGTCCCGCAGTCGCCTCAGCAGGTCTACCAGTTCCTGACCGCACTCGGAGCGCAGGACGGACTCCCAGAGGTCCTCGACGACCTTGAGGCGATGTCGCAGAAACAGGTCGGAGGAATTCACGGCGATGCCCCGATCGGAGGTTTGGAGTAAGGAACTCATAGCGGTCTTTCCTTGCTGAGCGAGGATAATTCACAATTTTAGGGCCTAATTTTGGCTTTTGTAGTCTGCGAAACAACCAAAATTATCTTGCCTTGTTTACGCGAACTAAATTAACCGCAAAATGAATATTTTGCAATAGGTATTTTCTGCCGCGATTTTGCCGCTTGACTGTCCTGCATCGGTCAACGCCGCTTTATTTTCGCACGTCCAGGTTCAGAAATTCAATAAATTTTGTTAAATTCGGTAGAATACTCTTGCTTTGCGTTTTTTGGCACAGCCGTCCCGTCCAAAAAGACAAGCCGAGTCTCAGCGGTTGAGAAGCGCTTTTAACAAGCAATCGAGAAGGATTGTCAGGTGAGAGGAAGGGCGATCGCGCTTTGGAGCGGCAGTCTGAATCAGACTGCCGCCCCGAGAATTTGTCTGCAAATCTTGACAATTTTAGGCGATTTAAGAGAGGGTTTGGGCGATCGCGGCATTCACCAGCAAGGTTGCCGCACCCGCTGTGTACTGATTGTAGTCGGTGCCATCCAGCGTAACGGTGTCGTCCGCGATCCACCCTTGCCCGGTGGAGGTGACGGTATCGCCCGCTCCCCCATTCACGATCGGTTGGTTGGTCGTATCGGACAGGGCTTGCAAATCCAGCAGGTTGAACGTCAAGCTATTGCCGGTGCCAGCCAGATCGATCGCCTCGATGCCATCAATCCGAATATTAGAAATGGCCGTCAAATCCAGATTGAAACCGCTGCCGTCGAGGCGCAGGGTGTCCGTCCCCGTCCCGCCGTAGAGGCGGCGGAAATTCGCATCGCTAATACTCAGAATATCACTGCCGGGGCCGCCGTAGAAAACATCCGCACCGCCCGCACCCGTCAGGGTATCGTTGCCCGATCCGCCCACCAAAGCCTCATTCTCTGCCGTGCCGGTGAGGGAATCGTCGCCGGCAGTGCCCGGGTGGGTGACGGCAGCCGAAAAATCGCCGCCAAACACCACATAGGATTTCCCGGAGCCGGTCTGGTTGCCGTCAGCTCGGTTAGCGCCGACAATCACGTCGGCGAAGCCATCGCCATTGACATCCCCCGCCGCCTTCGCCGAATTGCCAGACAAGTCTCCGGCATTTTCGCCGACGAAGGTAAAGCCGCCAACGCCGACCGACACTTGATTCAACTCGATCGCCGCGCCGTCTGTCTTGCCGAAGACGACGTAGGATTTCCCCGATGAAGTCCCTGTGGGGTCAGCTTGACTAGCTCCGACAATCACGTCGTCGAGGCCATCGCCGTTGATATCGCCTGCTTGTCTCACCGGGCGACCGCTCTTGTCTTTTGGTGACTCCCCCTTGATGGCAAAGCCGCCACTGCCAGCGCTCACCTCGCTCAAGTTAACCGCCTCACCGTCTTTCTTGCCGAAAATAACGTAGGATTTCCCCGATTGCACCCCGTTCGGATCGGCATTGAGAGCGCCGACAATCAAGTCAGAGAGTCCGTCACCGTTGACATCCCCGGCACCGCTGACCGAAGCCCCTGTCTGGTTGCCTGCCTCTTCGCCGTTGATGGCAAAGCCGCCGGTGCCGGCGCTCACTTCGCCGAGGTTGACGGCGCTATTGTTCGCTTTTCCGAAAACCACATAGGATTTCCCGGCACCTCCCAACCCGTTCGGATCGGCACTGGGCGCGCCGATAATTACGTCGTCGAGGCCATCACCGTTGACATCGCCTGCTTGTCTTACCGAAGAGCCTGCCAGATCTCCTGCGGCTTCGCCGACGATCGCAAAGCCGCCGGTGCCGGTGCTCACCTCGCTGAGGTTGACGGCGGTATTGTTCGCTTTCCCGAAAATCACATAAGATTTCCCGGCACCCCCCAACCCGTTCGGATCGGCACTGGGAGCCCCGACAATCAAGTCAAGAATGCCGTCGCCATTGATATCGCCGGCACCATCCACCGAGTTGCCGCTATTGTCATCAGCCGCTTCGCCGTTGATAACAAAACCGCCCGCACTGTCGGTTAGGTTGTTGAGGTTGACGGCGGTGCCGTTTGCTTTCCCGAAAATCACATAACTTTTTCCGGCATTGGTGCCGTTGGGGTCGGCATTGGGAGCCCCGATAATGACGTCCTCGAGTCCGTCGCCGCTGACATCGCCTACCCAGCTCACTTCGTGACCGGCAACGTCGCCCGCTGCCTCGCCGTTGATGGCAAAGCCGCCGGTGCCGCTGGCAATGTCGCTGGCGCTGACTGTCGTGCTGTCGGATTTGCCGAAAATGACGTAGGCTTTTCCGGAGTCAGTGCCGTTGGGGTCGGCATTGCGAGCGCTGACAATCAAGTCGCCGAGTCCGTCGCCATTGACGTCCCCCGCCCCACTGACGGAAAAACCAAAATTGTTGCCTGTTGCCTCGCCGTTGATGGCAAAACCGCCGGTGCCCACGGGCAAGCCGGTGTTGGTGGCGATCGCTCGCAGTGGCAGCTCCGAAACAACGTTTGCGGTTACTGTCGCTTTGTCGGTGCCGCCCTTGTTGTCGCTGGCGGCGTACTCAAACGACGCAGCGCCGGAAAAATTCGCCGCCGCTCGGAACGCGATCGCCTCAAGCGCGATCGCGACGCTGCCATTGACGGCGTTGCTCGCGTCCGTTACTGTCAGCAAGTCCCCATTCGCATCGGTATCGTTCGCCGTCAGGGTTTGCGGCTCAATCTCTAGAAGGCTGCGCAAGAATACTGCCCCCGCCGCGTCCTCATTCGCGACGGGCACTCTGTTAACCGCCAGAATTAAGGAGGTGCTGGCGCTATTGCCTGCGCTGTCTGTCGCCGCCAGTGCAATGTCGATGGTGTTAATATCGCCAGTCGGAGGCGTGCCGCTAAAGTCCAGCGTGGCGGGGTCGAAGTTCAGCCAATCTGGCAGGGGATTGCCGTTCTCCAGCGTCGCTGTATAAGTTAAAGTATCCCCCGGATCGGCATCGCTGAAGGTGTTGGCAGGAATCGGCAAGTTGAAGGGTACATTTTCTGTCACTGTATGCACGGGCAGGGGATTGGCAACCTTTGGGGCATCTTGCACCGGCTCGACTGTAAAGTCGATCTCGCCCGTTGCCGTACCGCCCTTGCCGTCGCTGACGGTATAGTTGGCGCTATCTGTCCCGTTGTAGTCTGGCTTTGGCGCGTACTCAAATGTCCCGTTGCCGTTGTCAATGATTGTTCCGTTGCTCGGTGGCGTCACCTCGGTGATGGTTAGCGCATCGCCGTCGGGATCGGTATCGTTGGCTAGGACTGTTGTCAGATCGAAGGGCGTATCTTCTCTGACTGTCAGGTTATCGGGATTGGCAATCGGCGGATTATTCGCTTCTGGTGGCGTTTCCTCGCCGCCGTCTCCGCCGTTACCGGGCGGTGGTGTTTCTTCGCCGCCGCCGCCGCTATCTACTGGAGGTGTCGTCGTGCCGCCGCCGCTATCTACCGGAGGTGTCGTCGTGCCGCCGCCGCTATCTACCGGAGGTGTCGTCGTGCCGCCGTCAGTGGTATCCGTCTCAGAAATCGGCTCAAACTTTACTAGAGCTCCGCTACCTTGCAGGTATCTGGGGTCAACTCCTTTTAAGATGGCTAGATACTCGCCGAGGACTCTATCTTGAATGATGGTGTAGCCCAGATATTCGCTGGTGCCGGCAAAGATGTTGAGTTCTTCAAATGTCAGCCCGCCGATTAATTCCATCACGTCGCCCGTGCTGAAGTCTGTCAGCCAGTCGGCATCGGCGATATTTGCCCCTCCGGTGCTGCGATAGCCCGGTACGTCGTTGCGCCTGCCGATGACGAAGGTGTCGTTCCCCTCGCCGCCGAGTGCTGTATCGGCTCCTAAGTCGCCTAAGAGGGTATCGTTACCGCGATCGCCATATATCCAGTCGTTGTCTTTGCCGCCGAGTACGGTGTCGTTGCCGTCTCCGCCGGAAACGGTATCTTGTTCTTCGTTGCCATCGAGCCAGTCGTTGCCTTCGTTGCCCTCTACGCGATCGCTGCCAGTGAATCCCAGGCAGGTGTCGTTTCCCAGTTCGCCGGCAACGCTGTCATTGTCGCGATCGCCGGATATCCAGTCATCATCTTTTCCCCCCAGCAGGGTGTCATTTTGCTGGCCCCCATAAATGGTATCGTTGCCTTGGTTGCCGTAGAGCCATTCCGTCCCCGTATTGCCATACAGCTTGTCGTTGCCGCTACTGCCGACGCCGATATCATTTCCCAGTTCTGCTGCGATGATGTCATCACCGCGATCTCCACACAAGAGGTCGTTATCTTTACCCCCTCGCACGGTGTCCTCGTTTTGCCCTCCATAAATGGTATCGTCACCCTGATTGCCATAGAGCGAGTCTTCGTGTTCGTTGCCAAACACGCTGTCATTCCCTGCCATTCCCTGAAGAATGTCTCCTTCGGCAAACGCTTGAATGATATCTCTACCTGACGTGCCCTGAATAAAATCTTTTCCCAATGTGCCGTGGAATATTGCTGACACTTTTCATGTCCTCCTATTTAACAGCGCATCTGGAAGCACCCTCACTTTTGCCTTTTCTGCGCGATCGCCAATAAAGACGATAGAGTCTCCTCAATTTTGCTGGTCTGCATTGCTAGGCTGAATCGCAGCAACACGAGCTCCCTCCAGCTCAGTACGGCTGAGAGTTTCCCTTTCCCTAAGCCTGTTCCTTATTTTTTTATTGAGTTATCCCTCTCAACGCCAATTGTCGCTATCTGTCAGCAAAAGGGAGATGCACCAGCTTATTTTTTTATAGAGGTTTCTGAAAAAATATGTATCTGCCTGGAGAAAGAATGACAAAAAGTTGGGGGCTCTATTTTTTCTGTTCGATCGCTCTTTTGTTTGTAAAAATCTATCAGATAGGAGAGGGTCAGCCAGAAAATTTATATCTGGAGAGAGAGAACAATGGCTGACAAATCAATGGGTTTTAGCATAAAATAATCTCCTTCAACGTTGAACCGACCGAGATAAGGCATAATAGATCGCCCAAGTTGCTGCTAACAATCAGAGACTTATGGCATTGGGCAAAAAGGCAGCCTCGCTCGTGACATCTATGCCTTCGGAAATGGTAGTTGCCGCCTGCGGATTGTCGAGTATTAATTTTTCTTGGTCGGAAAAATTACAAGTAGCAACTTGACTCAGATATATTTCCAGTAGGAAAATCGCGCCCTGAAGGTTGCCGCGCGCTTTCCTCTCTCCCGAAAGGCGATCGCATTTGTGACGTCTGTCACTACTGTTCTGTCAGCTTTAAAAAGAAGGCTCGCCTCTCCACAGAAAACGTGTCCCCCTTCCCGCTCCCAATCCCCCTTTTCCCGGCAATCCTCCCACCCACCCGCCACCACACGCTTGATAAAACACTACGGACGCGAACCTGTTTTTCCAACTCCAACATTTTTTGAAGGAATCAAACGGATAATAATAAAAAAACTTTTTTATTTGACTTTTTTAGGAACGCGATAAAGTATAAAAAATTCTATTCTCCGTTTGAATGCTTTGACAAAGAGGCAACTGTGGCCAGTTTTGCTGAGTCGCTGGGCTCGTGGCGATTGGCGGTTGAGTGCGATCGCGGCTCTCGTCGTCGAGCAGTGGACGTTCTGTGGCGATCGCTCCTCTTCTCTCCTGTTTCTAGAAGTTTTCAAACCAATTTTACAAAAGTTAGCAGCTTCTTCCAACTTTTAAGCTATAATGAATCAAGACATCAAGCAAGCTATTGTACTTGAATTCATTTAAAAATCCGGGTGAAGAATTTGGTTAACGGTTAGGGAATGATTCAGCCATTAGCAAGCAGACTCTCTTTTACAGAGTCTTTAATCGGATTTTACAAAACTTTACTAAATATATAAAGCTTAAAGTCTTACAAAAACAAGGGTTTCAAAAAAGTAAGCTGCCATAAAATTTTATATTTTACGGTTGAAGACTCTTTATAAAGCTTCCAGGCAGCAACCGTTCTAAATCCAGATCGGAGGCGGAGCGGGCTAGTTTATTCAAATCCGTCGGATTGTCGAAATAGGGCAAACAGCCCAAAACCGGCAGGCGGGTGAAGGATTGGATGAGATCGGCGGGAGCCCAGTCAGCAATTTCCTGCTCGGTGCGGGGTTGGACGCAATTGAGGACAATGCCGCGCAGGGAAACGCCAGTTTGGCGGGCGAGGGCGACATTGGCAACAGCTTGAGAGATCGCCCCGAGTCGAACCGGCACCACCAAAACCGCCGGCAAGCGCCAAGAAGCCGCCACATCCGCCACGGTATATTCAAACGTCACCGGCGAACCGAGCCCGCCGAGGGCTTCCACCAAAACGAACGAACAGCGACGGCGCAGGGATTCCAAAACCGGCCAAACTTTTTCCAACTCAACGCGCCGCCCTTCACGCTCGGCAGCGAGGGGCGGGGCAAGAGGCGCTTGGAAAGAGAGGGGCGTCATTTCCTCAGCCGATTGTTCGAGGGAAAATAGGCGCTGGTACAGTTCGCGATCGCCCGTTCCCGACTGTACGGGCTTCATAATACCCAGCTTTTCCCCGGCGAGGTAGGTTTGCCAGTAGGCAGCCAAAGCCGCCGTCAAAACCGTTTTGCCGGCGTCTGTATCGGTTCCAGTGATTAAAAGAGCGTTCATTTGGGGAGTGCCTCCGCAAGTGGTGCTGAGTGCTGAGTGGAGGGGAGTGTCGAGTGGAAAGTGTAGAGTGGCGAGTGGGGAGTGTGGAATTGAAGAAAGATGTCATTAATTACTCAGCGCCAGCGCACTTTTCACTCTTCCTTCCTCGCTCAGCACTCAGCACTCAGCACTTTCTACTCTGATAGGCTGACAGCCAGAGTAAAATCCGTCTCCTGGGAGGCGATCGCGTCAATCAGATAATCGCCGCTCTCGGAAAGCTGAGCTTGCCAAGCCAGATTGCCAGAGCCTTCTTCCACGAGTTCGCCATCGGGAGAGCGAATATCGAGGGTTACGTCTCCAGCGAGGAGCTCGACTTTGAGAACTTGTCCGGCGCGAGCGCTGACTAAATAGCGCTTGAACTGTTGCGGACTGATTCGATCTGAAACTTGCGTCTGGTTTTCGCCTGATGCGAAATTGAGAGGTTCTGCGTTCACTTGCCCAGAAGGAGAGGTTGGCTGTGAGATGGGTTCTTGTGTCGGAGTTGGCGCGGGTTCCGGTGTCGGTTCCGGCGTCGGTTCCGGCGTCGGTTCCGGCGTCGGTTCCGGCGTCGGTTCCGGCGTCGGTT
>CAYOOD010000009.1:108386-118303 GCA_964405435.1 uncultured bacterium
GTTCCGGTGTCGGTTCCGGTGTCGGTTCCGGTGTCGGTTCCGGTGTCGGTTCCGGTGTCGGTTCCGGCGTCGGTTCCGGCGTGGGTACGGGTGCGGGCTCCTGCAAGATGACTTCTAACTGATATTGGCTGCGGGGGATGCCCGGGATGGTTTTGACTTGCAGGGTGTAGTCGCCGCTGTCGGGTAAGATGCCTTCCCAGAAAGACACGGAACGCGATCGCTCGTCCACGGGCCGGCCATTTGGCCCAAAGATCGTCATCAGTACGCCGTCGCTGGTGATGTAAGCGGTGAGTTTCTCTCCCCCTTGCCCCTTGAGCAAGTAGTTGACGATTTGGCTGGAATTGAGGGTGCCGCTGACTTTTTTCGGGGTGCCAATAGAGACGCGCAGGCGCTCGGCAGTTGCCCGGGGCGTGGGTGAGGGCGTCGGGCGAGGAGAAGCAGTGGGCGTCGGGCGAGGAGAAGCGGCTGGCGTCCGAGTTGGAGAAGGGCTGGCAGCAGGAGTTGGCGTCGGGGAGGGCTCCACCTGCGGGCGGTTGAGAGCGGCAATCAGTGCCCAGGAGCCCGCACCGGCGGCGATCGCGAAGCCAGCTCCCAATGCGGCGATCGCGATCGGACTGTCCCAGATAGAGGTCTGGCTGCCGAGAGGGAGGGGAGGCTGGGGATCGGGCTGGCTGCCTCTGGCCGGTGGATTTGCCCTGCCCAGGGCCACGGTTTCTATCTGGGAGAGGTTGGGCGCGGGGGGTTGGGGCGCTCTGGCAGGGGGTTGGGGTGCGATGCCAGCCGGGGAAGAGAAAAACGGTTCGAGTGCCAGGAGGACTTCCCGCGCCGAGAGGTAGCGATCGCCCGGTCTGTAACTCAACATCCGATTGAGTACCGCTGCCAAACCCGGACTCACCTGCGCCCACTGCTGCCAATTCCAACTGAGCTGGGATTCATCAAACAGTTCCTGCGGTTCCTTCGCCGTCAGCAGCACCGCGCCAGTCACGGCAAGGGAGTACAAGTCGCTGCTGGGGTAAGCGCGCCCGCTTTGGAGTTGTTCGCTGGGTGCATAGCCCAATTTGCCAACGGTGGTGACAGTCGCTGGCGCGTCCGGATCGAGGACGCGAGTGGCGATTTCCTTAACCACGCCGAAGTCGATCAGCGCGGGCAAGCCATCGGACGCCCGCTGAATGATATTTTCGGGCGAAATATCCCGGTGGATGATGCCTCTAGCGTGGATGGCATCCAAGACCGGCAATAGCTGCCGGAGCAGTTGCAGCACCTCCGCTTCCGAGAATGCCGTGCCTCGCGCCTTGCGATCGCCCAGCAGCGAGCGGTAGGTCTGGCCCTCCACATAGTCCTCGACAATAAACAGGCGTCCGCTTTCTTCAAAGGTTGCCCGAAATTGAGGGATTTGCGGGTGCTGAATTTGGTAGAGGATTTGCGCTTCCCGCTGGAACAGTTCCTCAGACTTGGCGATCGCGGAGCCACCCGCCTGAATCGGAATAAATTCTTTGAGGGCGCAGCGTTCGTTAAAACGCCCCTGGTCTTCCGCCAGGTAGGTGCGGCCAAACCCCCCCTGACCCAAAATTCCGATGAGGCGGTAGCGATTTTGCAGGACTGTTCCTAGGGCGATCGGTGGTTGCATGGATGGTAGTTTGTTGCCGAGAAGCGACACGGGTAACAGAATAACACGCGAATCTCAACGCTGAAGCTCGCGATCGCCCGCCCTCTCCTCTATTGTGACAGGGCTTTCGCGCCTTTAGAGCCAGCTGAAAGATGCCGGCTTCACGAGTTCAATTTAGCCTTAACGAGTTCTTGCACTTTCTTGCCATCCGCCTTGCCCTTGAGCTGCTGCATCGCCGGCCCCATCACCTTGCCCATGTCTTTGGCCGAAGTGGCTCCCACTTGCGCGATAATTTCATCGACAATCGCGCTCACTTCCTCGTCTGAGAGTTGCTTTGGCAAATACTCCTCGATAATGGCCAATTCCTCTGCCTCTTTGGCGGCCAGATCCTCCCGTCCGGCTTGTCGGTACTGCTCGATGGACTCCCGCCGCTGCTTGGCCAATTGCACCAGCACTTCCATTTCTTGTTCTGGCGTCAGGGCTTCAGCGCCGCTGGGACGGACGCTCACCTCTTTTTCCAACAGCACCTTTTTGATGCTGCGAACCGTTTCCAGACGGACTTTATCCTTAGACTTCATGGCCGCCTTGATTTCTTCGCCGATCCGATCCTTCAAACTCATAAATGTTTACCTTTGCTGACTGTTTTAGAAAATTGATGTTTCGGGCGCGTCTGGGAGAGTTTTTTTCATTTTATTTTTAGTTTATCGAGTCGGTGAAATTGTGAAGCTATGCGTCTGGGCGCTTACCTTAGCGGCGCTTCCATCGGTTGAACTCTACCGCCTCACGGGCTCGGCTAAGTGATTTTACTTAATTCCGCTGAGGGCGGCAATCCCCGTTCCCGCAGAGAAGGCGCGCCGGGTGGACTGGCCGTACCGGCACCCTAAAGAATCAATATTTTTTATAAAATTTAGAGAATTGATCTCCTAGAGGATAGCTCTCTCAGTGAAATACTGAAGACTATTTTTAAAGGAGGATGATAATATTGCCATAAAAGAACGTGCTGCGAGGGGCTGCTGTGATCCGTTCTGCTACTTTAACTCTTCAGACTGCTCTGCCATCCGTACCCGATCATAACCGCTTGCGGCTCTTCTCTGGGTCGGCCAATATTCCCCTGGCCCAAGAAGTAGCCCGCTACCTGGGGATCGACCTGGGGCCGATGGTACGAAAACGGTTTGCAGATGGAGAGCTGTATATTCAAATTCAGGAATCGATCCGAGGGTGTGACGTTTATCTGATTCAGCCGTCGAGCCACCCCGTGAACGACAACCTTATGGAATTGCTGATTATGATCGATGCCTGTCGGCGTGCATCGGCGCGGCAAATTACGGCAGTCATCCCCTACTATGGCTATGCTCGGGCAGACCGCAAGACGGCAGGAAGGGAGTCGATTACGGCGAAGCTGGTGGCCAATTTAATCACGCAAGCAGGAGCCACGCGCATTCTGGCGATGGACTTGCACTCAGCCCAGATTCAAGGTTATTTCGACATTCCTTTCGATCACGTCTACGGTTCGCCGGTGATCTTGGATTACCTGCAGAGCAAGCAACTGTCCGATCTGGTGGTGGTTTCGCCAGATGTGGGCGGGGTGGCGAGAGCGCGGGCGTTTGCTAAAAAGTTAAATGACGCGCCGCTGGCGATTATTGACAAGCGCCGCCAATCTCACAATGTGGCTGAAGTCCTCAATTTGATTGGCGACGTCAAGGGCAAAACGGCTGTGTTGGTGGACGACATGATCGATACGGCAGGGACGATCTCTGAGGGTGCCCGGTTGTTGCGCCGAGAAGGTGCCCGTCAGGTTTATGCCTGTGCTACCCACGCGGTTTTCTCTCCGCCGGCGATCGAGCGTCTCTCTAGCGGTTTGTTTGAGGAAGTGATCGTCACCAATACGATTCCTTTCCAAGAGGACAAACTTTTCAAACAGTTGACCGTGCTGTCGGTGGCCAATTTGCTGGGCGAAACGATCTGGCGCGTTCACGAAGATAGTTCGGTCAGCAGCATGTTCCGCTAGTTAGCTCGGTCGGATGGCGTGCATTGCTCGGTCTGCAATCGGCAATGCACGCTTTTCCTGGCTCTGGGAAGGCGATCGCGATTGAAACCAGGTTTGTTTTTCACACCTGGTTTCAAGGCAGGTCTGTTTTGCAAACGGTCTATTTGCTCAACGCAAACGAGCGATCGCAGCGAGACGTTAAAAAAATTTGTTTAAAAAACTTGTTTAAAAAATTTTACGAGGGCTGGTCTTGGGGGCGGTTCGATTCGCGCAGAAATTAAGAGCGCGATCGCCCGCACTTCCCGACTGCAAGAAACCGCTTAGAAGACGGTTTGATTTTCACTATTGCCTTGAGATAGTCTGGCAATTTGCTTGAGCCCCTCGCGGAAATGGGTTGCGCTCGCGAAGGCGGCAACTAGAAAGTAAAAAGATCGGATTCCCCACCCGGAAATTGTAAATAAGATAGTCATCGTTTGTGGAGTGATACCCGTGACCGTCGCAAATTTTGAAGTAATTTTTTCTTCCTGCACGGTTACGTCCTGCATCTGGTCTTTTTTCGTCGGCAGCACCGGAAATTCTGCCGTATGCAAGTAAAAACCCAAAAACCCTTGCTGGCCGACTCGATTTTTCAAAAATGAATTCGTGATTTGCTGAGCATCACTGTAAGATATTTTTTCGCGTTCGCTGATTTCGCGCAGCCAATTATCGTACCTATATAAATCGGTAGTGCAGCAAATGAGAGGAATTAAAATAATCAAAAAGATCGCGCTAATCTGCCGACTAATAACCCGAGGCAAAAGAGCCGTTATTACTCCAAATCCCATGCCAACTATTGCAAAAACGAGAACGTTTAACAGCTCGATAATTTCTACTGCTCTAAAAATTTCTCCCACAATTTGAATGTTATAAAAATACTGTTCTGCCAGCAAAATTGCGGCTAACTTCATGCTGACGGCGATCGCCGCCAAACTGACGGCACATATCACATAAAGTAGACTGGCTAGAACAAATCTCAGACAAACCAGGAAAACTTTTATAGATTTGGTTGGAATTTTAAAGTTTTTCCGTCCCTCTCTGCCATTTTTTTGAGTCCCCGATGGGCTGAGATCGGCGATCTCGTCAGCCTGGAGGAGCTCTGCCGCCTTGAAACTGTTAGGTTCTGACCTCCTAGGTTTTGCCGCTGCCACCTCAGCATTCAGCTCAAATCCGGCGCGCCATGCTGGAGACGCACTGCCCGTGCTGCGTCCCTGTACGACAACCCGCTTGACTGATTGGGGGTTCAAATTCGCCAGCCCTTTGCGGACAAAATTAACCATAAATGACTGATCGGGAGGCTCGGAAGCTTCGGCAATCACCGTCAGACATTGGTCTTTACAGGAGACTCGGACGTTGATGCCTTTCGGCTTCAGAGAGCGGTTCATTAAGGTTTTGATGGCGTGGGGGTTGCCTTGCTTGGCGAAATCCAGAATATTTGCTTGGGTTTTCATCTCCACCTCTAAAAGCTGTGAACTGTAGTCTGGTCAAAGGCGGCAGTAGTAGGCGCAAAGAGAGGAAATCGCGTGCCTCGTGGCGGCGTATCGCCACAGAACCGCGCTCCCTTGCCCGATAGCCCCCGCGAGCGTCGGTTTTGGCTGCCAACCCCTCGAGAAATATCCTGTCCTTGGCACGCGCCCAGCTCTGGCCATGACAAGCAGCCAGTCCTAATCGCTTCTTTTTAGCGATCGATTCCGCAGTCGGTTTCGGATTGCCTATTTCCAGCAGAGCCGGAAAATATCATATAACTATTAACTTATTTTCTTTCCACTTGGCCATCTGATTCGCCTCTGTACTCCTTAAAAAAAACTGAATCGCGGCGGTTTTATCTAGGATATCTGCTGGAAGCAAAGATTATCTACTTGCCCCGCCCCTACCGCGTCATTCACGCGCGCGCCGGCAGATTTTATCTCTATCTTTCGGTAGATTTCTCCTGGTTGCCACCCTCGGGAAAGCTGGTTGCCATGCCAGTTGAATTCACTTGTGTGACTTGCCGGGGTTCGGAAAAAGGGAGAAACCGCAGCAGGGGAAGATTAGATGCGTGCAGGTGAAATGCCATTTAGCTTCTCAAGATCGAATATCTAAGCAGCTGAGGTGTCAACTGTTTTGGTTGGACTGCGGGTTAAGCACTTTCTGCGCGAACGGCAAACTTTCTCCCCAGGCAGGCTTTTAAGCAATTATACTTATTTGGTGCCGCCCCTCCGCCAGTTCGTGAAGGAGGCTTTATGATATGTAACAAAACTTATTATTTTTTTGACGATGCAGGCAACTCTTACAGCAGCAACCGTCCCCGGAGCATACTGGACGTGGCGATCGCACTCCATCTACTATGTGCGGGCTGGCAACCGACACCCGCAACGCCCCCCCTTGCTGTTGGTTCACGGCTTTGGCGCATCTACCGACCACTGGCGCAAAAATATTGCCGGCTTGCAGCAGGACTTCGAGGTTTGGGCGATTGACTTGTTGGGCTTCGGACGTTCTGCCAAGCCCGACATCGCCTACAGTGGCAATCTCTGGCGCGATCAGTTGCACGATTTCATCACCGAAGTCATTGGCGCTCCGGCAGTCTTGGCGGGCAACTCTCTCGGAGGTTACGCATCCCTGTGCGTGGCAGCCCAGCGCCCCAACTCAGCCGCCGGGTTGGTCCTGCTCAACAGTGCCGGCCCGTTTACCTCGGCTCAGCCCGCCCCCAAACCGACCCTGATGCGAAGCACGCTAAACCAGAGCATAAAATGGCTATTTTTGCAAGAGTGGGTGAGTTTTTTGCTGTTCCAGTGGACGCGCCGCCGTTCGGTCATCCGCAAAACGCTCTACAAAGTTTATCTCGATAAAAATGCGGTAACGGACGAGCTAGTAGAGGACATTTACCGCCCTTCCTGCGATCGCGGTGCGGCGAAAGTCTTTGCCTCGGTCTTTAAAAGCCCGCAGGGGGAAAAAATAGATGTTTTGCTCGGTCAGCTACAGTGCCCGTTGTTGATGCTCTGGGGCGAGGGCGATCCGTGGATGAATGCCAGGGATCGGGGCGCGAAGTTCCGCGAATATTACCCCCAACTGACGGAATACTACCTACAAGCCGGCCACTGTCCTCACGATGAAGTGCCGGAACAGGTGAACGAACTCATCCGCTCTTGGATTTTGGCTTTTCGTTAAGCTCCCTTAGCGCTGCAAGTCTGGCGGGGCTCCTATAGAAAGAGGGAAGGGGGCTTGCCAAAAGTCGCAAACATCTGGTAATCTATTTTTATAATGGGAATCTGCGCAAAAATTTTATAAATGGACAAATTCCCATTATAAAAATAATATACCACGGCGAACCCCAAGTCAATCTAAAAAAATTCTTTCTTTCTATAGCGCCCTAGCTTCTAGTCTAAAAAATCGCCTATAGAAAGAGGGAAGGGGGCTTGCCAAAAGGTGGGAGCATCTGCTATGCTATTTTTATAATGGGAATCTGCGCAAAAATTTTATAAATGGACAGATTCCCATTATAAAAATAATATACCACGGCGAACCCCAAGTCAATCTAAAAAAATTCTTTCTTTCTATAGCGACCAGGCCCCCTTCTTTTGAAGCTCTAAAAATCAAAGCGGGGATGAATTCTGGGGTGGAGCTTGGCTTCGACCGGCTGCCCCCCGATGAGGTGCTCTTCGACGATGAGGGGAACGTCATTCGGTTTGATGCGACAATACCAAATCTCGTCTGGGGTGATGCGGACAGTAGGGCCGGAACTGCACTGTCCCATACAGCCGCTGCTGTTGACGGTGACGCCGGGAACGGGAGAATCTCGAAAAGCTTGCAGGACTTCAGCCGAGCCATTTCGCTGGCAAGATAGGTGCTGACAAACCATGACGCAGCGATATTGAGGGTGCTGTTGCTGTTGGTTGCTGTCCATTGTTGCCATTGCGGCGGGGTCGTGGATAAACTTTGTGTTGGCGAACCGCTAATCAGGAGTCAGTGGCTCAAGTCCCCAGATGCTTCATCTAGGATAGCCGATGCACGAGCGATTCGCGATCGCCCTGGCGCGAAAGCTGGATGAGTAGCGAGAGTGAGGAAGCAGTAGCGTCACAGAGGTATGATGGTAGCGAGTGTGATTTTGTATCAAAGCTAACCTAAGATGCCCAAGACAGTTGCCGACGTGATGAGCCGCGATCCGATCGCGGTGCGGCCCGAAACCCCCCTACAGGAGGCCATAAAGATTCTGGCAGAACGACGCATTGGCGGTCTTCCCGTAGTGGACGATGCGGGCACGTTGGTGGGCATCATTTCTGAAAGCGATCTGATGTGGCGAGAAACAGGACCGACACCGCCGCCGTATCTCATGCTGCTGGATAGCGTGATATTCCTCGAAAACCCAGCGCGTTACGAGAAAGAACTGCACAAGGCGCTGGGGCAAACCGTAGGGGAAGTGATGAGCGCGAATCCGATTACAACGACACCGGAGAAAGCCCTGCACGATGCAGCAAAGTTGATGCACGAGCGAAAAATTAACCGCTTGCCAGTGCTCGACAGCGCCGGGAAGGTTATAGGTATCCTGACGCGGGGGGATATCGTGCGGGCAATGGCGGCATCTGGGGAGTAGGGATTGGGGAGTAGCGCAGCTGCGCGATCGCGGCGAGTAGAAAATTAGCTTTTTATCGAATTAGTAGAAGAATGAGCATCACTCCTGAGTCGGTTAAGGATTTGTTGAGTTCGCAGGATTTGGGCGATCGCCTGCGAGGAGTCAACCAACTGCGCCTCATCGAGGAGGCGATCGCCTTCGAGCTAGCCCAGACGGCGATCGGCGACGAAAACGCCCGCGTCCGCTATGCGGCGGTGTCCGCACTGGCATGGCTGGGACGCCAGGATTTGACAGTAGCGGCGCAGGTGCTGCGCGATCGCCTCCTCAACGATCCCGAACCCGACGTTCAGGCGGCGGCGGCTGACTCGATTGGCGGCTTGCAGCTAACGGAAGCTTTTGAAGATTTGGAATCCCTCTACCGAAACTCCCCCGAGTGGCTCGTCAAATTCAGCATTATTGCCGCCTTGGGAGAACTGGGCGACCGGCGGGCATTTGACTTATTGCAAGAAGCCCTCAGCTCCAGCGAAGAACTGGTAAAAATGGCTGCGATTAGTTCTCTCGGGGAATTGGGAGAGGAGCGGGCGCTGCCCCTGCTGCTGCCCTATGCCGAGGATGGAGATTGGCAAATCCGCTACAGAGTGGCACAAGCCCTCGGACGCCTCGGTGGCCCAGATGCCCGCGCGGTGCTGGAAAAGCTGGCGGGCGATGAAGTGGAGCAGGTGTCTGGAGAAGCGCGGGTAGGGCTGTCAGCGTCTTAGGAGAGTGCTTTATCGAGTAAAAAGTGCTGAGTGCTGAGTGCTGAGTGAGGAGTGTTGAGTACAGAGTAAAAAGTGCTGAGTGCTGAGTGCTGAGTAAGGAGTGTTGAGTGAGGAGTGAGAAGTAAAAGAGTGATAAGTGACAAATAAAAAATTAAATTCCTTTGCACTCATTCCTCATTCCTCCACACTCATTCCTCCACACTCATTCCTCATTCCTGAACACTCCACCCTCCACCCTACTCAACACTCAGCACTCAGCACTCAGCACTACTTCACTTTTCATCGAGGGCTTCGATGCCGTCCCAGTCGGGAGGCGTGCCGTATTTTTGTAAATTTTCGCAGCGTTTCAGGTACAAACTCGCGACAAAATCTTGGGGATTGATTTGCAATACCTCTTGAAAGACTTGCTGCGCTTGGGCGAATCTTTTGTGATAATATAATTCCAAACCCCATTCAAAAGTATCGCGGGTTTCGCGCTTGAGTTCGAGGATGTGGGGCGGGTCGCCTTCGTAGATTTCAAAGACGGAAACAGGTTCTTTTTTGCCTTTGACGCGAACGCGACCGAGGAAGCGATCGCCGTATTTTCCCGCGTCGTGGACGCCCCGGATGGTGGGTTCGCTGATGGCGATGCCGACGCCATAGAGTTTGGTCAAGCCTTCCAAGCGAGAGGCGAGATTGACGGCATCGGATATCACCGTAGTTTCCATGCGCTGTTCTTCGCCAATAGTGCCGAGCATCAAAGTGCCCGCGTGTACGCCGATGCCGATAGAGATGGGCGGGTAGCCGCTATTTTGGCGGTGTTGGTTGTAGAGTGTTACCTGTTTTTGCATGGCGATCGCGGATTTGAGCGCATCTTCCGGCGTTTCTGGAAACAGCGCCATGACCGCGTCGCCAATATATTTGTCAATAAAACCCCTGTGGGTGCGGATAATACCAAGTTGGCTAACTTAGTATTGTTACATTTTTTTATATATCCCGGAG